>JAFRRN010000032.1 GCA_017428055.1 Prevotella sp.
GACCCACCCCACTTCACATGGGCGACATCATACTGCGTACCCGCAATGTCAGAGCCGAGGTTATGGCAATCGTAGTAGTGACCATCACAATGTATATACGTACTCCAATCATAATAACTCTTCTCATTCACCTCGCCCCAGGCGTAATACCCGCCGTATTGCTCCGGCGCGGTCGCGCCCACGTTGCAACACGCCCACTTCGTGCCGGAAGGAAGACCAAGGTCAATCATGTGCGGGTGGTTGGCATCGGGGCAGGAGATGTCACCTTGACTTCTCTCCCTGAAATAGATGCGAGCGACCTCCTCGGTGTTAAACACCGAAGACGTACCATCTGTTTTCTCTACTACCATCTCGTATTTCTTCTGTCCGAAAGAAAGGGCTGTGGACAGAACTGACATGACCATTATTAAAAAAATTCTTTTCATGATGTATGTTTATTTGTTATTTGTTCATTATCTTGATTTTGGTCGTTTGCGTACTGACAACGTAAACACCTTTGGGAAGCGAAACCATATTGATGTCGACGACACCCTCGCCGTTGGCTTGCTGGCTCATGACCTTCTCACCACCAAGGGAGAAGACATGGGCGAAGGAATATTTCGGAAGTCCCGTGATGATGACATGGCCATTGGAGAGTACTGCGGGAAGGCTTTTGTCGATGATGTCCGTCGTATCATCAAAACGATAATCTGCGATGTCATCTATCGGAAAAGACAAACTGACAACGGCACTGCTTACCACCATGTATTCACCATCGAAAGTCAATACGGGCTCGCTGTCAAGAGGCAGGATGGTCTTACCACCCGATTTACTGGTGATGACCAATTGGGATGCCGTGACGGGAGTGGAAGTAACAGTTACCTCAAGGTCGATGATGTCACCCACATAGCCTGATTTCTTCACGTTGGCAAATGCCATCATCGGCATCAATGCGCCTATGAGCATGAATAAGAATAATTTTTGTTTCATATTGTTGATGTTTTGAATTGATGCGTTACTAAATTGATAAATATACAAATAATAAATCTATCCTGCAACCCTCGATTTTGCCGTTTGTAGACGAGAGTGCGTTTCCGTGGATAAGCGTGTGAAATTTGAGGTTAAGAGGTAAAAGTTTTTTTTTATTTGTTATTTGGATTATGGTATATAATGATGAAAAAAATGGGTGTGGACTTAATTACTTATATATGATAGTGTATGTCAATAACATTCAGCATTCCAAGGGCAAAGATATGAAAAAGAAATGAAAATCGTAAATATTTCTAAGACTTTCTATCTCTTGAATCACAGAGTATGGTACTTTCGGGGGCAATCAGATGACATCTCCTGAACATCGGGAATGATGGTTTGTAGGGAACAAAGAGTGCCTTTATCGGGCATGGAGGTATCGGATGGAGGGAACAGATGCGGCATCCACAACCTTGCGGCTATAGCCGAAAGGCCTTGCGCCTATAGCCGAAAGGGTTTGCGGCTATAGCCAAAATAAGACACTTTCATCCAACCTTCCATGAAACAAATAACATATATTTTTGACGGTTTATACGTTTCAATTCAATGATTTTGCGTATATTTGCAAACGTACGGTAAAGAAAAGCATGATGAAGAATAAGGCAACCATTATCCTACTGACGCTATTCCTGTCTCTACAAGGTTTCTCACAGAGCCATAACAACCCGTTTGGCAATCCCTTGGTGCCCGACATGATTGCCGATGCCAGCATTCAGTTGGTTGGCGACACGTTCTATTGCTACGCCACGACCGACGGTTATGGGCGCGGATTGGAGACTTCGGGGCCTCCCGTCGTGTGGAAGTCCAAGGACTTCAAGCACTGGAGTTTCGACGGGATATGTTTCCCGTCCGCCGCAAAGGAGAAGTTCTGGGCACCGAGCAAAGCCATCGAGCGGAACGGGAGGTGGTATCTCTACCCCACGATGAACGGGTATATGCACGTTGCCGTGAGCGACAGTCCCGACGGGCCGTTCCACCTGGCACGTGGCGAGGATGTCTTTGACAAGCCTTATTCCAAGGCTTCCACCCTCATACAGACAGGCGACCGAGGGGGCATCGACGCGGAGGTGTTCGTTGACGATGACGGCCAGGCGTATGCCTTTTGGGGTCGGCGGCACGTGGCGCGGCTCTCCGACGACATGGTGACTATCGGAGAAGTCCGGACATTGGAGACCCGGCGCAAGGAATATTCCGAAGGTCCCATCTTCTTCAAGCGCAAGGGAATCTATTATTACCTATATACGATAGGGGGCGATGAGCATTATGAATACTATTACATGATGAGTCGCGTATCGCCATTGGGTCCCTACGAGACCCCGGAGCACGACCTTGTGTCTACCACGGACGCGGAACGAGGCGTGTTTGGACCGGGGCATGGTTGCGTGTTTAATGATGGCGACAACTATTACTTCGCATTTCTCGAGTTCAGTCGCAACAGTACCAACCGACAGACCTACGTCAATCGGATGGAGTTCAACGACGACGGCACCATCCGACAGGTGCAGGTATCGCTCGATGGCGTGGGAGCGTTGCGCCAAGAGGAGGGGCTTCGGGAACTCAAACCCATATCCGCCACGGCATCAAGCACCAAGCCTGAACATGCCATACGGCATTTCAAGGACGAGCGATGCCAGCGGACAGAGTTCTTCGATGCCACCTTCGCCATCGACGGAGCCAACGGCTCGCGGTGGATGGCGGCAGAGGGAGACTCGGCATGTTGGTTGGCCATCGACCTCGGAAAGAGCGTCAACATCGGACAAAGCGAACTCTACTTTGTGCGCCCCACGGCAGGACATGCCTATATCTTGGAAGGATCGCAAGACGGACTGACGTGGGAGACGTGCGGCGGACACGCCGACAGGCAGGTGCGCTCGCCCCATGTGGACCGTCCGCAACATGCCTATCGTTTCTTGCGAGCCAAGATTACCGACGGCATCAGGGGGGTCTGGGAATGGAGAATCCTCTCTGACCAGCCCAACAAGACATGGGGCAACTGGCAGACTTGGGGTGAACAAGCAGACGACACCTACCAGAACCCCGTCATCCCCTCCGACTATAGCGACATTGACTGCATCCGCGTGGGCAACGACTATTATGCCATATCCTCCACCATGCAATACTCCCCTGGGATGACTATCCTCCATTCGCGCGACTTGGTGAACTGGGAAATCGCGGGAAATGCCGTCAACGACCTCTCACAAATATCCCCTGCCATGACCTGGAAGCAGATGGACCGGTACGGGAGGGGGATATGGGCTGGCACGTTGCGCCACCATAACGACCGTTTTTATCTCTTCTTCGGGACACCCGACGAGGGTTTCTTCATGACGTCATCACCCAAGGCGGAAGGTCCTTGGGAGCCTCTGACACCCTTGCTTGCCGAGAGCGGGTGGGACGACTGCACCGCCCTGTGGGACGAGAAGGGGCGCGGTTGGTTTGTGGGCACCCGCTTCGCCGACAACTACAAGACCTATCTCTTCCGCATGAGCGACGATGCGCGGAGCATCGACCGCGCAAGCGCACGGCTCATCAACGAGGGTTATGGCCGTGAAGCGAATAAGTTGTTATACCATGATGGATACTATTACCTCGTCTTTAGCGAGCATCGCGACGGCATAGGCCGTTACGTCATGGCAAGGCGAGACCGCCGTATCACGGGGCCATTCAAGGAGGAACGGCAGTTGCTCTTGCCCTGCCGCGAGGCGAATGAGCCCAACCAAGGGGGCATTGTGGAAGGTCCAGACGGGAAATGGTACTTCCTCACCCACCACGGCACGGGCGACTGGAGTGGGCGCATCGCCAGCCTGCTGCCCGTGGAGGGGCGCGACGGTTGGCCGATGATGGGCGACACGACGCAGGGGATGCCCGGCACGATGGTATGGAAAGCCCCCATGCCCGCCCTCCTCGACGACAAGCCACAAATCCAACGGAGCGATGACTTCGAC
Source organism: Prevotella sp. (assembly GCA_017428055.1). Taxonomy (GTDB): domain Bacteria; phylum Bacteroidota; class Bacteroidia; order Bacteroidales; family Bacteroidaceae; genus Prevotella. The sequence continues at coordinate 3,954 of JAFRRN010000032.1, forward strand.
GAGGAGACGCTTTCCCCACAGTGGCAATGGAACTACCAACCCCGACAGGACATGTATTCACTCACCGAGAGGGTGGGATGGCTCAGGATGAAGGCATACCGTCCGTTGGAGCCCAACCGGCTGTTGAAGGCGGGCAACACCCTCACGCAACGCACTTTCCGCGCCGTCCATAACGTAGTGACCATACGAATCGACATCAGCGGGATGGCACACGGCGAACATGCTGGCCTCTGTCACTTCGCCCAACACTCAGGATGTTTAGGCGTAGTGAATGAAAACGGCACCATCTATCTGGAATTTCGGCGCGACGACCAAGCCCAGCGTGGCGAACAGATACCACAACCCTACCTCTGGCTCCGTAGCTCTTGGGGTCTTGACGGTCGCTCCCGATTCTCCTATAGCACAGATGGCGACCATTTCACAGCGATGGGCGAATATCCCCTCTCATGGGGTTATTACCGTGGAAACCGCATAGGCATCTACAATTACAATGATGTCTCAGACACGGGATATATCGACGTGGACTATCTACATTATGACTTAACAAAGGAAATTCATTCAACAGACAATTTCAAATAACGATGAAGACAAGCAGCGATTTGTTCCAAGTGGAACGTGAGATGGAATGGCAACCCGCAGGGAATGGCATCCAACGACAGATCATGGGGTATGACGGCCAACTGATGATGGTCAAGGTGAAGTTTGAAAAGGGTGCCGAAGGCACGATGCACACCCATTATCACAGTCAGGCGACGTATGTGGCGAGCGGTAAGTTTGAACTGAACATCGGCGGGGAGACCAAGACGCTCGTGGCAGGCGACGGCTATTATGTCGCTCCCGATGTGCCTCATGGATGTGTATGCCTTGAGGCGGGCATCTTGATCGACACGTTCAGCCCCATGCGAGAGGACTTTATCAGGACATGAACGGCGCAGAAGGAAGATGAAACGACTGGCTATCTTTTTCGCCTTGTCACTATTGGCACTCTCCATGAGGGGAACTGACGACGAGGTGAGGCAAACCATGCGGCGAGCCACGCAATACATGATGGACGTGGCATCGTACAAGGGAGGGTTCGTATGGAACTACCTACCCGACTATTCACGGCAATGGGGCGAGTTGGAGGCGCGGCGGAGCATGGTCTGGCTACAGTCTCCCGGCACGCCGGACGTTGGGGAGGTGCTGCTCGATGCCTACCATGCCACGGGCGAAGAGTACTATTATGACTGCGCCAAGCGTGTGGCACGGTGCATCATCCAAGGACAATTGCCGTGCGGGGGATGGAATTACATGTTTGACCTGGCATCTGAAGACTCCCTCCGCACATGGTACGCCACCATCGGACGGCAAGCCTGGCGGATGGAAGAGTTCCAACACTATTATGGCAACGCCACCTTCGACGACGAGGCAACCAAGCATTGCGCGGAGTTTTTATTGCGCATCTTCTTGGAAAAGCACGACAAGGCATTTGAAGAAGCCCTGCGCAAAGCCATCCGTTTCATGCTCGACAGCCAATATGCCAACGGGGGATGGCCGCAAAGATACCCGCTGATGTACGACCATCCATTCAAGGGAAAGGCAGACTACTCATCGTTCATCACCTTGAATGACAACGTGATGCCGGAGAATATCGACTTTCTGCTCCAGTGTTACACGTCTTTGGGAATGGAAGAGCTCAAGGACCCCATCCTCCGTGCTATGCACCTGATGCGCGACTTGCAACAAAAGCCCCCACTGGCGGGGTGGGCAGACCAATATACCCCCGACGACCTGCAACCCGCACACGCCCGTTCCTACGAGCCGCGTTCCATCAACACGGGGACGACGGTCAGCATGATTTACAAGATGATCGACTATTACAGGCTCACGGGCGACAAGAGTTTTATCGAGGGAATACCCGATGCCATCCGTTTCCTGCAAAGCCAGCAACTGCCGTCGGCATGGGCAGCGAAGGTGAGACGCACCCCGCTGCAAGGCGACGAGATCCTCATGCCGCGATTTATCCGTCCCGAAGACGGCAAACCGATGTACGTCCACCGCAGGGGGTCTAACGTGCAGAACGGGGAATACTACACCGACTCGATTCCCGAGGGTACGATAGCCCATTACAGTTCGTTCATGGTGGTGAGCCCTTCCCTGCTATGGGATGCGTACAACCGTGCCAAGATGCTATTGCAAAAGGACTTGCAACGCAACTCGCCACTCAATGCCGCCGGCACGAAAGGGCCAAGGGAAGTTTATTGCCAAACCCATGACAACAGACAGAGGAGAATGCCACCCGCCACGGTGGACGAGATTGTCGCCTCGTTAGACACGGAGGGGCGTTGGCTCTCGCCCCTCTCGCAGGTGTCGCATCCCTACAAGGCTATCGGCGAGGGCAACCATGCGGAAGGCGCATCATCGCAGGAATACGCCCAGACGATGGTGGGCGACGAATATGACACATCGCCTTACGCAAACCGCAAGGTGATGGGAATCTCCACACGCACGTACATTTATTATATGTCCATACTCATCAACAGCATCTTACCCAAACAACCACTGACCCTTTCGGGACTTGATGCCAAGCGGTTTGAGTCCGTCGTGGAGGGGAAAAAGACGCAACTCTATACGTTGAGGAACAACGGCATGGAGGCTTGCGTCACCAACTATGGCGCAAGGCTTGTCTCTTGGATGGTGCCGGATAGGCAAGGTAACTTGGAAGATGTGGTGCTCGGCTTTGACAACATCGATGACTACCACCAGTTGAAAAACAACTTCGGGAGCATCGTCGGACGCTATATCGGGCGTATCAAAGGTGCCAGATTTGAATTGGATGGCACGGCCTACACCTTGCAATCGTCGAATGGCGGGAACATATCGCATGGTGGGTACCCCGGCTTTGCCGACAAGGTTTGGGACATGGTGGCGGCTACGGACAGCACGTTGCGGCTCAGGTATGTGTCGCCTGACAATGAGAATGGCTTTCCCGGCACATTGACCGTTTTCGTGACGTATCACCTGACGCACAGCCATGCCTTGCGCGTGGAATACGAGGCGACCACCGACAAGTCCACGGTGCTGAACCTCTCCAACCATACCTTCTTCAATATCTCGGGCAACGCGGCAACCACGGTGCTGCCACAGCAACTTTACATCGATAGTAAACGGATAGCCACCTACGACAAGGACAAGAACGTGGACGGGCAATTCATGAAGGTGAAAGGCACACCCTTCGACTTCACCGACATGAAAGCCATCGAACAGGACATCGCGGCAAGCCACGGGCAACTCACCATCACCAAAGGCTATGACCACGCCTTCGCCTTGCGACATGCGGGAAGCACGAAAAAGCCCGCCGTGCAACTATACGACGAGCAAAGCGGCAGGATGCTCTCGGTCTACACAGACCAGCCCGCCGTGCAGGTCTATACGGCAAACAGCCTGAATGGAAGCCTCGTCGGCAAGCAGGGCATACCCTATCAAAAACACTCCGCCATCTGCTTGGAGACCATGCACTTTGCCGATAGCCCCAACCACCCGGCGTTCCCATCGACGACGTTGCGCCCAGGCGATACCTTCCACTCATGGACTACCTTCCAGTTCACGTATCGATAAAAAACGGGGCGGGATTTGTAGGGGCAGATCAGCGTATCTGCCCGCAATTGGCGTTTGATACATTGCGGGCGGAAACGCTGTTCCGCCCCTACAATTAGATGAATAGGATTTCCACGTGGGTAGCCCTTCTTGTCGCATGGGCATACGATGGGGCTTCATGCAGGCCTTGGGAACAAAAGAAACAATTGCCATCCGATACTATCTAACCAAGATGCCTAACGGCTTTTTCCAAGCCCTGTGTTTTCCAACCCTTTGCTTTTGACAGCACCTATCAAGTAATTCAATAGTTTCGTTATTCTTTTGTCCGCAAATAGTCTATCGCCTACGGCGAGAAATCCCACAAAATCCATTTCAAAATCTCACAAAACCATTTCAATAACTCACGTAATCATTTTGATCAATTTGAATTAAATTTTGAATGAATTTCTGCACGAAGTGCATCTTCATAATCTCACAAAATCATTTCAATAACACATGTAATCATTTTGAACAATTTGTATTTAATTTTGAATAAATTTCTGCACGAAGTGCATCTCCATAATCTCACAAAATCTTTTTCAATTGAAACAAGGAACGAACACGAATCTCACTAATAATACGGATGATTCGCATTTTATCCTGATAGGCTGGCAAGATGACAGGCTTAGCACTCCATACCAAACCCTCATATATGGAAACACCATTTGTCATTGTAGGGGCAGATCAGCGTATCTGCCCGCAATTGGCGTTTGATACATTGCGGGCGAAAACGCTGTTCCGCCCCTACAATGGCCGAATGGGATTTCCATGCGGATAACCATTCTCGTCAAATTGGCATACATCGAGCAAGATAGTCACTTGAGACCGCCCCACCGCAGGGAATAAGCATTATTATAGTGCGGCGAGGCGAGCCGTTTGAGTCGGGAAAGGATGTGCGTTCAGTTCTAACGCACAGGGCGCACGGATTGCTCGTAGTAGCGGGGACACATGTAGCCGCCCCAGTAGCTCCAAATCACGTCTACCGAAGAGAAAGACTGGAGGTAGCCATTGTACTCGCCGTCAGGCGTACACGACCAATAATCGCCTTCTTCGCCCTCGCCGTAGAAACAGACATCCATGCGGGAGCCTGCAGCGGGGAGGAAGATTTTACAACCGTTAATCCTACTCGTGAAATTCCTGCCATACACGCCGTTCTGCGTTGTCCACACCGATGTAGTGTTATTCAAAACTTCTTTAATCTGATATAGTGTTGGAGCGGAAGCTACCTGTCCGAAAGCATAATACCCACCGTATGCCTCTGGCGTGGAAGCACCTTCATTACAGCATCGCCACTTCGTACCTGAGGGCAGCCCCAAGTCTATCCAGTGCGGGTGATGGCGTCGGGACACGAAGTGTCGATATGGCTCAACGTGTAGTCGATAGGCTCGCCATAGATAGGCTCATCGCTACCAACATATTTCACGTAGCCCATCAGCGTGACCGTGGCGGGCGATGTGTTGCGGAAATACGCATACCGACTGTCGGTATAGGATGTGCCAAATTGCTTGAGCGATATCTCCTTATCCCTGCCGTTGGGGTCGCGATACACATACCCCCAGTCTGCCACTCCATCTATGTCATCAATGGCAACTTTCACGGAAACGTCGAAACGATAGTCATAATTAACCCCCTCATACGTGAACCCATCTTTCTTATACTGCGACTTGGTTACCTTGAAATCTTTTATTATAGGTAGCAATGCCTTCGTTTCAAAAGACTTGATCTCTCCCATTGCAGCCACATGGTTGGTTTTTGTCCCAAAGATAAGTATAATAGTTGTATTTAGTAGAAGGCTTTAAACCATTGAAAGTGAATTCTATCATCCCTCCATCCCCGTTTATTTCCGTCTTTTTGTACCGCTCCTTGTTATTAGTGGAAGAATAAACGATAATGCCATAATCTGTATCAAAATAGACGCTCGGCGATTTCAATATATAAGGCCATATATATCCACGGAGAGTTACGGAATGGTGGGTCTCATCCTTATGAAGCCCTGTCTTTACACCATCCTGCACATCTCTCACAAAATCCGTTATGGTATAGGGATGTTGGATATTGCTTACAATCCTTCCTAATAAAGATGTAAGCGTAGACGCCCAACTCCCAACAACATTTGGCATACTGCTTCTCTGCCCGACATATTCTGCAACATCTGTAGGCAAATTGTCAGCAGCCCAAGGAACTGCTACTTGGTCTAAAAGGGTCATCCCACCCTGTACTCCCAATGTTATTAACACATTGTTATTTCCAGAACCATAATAATTATCGGTAAACGCATTCATATACCCGTTTTCTATGCTTTGAATCCCTTGGTAAACTGTTGCTCCGCCAAGTAGTAGGGCAGGTATTGATACGGGGGTGGATGCTCCTGCGGTCATAAATTCAGCAACGCCCGATCCTGCTATAGTAACACCACCAACAAATACAGCTCCTACACCTCCTATTACTTCAATTGCCCCACCAACCCTAACAAGCCAAGGTCTTCTGTCAATATCTGGCACAAGCCTTGCTGTTTTTACGGACATCGCCGTCGGATGGGTTACACGCAAGCTATCGTAATTGTATGATATACTGTCGGGTAATACGACTGTTAGGTTGAATGTCTCGTTGTCTATCCAGTCAAGTGTCAACCTATACTCATTCATCGTCATTTCGACGAGATAGGCATCCTCATTGAACTGGATATGGGAAAAGACAACACCCAACGAATCATCGGGGCACATCAACACCATTTCAAGAGGCTTTTCATCATTCTCCAACTTAGTCAAAACGACTGTACCATCCTTGCACAAACGCATCTCAGACCAATCGCCGATGTCTTCTGTCAACAGCATGCGGTCAGGAATTGACACGAAGCTGATGCTGTCTATGGAGAGGATGTTCCTAACAAAAGTCGTGTCAGGACATACTAATGTCACATCATCCTTGTTTGGCTCATCATGGGATATTTTGACAAGATTGTCAGTTATAAAACATAAGGTATCTTTTTCTTGACCATAGACAACCACACCGTATTGCGCTTTCACGTCCATAGTCGATAAGGGACCAAGGATGAGCAAAAGGGTAAAAAATAACTTTTTCATCTCTTCACGATTTTAAAGGTGAGACCATTGACTGTCACGAGATACACGCCATCGTTCAAGTGGACAAGGGGGAAGGCGTATTCGCCATCGCTCTTGACGGTTTTCTTGAAGATGGAAGTGCCATTGAGGGAGGTGAGTGACACGGTACTGCCCGCCTTGAGCGAGGGGAACAGGAGCGACTCGCCGTCGAGGGTGAATGCGGCATCGTCGGCGAGGAGGCTCTTGATGCCGTCGGGGATTTGCTCATACGTGAACTTCGCCATGTTCTCCAAGGCATAGTGGTGGGCTTCCTTGGTGGTGATGACGAGTTCAGTCTCGGTGAATGTGACTTGTGGCCTCTCGTCCAGGGCGAATGCCACATGGACTCCGTCCTTGGTCCACACCACCAACTGCGTCTTTGCCCCATCCGCGAAGGCGGGGATGTGGAGCGTCAATGCCAACAGGCAGAATAATAAGTAATATTTCATCATACTGTGTTATTTGCCTATAGCCTCCCCACATTCGGCAGTTAAAGAGTAAGTTTGTTCAGATATACAAAAAAGGCGTAGGAGTCTGTCTCTCTGCCTACCCTGGAACCAAAGGCCTTCGCATTGCCCACATCACACAGGATAGACAACGCAGTTAGCCCACGCCAGCACGTACTATATAATAAAATAAGGTATATAGAAACGCACCACGCAGACGCTTCGTTGCCATCTGCCTGTTGTGATGTTAAGAGTTTGCGAAGTTCTTGGTTCACAACGACAGGCGTTCGAAAACGTCTCTCTTATATATAAGACCGCCCTCTTCGCCCACATTGGGCTAAAAGCGATGTTGCAAATATAAGAAAAAGAATTGATATATGAAAAATAAATGCTGTTTTTTTCAAGCACTTGTTCGGGAGCAACAATCTTTTCCTCTCGGTTTTGTCAGAAAAAGGGCAATTATTCCTCTCGGTTTTGTCAGAAAAAGGGCAATTATTCCTCTCGGTTTTGTCAGAAAAGATAGATTATTCCTGTTTATCTCAAAGAAAATGCCTACTTTTGCACCAGCTTAATAACAATATTAGAGAGAATTATGTATATAGAGCGGTCAATTGATGCCCTTCTACTTGAATGGAAGAATAGCAGAAGCCTAAAGCCTTTACTGCTACGCGGCGCACGTCAAGTTGGAAAGTCGTGGGCTGTAGAACATCTGGGCGAGAGTTTCGACTACTTCATAGAAGTCAACTTTGAGAAGCGTCCTGACATGAAGGAAGTGTTTGAGAAAGTACATGATATCCATGAACTTACCAATAGCCTTAGTATTCTTTACAACAAGCCTGTAGAGCCAGGCAAGACTTTAATTTTCCTCGACGAGATTCAAGACTCCATCGATGCCATAAGAAGCCTCTGGTCATTCAAAGAAGATTTCCCCGGGCTGCACGTCATTGCGGCAGGCTCCCTATTAGAGTTCGCTTTAAAAGAGTTGCCTTCTTTTGGCGTTGGCAGAATACGCTCATTGTTTGTCTATCCGTTTTCGTTTGACGAGTTCCTGATTGCAGAGGGGAAATCGTCATGGGTAAAAGCCAAGAAGAATGCAAGCATCAAGAAGCCGTTGCTCACCTCTCTTCACAATGATTTGGTGCAACATTATCGTACATTCTTAATGGTTGGTGGAATGCCCGCCAGCGTAGCTGCATGGATAAGCAGCCATGACTACAGGCAATGCCAAACAGAGCTTGACGACATCCAGCTCACCTACTATGACGACTTTGTTAAATATGCCAAGAAGGTTGACCCAACGCTGCTCCGAAACACCTTGCAGAGTGTGATACTCCAGATAGGCAATAAGTTCGTATACAGCAAAGTGGAGGGAGCCTACCGTGCAGAGGAGGTGAAAAAGGCATTGGGACTGCTATGTGATGCAGGCATCATCAAGCGTGTCTGCCATACAGCAGCCAACGGCCTTCCACTTGGCGCAGAGACGAATGACAAGTTCCGCAAGTATATCTATCTTGACAGTGGCCTGCTTCTGCGTATCCTTGACATGGATTTGGGTAGTGCCCGACAACTCACTGAGCTGATTATTTCCGGAACTGCCGAGGATTTGGTCAACAAAGGTGGCCTGGCAGAGATGGTTCTAGGTTGGGAATTGGTGAAATATAACAATCCTCGTTCACAACACGACCTCTACTATTGGGAAAACACGGCCGAGGGAACACGCTCAGAGGTAGATTACATTATTGCCCGTGACATGAAGGTTTTGCCTATTGAGTGCAAGGCTGGCACAAGTGGAAAGATGAAGAGCCTACATGTATTTATGCGACAGAAACACTTAACAGATGCCATACGCTGCTCATTAGAGAACTTCTCTCTGTTGGAAGGCCATGACAAGAAAGATGAGGACGCACTGCGACGTATCGCGATAAATCCTTTATATGCTGTCTCCTGCTTGTATCATTCAAATACTCCTTCCCTACCCTTCACATTAGCGTAGCCATATTCATATTCGGTGTCCAACATTATCATTGATGAAAATGGGTAACCCGACGAACCGTATGATCCTAAGGTGAAAAGGGCATAAAAAAAGCGATGGCCTGTCCCAGGTGATCGCTCCAATCTTCAAATAGGTATTAGTTTTTTAAGGTAAAAAGATTGTTTTCAGGATAACGTATGCAAAGGTAATCCTTTTTTTCTAAACGGCAAAACTTTTGCCCTCTTTTTGTGAAAAATTATTTACATTTATCCCGAATTGCGCGCTCAATTCATCATAAATCCGCTGCACGGGAAACCCCATGACATTGAAATAACTGCCTTTCAGCGCGGTCACTCCCACATAGCCGATCCATTCCTGTATGCCGTAGGCTCCCGCCTTGTCAAGGGGTTGGTAATGGGTGATGTAATAGTCAATCTCATCATCGGATAGAGACTTGAAAGTGACCTCGGAAACGACGGCGAACAGGCGTTGCAGCTCCGTGGAAGTGAGGCATACGCCGGTGATGACCTTGTGGGACTTGCCGCTCAATGCCCGCAACATCCTACGGGCATCGGCATCATCGACGGGCTTTCCCAATATCTCATTGTCCAAGACTACCACGGTATCTGCCGTCAACACAATCTCATCGTCGGCGACTTGGTAGGCATCGGCTTTCTCCTTGGCGATGTATTGGGGAATCTCCTCCACGGACAGGCCGTCGGGATAGGACTCATCGATGCCCTCCAATACCTTCACCTCAAAGGGAATGTCAAGCCCCGCGAGGAGTTCCCTCCTACGTGGGGAGTTGCTTGATAATATAATCTTCTTCATCATTGATTCTCTTAAAAAAACATGTCCATGCTCACCAGCCAAACGCCCTGTCGTCTGCCATCCATTTTCCCTGTGCACGGAGGACTTTTTCTATCACCTCGCGACAGCATCCATGCCCTCCCTTGCGCTGACTGACATAGACGCAGACCTCCTTCACCTCATGGCAAGCGTCGGCGGGACAGCATGGGCAGCCACACCGTTTGAGTACTTCATAATCAGGGATGTCATCGCCCATATACATCACCTCCTCATCCGTAAGGGCATACTTTGCAAGAAACTCATCATACGTCTTGACCTTCACGGCACATTGCATATAGATGTCCTCCACGCCAAGCCGCTCATAGCGCAAGCGCACGGCATCGGTGTTGCCTCCCGTAAGGATGACGATGCGCAGCCCCATCTTCATCGCAAGTTGGATGGCATACCCATCCTTGATGTTCACCGTGCGAAGCGGCTCGCCGTCGGATGCCAATACGACGGTCTCAGACGACAGCACGCCATCGACATCAAAGACGATTGCCTTGATTTTCTTCAAGTCATAGTTCATGTTCAATACTGATCTATATGAACGTTCTCCCACTTCAGTCGTTCCTCGTTTTGCGGCTTGCGCTCGTCAGCCTTATGCCCGAAGGCGAGGATGCACAACACCCGATGGCTCTCGGGGATGCCCAGGATGCCACGGATCACCGCCTCCGACGACGTGCCGTCCGTGAGTGTGTAGTTTTTCATCTGTGCCCAGCAGGAGCCAAGCCCCAAGTCCTCCGCTTGGTATTGCATGGTGACGGCGGCGATGGAGCAATCCTCAATCCAACATTCATCCTCCTCGGGGTTGGCAGACACGACGATGGCGAGCGGCGCACCGCCGACAAACTCCGCATATTGCTCTTTTGCATCCGCCAGTTTCTGCAGGTTCACCTTGTCATCCACGACGACGAAATGCCACGAGCGGCGGTTCTTCGACGTGGGAGACATCAGTCCTGCCCTGACGATCAACCTCACCTCCTCCGATGTCAGCGGCTCATCGGTAAACTTACGGTGACTACGGCGCATCTGCACCAATTCCTTAAAATCATTCATTTGGTATATGTTTTATATTTCTCCTTATCTCTTACAATTTGTTATGAAATGAACACAATTTTTTTTAATATTTATTGTAGGGGCTAATCAGAGTATCCGCCCGTAAACAAACCCATCATGTGTGCGGGCGGATACGCAGATCCGCCCCTACAACTTACAATCTATTATCATATCATTATAAATTGAATCATAACTTATCTCATTTATCCGCAAAGGTAATAACTTTTCAACAAATTCTTGTCGTTTTGTTAAAGATTTATTATTTTTGTGGCATGATAACCCAAGTCCAAATCATTTCCAAAAGCGAGGAATTGCCACAGATGGAATGTCGCAATTTCTTCCATAGCGTGGAAATGTTCAAAATCGTCGAGAAGACCCCGCGCCACAAGCCCTTCATGGTCATTGCACGGCGCAAGGACGGGAGCGTCGCCGCCCACATGTTTGCCTGTACGCGGCGGCATCACTCGTGGATTCCGCCCTACCTAATAACCCAGGGGCGCATCTATGGCGAGGGAGAATACGACGATGACGTGGACAAGGACGAGATGTTTGCCGAGATGCTGGAGTGTATCACCAAGACTTTCAAGCGCAAGCTATGCCTTTACACGGAGTTTAGCGACATCAGCACCAAGATGTTTGGCTACAAACACTTCCGCGCCAACGACTATTTCCCCGTCAATTGGCAAGAGGTACACAACTCGCTGCATAGCATGGCTCCCGAGAAACGCCTCGACGACAAGGTGGCGGAGGAGATTCGGAAGGCACAGGAGGCGGGTGTCATCACCCGAGAGGTGGAGAACGAAGAGGAGCTTCATCGTTTCTACAAGCTGCTCAAGAACTTCTACCGCATGAAGATCCGCCGCTTCCTGCCCCCCGAGGAGATGTATGCCACGCTCAGCCAAAGCGACAACGCCCGCATCTTCATCACCATCTACAAGGAGAAGATCATCGGCGGGTGCGCCTGCCTCTATTCCGACGGCAACGCCTTCCTATGGTATATCGCCACACGAAGGAAGACTTACGCCCACGTCTACCCCGAGACGATCACGATGTGGCACGCCATCCAACATGCTTACGAGCACCATTACGCCCACATCAACTTCCTTGACGTGGGCCTACCCTATAAGAGCAACAAGTTCAGGAAGTTCATACTCAACTTCGGAGGCAAGCCCGTGGCGAAATATCGGTGGTTCAGGTTTACCCTGCCGTGGGTAAACGACCTCTGTTCTTGGTTCTTTAACAAGTGACCACTGCCCGTTTTTTTGCCCCCTTGGCATACACGTACACCTTTCCTTTCTATCCCTCTTCCACCCTCCTTGCATCCTTGGCAATCCAGAGATGTGGCATCTGCATTTGATATATGCGGCATATACCAAACCTAAACCATATAGTTAGATTGTCTAAATGATACCCAACTGGTGGAGGAATACCGCCATAATGCAGACGGGACAGATGAAACGCACGGCGAAAAGCCATACTTGGAAAAATGTACCACGCAATGTTCCCCAGTTGGTATACTCATCAAGCACAACTTGCTTGGGCACATACCAACCGATGAAGAGGCACGTGAGGAACGAGCCGAGCGGCAAGAGGAACTGCGCGGTGAGGTGGTCGCAGAAGTCGAGGAAAGGCATTCCAAGGAGCGACAGCCCCTCTACCGCGCCCATCGACAACGAGCAGAAGATGCCGATGACGCAACAGACAATGGTCTCTATCCATGCGCCGCGCTGGCGAGTGGTGTGCAACTCCTCGTAAAAGAATGCCGTGCCGATCTCGTGCATGGAAATCGTGGAGGTCAAAGCCGCCAATGCCAACAGCCCATAGAACAAGATAGAGATGACATAGCCCACTCCTATAATCCCCGAGAATGCCTGTTGGAACACGTTAGGCAGCGTGATGAAGATGAGCGACGGTCCGCTGTCGGGGTTGACTCCCACGGAGAAAGCCGACGGGAATATCATCAGTCCCGCGAGGATGGCGATGAGCGTGTCGATGAGGGCAATCTGGAACGCCGACTTCATGAGGTTGGTCTGTCGGCTGAAATACGATGCGTAGGTGCAGAGACATGCCGTGCCGAGGGAAAGGGAGAAGAATGCCTGCCCCATCGCCTCCAATAAGACGCTGCGGTTGACCTTGGAGAAGTCGGGATTGAACAGGAAATCGACACCTCTCATTGCCCCGGGCAACATACATGATGCCACCACGATGACAATCATCAACACAAAGAGCGTGGGCATCAATAGGTTGGACGCCTTCTCGATGCCGTTTCTCACGCCGTGTACCACGACATAATGCGTGATCAGGATAAAGGCGATTGTCCACAATGTGGGCTTAATGGGGTCGGAAGAGAATGCCTGGAAATAGGTGGTAACATAATTGGTATCGCCCGTCAGTTGCCCTGCTATCGACGCATAGAGGTATTGGAGGCACCATCCTGCCACCACGGCATAGAATCCCAGGATGATCATCGACGTGATGACACCCATATATCCCACCACTTGCCATGGTTTGCCACGCGATAATGCCTTGTAGGCACGGGCGGCATTGGCGGCGGAATGTCTGCCGATGATAAACTCACTCATCATGCCGGGTATACCTAACAAGAAGATAAACACGAAATAAACCAGGATGAAAGCCGCCCCGCCATTCTGCCCTGTCATATAGGGAAAGCGCCAGATATTGCCCAAGCCCACCGCAGAGCCCGCCGTGGCGAGGATAACCCCTATCTTCGTACCGAAATTTCCCCTGTCAGATTGACTTCCCATCTTCTCCTATCCTTCTATAAACCTATTCATCCCATCAAGCCCATTCACCCCCATCATTGCTACAAAATCCCAAACTGATGCAGGAATATCGCCAGGATACAGAGCGGACACACAAAACGAATCAAGAAAAGGAACACGCCAAAGAACGTTCCCTTGAGCGTCCCCCAGTTGGTAAACTCATCCTTGACGATGCCTTTCGGCACATACCAACCAAGGAAAAGACACGTAAGGAAACCGCCGATGGGCAGGAATATCTGTCCTGTGACGAAGTCGAAAACGTCAAAAAGAGACTTGTCGCCAACACAAAGGTAATCCATCTTACCCAATGACAGGGAACTCAGCGCACCAAGTATAAACGTGGTAATCGTGACGATGGCGGCTCCCTTCTTGCGCGTGATATGCAATTCCTCGAAGAAGAACGCCGTACTCACCTCATGGAGCGACATCAGGGAGGTCAGTGCCGCCAACGACAACAAGACATAAAACAATAACGACACCACCCATCCTATGAGAGGGAATCCCGCGAATGCCTGGTTGAACACGTTGGGCAGGGTGATGAAGATGAGCGAGGGACCGCTGTCGGGATTGATGCCCACGGAAAAGGCGGCGGGGAAAATCATCAGTCCCGCCAAGATTGCCACCATGGAATCGACCAGCGACACCTGCACCGCCGAGCGCAACAGGTTGGTTTGCCTACTGAAATAGGACGCGTATGTGCAGATGCACCCCATGGCGATGCTCAACGAATAGAACGACTGTCCCAAGGCATTGAGGAACATGCCACTGTCAACCTTGGAGAAGTCGGGCTTGAAGAGGAATGAAATTCCCTTCGAGGCACCAGGTAAGAGGCACGATGCCACCACGATGACGAGCAAGAGGATGAACAGGGCGGGCATCAACATCTTGGACGCTTTCTCGATACCGCCCCTCACACCATGGATAATGACGAAATGCGCCATCAACAAGAACACCAACGTCCAAAACACAGGACGGATGGGGTCTTGCGAGAAAGCATTGAAATACGTCGTCACATACGTCGGGTCGCCTTTCAACTCGCCCATGACGGACGAGAAAACGTATTGCAAACACCACCCCGACACCACGGCATAGTAACCCGTGATGAGGAATCCCGTCAAGACACCCATGAAGCCGATGAACTTCCATGGTGTGCCATTGGCGAGCTTGGTATAGGCCCGCGCCGTGTTGGACGCGCCATGCCGCCCGATGATGAACTCACTCACCATGCACGGGATGCCCAGCAGCAATACACATATTATATATATAAGGATGAAGGCAGCCCCTCCGTTCTCTCCCGTCATGTAGGGAAACCGCCACACGTTGCCCAAGCCCACCGCCGAGCCTGCCGTGGCAAGGATCACTCCTATCTTGCTTCCGAAGTTCGCTCTTTCTTCTTTCATCTATCAACAAACATACAATAAACGATGCAAAATTAACAATTATTTCTTACTTTTGCAGCAAAAATGTAAGCAAACATGAATTATTTGAAACATCTAATCACTTATTACCCCATCACTACGACGCTCATTGTGGTCATTTGGTTTCTCTGTCTCTGGCCGATTTTTCCAGAAACACCCCTCAGCCATGTGGCATTGATTGACAAATGGACGCACATGGTGATGTACGGAGGCACGTTCGGCATCATGTGGATAGAGTACCTACGCAAGCATACCACATACAACCCTGTGAAGATAGTATGCCTGGGGTTCATAGCACCCATATTGATGGGCGGCTTGATTGAGATATTGCAAGCCAACTGCACGGGCGGACGGCGCAGCGGGGAGTGGATGGATTTCTATGCCGACGCCATCGGCGTGGTTCTCGCAGCTATCTTCGGTATTCTTCTGGGATGGTATCGCGCCAGAGGGAAAAGGGGTATTTGAGCATGTTCTTGTTGTAGAAACGCCCGTCGCCTGTCACCTCCATGCCGATGAAATCGGGCTTTTCGAAGCTTTCATCCTCCTTGCGAAGCTCCACTTCCGCCATCACGAGTCCCTCGTTATCGCCGTAAAACTCATCGACTTCAAACGTATGGTCGCCGCATTTCACAAGATAGCGGCGCTTGTCGATAATGCCTCCACGGCAGAGATACATGAGGTTTTCCGCCTCTTCCATCGTGATTTCCTTCTCAAACTCATATCGGGTGAGCAAGCCGACAAAGGGTTTCCCCTTGATCGTCAGATACGCTTTGTCGTCGCGGATGCGGATGCGGACGGTGGCATTCTCACAAGGGATGTAGCCTTGTTTGATATGGGTACTTGAAAAGGCGGCGCTTTTGAATGCGTCGCCTTTCTTCACGAGAAACTTTCGTTCTATCTCCAGTCCGCTCATGACACAAGGATAATGGTATAAATCATATAGACAAATGCCAAGGCAAGGAGGATGCCGAGGATCCAGTTCACCACTTTCTTGCCCTTTTTCTCTTGTTCTGCCTCGCGACGAGCGCGCTTAATCTTACTTTTCTGACTCATTGTTTTTGATTTTATTAGGTTTCATATTCATTCTTCGTCTGTCACCGGGAACTCCATCAAGTATGCCTTGATGAACCCGTCTATCTTCCCATCCATCACGCCATCAACGTCCGTGGTCTGGTAATTGGTGCGGTGATCCTTCACGCGGCGGTCGTCAAACACGTAACTGCGTATCTGGCTCCCCCACTCGATTTTCTTCTTTCCCGCCTCAATCTTGGCTTGCGCCTCGAGGCGTTTCTTCATCGCGCGGTCGTAGAGTTGTGACTTGAGCAAGAGCAACGCCTTCTCCTTGTTCTTCGGTTGGTCGCGTGTCTCGGTATTCTCGATGAGGATTTCCTCCTCCTCGC
This sequence comes from Prevotella sp., assembly GCA_017428055.1. Classification (GTDB taxonomy): domain Bacteria; phylum Bacteroidota; class Bacteroidia; order Bacteroidales; family Bacteroidaceae; genus Prevotella. Next base: position 20,597 of record JAFRRN010000032.1, read on the forward strand.
CCGTGTCGGGGTCGGTGTACCAATAGCGCAAACGCACACCAGACTCCACCTTGTTGACATTCTGACCCCCCGCGCCACTGGAGCGGAACGTGTCCCACGAGAGCTTCGCTGGGTCTACATACACCTCAATGGTATCGTCCACCAACGGCGAAACGAACACGGAGGCGAAGGAAGTCATGCGCTTGCCCTGCGCATTGAACGGACTGACACGCACCAGGCGGTGCACTCCGTTCTCGCTCTTCAAGAATCCGTAAGCAAATTCGCCGCCTTCTATCTCCATTGTCACGCTCTTGATGCCCGCCTCGTCACCGTCTTGCAGGTTGGAAATGGTCACCTTATGCCCGTGGGCTTCTGCCCAGCGCATGTACATACGCATGAGCATCGATGCCCAGTCTTGGCTCTCGGTGCCGCCGGCTCCCGAATTGATCTTCAACACACAGTCCATCGGGTCTTCCTTTTGGCGCAGCATGTTCTTGAGTTCGAGGTCTTCTATCGCCTTGATAGCCTTGGCATAATCATCGTCCACCTCCTCTTCAGTGACCATTTCATCATGATAGAAGTCGAATGCCAACTGCAACTCGTCTGCCAATTGCCTCACTTCATGATAGCCTTTGAGCCACTTCTCGATGCCCTTGACTTTCTTCATCTGCTCCTGGGCGCGTTTCACGTCCTCCCAGAAGTCGGGAGCCTGAGTGCGGAGTTGCTCTTCCTCAAACTCCACTTGCTTCTGTTCGATATTCAGATAGCGATGAAGTGCGTCGGCACGGTCCATCACATCCTTCAATTGGTCGGCTGTAATCATTCCTCGTACATTTTGTCGATGATGTCCTTATAGTTCTTGCTGATGACGGGACGCTTGAGTTTCAAGGTGTTTGTGAGCTCCCCGTTCTCCATGGAGAAATGATGGGGCAGCAAGGTGATGCGCTTGATCTGCTCATATTGCGCCAACGACTGCTGTAAGGTTGCCACACGTTCCATCATCATCTCCTGCACTTGCTGGTTTTCACAAAGGTCCTCACGGGAGGTGAACGATATGCCGCGATCCTTCGCCCATGCCTCAACGAGGCGGAATTCGGGGACGATGAGGGCGGAGACAAACTTCCTTTGGTCGGCTATCACCGCCACTTGGTCGATGTACTTGTCTACCAACAACATACCCTCCACCATCTGCGGGGCGATATACTTGCCGTTGGAGGTCTTGTACAGGTCTTTGATGCGCTCTGTCAGATACAACTCGCCATCGCGCAGATAGCCCGCATCGCCCGTGTGGAAGAAGCCATCCTCGTCGAAAGCCTCGGCGTTGATGTCTTCCCGTTTATAATAACCCGGAGTGATAGTCGGGCCTTTGAGCAATATCTCACCGTTCTCGCCAATCTTCACCTGTATGTCTCCCAATGGGCGACCCACCGAACCAACGGTGAAAGGCATATCTTTATGGTCGCAGGAGACAGTGGCAAGACTCTCCGTGAGACCATATCCCACCACCATGTTCACGCCGATGGCATGAACGAACTCCTCCACCTCGGGCGACACGTAGGCTCCTGCCGTGGGGAAGATGTTGGGATGCTCAAGGCCAATCTGCTGCCTCACGAGGCTCAAGATCGTCCTATTGACCACCTTATACCTCAATGCGAGGAAGAGCGGAGGCCGTTTCCCCTTGCTCAAATAGTCGATGTTGTATTTCTTGCCGATAGCCAACGCCTCCTTAAATATCTTTTGCTTGGCTGGTCCCGCCTCGTCTATTTTCTCTTTCACGCCGACATACACCTTCTCCCAGAAACGCGGCACGGAGCACATGCACGTGGGATGTGTATCACGCATGGACTGTTGGATTTCCAAGGGATAGGTGTTGATGATCATCTCTGCGCCTTGCGTCAGGCAGAGATACGACCATCCGCGCTCAAAGATATGTGCGAAGGGCAGGAAATTGATGACCCTGTCTTTTTCGCCAACAGGCACCGGGCCATTGTGGTTGCGCATGGCGGCGAAATATTGGCTGTACGTCAGGATGACTCCCTTGGAGTTTCCCGTCGTGCCACTCGTATAGATGATGTTGCAAATGTCATCCATCCTCGCCTCTTTCCACAATGCCTCCACCTGCGTCTGTCGTGGCAAATTCTCACCCAAAGCCACAAAATCCTCGAAATAGAGGGCGTTGGGGTCGTGGGTAGAGATGCGTACGCTACGGTCGAAGATGATGATTCGCTCCAACGTGGGGCAAAGGGCAAACACCCGATGCGCCTTGTCGTATTGGTCCTGCTCGCCCACGAAGAGGAATCTCACATTGGCATCCTTGACCACGAACTGTACCTGTTGCTCGCTCGATGTGGCATAGATGGGTATCGTGACCGCCCTAATGCCATACGCACCGAAGTCTGTGTAGAGGTATTGGATGCAATTCTGCGCGAAGACAGCGACATTCTCCTGTGGTCGAATGCCCAGATTCAACATCGCATTGCTTACCTGTTTGACACGAAGGGAGAACTGATTCCATGATACTGTCTTCCATTCCTGACTGCCAAACATACGGAAAGTTAGTGCCGAGCGGCTCCCATACTTCTTCGCTTGCTCATGAACAAGGATGGATAAATGCTGGTTGTTTTGCATACAGATATTATAATGTGTTATGCAAAGATAATGCAAATCGCCCAAAAGACAAAGCAAAATCCAAAAAAGATTAATTTTAAGACGGAAATACCCATGAAAAGTACACTTTTCAATCCATTATTCAGTAAGAAAAGCAGTATTTTTGCGCTTCGCTATCATGGCTTTTCTCATACTCGCACTGGCGGTGGGATTTGCTCGAATTGCTTTTTCCCGCTCTCTTTCATAAGAATAAAGGCTTCCCAACATTATAATAACCCACAATCATGTCATGGATGCTGCTGGCAAACCCATCATGGGCAACTCCTTCAAGACATGCCTTGCGGACATTTATATCGATAAAAAATATTGACAAAATCATGCTCGGGAAAAATCTGGAAATAGAATGATTTGAGTTTATCTTATGCATCAAGATTCTTGGAAAATCCGGTTTTTTCGGGCGAAAACATCCATTTAACATTTTTTCTGTGGCATTTATCGGTGACGGATGCCGCATCCATTCCCCGCGAAGGGTGCATTTATCGGGCGCGGAGGTATCAGAAATAATGTTAAAATGCCACATTTCCAAGCGGTGAACGACACCCTTATTGGGCAAGTGTTTGGCTTTCAACACTTTACGAAATGCGCCAAAAATCGCGTATTTTCGGCCAAAAGATTTCTTGTTCGGAAAACCGCCCGTCATTTTGCGCCATTTCATGACTTTTTCTTGACATTATTCCAAACACGCATTAGGTGGGGGATGATTTCACATAACGCCAACGAAAAAAGTCGGATGATACATTCATTTCTTATCATAAATCAATAGGCGGTGGGGGGAGGGGTGGATTTTAATGTTTTTTTGCATAAAAAAGTGGGGAATTGTGGTGGATTGTGGAGAATAATGTCTATCTTTGTAGCAGAAAAAACCATACGACACCAAGATGCAATTGTTTGGGGACATAGAAGCGAAGATTGACACGAAGGGACGGGCATTCCTCCCTTCGGTCTTTCGCAAGGCACTACAAGCGTCGGGCGAGGAAAACCTGTTCTTGCGCAAAGACCTTTTCCAGCCTTGCTTGATACTCTATCCCGAATCGGAATGGATCAAACAATTGGATACCGTGCGGAGCAAGTTGAGTCGATGGAATCGCCAACACCAACTCCTCTACCGGCAGTTTGTGTCTGGCGTGGAGGCGTTGACACTCGACGGGAACGGGCGCATCCTCATTCCCAAACGATACCTCCAGATGGCCTCCATCGACCAATCCCTCCAATTTTTAGGATTGGGAGACTACATAGAGATATGGAAGCCGGGTGAGAAGGAGAAGCCTTTCCTGGAAGCAGACAATTTCTCCGAGGCCATCGAAAGCATCATGGGAAACACATTTGGAAGCCTCTCCGCAGGAAACATCCTTAACGAATCCGGTCAAGAACGATAAAGACACCTCCCTCGCCTGTCAAGGCATTGGAACCCAAACCATTTACCCAAACCAGAAGACAACCATGACGATTGTATCATCATATCACCAACCTGTGCTATTGAAGGATAGCGTTGACGGCCTGAACATCCGTCCCGGCGGCATATACGTGGACGTGACGCTCGGCGGGGGCGGCCATACACGAGAAATCCTGGCACGGATGAAGGGCAAGGGCCATCTGTATAGCTTTGACCAAGATGCCGATGCCGAGGGCAACATCACATGGGAGAACAACTGTTTTACGTTTGTGAGGAGCAACTTCCGCTACCTCAAGAACTGGATGAGATACTATCGGGTGGAATACATCGACGGGCTGCTTGCCGACTTAGGCGTATCATCCCATCACTTCGACGATGAGAGCCGTGGCTTTTCTTTCCGCCACAATTCCCCACTCGATATGAGAATGAACAAGCGGGCGGGCAAGACGGCGGCTGAAATCGTGAACGATTATGAGGAGGAATCCCTCGCGCACATATTTTATATATATGGGGAGATGAAACAGTCGCGACGCATCGCTGCCGCCATCGTCAAGGCAAGGGCGAAGAAGCCTATCGTCACGACGGGCGACTTGACAGAAGTGGTGAGCCCGCTCATCAGCAAGGAACACGAGAAGAAAGACCTGGCGCGGCTCTTCCAAGCCCTCCGCATCGAAGTGAACCACGAGATGGATGCCCTGCGCGACATGCTCCTTGCCGCCACGGAACTGCTCCGCGAGGGCGGAAGGCTGTCGGTCATCACCTACCACTCATTGGAAGACCGCATCGTGAAGAACGTGATGAAAGCCGGCAACGTGGAAGGGAAGGTGAGCCAGGACTTCTTCGGGCGCATCGAAAGTCCGTTTATATTAGTAAACAACAAGGTCATCACACCCTCCATTGAGGAGCAACAAGAGAACCCACGCAGCAGAAGTGCCAAACTCAGAATAGCAGAAAAGAAATGAAAGAAGACGATAACAACAAGGAAAAAGAGCCGAAGCTCACCATCGAGAATGTGAAGGAGACAGAGAAGGCTGACCCCACCAAGGGGCTGGAAGGGAAACCCGACGAGGGTCCATCGCTCAAAGAAGTCATCCTCGAGCAAGCAACAGAGGACGAGGCACCGCAATCGAGCAACTTCACCCTACGCAAGATCCTCGGCGGAGACATCCTCTCGACACGTGCCATCAGGCGGCAGGTGCCATTGCTGATGCTCATCACCGTCATCCTCTTCATCTATATTTCCAATCGATACAGTTGCCAGAAGAACCTTATCGAGATCGACCGCCTGAGCAAAGAGCTGGTGGACGCGAAATACCGGGCGTTGGCAAGCTCCAGCGAACTGACAGAACGTTGCCGCGAGAGCCACGTCCTCGACCTGCTGAAGAACAACCAAGACAGCGTATTGAAGATTGCCAGCCAGCCCCCATATATCATTGAAGTACCCGAACAATAACACCAAGAGGAGGAATAAAGACATGGGAAAATTTGACTACAACAAAATCATGCCGCGCTACAGTGCCATCGCCATCGTGCTGTGCGTCATTGCCATAGCCGTCATTTGCAAGGCTTTCTACATCATGACTGCCAAAAACGACTATTGGATGAAGGTGGCATCGCGTGTGAAGAAAGACAGTGTCGAGATTAAACCTACCCGAGGTAACATTTTGAGCAGCAATGGGCAGCTCATGGCATCCTCCCTTCCTGAATATAAGGTGTACATGGACTTCAAGGTTTTGCACGATGCGGGCAACGACTCGTTATGGGAGGAGAAGCTCGACTCCATCTGTCTCTGCCTCAACCACATATTCCCCGAAAAGCCAGCCTCGGAGTTCAAGGAGGAATTGGAACTGGGCCGTGCCAAGCAGAGTCAACACTGGGCTATCTGGAAACACCGCATCAACTACAACACCTTAGGCGAGGTGAAGCGGATCCCTGTCTTCAACACCAAACAGAAGTATCAGAGCGGATTCCATTTTGAGGAGTTCAATGCCCGCCAACGTCCCTACGGCTCTTTGGCAGGGCGTACCGTGGGCGACCTCTATGGTGGGAAGGACACCGCCCGCTGTGGACTGGAACTGTCATACGACTCCATCCTGCGCGGCACCAACGGCCTCATCCACCGCCGCAAGGTACTCAACAAGTTCCTTGACATCATGGACACACCACCCATCGACGGTGCCGACATCGTGACCACCATCGATGTCAACATGCAGGACTTGGCAGAACGGTCGGTCATAGACGAACTGAAGGAAATCAACGGAAACGTGGGTGTCGCCATCGTGATGGAGGTGGCAACGGGCGACATCAAGGCTATCGTCAACATGGAGAAATGCTGGGACGGTGAATACCGCGAGATCAAGAACCACGCAGTGAGCGACCTGTTGGAGCCGGGGTCGGTATTCAAGACGGCATCCATACTGGTAGCCCTCGACGACGAGGTGGTGGACACTACCTACAAGATAGATACAGGCGGGGGTGTCTGGCCGATGTACAAGCGCGAGATGAAAGACCACAACTGGCGCAAGGGCGGGTATGGCCGCTTGACATTGCCACAGACCCTGCATTACAGTAGCAACATCGGTGTGAGCCGTATCATTGACGAGCGTTACCATAGCCATCCCGAAAAGTTTGTGGAAGGCATCTATCGCACAGGGCTTGCCGACGACCTCCATATCCCATTGCTTGGCTCGTCACCAGCACGTATCCGAATGCCTAAGAAAGATAGCCGTGGCAAGCAATACCTTAATTGGAGTGACACCGCCCTGCCTTGGATGAGCATTGGGTATGAGACACAAGTCCCACCCATCTCTACCCTGACCTTCTATAATGCCATCGCCAACAACGGAAAGATGATGCAACCACGTTTTGTCAAGCAAGTGGTGAAAGACGGCCAGGTCTTGGCTGAATACCCACCGGTGGTGTTACGCGAACAGATTGCCAAGCCAAAGACCATCAAGACCATGCAAACAATCTTGGAGCAAGTGGTAAGCCAAGGACTCGGTAAGAAGGCTGGGTCAAAGACATTCAAGGTAGCTGGCAAGACGGGAACGGCGCAAATGTCAAAGGGAGCGGCAGGCTATAAGTCGGGCATCACCAACTACCTGTTGAGCTTTGCAGGATTCTTCCCTGCCGACAACCCAAAATACAGTTGCATCGTCTGCATCCAAAAGTCGGGTTTGCCCGCCTCGGGCGGCGGCATGAGCGGCGTGGTGTTCCACAACATCGCCGAGGGCATCATGGCACAAAGCCTCAAGTTGGACGTGAAAGACGCACACGACTCCACCTCCATCGCCATCCCCGACGTGAAAGACGGCAACATCCTGGCGGCTGACTACGTATTGACCCATCTGGGAGTCAGCACCAACGCCGACTGGTCTGGGGCATACACAAGCGGGAATCCCGTCTGGGGCAGGGCAACCATGAAAGACAACAAGCTGATTGCCCTGCTCAAGGAAGAGCATCATGACGAGACACAAATCCCCGACGTGCATGGCATGGGTGCGAGAGATGCGGTGTTTCTCATCGAAAAGCGTGGCGTTCCCGTGAGAATCAAGGGAAGAGGCAAAGTGGTAAAGCAAAGCCTTGAGCCAGGGCATGACATCAAGCCCGGCGAAGTGTGTATGCTCATGTTAGAATGATAACTACAATAAACAAATCATCATATATGAAACTCATTGAATTGATTAAGAGTATCAAGCCTCTTCAGGTCATCGGAAATGAAGAGGTTGACATAACGGGAGTAAACATCGACTCACGCCAGATTGGAAATGGACACCTCTTCATCGCCATGAAAGGCACCCAGGTGGACGGCCACAAGTTTATCGGGAAAGCGATAGAGATGGGGGCAACCGCCATTCTGTGTGAAGACCTGCCCGACACCGATACCCATCCCAATGTGACATTCGTGCAAGTAGCATCGACGGAAGATGCCGTGGGCAAGGTTGCCACGTGCTTCTATGGCAATCCCTCGACGAAGGTGCAATTGGTGGGTGTGACAGGCACCAATGGCAAGACGACCATCGCCACATTATTATACAATATGTTCAGAGTGATGGGGCATCCATGCGGACTGCTCTCCACGGTATGTAACTACATTGACGGCAAGGCCATTCCCGCCAGCCACACCACACCCGATGCCATCGAGCTGAACAAGCTGTTGGCACGGATGGTCGATGAGGGTTGCGAATATGTGTTCATGGAATGCTCCAGCCATGCCATTGCCCAGAAACGCATCGGTGGCTTGAAGTTTGCAGGGGGCATTTTCACCAACCTCACCCGTGACCATCTCGACTACCATAAGACTGTCGAGAACTATCGGAATGCGAAGAAAGCCTTTTTCGACATGCTTCCGAAGTCTGCTTTCGCCATCATCAACGCTGACGACAAGAATGGGATGTTCATGGTGCAAAACACCAAGGCGACCGTCAAAACCTACTCCACGCGCACGTTGGCAGACTTCAAGGCGCGGCTGCTGGAGTGTCATTTCGAGGGAATGTACCTTGACATCAACGGCATGGAGGTGGGTGTGCAGTTCATTGGCAAGTTCAACGTGAGCAACTTACTCGCCGTCTATGGCACGGCTGTCATGCTTGGCAAAAAGCCAGAGGACATCTTGGTGGTGATGAGTACGTTGCATAGCGTCAGCGGAAGGCTTGACCCCGTGCGCTCGCCAGAAGGATATACCGCCATTGTTGACTATGCCCACACTCCCGACGCATTGGAAAATGTCCTCAAGGCCATCCATGAAGTGCTGAATGGAAAAGGGCAAGTGATCACAGTGTGTGGAGCGGGAGGCAACCGCGACAAGGGCAAGCGCCCCTTGATGGCACAAGAGGCGGTCAGGCAGAGCGACAAGGTCATCATTACGAGCGACAATCCCCGTTTTGAAGAGCCACAAGACATCATCAACGACATGCTGGCAGGGCTGAATGCGCAGCAGATGAAGAAAGTCATCAGCATCGTTGACCGCAAGGAAGCCATCCGCACGGCATGTATGATGGCGACAAAAGGCGACGTCATCTTGGTGGCTGGCAAAGGCCATGAGGATTACCAGGAAATCAAGGGAGTAAAACATCACTTTGACGACAAAGAGGTATTACGCGAGATTTTCGCCAACTAATAACGTTCAACCCATTAAACGATTAAGACATGCTTTTCTATCTATTCAGGTTTTTAGAGCAATTCAACATACCAGGGGCGCACGTCTGGTCATACATATCCTTCCGTGCCCTGCTGACATTGGTGTTATCATTGATGGTTTCGGCATGGTTTGGCGAGAGATTCATCAAGTACATGAAACGGCGGAAAATCTATGAAACTGCCCGCGACGCATCCATCGACCCGTTTGGGGAGAAGAAAAAAGGAGTGCCAACCATGGGCGGCATCATCATCATGGTGTCCATATTAGTACCTGTATTGTTGCTCGGTCGTATGCGCAACATTTATCTCCTGCTGATGATTGTCACCACTGTATGGTTAGGATTCTTAGGATTCCTCGACGATTACATCAAGATATTCCGCAGGAAAAAGGATGGGTTGAAAGGCAAATACAAGATTGTGGGACAGGTGAGTATCGGTCTCATCGTGGGACTCACGCTATGGGCAAGCTCCGATGCGGTAATCCACGAGAATGTCTCCACGGAGAAGGTGGGAACAGAGATGGTGGTGACACACAAATCCAAGCCCGAGAAATCACTCAAGACCACCATTCCGTTCGTGAAAAACCACAATTTAGACTACTCTGCCATCATGTCCTTCTGCGGAAAACATAAGGAGGCAGCGGGATGGATCCTGTTTGTGGTGATGACAATCATCGTGGTGACGGCAGTCAGCAACGGTGCCAACCTCAACGATGGCATGGATGGGATGTGTGCGGGCAACTCTGCCATCATCGGCGTGGCATTGGGTATCTTCGCATACGTGAGCAGCCACATCGAATATGCTTCGTACTTGAACATCATGTACATCCCTGGGACACAGGAGTTAGTGGTGTTCATGTGTGCCTTCATCGGTGCCATGATTGGTTTCCTATGGTATAATGCCTACCCCGCGCAGATATTCATGGGCGACACGGGGTCGCTCATGGTTGGGGGCATCATCGGTGTATGCGCCGTCATCATCCACAAGGAATTGATGTTACCCATCCTTTGTGGCATCTTCTTCGTTGAAAGCCTGAGCGTCATGATGCAAACGGGCTATTTCAAATACCGCAAGCGTAAAGGCGAGAGGGTACGCATCTTCCGTGCCACCCCTATCCATGACAACTTCCGTAAGTTGGACAAAGACCTTGACCCAACCAGCAAATACATCTTCAAGGGATGGCCACAGAGGCAATTCCATGAGTCGAAAATCACCGTTAGGTTTTGGATTACAACTATTATATTGGCAACATTGACTATCATCACATTGAAAATTAGGTGAAAAATATGAGAATCGTTATATTAGGAGCGGCAGAGAGTGGTGCAGGAGCTGCCGTATTGGCAAAGAAAATGGGGTTTGACGTGTTTGTCTCAGACATGTCCGTCATCAAGGATAAATACAAGAAAATCCTCGATGACCACCAGATCGAATGGGAAGAGAAGCACCATAGCGAGGAGAAAATCCTCAATGCCGACGAGATTATCAAGAGCCCCGGCATCCCTGACAAGGCTCCCGTCGTCAGGAAAGCCATCGAAAAAGGCATCCATATCATCAGCGAGATTGAGTTCGCTGGCAGGTACACCGACTCCAAGATGATCTGTATCACGGGGTCGAATGGGAAAACGACAACGACATCACTTATATATCACATTTTCCGGAATGCAGGATATGACGTAGGTTTGGCTGGGAACATCGGCCACTCGCTGGCATTGCAAGTGGCCGAGTCCCCACATCAATACTATGTAATCGAGTTGAGTTCTTTCCAATTGGACAACATGTATGACTTCAGGGCTAACATTGCGGTGTTGCTCAACATCACTCCTGACCACCTCGACCGCTATGGGACGATGCAGGATTACGTGGATGCGAAGATGCGCATCTTGCAGAACCAGACGGAGCAGGATGCCTTCATCTATTGGGACGAAGACCCTATCATCAAAAGAGAGTTGAAGAAATACGACATCAAGGCGATACAATACCCTTTCTCACAACTGAAGAAGAACGGGGTCATCGGCTACATTGAAGAAGGCCAATACGTCATCGAGAAACCCACACCTTTCAACATGGAACAAGAGGAATTGTCACTCACAGGGAGACACAATATATATAATTCCTTGGCAGCAGGCATAGCGTCCAACATTGCGGGCATCAAGAATGAAGTTATCCGAAAGTGTCTCTCCGACTTTCCCGGCGTGGAACACCGTTTGGAGAAAGTGACGAGGGTTGGAGGAGTAGAATATATCAATGACTCAAAGGCCACTAACGTGGATGCCTGTTGGTATGCCTTGGAGAGCATGAAGGGTGACACCATCCTGATTCTTGGTGGTCTGGATAAAGGTAATGACTATAATGAAATCAAAGACCTTGTCATCCAGAAATGCGTTGGGTTGGTTTATCTCGGTGCGGACAACACCAAACTGCACAACTTCTTTGACGGTCTTGGGATTCCTGTGCGCGACACCCACTCGATGAAAGACTGCGTGGAGGCATGTTACGAAATGGCAAAGCCGGGCGACACCGTGTTGTTGAGTCCTTGCTGTGCCAGCTTCGACCTCTTCAAGAACATGGAAGACCGAGGCGAACAATTCAAGACTTTGGTAAGAAACCTGTAAAACGAAACAACATAAGCAATGGAAACAAAGATCGGTAACATCTTTAAAGGGGACAAGGTGATATGGATGGTCTTCTTCTTCCTCTGTATCATCAGCATCGTAGAGGTCTACTCCGCCTCGTCGCAACTCACTTACAAGAGCGGAAGCTACCTTGCTCCCGTCATCAAGCACGGGGGAATATTGGTGGTAGGCATTTTCTGCATGATCATTACCCTAAACATCGGATGCCGCTACTTCAAGATAGCGACACCATTTCTATTGTTATTCTCCATTGCCACACTATTATGGGTCATTATCGCAGGGCAGTCTACCAATGGCGCAATGAGGTGGATCAGTCTGCTTGGCATACAGTTCCAGCCATCGGAGATCGCTAAGGGTACATTGGTTTTGGCAACGGCACAAATACTCAGTGCCATGCAAACGCCAACAGGAGCCGACAAAAACGCTTTCAATTACATCCTCATCGTCTGCTTGCCTATCATCCCTCTCATCATGGTGGAAAACCTTTCCACCGCCATCTTGTTAAGTGGCGTTGTTTTCTTCATGATGGTCATCGGTAGAGTACCCATGCAACAATTGGGAAAGCTTTTAGGCATTGCGGTCCTGACGGTTGTTTGTGTCTTTGCCATGGTGATGTTGATTGGTAAAGACAATAGTAACGTTGACCCCAATAAGACACTGACGGAACGAGTAGACGATGCCAAGGAAGAAGAGCATCAATCAAGGGCTGTCTTCCACCGATTAGACACATGGAAGTCACGCATCATCAAATTTGTCAATAACAAGGAAGTGGCACCCGAAGACGTGGACCTTGACATCGATGCCCAACGCTCACACGCAAATATTGCCATAGCATCGTCGAACATCGTTGGCAAGGGACCCGGCAATTCCGTTGAGCGTGACTTTCTATCACAGGCCTTCTCTGACTTCATCTATGCCATCATCATCGAAGAGATGGGTATTGTGGGAGCCATCGTGGTGGCATTCCTATATATCATCCTCCTATTCAGGACGGGAAGGATAGCCAACAGATGTGAGAACACATTCCCCGCTTTCTTCGCTATGGGTTTAGCATTGCTGTTGGTGACACAGGCACTTTTCAACATGTGTGTCGCTGTGGGATTGGCACCAGTCACAGGGCAACCACTGCCATTGGTAAGCAAGGGCGGTACCTCTACCATCATCAATTGCATATATATTGGAGCCATATTAAGCATCAGTCGATCTGCTAAAAAGAAACAATTTGACAAGGAAGAGTTGAAAAGCCCCCGATTGGCTGTCTCTTTAGTGATTTGAAAAAATCAAGTAATAAGCCATATTATTATAAAAAGCAAGAAAAAATTATAGAAGAAAGAAAAATTTGTTTAACTTTGCAAGTTCAGAATAAAAGTATCTATGAAACAGGAGGTTAGGGTCATTATCAGCGGCGGAGGAACAGGAGGGCATATTTTCCCAGCCATTTCAATAGCCAACGCTATCAAGGCGAAACGCCCAGAGGCAAAGATTCTCTTTGTCGGGGCAGAGGGACGCATGGAGATGCAGCGCGTCCCCGATGCTGGCTATGAGATCAAGGGGCTTCCCATTTGCGGATTTGACCGTAAGAACCTCTTTAAAAACATTTCTGTCCTTTACAAGATTTGGAAAAGCCAACGCCTCGCAAAACGCATCATCAAGGATTTTAAGCCCATGGTGGCAGTGGGCGTAGGTGGTTACGCCAGCGGTCCCACGCTCAACAAATGTGCGGCAATGGGCATACCCTGCCTCATCCAGGAGCAAAACTCATACGCCGGTGTCACCAACAAATTGTTGGCAAAGAAAGCCGAGAAAATCTGTGTGGCATACGAGGGTATGGAGCAATTCTTCCCTGCCGACAAGATTATCCTCACAGGAAACCCTGTACGTGAGAGTGTTCTTAATACCAAAGAGTCAAGGGAAGAATCCATTAAGGCATTCGGACTTGACCCAAACAAGAAAACCATTCTCTTTGTGGGCGGCAGTCTTGGTGCACGTACCATCAATGAAAGCATCCTTCAACACCTTGACCTCATAGAGAAAGGGGAAGTGCAAGTCATCTGGCAAACAGGAAAATATTATTCCGAGACTATTGCCAAGGCTTTAAAAGCTACTGGAAAGGAGTATCCTATGCTGAAAGTGCAGGACTTCATCAGCGATATGGGGCGGGCATACGATGCAGCAGACCTTGTTATCAGCCGCTCAGGAGCAAGCTCTATTAGTGAGTTTTGCCTGATAGGCAAACCCGTCATCCTCGTCCCTTCTCCCAATGTGGCAGAAGATCATCAAACGAAGAACACCATGGCATTAGTCAATAAGGATGCTGCACTCTACGTGAAAGACGCTGATGCGCCCGACATCTTGCTTGCTTTGGCCATCAAGACCGTCAAAGACAGCGACAAACTAAAGTCACTCAGTGAGAATATCTTGAAATTGGGATTGAAAGACTCGGCAAGCATCATCGCCGATGAAGTCATCAAACTGGCAACAAACAAACAATAAACTCGGAGAAGATGGATGTGAGAGATATGAAAGCGGTATATTTTATAGGGGCAGGCGGCATAGGCATGAGTGCCCTTGAAAGATACTTCATGAAGAAGGGACTGGTGGTAGCCGGCTACGACAAGACCCCATCAGAACTCACACGCCGCTTGGAAAGTGAAGGTATGAGCATCCATTACGACGAGGATGTTGACAAGATACCATTGGAATGTAAGCAGAAAGAAACCTGCTTGGTCATTTATACACCTGCCATCCCAAATGACCACAAAGAATTGCAATATTTCCAAAGATGTGGTTTTGAAATCCAGAAGCGCGCACAGGTTTTGGGAACCCTGACCCGTTCACACAAGGGATTATGTTTTGCGGGTACACATGGGAAAACCACCACCTCCACGATGTGCGCCCATATCATGCACCAAAGCCACTTGGACTGTAACGCTTTTCTTGGGGGCATTTCCAAAAACTATGGCACTAATTACATCCTCTCCGACAATAGTGACTTTGTGGTTATCGAAGCCGATGAGTTTGACCGTTCATTCCATTGGTTAAGACCATGGATGAGCGTCATCACCTCCACAGACCCAGATCACCTTGACATTTATGGAACAAAGGAAGCATACCTTGAAAGTTTCCGTCATTACACGACCTTGATTCAACCTGGAGGTGCGTTGGTCATCCATTGTGGGTTGGAAATGACGCATGAAGTGCAAGAGGGAGTGCGCATCTATGATTATTCACTTGACAAGGGAGACTTTCATGCCGAGAACATTCGGATAGACAATGGAGAAATAACCTTCGACTTCATCTCTCCCATCGAGAACATAAAGGGAATAGAACTGGGACAACCCATTCCAATCAACATTGAAAACGGCATTGCCGCTATGGCGCTTGCACAACTCAATGGTTGCACTGCGCAGGAATTGAAAGAAGGTATGAGAACTTATCTTGGCGTTGACCGCCGTTTCGATTTCAAGATCAAGAACGACCGCTTGGTGTTCTTATCAGACTATGCCCACCATCCCAAAGAGATTTACCAAAGCGCAAAGAGTATTAGAGAGTTATACCGGAATAGAAAAATCACGGCTATATTCCAGCCTCACCTATACACTCGCACACGCGACTTCTATAAGGAATTTGCAGAAGCATTGAACCAATTAGACGAAGTAATCCTTTGCGACATCTACCCTGCCCGTGAGAATCCCATCCGAGGGGTAACAAGTAAGCTGATTTACGATAACCTCCGCGAGGGGATGGAGAAGAGTATGATTCACAAGGAAGACGTACTCAATCTTGCCAAGAGCCGAGACTTTGATGTCTTAGTCATCTTAGGAGCTGGAGACCTCGACAATTACGTTCCACAAATCACCCAAATCCTGAACAACAAATGAAGATCAAGACCATAATCACCATCATATTTGACATTGTCCTCGCCGCCTACCTGGTGTTGGCTGTCACAGCATTCAACAAGCCCAAGGAAACGGTCAAGGCATGTATCGGTGTCAATATCAACATCGAAGACCAAGACGCAAACGGCTTCATCAACAAAGAGGAGATAAAGAACCGTTTGGAACACAACGACATATACCCTCTTGCCAAACCAATACAAGATGTAGACACCCGCAAGATAGAGGAGACTCTCAAGACAAGCCCGTTTGTCAAGACGGCAGAATGCTACCGCACATTGAATGGCATCGTCAACATCAACGTGACACAACGTATGCCCATAGTCAGAATCAAGGCCGACAACGGCAATGACTATTACTTGGATGACAACGACTGTGTGATGCCCAATTCGCATTACACTTCCGACCTCATCATCGCAACAGGTAATATCAGCAAGACCTTTGCCACCAATTACATCTCGCCCCTGAGTAAGCAAATCATGGGCAATGAGCTATGGAAGAACCAAATAGAGCAAATCAACGTGCTTCCCGACTTGAGTATAGAGATCGTACCACGTGTAGGAAACCACATCATTTGCCTCGGCAGGATGCCGGAGGGCAAGACGCAAAGTGAACGAACCGCCCTGATATGCGACTTTTTCAACAAGAAAATCTCACGACTGGAGAAGTTTTACAAGTATGGATTGTCACAAGCAGGATGGAACAAGTACTGTTATATCAACTTGGAATTTGATAACCAAATTATTTGCAAGAAGAATAAAAACATATAAAATATTGAATTGTTATGCCAAAGGAATTTATTGTAGCAATCGAACTGGGGTCATCCAAGATGACCGGTATCGCTGGTAAGAAGAATCTCGACGGCAGCATCTCGGTGTTGTCAGTCGTAAGGGAGGACTCCACATCGTGCATTCGCAAGGGTGTGGTATATAATATCGACAAGACTGTACTCTGTATCACCAACATCATCAAGAAGTTGGAAACCACTCTCAAAACGAAAATCATGAAAGTTTATGTAGGAGTGGGAGGACAAAGCATCCGCAGCGTCAAGAATGTTATCGTGAAAGACTTGCCCGCAGGAACCATCATTACACAGGAAATCATCAATGAATTGATGGATGCCAACCGCAGCATGACTTATCCCGACCAAGAAATTCTCGATGCTGCCATCCAAGAATACAAGGTGGATTCACAATACCAACTTGACCCCGTGGGCATCCAATGCACCCGCATTGAGGGGAATTTCCTCAACATCCTGCAACGCAAGGCTTTCTACCGCAACCTTAACAAGTGTTTTGACAACGCAGGAATTGGCATTGCAGAAATGTACCTCGCCCCATTGGCACTCGCTGACAGCATCCTGACCGAGGCAGAGCGTCGTTCAGGTTGTGTCCTTGTAGACCTTGGTGCAGACACCACCACCGTCTCCGTATACCACAAGAACATCTTACGCCACCTCGCCGTGATTCCCCTTGGCGGGAACAATGTCACCAAAGACATCGCCACCGTACAGATGGAAGAGCATGAGGCCGAAGCCATCAAACTGAAATATGGCAGCGCCTTTACCGACAGCAATGACATCGACGACAGCTTACGTTACCCCATTGACCACGAGCGTCAAGTGGAAAGCCGGAAACTGGTGGATATCATTGAGGGCCGTATGGACGAAATCATCGAGAACGTGTGGTACCAGGTACCCAATGAGTTTGTTGACAAGTTGCTCGGTGGCATCATCCTCACGGGCGGTGGGTCAAACATGAAGAATATCGAAAAGGCTTTCCGTAACCACACACACATTCCCAAGGTACGTATTGCCAAGTTCGTGCAGCAAACCATCAACACCAAGAACCCCGAGATTTCCGCCAAGGACGGCACAATGAACACCATCCTCGGACTTTTGGAGAAAGGAGACATCAACTGTGCTGGTGAAGAGATTACTAACGACTTATTCAATACCGACCGTCCATTGGCAACAGGAAGGATCCAACGCACTGGCGACCGTCAAGGTGTAGTTCAGACCGAAGCCGAGAAACGCGCCCAAGAGGAAGCAAGAAGAAAGAAAGAGGAAGAGGAGGAGCGCATACGGCGTGAAAACAAAATTAAGGAAGAGGAAGAAAAGAAAACGAAAAAGGAAAACAGCATTACCAACAAAGCTATCAAGAACCTCAAGACATTCTTCAAGAAAATGGTTGAGGAAGAGGAATAAGACAACAATAGATTTTTAGATAACATTTACAAGTATATTTCACTATGGACGAAAACATATTGGACTTCGGCGAACCCGAACAGGGTAACAGCATCATCAAGGTGATTGGCGTAGGCGGAGGAGGAGGCAACGCCGTCAACCACATGTATCGTGAAGGCATTCACGACGTAACGTTTGTTCTTTGCAACACTGACAACCAAGCACTCAATGACTCACCAGTGCCAGTACATCTCCAGCTTGGCAAGGAGGGGCTTGGTGCAGGAAACAAACCTGAACGCGCCCGCAAGGCGGCAGAGGAAAGCATCGAGGATGTGCGCAAGATGCTTAACGATGGCACACGCATGGCGTTTATTACCGCTGGCATGGGCGGTGGAACGGGTACAGGGGCTGCCCCTGTCATTGCCCGTGTCTCTAAGGAACTTGATATCCTTACCGTGGGTATCGTAACCATTCCCTTCCGTTTTGAAGGCGACCGCAAGATTGACCAAGCACTCGATGGCGTTGAGGAGATGTCAAAGCATGTGGACGCTTTGTTGGTCATCAACAATGAGCGTTTGCGTGAAATCTATCCGGAGTTGTCCTTGCTCGATGCTTTCAGCAAAGCTGATGACACCTTGAGCGTGGCAGCGAAGAGCATTGCGGAAATCATCACGAACCATGGATTCATGAACCTGGACTTCAACGATGTGAAAACAGTACTGAAAGACGGTGGCGTCGCCATCATGAGTACTGGCTACGGAGAGGGTGAAGGCCGCGTGAAGAAAGCCATCGACGATGCCCTCAACTCACCATTGTTGAACGACAACGACGTATTCAACTCCAAGAAAATACTGTTAAGCATCAATTTCTGTAACGAGAAGAACGACAACTCGGGACTGATGATGGACGAGATGAACGACGTGCATGAGTTCATGGCCAAGTTCTCCAGCGACTTTGAAATCAAATGGGGTATGGCCATCGATCCCGAATTGGGCAAGAAGGTAAAGGTCACCATCCTCGCTACGGGCTTTGGCATTGAGGATGTGGATGGCATGAATGCCCACCTTGGCAAGAAACATACCCAGGAAGACACCATCCGTATGGCGGAGGAAGAGGAGAGAAAAGCCAAAAACGACGATCGTCGCAAGCGATATTACAACGACGAGAAGAATCGTTCGCAGAAGAAACGCCGCAAGCAAATCTTCCTCTTCCGTTTGGAAGACCTCGACAATGAGGATGTCATCCTCTCCGTGGAGAACACTCCCACGTATAGACGCACCCGCCAGATGCTGGAAGACATCAGCAATCAGGCTATGGGTACGCCCAAGAAGACAGAGGAGGAGGAAGCCGAAGACGTGCGCGGTGTCATCAGCTTTGCCTGATTATCTCTACATATTTCTTTCATCATTTGAAAGATTTACGACTTCCATAACGTTAACGGAGGGTGTGTCAAAATACAATTTTATGAATTGACAACTTTCAATCTGTAAGTCTAACGCCTTCAAACAACAAAGAAAAGTCCATTTCTTAACCTCAAATAGGGTTTTGAAATGGACTTTTCATGCTCTAAAGTTTCAAACTGAAAGGTTTTCAAGAGGGCATTTTCATTTTGACACACCCCCTTTTCTTTATAATATAAATAGGTGTCATTCATTAACGATGCTTTAGGTTAGTTGACGTTCTAATACCTTATTGCAATTGATTCCACGACAATGGGGGCAAATGGTACATTAAAGATAAGATGTGTTACAGAAAGCAAAGGCTATTTGGAGTAATCTTTATACTTTTGCACTCATCGTAAAACATTGAAAATGAAGAACTAACATAAAACATCATAGGAATGAAGAAATACATTATTTTATTATTGTGCATTTTCTCATTGCAGACAAAAGCACGATTAGCATCCACGAAAGACTATGATTTAGGGAACAACACAACAGGATTGGAGGGCAACATGAACGCATCATCTGACACAGCGGACCCCAACTTCCATATCTATCTCTGTTTCGGACAATCAAACATGGAGGGGAACGCCCAATGGGAAACATCAGACAACCAATACGTTGACCCACGTTTCCAAATGCTGGCAACCACCAACTTCAACAATCCCAAGCGCACATTGGGCGAGTGGTATACAGCCTATTGCCCCATTGTCAGCCCGATGGGAAAACTCGGTATGTCTGATTACTTCGGACGGACAATGGTGGCTGCTTTGCCCACAGACGTGAAGGTGGGTGTCGTTGCCGTCGCCATGGGAGGCTCTCCCATCGAAATGTTCGACAAAGACAAATACAAGCAGAAATTGGCAGAAAACCCGAATGAATGGTGGGCAACTCTGTCAAAGAACTACTATGGCGGAAACCCATACGGCCGTCTGGTCGAGATGGGGAAAAAAGCCAAGCAGGTAGGGGTTATCAAGGGCATCTTATTACACCAAGGTTGTTCCAACTGTGGCGACCCCAATTGGCCAAACATGGTGAAGAAGATATACAATGACCTCCTTAACGACCTCGGGCTGAAGGCTGCCGATGTGCCGCTCTTCGTTGGTGAGACAGAGCGCGAGGACATGGGGGGAGGCTGTGCCTATCACAATACTGTTGTCGCCAAGATTCCCAGTGTCATTCCCACCGGGCATGTGGTAAGCTCTGAAGGTATTCCCGGCAATGGCGTGGATGCCTGGCACTTCTCAACCGTCGGTTATCGTATCTTTGGAAGACGCTACGCATACGAGGCTTTACGCACGATGGGCATAGAGCCTAAGGTATACACGGGCTACCAGATGCCAAATAACATGAAGAACTTTATGACCCCGAAGAGTTTCGACACCATTTTGACGGGTAAGGCAGGAAGCACGATGCCATTGAAACTGATGGTAACCTTTGCCGATGGTCATCGGGAAGACCTGACTCACGACGCTACCTTCAGTAGCAGCGACTATACAATTACCAACGGCAAGATCAAACTTGGCAAGGATGGTACAACCGGCACCGTAACGGCAACCTTCACCGACTTCATGGGCGAGACACACCACGTCACTCTCTACATCACGGCAACCGAATCCACGTATGCCAGTTTGACGGGAGTCGAACAGATAAGCCAGCAAAACTTCTTCATACTCAATGAAGAGGACGGCAAGATGTTCTATGGCAGAGATAACCAAAACCTCGGATATGACACGTCAGAAACGGTATTTGCCAACAGCGGAATCGTGGGTTACATGTTCAAAGCAGAGAAAGTGGGAAGTAATTATCTACTTCGACTCATCAAGCTCGACGGCACAGAATATAGTATATGGGGTAGCCCAGGCTATCTCAACTCACAACCCGCTGACGGATGGTGCAGCTTCATCCTCGGCCTCAACAACCAAAACGGTCAAGACATCAAGAATGGAGCCTTGTGGGATATACAGTATGTCGATGATAAAGGGTTCGCATTGAAGAACATCGGCACCGGTCTCTATCTCAAAGATGCAACGCCTGCGAAATACGACATTCCTACCTATTTTAACTTCTGCATACCGAGTGACCTCTCGCATGTCAACACCATCACCCAGCCCGAAAAGGCAGATGGCATCATCTACAACATCCAAGGATTGAGGCTCACCACCAAAGAGCATTGGGCAGAACTCCCCCCTGGCCTCTACATCGTGAACGGTAAAAAGATAGCGAAACGGCAAAGTCACACGATTTAATCATCATATCAAGGCCGTCCAAGCGGCTTGGACACACCGTCCAAGTATCTTGGACGGCTCGTCCAAAGGCTTTGGACGACCGAAGAATGCCTATCCAAGAAACACCCCCACACAATTCAAAACAAAACCGATATATGCCATACCCGTCATTACATACAAAACGCTTATTATCAATCATCTTGGCAACCTGCTGGACAATAGGTGTTTTAGCAAATCAAGATGCCGCCCAAAGGGCGAATGACAACAAGCCCCAAGGCCATTTCATCGTCAAGACTGTGGCAAGAAATGCCGTGCGCATCCAATATTCCTTTGGCGAACCTAAAGACGACCTGCCAGACTGGCTTTATGTGAAACATGAGGAAATGGAAAGCAATGACATCTCCGTGCGTATCAATCCACGAAAACGAACTTTGGAAGTCAGGGACAAGAAAGGGAAAAGTGTTTTTTCCGCCACCAAGCACCAAATAGAAAACGGTGAGGCGACGCTATCGTTCACGTCTCCAAAGGATGAATGTCTTTTCGGATTGGGACAATTCCAGGATGGATATAGCAATGTGCGTGGGCTGTCACGGCGATTGACGCAGGTGAATACCCAAATCAGCATCCCAATGTTGTTATCGAACAAAGGCTATGGAATCCTATGGAACAACTATGGCTTAACTGAGTTTAACCCCTGCAACCATCATGTCACGTTGACAAAACGGCAAGGCACGGGACTTCGCGAAGAGGTGGAAGTCACTTCCACCGAGGGCGGCAAACGGGAACTACGCGAGCGTCATGTCTTCGAGGCGTCCATTGATATTACAGAAGATGGCGACTATACCCTACTCCTCGACGTTGGTCAGAAGATGGCACGGCGCCACAACCTGGCCATAGACGGGGAGACCATCATCGAAATGCAAAATCTCTGGCTTCCCCCAACCGCCTCGCAGATAGTGCACTTAGAGGCTGGCCATCATACCTTATCGGCAGAACTGACAAGGGACGACAAGCCCATATTATATTATAATAAGGTGGAAGACGAGACAGTATTCCGCTCACCCGTCGCCAATTCGGTGGACTATACGGTGTTTATCGGCACTCCAGACGAAATCATTGCCACCTATCGTGAACTGACAGGCGAATGTCCCCAAATGCCAAGTTGGGCATTGGGCTATATCCATTGCCGTGAAAGATTCCACTCTTCCGACGAGATACTTGCGACCGCCAACCGATTCCAGCAAGAACAGATGCCTGTCAGCATGTTGGTTCAAGACTGGCAATATTGGGGCAAATATGGTTGGAACGCCATGCAATTTGACGAAGAACATTACCCAGACCCCAAGGCTCTGACCGACAGCCTTCATAGAATGGACATACGACTCATGCTCAGTGTATGGTCGAAAATAGACAAGAGCTCCGAGGTGGGCAGACAGATGGACCATGATGGCTATTATATCCCTGGCACCGATTGGATAGACTTCTTCAATCCCAGTGCCGCTGCCGCCTATTGGGAAAACTTCAAAGAAAGGCTGCTACCTCTCGGAATCGACGCCTGGTGGCAAGATGCCACCGAGCCGGAAAATGATGACCTTGTGGGCAGACGGGTCAATCATGGCAAATGGGCAGGGGAACGAGTGCGCAATGTCTATCCCCTCCTCGTCAACAAGACCGTCTATGAGGGGTTGGTACGGGCAGGAAAGGAGCCGATGATTCTCACTCGCTGCGGATTCCCCGGCATACAGCGATACGGTTCTGCCCTGTGGAGCGGCGACGTAGGCAACGATTGGGAGACCCTACGCCGTCAGATTGTGGCAGGTCTTGGTGTGCAAGCGGCAGGCATCCCTTGGTGGACTTACGATGCCGGCGGTTTTTTCCGTCCCAACGACCAATACACCAACCCTGGCTACATCGAACGGATGTTGCGTTGGATAGAGACAAGCGTCTACCTTCCCTTGATGCGTGTACACGGGTATATGAGTAACACTGAGCCATGGAACTATGGTGCTGAGGCACAATCCATTATCTCCGAGTGCATTAGGGAGCGTGAAAGACTTCGACCGTATATCGAGAAATGCGCCTCCCGCATCGCCAACGAGGGATATACGCTGATGCGTCCGTTGGTATTTGATTTTGCCAACGACCCTGAGGCTTTGCAACAAAAGTACGAATTCATGTTTGGTCCCGCGCTGCTAATCAGCCCTGTCACGCAACCCGATGTGTCGGAATGGACTACTTATCTACCGATATGTGAAGAAGGTTGGCAAGACTATCTAACGGAAAAGCATTACCAAGGCGGACAATACGTCACGACAACCGTTGACAAGGCTCATATCCCCGTATTCGTTAGGGGCACACGTGAGAAATGGAAAGAACTATTATTCCCATGACCTCTTCCTCTCTCACGCAAACAACTCACGCATCACGTCCAACGATTTCAACTCCGAGAAATTGGGAATATGCAACTTGTAATAGGCGAGAATGGTCTCCAGGCAGCGATTCCGCTCATGGTGTGACATGCGGAAAAGGTGCATCGTATCATAATTCATACGCATCAGCAGATTGATCTTCGACGCTTCGTGTGGCTGAAGGACGTCTTGGTGCAAGGGATTATTGGTGCAAAAGCAACTATTACGTAGGTCGAACAACGCCCCTTCCACATAATGATCCAAGTTGGGATAAAAGCCGATGAACTTGGTGAGACGCATCATAAACACCAAATGGAAATTGGAAAAGCCCCGTTGGCATTCATCCAACCATCTCATGCTCATTGAAATATAATGGTAGAGAGGCACATTCTGCTGTTCATCGCGGGTAGAATAATCCAAGAATTCTGACAGGAAGAGCGTAATGGCGAGCTTGTTCGGCTCGAAAGGAATAGACCGATAAAAGTAGGATAGCCGCACATCCTTGATATGTTGCAACTGTCGATTCACGCGATAGTCAAACGATAAATCCAGGAGATTCATGGGTTGAAACAAGTTCTTTCGCACCTTTGCCTTGGCCGTCTTAGGCACATGACAGATGAAAGAAATCCTCCCATATTGCTCTGTAAACATGTCAACAATTATCTGGGAATCGCCATATTTTATCGTGTTCAATACGATTGCGTCTGTTTGGGTCATCATAATTTCCACAAAAATACAAAAAAAGCTGGTTATAGAGTAAAAATTAAGCGTAAAAATTTGCATAGTTCAATAAAAACAACTACCTTTGCATCCGCAAAAAAAGAACTTGGTCCCTTCGTCTATCGGCTAGGACGAGAGATTTTCATTCTCTAAAGAGGAGTTCGATTCTCCTAGGGACTACAAATTATTAGAATAAAGAGTAAACAAATAAGATGGCAAATCACAAATCATCACTGAAGAGAATCCGTCAGACCAAGACGAGAACACTCCACAACAGGTATTATGCTAAGACTATGCGTAATGCTGTGCGCAAGTTACGCGCCATGACAGACAAGGACGAAGCAGTCAAGATGTACCCAATTGTTCAAAAGATGCTGGACAAGTTAGCAAAGACAAACATCATCCACAAGAACAAGGCAGCTAATTTGAAATCAAGTCTGGCTCAACATATCAACAAGCTGGGATAATTTAATAATTCGTAAAGCTTGAGAAATAAAGGTCATAACCGATGGTTATGGCCTTTATCCTTATTGTCTGGACGTACGTTAGTGGTATCCCCCACTGATACCTTTGTTCAAGAACTCCTCCACTTCCTCATACCGTATCTTATAAGCGGCACCAGTGTAATGGTAAGCGGGACCGATGACGATGACCCACCCGTCAATATAACCCACATTTCCCACAACCAGTTCTTCAGCCGATGCCACCTCCATAGGTAAATCCCCACGGTAAGCCCACATCAATTCCTTCACCTTCTCCTCGTCACAATTGAAAATCTCTCCCACCTGAAGCCGATGCCCATCACGCTTGCTAAATGTGGCACAGTCCTGGCATATCCACTTCTCGCTATCCTCATCGGTGATAGTTGCTTCATACGTGACGCAATTCTCATCCTCAAACGTGCGTTCTATCACGATTTTTCGGGCTACCCCCTCCGCCTCCATCAAGTATGCACCGCAACAATCCCGCAACAAGTCTCGGAAACTCTCCGTATCTAAATGTTTGGGCTTATCCATCTCTATCATGTCGCAAATCCATTCCCTCACACTCGCCAAAGCCTTCTCGCTGCCATCCACGGGGAAATCCACCTTGGCAGAGAAAGAAGTGCGCCTGTCACCCTTATCGCTATAGGCAATGTTTCGCGTGACAAAAAAAGACTGTGCCATGATGCTTAACGGAAAAAGCATTGGCACAAGAACCATCAATATCTTTCCAAACATTCTCATTTACATGCAAAGATACATATTTTACGCAGAATGAAAGCCATATTTAATGCTTATTTAGATATAAAAATTTCCGTATGTCAAGATTTTTGGTTAATTTTGCACATTATTATATATAATATACGAACAATCAAACATGGACGAACAACAAATCATCGAGAATAATTATTCCGCCAGTAACATACAAGTGCTTGAAGGACTGGAAGCTGTACGCAAGCGTCCAGCCATGTATATCGGCGACATTAGCGAGAAAGGACTACACCACTTGGTCAACGAGACAGTTGACAACCCCATCGACGAGGCGATGGCGGGCTATTGCAAGAACATCGAAGTGACCATCAACGAGGACAATTCCATCACCGTGCAGGATGATGGCCGCGGCATCCCTGTTGACGAGCACGAGAAGATGCACAAGTCTGCCCTTGAGGTGGTGATGACAGTGTTACATGCTGGCGGTAAATTCGACAAGGGGTCATACAAGGTTAGCGGCGGTCTGCATGGCGTGGGTGTGAGTTGTGTCAACGCCCTTTCCGCCCACATGCTTTCGCAAGTGTACCGCGACGGCAAGATTTACCAACAAGAATACGAGAAAGGAAAGCCGCTCTATCCCGTGAAAGTGGTTGGCGAGACGGAACTACGAGGCACACGCCAGCAATTCTGGCCAGACCCCACCATCTTCACCACCACCGTCTACCAATGGGACATCATCGCCCGCCGTATGCGCGAATTGGCATATCTCAATGCGGGCATCACCATCAAGCTCGTGGACTTGCGTAAGGACGAGGAAGGCAAGACCAAGCAAGAGACATTCCACGCCGAGGAGGGCTTGAAGGAATTTGTGCGTTACATCGACCGCCACCGCACACATCTATTCAACGACACCATCTACCTCAAGACGGAGAAGCAGGGCATACCCATCGAGGTCGCCATCATGTACAATACCGACTACTCCGAAAACATCCATTCATACGTCAACAACATCAATACCATTGAGGGAGGAACGCACCTCACGGGATTCCGCATCGCATTGACACGTACACTCAAAGCATACGCAGATGCCGAACCAGCCATCTCCAAACAGATAGAGAAGGCAAAAATCGAAATCACTGGCGAGGACTTCCGCGAGGGACTGACCGCTGTCATCTCCATTAAGGTGGCAGAACCACAGTTTGAAGGACAGACCAAGACCAAGCTCGGTAACAGCGAAGTGACGGGTGCCGTGCAGCAAGCCGTGGGCGAGGCACTCAACTATTACCTCGAAGAGCATCCCAAGGAGGCGAAACAGATATGCGAGAAGGTGGTGTTGGCAGCAACGGCACGTATCGCCGCCCGCAAGGCGCGTGAGAGTGTGCAACGCAAGAACCCCATGAGCGGCGGTGGGTTGCCAGGCAAACTTGCCGACTGCTCCAACAAAGACCCCAAGGAGTGTGAGATATTCCTCGTCGAGGGAGACTCCGCCGGCGGCTCCGCCAAGCAGGGACGCGACCGTTACACACAAGCCATCCTGCCCCTTCGCGGAAAGATCTTGAACGTTGAGAAGGTGCAATGGCACCGTGTGTTCGAGGCGGAATCCGTCATGAACATCATCCAGTCGATAGGCGTACGTTTCGGAGTGGACGGTGAGGCAGACCGTGAGGCGAATACGGACAAGTTGCGCTATGACAAGATCATCATCATGACCGACGCCGATGTCGATGGATCACACATCGACACGCTCATCATGACGCTTTTCTACCGCTTCATGCCCAAGGTCATCCAAGAGGGACACCTCTATATCGCCACCCCCCCACTCTATCTCTGTACCTATAAGAACAAGGTGAAGGAGTATTGCTATACCGAACAGCAACGCCAAGCTTTCCTCGACAAGTACGGAAACGGCGTTGACGATGGCAAGAGCATACACACGCAACGGTACAAAGGTCTTGGTGAGATGAATCCCGAACAACTCTGGGAAACCACCATGGATCCAAAAACGCGCCTACTCAAGCAAGTGACCATCGAGAATGCCGCAGAGGCAGATGAAATCTTCTCCATGCTCATGGGCGATGACGTGGAACCGCGACGCGAGTTCATCGAGCAGAATGCCAACTACGCGAATATTGACGCATAATAACTAAAAGAGCTTGCATCCAACCATGCAAGCTCTTTTTCATACGATAGCCTAACCTATAAATTCTTTAAACTATGAATAAAGAGACAAACATCAATGACTTGGCAATAACCATCGAAGTTGAACAAGAAGTGATTGACACTATTCGCATCATCGAGGAAAGTCGATTGACACTCGACATCAGCGACTATAATCAAAACGTACTATTAGAAAACATAGAAGGCAACCTGATACTATGCACCGAGGAGTTACCCATGACATATCACGGGTGCTATTACTACAATGATGGCTCATTCCCATACATCATTAAAAAGGACCTTCAATTCATCATCCTGTCATCAGGCAACGACTCTTGCCTGACGCATATAAAAGCCGTGAAAGCCACCCCAGGCAAGCGATTCCGATTCCAAGAGTCAGGCATACCGAGTGTAGAAGACCCAAACGGCGACAGTTGCATCTGGGACCTTACATTCAGCATAGAATATGTAAGAGACGGTAATGAGGACGAACCCATGCGGGAAAGAAAGACCTACCTACTCCGCTGGAACCCGGCAATTAGCTCATTTACCGAGGACGACTATGAGGAATTTGTGACAAACGCACAGGACGATGCGTTTGAGTTGAATTGGAGCGTCTACGAATGGGAAGATGCCGCCATCGGCGACCGATTCTATATGATGCGGGTTGGCGATGACAAGGCAGGCGTCGTCTTTCGGGGTCATTTCATCTCCACTCCCTACACCGCCGACGACTGGGCAGGTTCCAACCGTCAACGCCACTATGTCGATTTATTGTGTGTAGAGCCTGTTACTCCAAAGACAAAGCCAGACCTCTCGCTTGAGAAACTGAAAGCCGCCCTCCCAGAGATAAACTGGACAAGCGGCCATTCGGGAGTACTGTTGCCAAAAGAAGTGGCAGAGAATTTAGAAGAGTTGTGGGGGTAAACCACTAACTATCTAAACTTGACATTCGGATTAAAATAATGAATGAGGTCTCCATACTTTTTGATGTCAGCATCTGTCATCAGGCTTGCCTCTTTACTCTTACGGTGGAACATATCCTTATATCTCCACTTACCATTCTCCTTTACACGCACTTTTGTAACAATGTATTCCTGAACGTGGACAGTTCCTTTAGGAAAGAATGTTCCATCCTTATTACGATGGTCATGACTCCAATCAAAGTCTTTAACGACTCGATGGTTTGAAAAAACTTTTGCCTGTATCGCAAGCCCATCCTTACCGGGCAAAAAATACACATCGCACTTTCCTGAATAATTGGGCAAGTGCATAGGATTTCCCGTAAGAAATGTCTTCTTGCGAATCATCCTGCCTGTTACACCATTTATTGTAATACGGGGAGACCGTGCCTCATATAAATAGCTACTGAAGTCTCTGCCTGGCCGATATGAACGTTGATCACCCATAACGATTGTATGTTATATCTTTATAATCCCGTTCACGTAGCCAATTCCATATTGTAAGGTTTCGTGGACTAAATCCATTATCGAACATGTTGATATCCAACAATTCGCGTAAACCCATTGTATGTACTATCTCAGGAGAGGATTCACCTTTATCTATGCCAAAGATGAACTCATCATATTCAAGACGGAAAAGGAACACTCCTTCTTCGTTTTCTGACTCAACGATAAGGAGTTCACATCCATCATAATTCATCGTATATTCCGACTGCATCTTTCGGTACATTTGTTCAAAGAATATTCGCTCGTTTTCTGATTGATAATGACCTTCCATCTCTGTGAACAACTTAATGTCAGAAGGCCACAATTCATTTTCAATTTTCATTTATTTCTTTTTTTTACGGTAAAACTGTGTGATTGTGTCAGGAATAAACTGAAGAGGGGTGTGGAGTCCTGGCACCTCCACTTTACCTCCATAAATGACGATGAGAGTTGGTGACAAACGACGCTCTAATTCATGAAGACCTGTCACCCATAGTTCCCAAGCAGCAGAAGAATGAGTGACTCCAACACCACAAACAGCGATAACGCTCCTATTGGGAAGTCCCTCAAAGCACCACGGAAAGGAATCTACTCCTGCCCAACTCGCCGTAGGGATAACATTGAATCCACAAGTGCATTGCCAAAAGGCACCTACAAACCGTGACTTATAGACACTATCCTTATTTAGGTGGATTGGAGCATCTACATACAAAGAGAAATCTGGAGCGAATAGACATTCAAACTTGGCAAGCCTATATGATGTCTGCTCTAATCTTTCCCAAGTAGCATGGGCAAATTTATAATCATCTTCGAAAAAATGTAAAGCCTCACACTTACCTGTCAATCTGTTATGCATGGAGTAAGGATAAGCGGGGAAATCGGTTGAACCATTATACGAATTAAGTATCGCAAAACCATTTACTTCCGAAAAGTCGATGCCTCTCGTCAAGTGCATATTATTGACCTGACATTTTCTTCTCGTTGCTGGTGAAAGAGCCATCATATCCCTTAACTTACCCGTATCGGTACAAGACATCAAGTACATATCTGTCTTAGAAAAAATATTATTCATAAATATAATTATGGTGGTTTCTTAATCCACAATTATAACATATATTGTGACATGTTGTTAAACTTGACGGATTCCACTTCTCGAAGTTTTGGTAGATTCAAGATAATTGTTTACCTTTGCATCGGCCAAACTTCGGGTCTATGGTAGGACGCTGGAGAAACAGCTGGTCTCATTGGGCTTTCCTACGGCAACCAAGAGACGCAATCCTTGCCCCCGCCCACTCCGTCAAAGATGAGCGGGGCTTTTTATTATCTCTAATGCTTGGCACACCTCCTGGATGACCAGCATCCGTCTAATATGTTCATAATATTACTTATTATAATTTTAAATAAGCATCGGTAATAAACCAATGCCAATATTTGACACCAAAGGTACGTAAAAGAATCTTATTATGCAAAATTTTTAGTTATTTTCTTGTTATTATTATGTAATATTTGACTGATTTATAACTCATTTCTTGCAATAATGGGATATAATTGCTATTTTTGCAACGAAAAGAAGCGAAAGAACCAAACTATACAAACTTTATGGGAGAAATCATCAACCTGAGCATTGGCGACTTCCTGCGCCGTCTACGCCTAAAACTGGGGCTTACCCAAGAGGAGGTAAGCCGACATTTAGGTATCAGCCAACCCGCTTACCTAAAATATGAGACAGGGGCGACAGAGGTGTCCGAGGAGATGTTGCGACGACTGGCAGAGCTGTTCCAAGTGAATGCCGATGACCTTGTAGGGCGAAAGATGTCAGTCTTGGCTGCCGACATCGCCTTTGCGTACCGCAAGGAAAAGGGAACAGAGGTGAACATCGCCGACACCGAGGCATTCCGTACCATCGTGAGAAACTATATGGAGATGCGCAATGAACTGGAAAGCAATCAATGACCAAGAACTCGAAAACCTCGCCATGCAACTCAGGCAGGAAATGCAAGTGCCTTTCACCGAGCCAATCATCCTTGAGAAGGTGATTCGCGAAAAGCACATCCTTGCCTATTTCCAGCCGATCAGCGACCAACTTTCGGGCATGGCCATCCTTGTGGGGCAGGATGCGAACACGTATCGCTTTATGTTGGTCAACACCAATCACCAGTTCTGCAAGCAGCGGTTTACGGCCTGTCACGAGATTTACCACCTACTCTACCAAAAAGAATTTGCCTCCGTTATGGAGAAAGAACACATCACAGACACAGACGATATGGAAGAGACACGAGCCAATCATTTCGCATCCGCCCTGCTCATGCCCGAAATCGGTCTCCGAATGCTTACCCCTATCGAGCAACAGAGGAAAGATACAATCACCATGAACACGCTGATGATGCTGCAATACCGGTTTCTCTGCTCCCACCAAGCATTGCTCTACAGACTATTAAGGCTGGGATGGGTCAGCAAGAGCTATCTTGACAAGATGAATGGCGACGTGATAAAACACGTGGAGGAATTTGGCTACAGCCCCAACCTGTATCGCCCAACAAGAAAAACGGAGCTATGGGGCGACTACAACCTCCTTGCACGTGAGCTTTTAGACAAGGGTATCATCACGGCAGACAAGTATAAAGAATACCTCTCTGCCATGAAAATCACATAACATAGTATGGTCGGCATGATTGGGATATATGCTTTTCAATCGGTATATGCATCATATACCAATGATATATCACGCATATACCGATGGTATTCGACACATATACCAAACGAGAATGACAACCTCCCCACATTTCACCGTATCATAGAAGCAAGCCCTCCCTATCACTTATTCTCAGTCATTCCCATACGTTTCAGAAAAATGTTGTATCTTTGCCACAACAAATGATCGAACAAAGAACCGCTATATGTTGTATTATACGTTTAAGAACCATGATTTTAGCCTATCCAGCGCAAGTCGCCAAGACTCGTTTTGGCAGTCGTTCATCAATAGGATTCTTGAAATGTTGCTGCCCAAGGCAAACCCAGACTTTAACGGATTATACCACCAAGTCAAGACTTGGTATGTAGAATATGACATAGAAAAACAACATACCAACCGTGAAGTGGGAACAGATGACGACGGCCACGTGATTGTGAAAGCACCATTTGGGAGGAACTTGGGGTTGTGGGTGGATGAAGAACTCAACGATGATGACTATAAAAGATTGGGAGCCACTGCCATCTCATCGATTGAATTTGAAACACTCTGGTCGAAAAAGACGGATGGCGACGATGTGTAGGCTATATACATACGACTGTGTACTAAATGTACTTTTAATCATATCTCTTTAATCTACAACCACTTACACGCCGCAACCCATTCCGCGTGTGTACAAAGTGTACTCAATTTTTTTGGTGGTTTCATTTTTTCACCATACTTTTGCAGCAAGAACCTAATGCAAAAGGTTCGACAAACCTTGAATGGGAGGATCTTCTATCAAGGAAATATGAATCATGCTGTTATTGGAAAGATAGGTGAAGTGAAGAAAATGCAAGATAAATACATATCCATAGCAATGACCGAGTTGATACCAGTAATACGACAGATCCTACTGGAAGGTGCCTTCTTGGCGGTCTCGTTGGCAATGGCCGTATCATG
Source organism: Prevotella sp. (assembly GCA_017428055.1). Taxonomy (GTDB): domain Bacteria; phylum Bacteroidota; class Bacteroidia; order Bacteroidales; family Bacteroidaceae; genus Prevotella. The sequence goes on from JAFRRN010000032.1 coordinate 53,716, forward strand.
CTCGGACGACAAGGGGGCGATGCGGGAGCGGTTGGAGTATGTGAGCCAGTGCAATCGCGCCGACACGGTGTTTACGGAGGCATGGCTACCCACAGTGGACTCATTGGTGAGTTTCTTTGACCACCACGGCAACGCCAACGAGCGGATGATGGCGCACTACCTGCAAGGGCGCGTACACCACGATATGGGCGAAACACCAGCTTCATTACAAGCATATTACGATGCCATAGACTATGCAGACACCACTAAAGTAGATTGTGATTTTATAACATTGAGAAGCATCTATGGACAGATGTCACGTATCTTCCATCAGCAAGACCTTCCGCATGATGAGATTTGGGCTATCCGACATTTCATAGATTGTATGCGAAGAACTTCAAATATGGAAGACTACGTTGTCGCAAGAAGTCAATTGATTAGACCTTACTATCTTCTTGGTGAAAAGGATTCCGTATTGCAAATTATCATTGACACTTACCAATCTCTCAAGCACTTGGGAAAAGACCAACGTGCCGCTTCTATCTTATCAGTTCCAATACATATCTATATAGAGCGTCGTGATTTGCAAAAGGCCAAACAAATAATGGACATCTTTGAGAATGAGTCTGGCCAATTTGACGAAAACGGGAATATAGCCAAAGGTCGTGAGTATTACTATTATACCAAAGGACTATATAAACTTGCTATAAATGACTATCAATCGGCAGAGCAATATTTCAGGAAAGTCATACTATATGGCTATTTATCAGAAGGATATAAAGGTCTACTTTCAGTTTATAGGGAGAAACAAAATATGGACTCCATTGTTCGTTTCTCCTGTCTTTACGAAGCCGCACAGGACTCCATACACAATAAGATGCAGACAGATGTCATTCATCAGATGTCTTCCCTCTACAACTACAGCAGAAGTCAAAGGGAGGCAGAACAAGAGAGAGAAAACACAAGAAAGGCAAGGATAATGCTCGGAGTGTTCCTGCTGATTACCATTGTACTGATGGGGATAATAGGCATCATTTTTTTGCTCTACCGTAGGAAACAACAAAAGAAGAGGGAAAGGATCTGTAAGTTGGAGAGAGAATTGGAGGACACCAAGCTTGCCCGCAGGGAAGTCCAAGAAGAATTGAAGAGGCTAAAGGCCAATGACTATGAGGGAATGATAGCTGAAAAGGAGAGGAAAGAAGCGGAATTGACCCGTGAAATTGAACGGTTGCAGGCTGAAAACAACATTTACAAGGGTAAAGATGCAATCAAGGAAAAGGACTGCCTTGAGGATTTCAGAAGCAGTAAGATTGCCCAATTGTTCATGAAGAGGGCAAAGGGGAAGTCCGAGAGGCTCATGCCGACCGATGCTGAATGGAGTATGCTGATGTCACAATTCGGCAAGGACATCCCCATTACCCTTAAGTCCTTTGCAGGGAACAAGCCGTTGTCCCCATTGGAACAGCGTATCTGCGTGCTGCTCTTTCTCGACATCCCGGAAAAGAGCATCTCGATAATGACAGACTCCGTAGCCTCTACGGTGTCGAATGCAAAGGCTCGGGCCAACGAAAAACTCTTTGGCAAAAAAACGGCACACTCGCTAAAAACCGACTTATTTCATGCTCTCAAACAGGTTTGACGAATTTTGACGAATTATTTTTTCAAGCTATTGTAAAGCAAGTAGATACATTTGAAAAAAACATGAAATGGCGAATTTTGACGAACAAAAATAAGACAAATATTTGGGGAAGATGATTCTATTGTCATATTTTTGCGAAAACATCAAATGTCGTAAAGATATGAAAAGAATTTTTTTTGTTTTAGTATTAATGGAAATGGCACTATATAGCGGTGCTAAAACACAGGTTGTTAATGAAGAGATTTCCCTTCAGGTACGTTTTGACGATCCGACAAATGGTCATGAACCCTTTCCGAAATCTCCCATTAAGAAACCCACCATCTCTCTTAATGACCACACCTTGTATTTCAACACCCCTTGCGACGGATGCACATTGAACATCGTGGACGGTAACGGTGTGGTGGCCTATACTACCGTGATTCCCACGGGGACGACATCCTTGGTGCTTCCCACAACCCTTTCCGGCGAGTACGAGCTGCAAATCATAAGCGGGAACTACTGCTTTTGGGGAATCATCACATTATTATAAATACTACATACTTCAACAAACAACACAATAACAAGATGAAAAGAACAATTCATTATTTCCCTTTATTAATGTTATTCCTATTGCCCATGCCATTGCGGGGGAATCACCATGAGAGTGTAAACAGATGGAATGAAAACCTGAATGACACGATATTCGTAGATAGTTTAATAATGGATTCCACGCTATTGCAAGGAAGACTAATGGCTTCAAATTCCAGCAACAACGAATACACCGTTACATTTCCTGAATATGAGTACAAGTCGCCAGAGGCATCAGCATTCCGTAAATACGGGGAGGTGGAAGCCAACGAATACACGGGAAGCCCTAACATCAGTATACCATTATACACCCTCAAGTTCCACGACATCACCATACCCATATCATTGACTTACGACGCATCGGGGATAAAAGTAGACCAAGAAGCATCATGGGTTGGGCTGGGCTGGAATCTCCTGACTGGCGGTTGCATCAACTACGTGATGTCGGGCGGCAAGGACATCAGCAACCTTTACAACTCTCCCGCTTACTTCCAGCAATTCGCCAGTCAAGGGTCTGGGTATTATGTTACTTTCACATCCAACATGGAAAACGACTTCCCATTGGTTGAGGATTTGCAAAACGGCTATGGCGAACAAGATTATTATTCCGTAAACGTTCTCGGCAAGAATTTGCTATTTGTTTTTAATCCCGTCACCAACCAGCCCGAAGTCATTGGAAGGAACGAAGAACCCTTCAAGGTGGAGGAGTTAAATGGCTGCACATACCAAAGCACCAATGACGCAAGGTGGCGAATCACAGATGCCAACGGGCAACAATACTATTTTGAGCAGGGGGAATCAACGATCTCCAATGTTATTTCAGGTATGTACACTTCTACGTGGAATCTGACAAAAATAGTCTCTCCCAAGGGATTCACCGTAAATTTCACCTACTCTGATATATATCAAGTCGAATCGCTTGCCAATTACAGCGAAGTGTATGATTTCATACTCAACAAAGAACCCTATAGATGGTTGGTGAATAACAAGATGGCCTCTTGCGACGAACTATTCGGCTACCATAACGCTTATGACCCGCCTTATCACTATATCATGACAAAATATCTAAGCCGCATTGAGACAGACAACGAAAGGGTAACATTCTCACTGAGCGACAGGGATGACTACTCCGGCGCGAAGAGAATCGACACGATAACTATCACATCACGCCTGACGGGCAAGGAAATCAAGAAATTACAGTTCAAATACTCCTACCTTTCCTCGTCTACTGTTGGAGGAAACCACCTTAGTCCATCCGATGACCCCATGGAGAACTTCCCGAAGTTACGGACTCGCCTCATTCTCAACTCCATCAGTGAGATATTCGGTATAGACACTTTGAGTACCGCATTCGAATACGACCCTACTCCATTACCTATGAAAACCTCTTTTGCCAAGGACTTTTGGGGATATTACAATGGAAAGGAGAACAACAGCCATTCCATAGCACAGACAATCAGGACACTCCTTCCAACCTACTTTCCTCTGTCAGGCATTTATAATCTTCAATCTGAAGAAGCTCTACCCCGATTCACGGGAGCATACAGATATTGCGACCCCTCTTTCATCCAAGCGGGAACGCTAAAAAGAATCACCTATCCTACCAAGGGATATACATCGTTCACTTACGAGCCACACCAATTCATCTCACAGGACATTGCATACCCCTCTTCGGCGGACATGCACGCCATCAGGCGTTACTACACCATCTACGCGGGTGATTACACATCAACGCCATATAGCTCACCACCCACTCATTACCAATTCGACATCGATGCCACGTTTCATGGGACTTTAAAGATTAATTACGAGGGGACATTGAGCAGCCTTTACAACGGCAACGCCAATGTGACCATCTACCCCATGAATGGCGGAAGCCCCATAAGATTCGACCTAAGGGATGCCCCTTCTGAAGAAATAGCATACGGAAATTCATATTCAGAGACAAGATACCTGACTTTGGGGGCTGGCTCATACATGCTTACCGCCACTTGTCCCTATCCCCCATACGGCGATATGTCTTTCAGGGTATATACAACCATTGACATCAAAAAAGAAATCAGTCCCAGCATTTACCCCGTTTCGACAGGTGGCGGGTTGCGTGTGAAAATGATTGAAGACCACGACCATAACGGAACTTTACTGCGGAAGACAGAATACAAGTATGAGTTGGAAAACGGCATTTCGAGTGGTAAATTGTTGCGTCCCATGCAATGGGCGGAACGCAAAACCATCATATTCATCGGGCCAGACTATCCAGGCGATAATGCTGGCGCATCGAAATACGAAATCCTTCGCCTACATAACACTCCTGTCGGAATACCTTCCTTCACATCTTCCGTGAGCAGGGGAGTTGTGGGATATTCACGTGTGGTAAAGAAACAATATGAGTCCAGCGAGACTGTGGGCAGGGAATGTACATCTTTCTACCTCAACCGTATACCCATAAAGGAATTAGGCAAGTTCTATTTCTTTGAAAGGTTTGACAACGGGAAACTTGAAAAGCAATATGTAACGGACAAGGACAGTACTATCATCAGAAAAGTGGAAAACTCATATACCCCCATATCTTACATGCTTCCTATTTACAATGCTATATATGAGAATAGGTACATAGACTTCAGAGGGGCTGGGATATTGTCAATGGACTTTCCACATTACAAGTTTTGGACTTACCCTTTCCGAACAAGCTGGAGTTTCCTTTCCCGTTCCACAAAAACAGAGTACGACGGCACGGATTCCTTGATTGTTACCCATGATTATACATACAACCTGGGCAACCATCAAGTAGCCAGCGACAGCTATAACTCCAGTATTGACAGCTTATGGTACGTGGGAAGATATTTCTATCCCTCCGACTACACCACTTCCATCATGCAATCCATGTGCGATAGTGCGAAATTCATACTTAATCCTATCATCAAGGAAACGCTTTCCGTTATGAAGGGCGAAACGGAGCGAGTCATACGAAAGCATGAGAACCAGTATGTTTCTATCCAGAGGGACACGAGCCTTGAGGATGGGGTGAACTTTTGTATTAACAAGTCCTCATTCGCCCCATCTGGGGGTAGCCTGGAACAGCGTCTGTCATACACATACGACCATTTCGGTAACGTGACAAGCGTCACCAAGGATGGCAACGAATATGTTGCATACCTATATTCTTACAACCATACTTATCCTGTTGCAGAAATCAAGGGCGCATCCTATAGTCAAATTGTCAGCTGGTTAGGTACATCACGTATCAATTCGCTTTCCTCTTCCACCACGGGAATAGCCGAACTTCTGTCAGAAGTCCGAAATATCCTCGCCGCCAAGGACATACTGGTTACCACTTATACCTTTGAGCCATCGGTGGGCATGACCAGCATGACATTACCCAATGGCACTACCACATATTACGAATATGATGCGGCTGGAAGACTTTCGGTTGTACGTAATCATGACGGAAGTTTAGTGGAAAGGAATACCTACCATTATAAACAATAATCTTTATGGGAAATATGGAAAATAGCAAGATTTTCACTATATTTGCAATGTCATTACACCTCATAGGAGTAATGGGTCAAAGTAACGTTCATAATTACGTCATGAAAGAAACCATGCTAAGTGATGACTATATGGTAAAAAACACCGAAGTAAGGTACTATAATGGATTGGGTACCCCTGTCATGTCTGTAACGGATGCTTTATCAGGCAGCGGAATGTTCACATACTCAATGCAATCTTATGACTTACTCGGCAGGCAGACGCAAACATGGTTGCCCGTGACGACCTCCAACACATCGCCAAGCTATGTCGCACCATCTGAAATCCCCTCCATGTCAGAATCATTCCACCATGATGCCCATGCATACTTGCTTGTGTCTTATGACGCATCAGACCGACTATTGGAAGAATGGGGAGCTGGAGAGACATGGCATCATGAAGGGCGCAAAAAGGAGACTTCCTATCGGTTTAACCACGCCAACGAAGTAAGATTATACGATGCTCCCACGGATGGCTCATGCTCCTTGGTAAAGAAGGGATATTATGCCAAGAACAGACTCTCCGTAACGGAAGCCTCTGACGAGGAAGGGCACTCCATACAGGTTTTCACGGACATGCAAGGACGCAAGGTGCTGGAGCGGCGAAATGGCAATAATGACACATACTTTGTGTACAACGACTTGGGGCAGCTCCGTTTCGTGCTGTCCCCAGGCTACCAAACGGAGGGACACAAGGCCAAGTACGCTTATGAATACCGATATGACGACAGGGGGCGGATGGTGAAGAAGATTCTGCCGGGTTGCCAATACGTGCAGTATTGGTACGACAGCACTGACCGACTCCTGTTCATGCAAGACGGGAAGCTGCGAGCGCAGGGCAAATACCGTTTCTTCTTTTGCGACCGCTTGGGAAGGCTTGCCGTGCAGGGTACATGTACCGCCTGCAATCGCGGCACTTACTATGCCGCCGTCAGTTTCACCCAAGGAACGGGTGGTTTTTGTAATACGGGATATGTGCTTACCAAGAGCGGCATCGTCACCTCACCGAAGTTGGAAGTCGTGAATTATTATGACACCTATGGATTCATGGAAAGGCTCACGCCCGAGGAGCAGGACTCCTTGTCGTTCTGCCCCTTGGCGGGCTATCCCACGTCAGAGACGGCTGCAAAAGGATTGCCGACGGGAATCGTTACATACCTGATAGAGAACCCTTCTTTATACACAATCGCCACTACGTATTACGACGGGAAGGGAAGACCTGTCTGCACACGCGCCACTAACCATCTTGACGGGATGGATGTCATGCACGTAAAATATACTTTCACGGGTAATCCCGAAAAGACCTGGCATCGCCAATCGTCGTCCATAGACATCGGGATAACAGAGGAATACGAATTCATGTACGACCATGCGGACAGGCTTCAGAAAACATGGTACTCGCTGAACGGGTGCAGCCCCTTCGACCTATCGGAATGCTCATACGATGAATTGGGACGCATTTACACGAAAACCATAGGTGGGACGGAGACCGTCCATTATGGCTACAATATCCGTAACTGGCCGACTGCCATCACAAGCCAGAAGTTCGCCGAGACCTTGACATACGGTGGGGCTGAGGATGGGTTCACGCCTACATACCCCTGTTTCAATGGCAACATATCAGCCATCCGCTGGCACGTTCAGGGGGATACCATACAGAGAGGCTACCAATTCCACTATGACAGTCTCGACAGGCTCACGGCAGCCCATTACGGAGAGGGCACGACGATAGGGAATAACGAGGGGCGGTACGATGAGAATGCCACTTACGACAATATGGGCAACATGGTGAGGTTCAAGCGATACGGCAAGGCAGACAATGGCGCTTACGGGACGGTGGACGACCTGGTTATTTCACACGACGGCAACCAGATGATCAAGGTGACCGACCATGCGGAGTACGATCCGACGGCAAAGGGGGCGTTCCATTTCAGTGACGGGGCGAATGAGAGTACGGAGTACACCTACGATGGCAACGGTAACATGACGAAAGACCTTAACAGAGGATTTACCTCCGTCAGCTACAACAACATAAACCTGCCTAACCTAATCGTCAATGGAACAAACAGGCATACAAGAATCGTCTATGACGCTGCGGGACGAAAACTCACCTCATATTCGGTAACAACAGCCCAGCTCTTATGGGACGATGAGGAAGAAAGTGCGTCAGGGGATACCAATGAGCCGCGCAGGGCAAGGGAGACCATGCCCAAGGGCTTTAGCGACTATATCGACTACTGCGCCAACATCGTCTATGACGGGGAAAAAGCCATCGTCCTCAATCCCGAAGGGTATGCCGTGGTAGACCAAGGAGGTAACGCTACCTTCCACTACTATCTCCGAGACCACATCGGCAGCAACCGGGTCGTGTTCACCCCACAGGACAGCATCGAGCAGGTGAACCACTACTACGCATGGGGTGGGCTGATGGACATCAGCTCCAACGAGGATGCCCAGCGATATAGGTTCTGCGGGAAGGAACTATTAAGGGACAACGGCATCGACTGGTACGACCACGGGGCAAGATGGTACGACGCGACATTGCCGACTTGGCATACCATGGATCCATTAAGTGAGAGTTACTACAATATCAGTCCGTTTGTGTATTGCGCAGGGAATCCCATTAATTTAAAAGATTTAGATGGAAGAAAGTTCGTTTTTACAAATGGTACAACAGATTCGTTTAAAGAATCATTTTACAAAGCAATCAATCTCCTTAATACGAAAGGGTGTGGTGATTTATATAACTTGATAGAAAGTGTTTCAATCAATATATACATAATTGAAAAATATGACATAGAGGATGGCAACTATTTTGACAGCACAAAAGAATCTCTTTTTTGGAATCCTCATAGGGGTATTAAGACAACGAATGAAATCTTTTTATCACCTACCACATTATTGAATCATGAATTAGACCATATCTCTGAATACTTATTTAATAATAGTCAGTATAACATCAATTCTAAAGATGACGATAAAAACCTTTACACAAACAAGGAGGAAGAACGAGTAATAAAAGGATCAGAACAGAAAACCGCAAAAGCGTTAGGGGAAATTAGAGATGGAGAAACAACAAGAACTGACCATTCTGGTTTTGCTTTTGAGACGAATGACCCAACTTCAAATAAACCGTTAAATGAGAGTCATGATGATGAATTTGTTATATATGGGCAGAAAATCAATAAACAATAGTTGCATGTGCATCCTGATATGGACCATCGGGACCATGGGTGCTTTCGCGACGAACCGCTACAATTTTTATTTGGAGGGCGTTGACAAAGTAATCGTGAAAAGAGGTCCTTGGGATGCACTTCCCCCCGTGAGTGTCAGTTGCATGGATTTTGAGGGGCAGTTGCATTTTGATCAGTTTGTGATACGTGACGGGGAAAGAATCAAAGATTTATGCAAGTTGATGGAGTCCCTGAAACCTAAAGAATGCAAATATGGGGTTGACGTAAGGTGTAAGATATACATGTACCATGGCGATGAGCTTGTCACCACCGCATGCATGAACAAGTACTCCTGCATGATTGACGGGAATTGTTACAAGACGACAGATGAGATGGTGGAATTCCTCAATGCGATTCCAGACGACGAGCTTTGCCCACCTGGCACGTACACACGAAAACTGGATGGCAGCATAGTAGAAAGGTCATTTCCCAATGGAAGGGACAGCTTAACTGTCTTGATTGACGAGCGACTGGTGCCGCGCTTGACAAAATTGGGGCTGGAAACCCCTATCAGGTTTGAGGTAATGTGCACGGCCGAACAAGATGGCACCCCTACGATGGTGAAGGCATCCGCCACGGACATGGACGGGAACAGACGGGCCGTCTCCGATGAAGTCACCCAAACGGTCGTGGCATTCTTCAAGGAAGACATCAGATGGAAGCCGAACAAAGAACGAATGTGTTTTGACATCATCCCTGTCAATATTACGTTCATTCCGTAGGAAGGCTTTCCGATTTTCAACATAAAAATTCAGAAAAAGGAACTATTGAGGGACAACGGCATCGACTGGTACGACCACGGGGCAAGATGGTACGACGCGACATTGCCGACTTGGCATACCATGGATCCATTAAGTGAGAGTTACTACAATATCAGTCCGTTGGTGTAGTGCGCAGGGAATCCTATTGTTTTTGTGGACAAAGATGGCAAAAGGCCATCTGCTAATGAAGCTGCATTAATGGCAGCACATGTGTATGAGGACAAGGATGCCGATAATTATATGAACAAACTTAAAGATGCAGGCTGGACCATATCTGATTTTAATACTTCAATTAAAATGGAATATTCAAAATTCAGTCAAAATGGATTAAAATCAGAATTGTTTCAAAGAACTATTGATGGGGCTACCGAATATGCCTATGTCTTTGCAGGAACAAATCCACTTTCAATAGAAGACTGGGTGGAAGACATTGCCCAAGTTGCAGGTTTGTCCTCGCAGTACAATACTGCGATATATAATGCTAAAACTTTGTCCGATGAATTAGGAGATAAGGAATTGACATTTGTTGGGCATTCTTTAGGTGGCGGGGAGGCTGCCGCATCAAGTATGGCAACGGGAAGGGCAGCCATCACTTTCAATGCTGCTGCCGTAAGTGGACTTACTTCGTATTTCCATAAATTAGTTAACGCCAATAACGTAACCAATTATAGGGCAGTTGGTTCTAAAATTGGTATAGGAAATATTAGAATTGGCGGAGACATCCTAAATAATATTCAAGAAAAAATAGGACTAAAACTTCCAGGAACAACAATTTCTGTACCTACAGGTATACTTCCAACTCATACGATTAAAGATTTTCTAAAGTATAACTTACCAGAACCATGATAAAAAGAAAACATTTTCTTATATTACTTTCCGTCTTGCTGTTGCCTATGTGCGTGTATCACAAAATAACCCACATGGAAAAAGGGGACTTGGCTTGGATGGAATCATACCATGCAGGAGACACCGTTATGTTCTCCAACGGGAGTCTAACAGATACTCTCATCGTAAGGGGAATAAAAGTTCACAACTCGCTTAATCCCATCAATACGAACTTCAATGCAAGTTCTGTCTACGAAGCCGTGGCATACCTTGATTATGACATCATACATGATAATGACACCATGGAAGGATGGTTCTCTATCCGTAAAGAAGAACAAGGGCAGCCCGTGTATCTCAATTTTTCGTTATGCGACAGATATGCCCTCAAAGGGATAAAACCACGTTTTAAGAATTTCATCATCAACCAATCAAGCTATGATGACTGTATCGTTATTGACAAAAGTAACTCAAGTTTAGGAAAATACCAGTCCAAAACATGTGGTGTCAAGAGTCTTATCTGGAGTAAGTCAAGAGGTCTGCTACAATATTCTTTCAGCAATGGAGACAAATATGTACGAAAAGACTTGAACGGTTAGCTTAATGTCATAGTTTTAACATCAAAAATCAAGAGAGACTAACCAAAACCAAATATATAGATGATGCAACTTATCAGGAATGCGGGAAATGGTCATCGTCTATATGCGCGCCTGACCATACAAGACATGTTGCTCATCAAAGGGCTGTACAAGACATGGTGGAAGGAACAGCAAGGGAAAAGCATCCGTGAAATCCGCAGGGAATGGGAAGGCAAAGACATCATCAATTCAAGTTCCACTTCAGTCAAAGTCTTCTATAAATGGATATAACCCTATGAAATCAGACTATATGAGGAAAACGCTTTGTGTCTTACTGGAGTCAATATATATAACAACTATACAAACAGACAACATGAAAAGGTATTTTATCTTGCTATCATCACTGATGATTGACAGCATATCCATTCAAGCACAGGTGTCATTGACTGCCGAACGGAATGGCATTCGCAATGGTGACATCATCATGAAGCAACGTACAGCATACACCGGTACGAGCCAAAAAGGGAATGATGTAGTTTGGGATTTCAGCATGTCAGAGAACATGGGTGACCCATTTAGGGCAACCTATTGGAATGCGGCGGCACGAGGTCATGCCTTGGCGAAAACGGAACGGAAGGCAAGTAGCTATTACGAACATTACGGAGACACCCTCATGTTGACGGGACAGGAAAGCAACATGACGCGCATCCACTATGCCATGGGTATTCCCCTGCTGCGCTACCCTATGGCGATGAGCGACAGCATTGGGGGCTATTATCATGGGTACGCCGTTGACTGCGAAAACATCTACCTTCGCATTTTTGGCTATTCCATATCCAAGGTTGATGCCATGGGAACGCTCATCCTTCCTTCTAACGACACCCTGAAAAACGTGATGCGTGTACACACCAAGAACCTTTTTGGGATGAAACGTTGCGAGGATGTGAAGACGGAGAGTCAATTGTCCAACCTCACCAGCAACATCCACCCATTCACGACTGACAGCGTGGTGGCATACTTGCAAGACACTTTGCCCCAAATGGAGGAGCATACATACCTTTGGTACGCACAGGGCTATCGTTATCCCGTCATGGAAACGACCTCGGTGGGGCATACCGGCAATAAGAAGATATATGCTGCCACCTATTACTATAGCCCATCAGAACAAGAATACCTTGCCAATGACCCGACAAACGAGAATGTACGAGCCGCCATGGGAAAGTCTATGCTGCAACAAGCAACACCGCAATTTGGGGAAATCAAAGGGATGGGAAGCTTCTTCGACAACGGATTCACCTACCATGTGGTTGGGCCAGACGCTGCCGGGCAGTTGCTGGTTGAATGCCGATGCGCTTCACCTACCGATGTGTTATGTGGGCTGTATACGGCAAGCGGCGCAGTAACTGGGATTGTGCAACATGCAGAGAATGTTGACGTTGCACACTCGTTCAAGATGGACATGTTAGGGTTGGCATCGGGCGTTTACCTGTTGGCTTTTAGCGTGAACGGTCAAGCGTACTCAGAAAAAGTTGCGTGGAAACGATGAGATTCTTTACGGCCGACGCAGTAATGCAAGTTCTGTCTACGAAGCCGTTGCATACCTTAATCATGATATTTTACACGCCAATGCAAATACTGTTAAGAAATCAATTAAGTGGAAGTAAAAGGCTATATGTCTTTTTCATGTTATCGGCTGGTTTATGCGCATATTTGTTGGAGGGTTGCCAGCCTAATAAAGGTGGTGAGGTTACCACAAGACAAGTCTTGAAATATACAAGCCCGAAAGAAAAGGACATCCGTTTCTTGGACTCTCTCATCTCGGTGGGCAATTACACGGAATGGGATTTCCGCAACGCCATCGCCCACGGCCAGGAGTTACTGCCGATATTGATAGACAACTTGGATAGGGATCTGTATGTTCCATACTTGTACATCCTTAACCCATTTGATTCTTATTGCCCCCCCTCCGATGACATTCCCATCGGAATGAAATATGCCTACCTCGTCGAATACATATTGGCAGACAAGCATATCCCTCAAAATGCCAAGTACGAGACTAACTCCTATGTAGGATGTAACGACTCCATAGAGGCATACCGCTTGATAAATGCTAATATGCATTCTCTTTACGGCGTTATCATCAGGAACACGAAATATGATCATTATCTATCTCGGCGCCTGATCATGGAAGACATGATTCCCATCAAAGGGCTGTACAAGACATGGTGGGAGAAACAGCAAGGGAAAAGCATCCGTGAAATCCGCGAGGAATGGGAAGCCAAAGGCATCCTCAATTCAAGAAATATCTTCTATAAATGGATATAACCAAATAGGATAAAGCGAAATGAGAAAAACTATTTGTATTTTTCTGGCATCAATGGCATTTGCCAGTATGGATGCGCAGACAAATCCACAGGCGGGGTATATCATCACCCTTGGGAATGATACTGTGTATGGCACCGTTGACTATCGCACGGATGCCAAGAACGCACGGTCGTGCCTGTTCAGGGCAGACGGCGAGCAAACGTTCCGCGAATACATGCTGCAAGACATCAGAGGGTATCGGCTCCAAGGGCAAGGCGTGTTTTATGTCACCCGTTCCTTTCCTGTTGAGGGTGAGACCAAGACTTTCTTTGCCGAGTACCTGTTGAAGGGCGGTGTCAGCCTGTATCGCCATCGGGAGAATGAGACCGACTACTACTATTTTGTGGACGAGAATGGAAACGTTTACACTTTGAAGGAGACGGGCGTGGAATACATGATGGGTACACATCGGTTGAGCCTCACGGGCAACTATGTGATGCGCAACTTTGGCTCGTTTGGTTTCCGCGCACCGATGTTCACAGTCAATATCGGGTTCGTGATGTAACCACATTCATGACCATGCCATAGCCACACATAGAGCAACCATTCTGTGTGTGGGTTTCTTTTATATATGGTGTTTCTTGTGTCTTTTATTCCATTTATTCAGGGAAAAAACGTATATTTGCAACGTATATATGCAATAACAACAAGAAAACAAAAATGCAACTATCCATGAAAACCATCACATTCGCTATCGCTTTATCTGCCTTCACCATGGCGCAAGCGCAACAATTGCCCATGAAACTATGGTATGACCGTCCCGCCGACTTCTTCGAAGAGTCGCTGCCCATCGGCAACGGGAAGATGGGAGCATTGGTGTACGGCAATCCCGATAACGACACGCTCTATCTGAATGACATCACCCTCTGGACAGGAAAGCCCTACGACCGTGAGATGGACAGCGATGCCCACCAATGGTTGCCAGCCATCCGCAAGGCATTGTTTGATGAAGACTATGCCAAGGCAGACTCCCTGCAGCTGCACATCCAAGGTCCCAACTCACAATTTTACCAACCCTTGGCGACTTTGCACATCAAGGACTTAAACGAAGGCACATACAGTAACTACTATCGGGAGTTGGACTTAGACAGTGCCGTCTGCCGAGACCGTTATTCCCGCAACGACATCGAATACACTCGTGAGTATTTCGCCAACCATCCCGACAAGGTGATTGCCATCCACTTCCGCTCGTCAAAGACACAAGGCATCAATATGGAAGTGATACTCACCTCGCAAGTGCCACACGGCATCAAGTCGTCCAGCAACCAACTGACTCTCACGGGACATGCTATCGGTGATCCGAAAGAGAGCATTCACTACTGTTCTATATTGAAAGCCATGTCTACAGACGGGGTAATAAGCACTACAGACTCAACCCTCCTCTTACGAAACGCAACCGATGCCACCCTTTATTTCGTCAATGAGACCAGCTTTAATGGTTTCGATAAACACCCCGTCAATGAGGGGGCGCCCTATATAGAAAACGCCATGGATGATGCCTGGCACTTGGTAAACCTCACATATAGCCAGTTGTGGGAGCGGCATATTGCTGACTACCAACAGTATTTCGGTAGGATGAAAATGTATCTTGACGGGTCTACATTCGACACATCACGTAATACGGAGCAGCAACTGAAAGACTATACAGACCAAGGGGGCGGGAATCCCTATCTGGAAACCCTTTACATGCAATACGGCAGATACCTGCTTATCAGTTGTTCACGCACCCCTAACGTCCCTGCCAACCTGCAAGGACTATGGTCGCCGCACAAGTTCTCACCATGGCGCGGTAACTATACCGTAAACATCAACCTCGAAGAAAACTATTGGCCAGCAGAGGTTGCCAACCTCTCCGAGATGACTGAGCCGCTATGGGGATTCATGAAAGGACTGGCAGAAAACGGGAAATACACTGCCAAGAACTATTATGGCATCAATAGAGGATGGTGCAGCAGCCATAACAGCGACATCTGGGCGATGAGCAATCCTGTGGGAGAAAAGCGCGAAAGTCCCGAATGGAGCAACTGGAACTTAGGCGGGGCATGGCTGACTCAAAACCTTTGGGACCATTTCGCATTCACACAAGATATGGATTTCTTACATAATACTGCATGGCCATTGTTGAAAGGAGCATCTGAGTTCGTTCTCGACTGGCTCGTGGAAAACCCGAAGAATCCCAAGGAACTCATCACCGCACCATCTACTTCACCCGAAAACGAATATAAGACAGACAAAGGTTATCATGGAACCACCTGCTATGGTGGTACAGCAGACCTCGCCATCATTCGTGAATTGTTTGAAAACACAGAGGATGCAGCTTATAGATTAGGACTGATGCATTTCGGGTTAACAGAACTTGACGACCCAACTGTAACAGCCATTCAATTAGCCCATCATCGACTCCATCCCTACACCATCGGACACATGGGCGACATCAATGAATGGTATTACGATTGGGACGACTGGGACTTCCAACACCGCCATCAATCGCATCTTATCGGACTCTATCCAGGTAGTCATATCACAATAGAAAAGACTCCAGAGCTGGCAAGAGCAGCAGAAAAGAGTTTAGAAATCAAAGGCGATAAAACCACAGGATGGAGCACAGGCTGGCGCATCAACCTCTGGGCAAGACTTCACAACGCCGAACAAGCCTACCACATCTACCAAAAACTACTCACCTACGTGTCACCTGACAAATACAAAGGCCCTGACCGTAGACGTAGCGGTGGCACTTATCCCAATCTATTTGACGCTCATCCCCCATTCCAAATTGACGGCAACTTTGGTGGTACGGCTGGTGTTTGCGAGATGTTGATACAGAGTGACATGTCTACGAATACCATAGAATTGCTCCCTGCCCTGCCCGACGCCTGGCCATCGGGCAGTGTCTGTGGATTGAAAGCACGTGGTGGTTATACTGTCGATATGACTTGGAAAGACAGCAAGGTGAAAACAGTCACCATCATCGCCACAGAAAACGGAACAATAAACCTACT
Organism: Prevotella sp.; assembly: GCA_017428055.1. GTDB lineage: Bacteria > Bacteroidota > Bacteroidia > Bacteroidales > Bacteroidaceae > Prevotella. The sequence goes on from JAFRRN010000032.1 coordinate 70,185, forward strand.
ATACCATGGGAAACAAAAGACAGTAAAGGTTAAAGGGGGAAAGAAAAAGATTATCCGACTATAGGCCTTACATCTTTTATTCTCTTATTCTATCATAGTATTAATGCCATATTGTCATTGTGTAGTGACAATATGGCATTAATATTGGTATGGCATGTTGATTGCAACATATAGGGTGTATCCGCAAGGACACAAGAGGTAATAAACAAAACAACAAACATCAATTATTAAAAATAGGAGGATAAGATTATGAGACCAATGATTCACAGAAACGCATGGTTGCCAACAGTGTTCAACGACTTTTTCGATGTAGACTTGATGCCAAGACAGAACAACACACAGGCTCCCGCAATCAATGTCATCGAGAACGAGAATGATTATACCGTAGAGTTTGCCGCACCAGGCATGAAGAAGGAAGACTTCTCTGTCAACATCAATGGCGAAGGAAACTTGGTGGTGAAGATGGAGCGCAAGAACGAGCAGAAAGAGGAGAACAAGAAGTCACACTACCTGCGCCGCGAGTTCAGCTACGCCAAGTATGAGCAGACCTTGATCTTGCCCGATGACGTGGAGAAGCAACACATCTCCGCCAAGATGGAGAACGGCGTACTCTACATCACCCTGCCAAAGACCGAGCCCGCAGCTACCAAGGTTGAACGCCAGATAGAAGTGTCATAAACCGCACTTTTTGCAAGAAAGAGAAAACCAGAAGAGGGTGTTCCTTCATCATGAGGTACACCCTCTTTCCTTGTTCATGTCGTTGCCAACATATCCCATGATATAATAGACAAAAGAGAGGAGGACCATCATGCCAGCCCAGTCCTCTTATTCCTATTCATCCTATGGAATCCAGATAACTTCACCTCATCCTTTTGTGTCAAAGAGCATCGACACTTTCCACTTATTTTCTTGAATGCAAATACACATTATTTCTTCAAAAAAACTTCATTATTATTTGAAAAATGTGCAGATTTGACAACCTTTTCTATGAAAAACATGGGAAAGAATATTGGAATTAAAGGAAAATCATTATATTTGCAATGTTAATAGGTTACTGATGAGACGAACAGAAGTTATCGATAGAATCAAGGCAGAGGTACGGAAGATGCGACCACAGGTACAAACTATCCTCTATGGGTCTGAAGCACGAGGAGAGGCAAGACCTGACTCTGACATCGACTTGCTCATGTTGGTTGATGTGGATAAGTTGACCTATGAAGATAAGGATAGAATCATCGCCCCGCTTTATGACATCGAACTTGACACGGGTATCATCATCAGCACCCTAATCATGCCTCGCAAGGAATGGGAAAACCGACCATTCCAAACCCCATTCCAATATAATGTAAGCAAGGAGGGAATTACACTATGAACCCCGGATTGACTTCAGAGAATTACGCAGCATTATCGCAATACAGGCAACAACGCGCACATGAGACATTGGCAGAAATCCCATATCTGCGAGACCAAGGATTCTATAACACAGCTACAAACCGCCTCTATTACGCATGTTATTATGCCGTAATAGCACTCCTCAACAAACACAAAATTCCAGCAACTACCCATGCGGGAGTAAAGACGATGCTTGGGTTGCACTTTGTCTCGAAAGGATTGATTTCTAAAGAGAGTGGAAGAGCTTTTTCCAACCTTTACGACAGCCGACAACGAGGAGATTATGACGAATTTGTCTATTCAACCCGTGAAGAAGTGGATGAACTTTATCCAAAAGCAAAACGACTCTTAGAGGAGATCGATAACTTGTTGAAATAATCACCCCAATATCCCTGCTGCTATAAATAGTTTCAAGGTAACAAGAATAAATAATCCAAAGAGGATGTTTTCAAACAGGGAAAACATCCTCTTTTTCTTGTTTTGTAACAAGGCATAAGTTCCCAACGGGTCACATACTCTTCAATCTTGACATGAAACCATTGAGGAAGTCCTTTGCCGCCATGCGCTTCTTGCCCGCCATTTGCAGCTCGACGATTTCCAGCCAATAGTCTGAGGTGGCGACATAGAGGTGCTTGCGCTCGGCATGGAACGAGCCGGGCTGTCGCCCTTGGCAAGGCTGTTCGGTCTTGGCGGCTTGGTAGATGTTGAACGTAAGCTCCTGCCCGCCGTCTGCCACATACTTCGTCCATGCCGTAGGAATAGGGCTAAGCCCGCGGATGAAGTCATACACCCTCTTGCAAGGCTGGTTCCAGTTGATTTCACACGTGTCCTTAAAAATCTTCGGCGCGGCATTCACCGCATCGCCAACCTCCTTTTGCGGAATGGACTCCACCACCCCATTGCCCTCCACAATCCTGTCGATTGTCTCCTTGGCGACCTCCGCCCCGAGTGCCATCAAGTGGTCATAGACATATTCCACGTTGGCATCGTCGGGGATGTCAAACGCCCGCTGCATGATGATACGCCCCGTGTCTATCTCATGGTCGAGGAAGAACGTGGTGACACCCGTCTGCGTCTCGCCGTTGATGATTGCCCAGTTGATGGGGGCGGCACCACGGTATTGCGGGAGGAGCGAGGCATGGACGTTGAACGTGCCGAAGCGGGGCATCGCCCATACCACCTCGGGCAGCATCCGATAAGCCACCACCACCTGCAAGTCGGCATGGAAAGAGCGCAACTGCTCGATGAAACCGGGGTCTTTCATCTTTTCGGGTTGCAACACGGGCAACCCAACAGACAAGGCATATTCCTTCACGGCGGGCGCACGGAGCACCGAGCCATGCCTCCCCACGGGCTTGTCGGGCTGCGTCACCGCCGCCACGACTTGGTATCCGCCCTCCACCAATGCCCTGAGCGTACCCACGGCAAACTCGGGTGTGCCCATAAACACGATGCGTAAGTCTTCTTTTCTCATCTATTCAACACTTTCATGGACTTGCCGTCCGATTTCACAATGTTCAATCCCTTTGTCGGTCGGCTCACACGCTGGCCATTCGGCAGATAGTATTCCTCTCCATCATTCCCTACATTCGCAAGATGAGGACCGATGCCCGTCTCCTCTTCGGTCAATTCCACAATGTTGCCAAACTGGTTCCACGGCGAAGCGTCCCTGTACCTGTAAACCAAGTTGGCAGGCACATGGAGTGTGGCTTCGTCAAGATATGCGCACCACAAGAACGCATAATCGTTCGCTGTAGGTACTCTCTCCGCATAGCAATAGACATCCCTCAAGTTCGGACAACCAAAGGCTTGCTCACGTATATACTTGATGCCTGTTCCCATGATTACGGTGGCAAGGTTTGTACATCCTCCAAAGGCATCTTCTTCAATGGTGGTCAAACTATTGGGTAGTGTCACGGTAGTAAGGCTATCACAACCATTGAATGTCAATTCGCCAATCACAGTCAATCCTTCGGGAAAGGTGGTACCCCGACATCCACTTACCATCCTATTTCTTGCTGTCTCGATGATGGCATTGCATTGATTTCGTGAATCATACATAGGATTTCCCTCTTCCACCTCCATGACGGCAAGTGAATCACAACTACCAAATGCCGACATTCCAATAGAAGTCACACCTCTGGGAATGGTAACGGCGGTAAGGTTAGGATTACTAAAGAACGCCCACTCACCGATTTGGGTCAAACTGTTAGGAAAAACCAATGAAGAGAATTCGCAATATATGAAAGCTTCATCGCCTATCGATTTCACACTCTCGGGTAGGATCAATGTCCCAGAGATGCCACTTGATTTAAAAGCACTATTCCCAATGGTCTCTACGCCATACGGTATAACGGTAGCCGTACATCCACAAATGAGTTCATTGGCGGAAGTCTTGATAATGGCATTGCAATTATTACGGGAGTCATATTCAGGATTGCCACTTTCCACAACAATCGAGGTAAGCCCTGTACAACCGCAAAAAGCCGATGTGCCAATACTCGTCACGCTCTTGGGTATCAAGATTGAGGCTATTCCATCACAAGCAAAAAACGCCTCTTGGCCGATGGAAGTCACGCTTTCCGGAATGGTCACGGAGATGAAACCCGTACACATGGCAAAGGCCATGTCCCCAATAGATGTCACACCATCGGGAATATTCACGGAAAGCAGCTCCGTACAGTAAATAAAGGCACGTTCCCCAATGGATGTCACCCCATCGGGAATGTTCACGGACTTTAGCTTGGCACACCATGCGAATGTCTCGTCATTGATGACCTTCACGCCGTCGGGGATGTTCACGGAAACCAAGTTCTCACAACCCGAAAACGCCCGCTTGCCAATGGTGGTCACACTCTCGGGGATAACGACGGATGTAAGGCCCGTACATTCCCTGAATGCCGACAGGGCGATAGATGTGACGGTGTTGGGAATGGAGACGGATGTCAGCTCCTCGCATTGCAGAAACGCGCTGCTGCCGATGGATGTCACGGTGTACGTGGCATTGTTGTAAGTGAACTGGCTTGGGATGACGACATCTCCGGCGTATTTGACGGAGCCTGCCGCCACCGCCGCCGTCTTCTTCGACAAGTTCAACGTGTAATAGAAGCCATCGACCTCGACGGCACTTGCCAACATAGGTAGCAAGAAAAGAAACATTGAAAGGTAAAATTTGCGTGTCATACAATCATTATTTAGTTGTTATCATTATATCTTCCGTCTTCAGAACCTCGCCCCCACGCCGAAATTGACATACCAGTCGGTCAACGTGCCGTTGGTGTCGTTGCGGTCGAAGTGAAACCTCCCCCACTGCCCCCTTGCCGTGGCAAACCAGTGCTTGCGGTTGTAGACCAGCGTCATCCAGCCCCCGATGTTGACCATCAGCTTGCTATGGCTGTTCTCGATGCCCTGGAGGTCGATGGCGAAGGCATCGTCGTCGTCGAACACATAATCATACTTCCACATCTTCAAGCGGTCTACGATGGCGACGGTGGGCATGAACATGGCGTTGATGAGCCAATGGCGCGCCGGCACGAAGTTGTAGGCATAGCCCGCCCCCACGTTGACCTGGTGCACCTTGATGCGCCCCACATCGTTCATCAGCATGACGAACACCGCGTTCATGTTCTCGGCATAGTCGATGTCGGTCTCCATCCACGACGCCCCCACGATCAACGACCCCGCCGACCGCACCTGTATCGTTGACTGGTCGTAGCCCGCGGTGTTGGAGAAATGCTTGCCGTTAAACATATAATACCCCTCCAGCAGGAGCGACCTGACCTTGATGGGGTCGTCGAGTTCTATATGGTCGCGGTCGGTCAGAAAAGAGCCTCTCTCGGGATAGGACGCCTGAAACCGCGCCTCGGTGTCGTTGGTATGGAACCGCCGCAGGCGGAAATTGACGTTGTAGTTGCTCCCTCCCATCCCTATCGTGAAGTTGGAGCCTTTCTGCTTGCCCACGGTATAGAGGTAGCCAAGGCCATAGCCTCGGTAGCCCGCCCATACGCCAAACGACATGCCCATGCCCGCTCCCGCTCCGAAGTCCCACGAGATGGAACTGCTCTCGTCCTTATGCACCGACGCCACGTCAAACGTCATCTCGTTGATATTGCTGCGTGCCATCACCTGCCACGGCTCATCGGGCACCCTTATATACGTGCTGTCTATGCCCCGGACGGTGGCGGAGTCGATCCATTCACCCACCTTCTTGACGAACCTGCCCATCCCATTCCCCGCCCATCCACATAGTGGGGCAAGGATGAGGAGAGCCAAAGGAAGGGTTTTCCTCAAGCCCAAGCAAATGCCCATGATAGGTTTCTCCACGACAAGTCTACCTTTTGACATGTTGCAAAAGTATAAAAATAAAATGAAACGGCAAAACGAACAGCCATAAAAGCCGTGAAAACAAGGATAACCATGGCGGGGAGGCATTATCGGGACATTGTTCACGTTTTGTACATGTGCCATAAACAATTTGTACATGCACCATAAACAGTTTGTACAAGCACCATAAACAATTTGTATATGCGCCATAAACAATTTGTACATGCACCATGTATTTTTAGTGTACGGGGCATGTACAAAAAGCATACGGTGTCTTTGCCGCCGCTCACACATATATATAAAAGGAGTCCAGGCAACCATTCCCTTCCAAGAAGGGCGATGCCTGGACTCCTTAAACAGTCTTTACCCCTAAGCTCTGCTACACATTATTCCTCCGGGGCCTTATCTATCAGGTCCATAAACTGGTCGAGCTTTGGCGTGATGATAATCTGTGTGCGGCGGTTACGTTGCTTGCCCACCTCGGTGTTGTTGTCGGCAATGGGATTGTACTCACCACGTCCGCCTGCCGTGAGGCGCTTCGGGTCCACGCCATAGCGGTTTTGCAGGTACTGCACCACGGATGATGCGCGGAGGCAAGAGAGGTCCCAGTTGTTGCGGATGTTCTCTCGCTTGATGGGTACGTCGTCAGTGTTTCCCTCAATCAGCACGTCATAGTCTTTGTAGTCCATGATGATCTTGGCGATTTTGGAAAGTGTCTCCTCGGCGCGGTCATTGATTTCATACGAACCGCTGCGGTAGAGCATGTTGTCCGCCAATGAGATGTACACCACCCCTTTCAGCACCTGCACGTCCACTTCCTTCAGTTCCTCCTTGCTCAATGAGCGGGTGAGGTTATTCGTAAGTACCATATTCAGGGAGTCGGACTTCGACTTCACCTCGACAAGGTGGCGGATGTACTGGTTAGATTCATTGATCTGGTCCACAAGTTTCTCAATGCTGACGTTGTTCTGCGTGGTGTTGGTCAGACTCTTGTCGAGCGACTTCTGCAAGGCGGCATAGTCTTTCTTTTGTTCTTGCAACTGTTCACGGGCGAGAGCCAGTTGGTCTTCCAGCGACGACACACGCTCCTGTGAGGCGGCAAGCTGTTCCTTGGCACTCTGATAGTTGGTTTGCAACTGCCTGTTCTCCGTCTGGCAGTTCACCAAATCCTTCTTGCTTGCGCAACTTGCCATCAACAAACATGCCGTGATGGCAGCAATAAACATGGTTGATTTTCTCATAATCATTTACGTTATAATGTTATTTTGTTATTTATCACCGGCCAAAATTAAGCCTTATTTTTCATATTTGACGGTTTTAGGCTGAAAAAGTCAATTGAATTTGCGTTTTTTAGGTATTTGCGCAGGGTGTTTTTAGGTTTTTAATAAATACGGCATTTTATCCCAACGAATGAAAATATACTGGGAAAAATATCACTATGTCAGAGAAAATGATTACTTTTGCAACGTTTTGACAATAATTTCATTTTTTTATAATCAAACATCAAACAAAAATGAAGAAACAATTACAAGTAGCGACGTTGGCCCTGCTGATGGCTGTATTCAGCAGCACGGCGGCCATGGGGCAACAAAAAAGTGACACAGACATCGACTGGATGAAAGAACTCACCAGCCGTATCACGCTCAACGGCTATGCCCAAGGCGGCTATTCCTGGCAAGACGCCAACGGGAAACAGAGAAACGACTTTAACCTTAAACGTACACTATTATGGGCCAAGGCCCGCATCACCGACCGCTGGTCATTCCTTTTCATGCATGACTTCTCCAGTGTGGTGCAAGAATTTTACACTGATTACCGTCTCTCCAACGACAATGCGCTGACCATCCGTGTCGGACAGTTCAAAAATTCCTATTCATTGGAAAACCCATTGTCGCCAGTAGTCCTGGAACTCATCGACATCTGCTCGCAACCCGTGACCTACCTGTCAGGGTGTGGGAGCGACCCCAAGCATGGCCTCAACTATGGTCGTGATATGGGAGCGATGATTTACGGGGAGCTGTTCAACGACTTCCTACATTACGAACTGGCAGTGATGAACGGTCAAGGCGTGAACCGCCGCGACGGGAACAACAAGAAAGACCTCATCGCCAAAATCGATATCCGCCCCATCGACGGCCTGCGCCTCGTGGCATCGGGGCAGAAAGGCTACGGCCATGCCATCGGCACGGCAGCATGGAACCCCGACATCCTGGAGGGAGACGACTATACACGCGACCGCTACAGCGTAGGAGCGGAATACAAGGTGGGCAGCTACGCCCCCGGCAAATACAAGGAGGCACGCCCCATCAGCATCCGCGCCGAGTGGCTCGGCGGCAAGGACGGCACGGTGGGCAGCCGTGGCGGCTACGTTACGGCGGCTATCCCCTTGACGAGTGGCATCGACTTGGTGGCAAGTGGTGACACTTTCGACCGCAACACGAAGATGGATGGTTGGGACCAGACCAACATCACCATCGGCTTGCAATACTGGTATTACAAGAAATGCCGCCTTCAGTTGCAATACACCCGTTGCCTTTGCGGCGACATGATAGGGAAAGACTATAACTGGATTCAGTCACAAATACAAGTTGCATTTTGATAAAGGAGTAGACAGAATATGGTAATAAAAGTTCTCTTGACCATCATCTTCCTGGTCGTCATGGTAGGCGTGGGACTATACTCGCGCAAGCAAGCCAACAGCGTGGACGGGTTCGTGTTAGGCGGGCGCGCAGTGGGTCCGTGGCTCACGGCATTCGCCTTTGGCACAAGTTACTTCTCGGCAGTGGTCTTTGTGGGCTACGCCGGGCAATTCGGTTGGAAATATGGCCTGTCGTCCACTTGGATTGGCGTGGGCAATGCCGTCATCGGCTCTCTCTTGGCATGGATCATATTGGGAAGGCGCACCAAACTGATGACCCAACACATAGACAGCCGGACTATGCCCGACTTCTTCGGCACACGCTATGCCGACCAAGGTCTGCGCGTGGTAGCCTCCATCATCGCCTTCGTGTTCCTCATCCCCTACACGGCAGGTGTATACAAAGGCATCTCCACCCTCTTCGAGATGGGTTTCGGCATCCCTTACGAGTATTGCGTGGTCATCATGGCGATACTGACTGCCGTGTATGTCATCCTCGGAGGGTACAAGGCGACGGCAATGAACGACTTTATCCAGGGCATCATCATGCTGTTCGGCATCGTGACGGTGATAGCTGCCGTACTCAACTCACAGGGCGGATTGGCAACGGCCATAGAGAAGATGGCGGCGCTGCCCAGCGACACAGACCCCACGGTGAATGGTGGCTTCGCCTCATGGTTTGGTCCAGACCCTTGGAACCTATTGGGTGTTGTCATCCTCACCTCTCTCGGCACGTGGGGATTGCCGCAGATGGTGGGTAAGTTTTATTCCATCACCGATGAGAAGGCGATACACCGCGGCACCGTCATATCCACCATCTTCGCGTTCATCGTGGCGGGCGGATGCTATTTCCTCGGCGGCTTCGGTCGTCTCTTCGGTATGCCGCCCATCCTGCCCAATGGCCGCCTGGCTTTCGACAGCATCGTGCCATCGATGCTGGTGACACTGCCCGACTTCATCATCGCCCTCGTGGTGCTGCTGGTATTGTCGGCCTCCATGTCTACGCTGGCATCGTTGGTGTTGACATCTTCATCCACCATGACGCTCGACCTCATCTATCGCGATAAGAAATCTGAGCCAGGAGAGGTGGAGGAAGGCAGCATCGACGACATCGTGGCGGAGAAGATTGAACGTCGCGAGGTAGTGGTGATGCGCGTGCTCATCGTGTTCTTCATCGTCATCTCGCTCCTGATTGCCTTGAATCCCCCAACATTCATCGCCCAGCTCATGGGCATCTCGTGGGGGGCTTTGGCGGGCGCGTTCCTCGCACCGTTCATGTTGGGTCTCTATTGGCGCAACGCCACCACCGCCTCCGTATGGGCTTGCTTCACTTGGGGCGTGGGCCTCACGGTGGTCAACATGGTTTTGGGCAACCCCATCAACCCCATCAACTGCGGTGCCATCGCCATGGTAGGCGGTTTCGTGGTGGTATGGCTCTTCAGCCTCTTCACCAAGAAGATGCCGGAAGAAGACGTGGAAAGAATCTTTGAGTGCTACTCCAAATAGCCTTTGGTCGGCTATTTACCGCCATTTGGATTCGTATACCTTTTTATTCGTGTATAAGGAATTGCGATGCCTACCACAAGTTTTTTGGTAGGCATCGCAATTGTTTTTTCTCAAAATATATCTATAATGATTTCCTTATCTGAAAAAATAATTGTAGTTTTGCAAAGCGAATCATGATAAAAGCAATGGAAAATTCTACAACTTATACTTACGAGGAGGCTTACGCCGCCTCGTTGACTTATTTTGGCGGCGATGAACTTGCCGCCCGCGTGTGGGTTAGCAAATATGCAATGAAAGACAGTTTCGGCAATATCTACGAGAAGTCGCCCGAAGACATGCACCGCCGCATAGCCAAGGAGGTGGCACGCGTGGAGAAACAATACCCTAACCCCATGACAGAGGAGGAGATATTCGCCCTTCTCGACCACTTCAGATACATCATCCCAGCGGGAAGTCCGATGACAGGCATCGGCAACGACCACCAGGTGGCATCGCTGAGCAACTGCTTCGTGGTGGGTTTAGACGGCGACGCCGACTCCTACGGTGCCATTCTTCGTATCGACGAGGAGCAGGTGCAACTGATGAAACGGCGCGGAGGCGTGGGTCATGACCTGACACATATACGTCCGAAAGGGACACCCGTCAACAATTCCGCCCTTACCTCCACGGGCTTGGTGCCGTTTATGGAGAGATACAGCAATTCTACCCGCGAGGTAGCCCAGGACGGGCGGCGCGGTGCGCTCATGTTAAGCGTGAGCATCAAGCATCCCGACAGCGAGGCTTTCATCGATGCCAAGATGACTGAGGGCAAGGTGACGGGTGCCAATGTGAGCGTGAAGATTGACGATGCCTTCATGGAAGCAGCCGTGGAAGACAAGCCATACGTGCAACAGTTCCCCGTCGATAGCGACTCCCCCCTCTTGAGGAAAGAGATTTCAGCCAAGGCTTTGTGGGAAAAAATCGTACACAACGCATGGAAAAGTGCCGAGCCGGGGGTGCTGTTCTGGGACACCATCATACGCGAAAGCATCCCCGACTGCTATGCTGACTTGGGGTTTCGCACCGTCAGCACCAACCCGTGTGGGGAGATTCCCCTCTGTCCATACGACAGTTGCCGCCTACTATCCATCAACCTATATAGCTACGTGGTCAACCCTTTCACCAAGGAAGCTTATTTCGACTACGACAAATTCAAGAAGCATGTGGCGATGGCACAACGCATCATGGACGACATCGTAGACCTCGAACTGGAGAAAATCGGGATCATCATGGAGAAGATCAAACAAGACCCACAGAACGAAGAGGTGAAAGGAGCCGAGTATCACCTATGGGAAAAGATCAAGGACAAGAGCAGCAAGGGACGGCGCACGGGCGTGGGCATCACCGCAGAGGGCGACATGCTCGCTGCCATGGGATTGCGCTATGGCACACAAGAAGCGACCGACTTCTCTGTGAATGTCCACAAGACGCTCGCCTTGAATGCCTATCGTAGCAGCGTGACAATGGCCAAGGAGAGAGGTGCGTTCCGAATATTCGATGCCGACCGTGAGAAAGACAACCCCTTCCTGCAACGTATCAAGGCTGCCGACGGCAAACTATACGACGACATCATGCGATATGGGCGGCGTAATATCGCCTGCCTGACCATCGCACCCACGGGAACGACGAGCCTCATGACGCAGACTACGAGCGGCATTGAGCCCGTTTTCATGCCCGTATATAAGCGTCGCCGTAAGGTGAATCCCAACGATGCCGACGTGCATGTGGACTTTGTGGACGAGGTGGGCGACTCCTTTGAGGAATATATCGTGTACCATCCCAAATTCATGGAATGGATGCGCATCAACGGACACGACACCAACAAGCGATATACACAGGAGGAAATCGACACGTTGGTCGCCATGTCTCCCTATCACAAGGCCACTGCCAACGATGTAGACTGGCTGATGAAGGTCAGGATGCAGGGCGCCATCCAGAAGTGGGTGGACCACTCAATCAGCGTAACCGTCAACCTACCCAACGATGTGGATGAGGCATTGGTCAACCGGCTGTATGTCGAGGCTTGGCGCAGCGGCTGCAAGGGCTGCACGATATACCGCGACGGCAGCCGCTCCGGCGTGATGATCTCCGTATCGAAGAAAGACAAGAAAAAGACAGAAGGCAAAGACGGCACTGCCCCATCGGCGGGCGACGCTCCCTGCAAGCATCCCGAAGTGACCGAGGTACGCCCACAGACGCTCGAATGCGACGTGGTACGCTTCCAAAATAACAAGGAGAAGTGGGTGGCTTTCGTAGGCTTGCTCGACGGCTACCCATACGAGATCTTCACGGGACTACAAGATGACGAGGAGGGCATCGTGCTGCCCAAGACCGTCACCAAGGGCAAAATCATCAAGAACATGAATGACGATGGCACGAAACGGTATGACTTCCAGTTTGAGAACAAGCGGGGCTACAAGACCACGGTGGAGGGATTGAGCGAGAAATTCAACCCCGAATACTGGAACTATGCCAAACTCATCTCCGGCGTGTTGCGCTACCGGATGCCCATTGAGCATGTGATACGGTTAGTGGGGTCGCTCCAACTGAAGAGCGAGAGCATCAACACGTGGAAGAATGGCGTGGAACGGGCTCTGAAGAAATACGTGGTAGACGGCACCGTCGTCAAGGGACAGACCTGTCCCAACTGCGGGCAAGAGACACTGGTGTACCAAGAGGGCTGCCTCATCTGCAACAGTTGCGGAGCCTCGCGGTGCGGATAACATACAAGCATGACATTAGACAACAGCTATATCTGCCTCAAAGGCCTACGCTTCCATGCCTTCCATGGCGTGATGGAACAGGAGGCGGCGGTGGGAAACGAATACGTCGTGGACCTAAGAATGGAATGTGACCTGGGAAAAGCGATGAAGTCGGACAACGTGGAGCATACGTTGAACTACGCCACGGCATACGACATCGTGCGAGAGGAAATGATGAAACCTTCCCGGTTGATAGAGAACGTCGCCTATCGCATCGCCAAAAGACTGGGGAAAGCATTCCCCGAAATCATATCAATAGAGATTCGAGTGACAAAAACCAACCCACCGATGGGCGCCGACTGTGATGGCGCAATGGTGGAATTGCATTTTTCATATTAAATATATGTTCAAGCGTACATTATATATAATATTAATTTCCTTGTCCATCTTAGCTGTTCAAGAGATGGCTGCCAAGCAGTTTACCGTGGTCATCGACGCAGGGCATGGCGGCAAGGACGCGGGAGCTTGCGGCTCATCCTTAAAGGAGAAAAACCTTACCTTGAAATATGCCTTGGCTTTCGGCAAGATATTAGAGCAGAATTGTCCTGACGTGAAGGTTGTCTACACCCGCAAGACCGATGTGTTTTTAGAGTTGTGTAAACGGGCAGAGATTGCCAACAAGAACAAGGCAGACCTCTTTATCTCCGTCCACATCAACGCCCTAGATGGAAACAAGAACACGACAGGCATTCAGACCTATACCCTCGGAAGGGGTGAGACAACGGGTAAAAAGGGCATACAGGAGAATTTAGAGGTGGCGAAGCGCGAAAACTCCGTCATCTATTTGGAGAAAGACTACCGACAAACCTATCATGGTTTCGACCCCAAGTCGCCAGAAAGCAACATCATGTTCGAGTTTATCCAAGACAAGAACATGGAAAAGAGCATCGAGTTGGCACGTTTGATGCAGAAAAACCTATGCGCCACCACGGGAAGGAAGGACAAGGGGGCGCACCAAAACAACCTTGCCGTGCTGCGACTGACCTCCATGCCGGGGTGCCTCTTGGAACTTGGCTACATCTCTACGCCCAGCGAGGCGGAGTTTCTCAATACGAAGGATGCCCTCCAGCGTTTCACGCTTGGCTTCTATAATGCTTTCAACGACTATCGGAAGAAGTACGACAAGGGGCTAACGACCCCCGTCTCCATCGACCCTGTCATGCCAAAGCTGGACGACTCCCCCTCCAAACCAGAGGAGAAGCCTACCAAGGAGAGAAAAGAAAGTGACAAGAAAAACGAGAACATCGGCGACGCTCCCGTCTTCAAGGTGCAACTGTCATACGGCGACAAGAAACTTTCCGTCAACGACCGGCAATTCAAAGGCGTGAAAAACGTGGAATGCAACAAAGAAGGCAAGATGTACAGGTACACCGTCGGTGCCTCCACCGACTACAACGAGATCTACAAGCTACGAAAAGAGATAGCGAAAACAATACCCGATGCCTTCATCATCGCCTTCAGGAACGGCCAGAAGATGAACATTGAGGAAGCCAAGTCTGAGTTTAAGAAGAACAGAAGCAAATAAACACATATCATTGAACAACAATAAGTTATCACTATGAATAAGTTTTCAAAAGAGATTAAGATTGCCTTGGTCGCCATCGTGGGAATCGTACTGTTGTACTTAGGGATGAACTTCCTTAAAGGGATGTCGCTCTTCACCAACAACAACACCTATTATATCTCGTTTACGGATATCAGTGGGCTATCCTCATCCAACCCTATTTTCGCAGATGGCTACCAAGTGGGCGTGGTAAAATCCATCGACTTTGACTACTCGGGCGAGAAAGATGTCATCGTGGCTTTTAGCGTAGACAACGACTTACGCATACCCAAAGGCTCCTCAGCAGAAATCGTCAGCGACTTCATGGGCAACGTGAAGATGAACCTGCTGCTTGCCAACAACCCGCAGGAGCGCGTCATGCCAGGCGATACCATCATCGGAAGCATCAACCCGGGAATGCTCGGAAGGGCGGGCGAGATGATCCCCGTCATCGAGAAGATGCTGCCTAAACTCGACTCCATCCTCGCCAGCGTCAACACGCTGCTGGCAGACCCCAACATCAGCCGCACACTGGGCAACGTGCAACAGGTGACACACGACCTCACCACCTCCACCAAAGAACTGAACACCCTGATGGCGGGGCTAAACAAAAACGTGCCAGGGCTGATGGGAAAGGCCAACGGCGTGCTGGATAACACCACCCAACTGACCTCAAACCTCGCCGCCTTAGACCTTGAGGGCACCATGACAAGGGTCAACCAGACACTGGATAACGTGCAGACACTCACGCATAACATGAACAGCAACAAGGGCACACTGGGCCTCTTGATGAACGATGCCACGCTCTACGACAAGCTCAATGCCACCGTCCAAAGCGCAGACACGCTGTTGAACAACCTGCGCGAGCATCCCAAGCGCTACGTCCACTTCTCCATCTTTGGCAAGAAAGAAAAAGCCCAATGACTTCATGCCCCAAAACAACGCGAAACGATAGGGGCAGAAAGCCCTATTTAAAATCAATCCAAATAAAACAGACCTTTGTTTCACGGCTTTCGGTGTCATCCGAAAGCCGTTTTGTTTCACCAAGTTAGAATCGTTTTCACACAATGTTTCACTTTCCCTTTTCCGCATTAACAGAAAACGCATAAGTGACAAATTACCAACGATTTATGCCTACTTTAATGTTTTTTTTCGTTCAACTTCAACCCAAACCGTGTAATGCTCTTTGAATGAGTGTTTTACAAAGATAAGTAAACACCCTTGGAGTATCTGCGGATTTTTGTAATTGGAAATTCTTTTGTACTTTTGCAAACGAAAACAATTAAACTTTCTGAAGAATAACCTATACACAACAATCATTCATGACAGTAAGCCCAAAAGCTCAATGGGACAGAAGTCTTGCGCTTATTCGCAACAATGTCTCGGAGCAACAATATAAAACATGGTTCAAGCCGATAGTCTTCGAGTCGTTCAACGAGACGACCAAGATCCTCTTGGTGCAAGTACCGAGTCCTTTCGTGTACGAGTACCTTGAGGAGAACTATGTGGACTTACTCAGCAAGGTGTTGCGCCGCACATTCTGTGAAGGCATCAGGTTAAGATACAGGGTGGTGACTGACAAGGAAAACCATCTCGCGCAAGATTTCGAGGGGGAGCCCGCAAGCACCATTACCCAGCAACCCACGCTGCGCGCCAACAAGTCGCAAACGGTCTTGGATGCCGCCACACCCCAGCCTATCGACCCGCAACTCAATCCCCGCCAGACATTCGCCAACTTCATTGAGGGCGACAGCAACAAGCTGCCACGCGCCGTGGGGTTGTCCATTGCCTCCAATCCCAACAACAACCAATTCAACCCGATGTTCGTATATGGTCCCTCGGGATGCGGCAAGACACATCTCATAAATGCCATTGGCGTACATATCAAACAACTGTTCCCGCAGAAACGGGTGTTGTACGTAAGCGCACGGCTCTTCCAAGTACAATATACCGACTCCGTGAGGCAAAACACCGTCAACGACTTCATCAATTTCTACCAGACCATCGATGTCCTTATTGTGGACGACGTGCAGGAATGGATCGGTTCGGAGAAGACACAATTGACATTCTTCCATATCTTCGACCACCTCTTCCGCAACGGAAGGCGCATCGTACTCGCCTCCGACCGCCCACCAGTAGACCTCAAGGGAATGCCAGAACGCCTGTTGACACGCTTCGCCTGTGGCTTGATAGCCGAGCTGGAGAGACCCAACGAGCAACTTTGCATCGACATCGTGAACAATATCGTGCAGCGCGACGGCCTGAACATCCCAGAGGAAGTGGTGCTATTCATCGCCCGGACAGCCCAAGGCAGCGTGAGAGACCTCGAGGGTGCCGTCAATTCACTCCTTGCATATAGTG
Organism: Prevotella sp.; assembly: GCA_017428055.1. Taxonomy (GTDB): domain Bacteria; phylum Bacteroidota; class Bacteroidia; order Bacteroidales; family Bacteroidaceae; genus Prevotella. The sequence goes on from JAFRRN010000032.1 coordinate 86,749, forward strand.
TGGTCTTCAACACCCCCATCAACCTTGACCTGGCCCAGCGGGTCATCAAGCGTTCCGTCAACGTGAAAGAAAAGCCCATCACCATCGACGACATCCTGGAAAGGGTATGCAACCACTTCAACGTCGCCTTGGCAGACGTGAACGGGAAGAGCCGCAAGCGCGACCTCGTGGTGGCTCGCCAGGTGTCGATGTACCTCACACAGAAATACACCAAGATGCCCACCAACCGCATCGGGAAGCTCATTGGCAACCGTGACCATAGCACCGTTATCCACAGTTGTACGCAAGTGGAGGAACGGATGAAGATAGACAAGTCGTTTGCCAATGAGGTGCAAAGCATAGAAAACTCATTTCGCCTGAGATAACTTGTCAGGCAGTCCTTTATAGTCCAAGCATGTTGGACGACCCGTCCAAAGGCTTTGGACGAGGTGTCCAAGATGCTTGGACAGTCCTTATAAATATCACATAGGCAAAGGGAAGCCACGCTAAAACCATTACAAAAACATTACATTTTGGCCCGTTCCATGAAAAAAATGGGGCAATCATGGGAAATGTACAGTTTTTTTGACTACTTTTGAATCCCAAAAACAACACTCATAATCGATAAGACATGAAAGCAACACCAAGTTTTCACAACGCCCTCCTTTCCTTGAGGAGAAGCCTTGCCTTAACAGGAATGGCAGCGTTCTGCGCGATAACAGCAGGAGCCGGCTCCATCCACGTGACACCCCAAGGGAACGATGAGAACCCCGGAACAGAGGAGGCACCGCTCCTAACCATCCACAAAGCCGTGGAAATGGTGCAGCCAGGAGACACCGTATGGGTCCACCAAGGGCGGTATGTCATCAGCGAAAGGATCAAGATTCCAGAGAAACAGACATCTCCCGAGCGAAGATGCTACCTATGGGCGATGCCTAACGAGGAGGTCATCATCGACGGGTCGGGCATGAACCACACCAAGATGGAGGACTTCAAGATGGGCCGCTGCATCTACGTGAACCACCTTGCCAACTATTGGCACTTCAAGGGGCTTACCATTTGTAACGCCGAAGACAACGGCATGAAGATTGAAGGGTCGTATAACATCGTGGAACAATGTGTCTTCCACGACAACAACGACACGGGCTTGCAAATCGGGATGTACAAAGACTTCAGCATCGAAGAGACGAAATCCCTCCCTCCAGGAACACCCCAATTCAACCCTAACTATCAATTCTGTCGCGGCAATATCGTCATCAACTGCGACTCTTACAACAACTACGACAGCCGAACCTACAATGGGAGCGACGACGGGGGCGACGCCGACGGCTTCGCCTGCAAGCTCTTCCCCGGCCCGGGCACGGAGTTTCACGGGTGCAGGGCATGGACCAACAGCGACGACAACTGGGACCTTTACATGGTTTATCATCCCGTGGTGATCGACAGTTGCTGGGCTTACCATGCTGGATATACCCCTGATGGCGAGGCGGTGGGCAATGGCAACGGCTTTAAGCTCGGCGGCGGAGGCTCTTCGGGCGGCGCAGCATTCGACCAGTCGCTTGGTGCGCACGTGTTGATCCATTGCGTCTCCTTCGACAACCTGCACAAGGGCTACGACCAAAACAACGCCTACGAGGGTATGTATGTCATCAATTGCACTGGTTGGGGCAATGAATACAACTATCGCTTCCCCACCATATTTAAATATGGGGGCATGACCATCCGCAACTGCGTCGGTTGGGGTGCCACAAAACTCAACCATGAGTTCCTTTCTGAAGATAAGGAGGGGTCTGTCCTGCCTGATACCGACTTCAACTCTTGGACCACTCTCGACCATTGCAGCCCCTACAAGGAGGGAACGAAGAACAGCGAAGGGAAAAAACAAATGACCAACGACTATGCGGGAGAGTTCCTGTCACTGAGCGTGGATGACTTCATGGCACCCCGCGAGACGGACGGTTCTCTGCCGAAAAACAACTTTGCGCGGCTGAAGGAGAATAGCGTCTTCAAGGACAAGGGAATGCCCATCATCGGCTTCACCCCTGCCCGCCACCTGCCAGAGGAGGATGCCGTCAACGCCGGCTTGGAACTCATCGTCGCCGACGACCTCTATCTCCCCTACAACGATGACGCTCCTGACTTCGGCGCATTTGAGACAGACGGCGTTCCTATGGATATTGTCATCCCCGAAAAAGCGACATTGACTTGCACCACCGCCAATTCTGTACAAGAAATCACTACCGGCCAGCCCATCGAAGACATCGTTTACGAGATGGGCGGAGCCGCAACAGGATGCACCGTGACAGGCCTTGCCGAGGGACTCACCTACCAAGTAGAGGGAAACACCATCACCATCAGTGGTACGCCAGCAACGAGTTGCACGTTCAAGGTGACGGTAACGGGCGGTCCGAAGGACATCACCACAACGGGTATCATCACCTGTGTCATGCCCTTCATCGTGCTTACAGGCGACTGGTATCATTTCCAAGACGACGAGGCGAGCCTTCCCGATGACCTCAAAGGTGTGATTTCTCTTGTACAAGGCTCAGATTCCTCGCGCCCTTCCAAGATAGACCCCACATATACCGAGAGCAATGGCGACATCCCTGGAGGCTGTACGCAAGGGGCGTTGGTCATGGGCAGGAACAACGGCGGCGTGAAATGGCAGTTCACGGAGGGCGTGTTGCAACTCCTCATCAACCTCCATTTCACGGGCGGACGGCAGTTTAAGATTGAATACACGCTGGCAGACGGCAGCAGCAATACCGTCAATATCGCCAAGCAGAGCAAGGGCACATACTGCAATTGGAACGTATTGGAGAACGCAGGCCTTGCTGACAACAGCCTCGATATACGCAGCATCTCACTCCTAAACAACAACTCCAGTGGCGAGGTGCGCATCTACGACATGTACATTCGCATACCCGACACCGGCACAGGCATATCCTCCTTCCCTTGCGAAGAAAGCACCTACTCTACAAGAAAATACATCCAAGACGGAAGTGTCATCATCGAAAAAAACGGGATGCGATACAACGTTACGGGGCAAAGGAACACTAAACAGAGATAATATGGATTTGAAAAACAGGAAAAGCATACGCAAGTATGCGGACAAGGACGTGAGCAATGAATTGCTCCACCAACTATTAGAAGAGGCAGAACATACCCAAACGATGGGCAACCTGCAACTGTATAGCGTCATTATCACTCGCTCAAAGGAGATGAAAGAGCGGCTCGCCCCACTCCACTTCAACCAGCCGATGGTGGTTGGCGCACCCGTAGTACTGACCTTCTGCGCCGACTTCAGGCGCACCACCGTATGGGCTGACAACCGACAGGCAGACCCGGGCTATGACAACTTTCTCTCATTCATCAACGCAGCATCCGACACATTATTATATTGCCAGACATTCTGCAACCTCGCAGAGGCAGCGGGATTAGGGCTTTGCTACCTCGGCACCACAGTCTACATGCCCATGCAAATCATCGAGACGTTGCAATTGCCCAAGCTTGTATTCCCCATTGCCACCATCACGCTCGGCTGGCCAGACGAAGACCCCGCCATGTCCGACCGCCTTCCCCTCCGTGGCATCATCCATGAGGAGACCTACCACGACTACACTCCCGCCGACATCGATGACATCTATGCTGAAAAAGAATCCTTGGAAGAGAACAAGTATTTCGTGGAAATCAACCACAAGCAAACCCTCGCACAAGTGTTCACCGACTGCCGATACACACGCCGTGACAACGAGGCGATGAGCAAGAGCCTCTTGGATGCCCTCAAGCACCAAGGCTTCCTCCCTTTAACGCCATAAGCCCCGTTTGGAAAGGGACAAAAACCACATTAGGCTCAAATAAAGACGGGAGGGAATGCGTGGCATTTTCCCTCCCGTCTATAGATATTTGCCTAAAATGGCAGTAACGACCTGTACAACATCACTGACATTCACCGTTCCATCCTTGTTCACGTCATACTGAAGTGTTAGCACGTGCGACAAACAATTCACTCGGCAGACAAATCGGCCACCATCTTGCGATACATGCTATATATCCTTGAGCGCAAGACGTACCCCACGAGGTAGCTGTTCACATCCACCACGGGCAACACATTGGCATGTGTCTCCTCAAACTTCCGCATGACATCTTCCATCGGGTCGTTGACCCTCAGCGTGGCAGCCACGGGTGTCATCAACTGATCCACTTTTAACTTCTGGTAAAGTTCGGTGCGAAAGATGACATGCCTTACCTTGGTGATGTCTACCTCTCCCAACAGCGTTCCTGCCTCATCCAATACGGGAATGAAATTGGCATGGCTCTGGCTGATGACATGCACGAGCCGCCCCATGGGCATTTCGGGACTCACTGCGGCATGGTCGCGCTCCACCACGCTGTCGAGGCTCATCAATGTGAGTGCAGAATGGTCTGTATGATGGGTTATCAGTTTTCCCTCCCTCGCTAATCGCATGGCATAGATGCTATGCGGTTCGAAGATACTGATGGTAACAACCGAACTCACAGCCACGATAATCAACGGGATGAGGAGTTGGTAACCGCCCGTAATCTCGGCAATGAGGAAGATGCCCGTCAACGGGGCGTGCATCACCCCTGCCATCACGCCGCCCATACCGAGCAGGGTGAAGTTTTTTTCAGGCACATACACCCCTATCTGGTGAAGATTCCACAGGCGGGAGAACAGAAACCCGCCAAATCCGCCGATAAACAATGAGGGTGCGAACGTACCGCCACATCCCCCGCCCCCATTGGTAGCAGACGTGGCAAACACCTTGGTCAGCAACACCAATGCCACATAGAGAATCAGCTTGTCGCTGCCGTAAAACATGGAGTTGTTGAGGATGACATTCCAATCCGCCTCCGTCTTTCCATTCAAGAGGATGTTAAGGGCAGAATATCCCTCGCCATATAACGAGGGGAAGAAGAATATCAACGAACTGAGAATCAATCCGCCCAAGAGCAACTTGCCATAACGATGGTCGTTCATCTTGGCAAAAACCCCTTCGCAAGCATTCATCATACGGATGAAATACCAACTGACCAGTCCGCAAAAGATACCTAACATGATACATGCGGGTACTCGTTCCACACGCCAAGCCTCATCCAAATGGAAAGAGAAGAGCGCATCCGTCCCCACGAAGAAATACGTAAAGCAGGTAGCTGTCACACTCGCCGTCAGGATTGGTAGCAACGATGCCATCGTCAAGTCAACCATCAGCACCTCAAACGTGAATACCAAGCCCGCTATCGGTGCCTTGAAGATTCCCGCGATGGCGCCTGCCGCGCCACATCCCACCAGCAGCATGAGCATCTTATTGTCCAACTTGAAAAATTTCCCAAGGTTGGAACCAATGGCAGAGCCTGTCAACACAATCGGCGCCTCCGCTCCCACCGACCCACCGAAACCGATGGTGATGGCAGAAGCGATGACCGACGACCAACAATTATGGCTGTCTAATCTCGACTGCTTGGAGGAGATGGCATAGAGAATGCGTGTGATGCCGTGCGAGATGTTGTCTCTCACAACATATTTCACAAACAACGACGTGAGGTAAATACCGACAACGGGAAACACCAAGTATAACCAGTTGGCTGAGGCAATGTTGAATCCTGCCGTCAGCAACATTTGTATCTCCCTGATAAGCCAGTGCAAGACGAAAGCGGCAATCGACGCGAAGAGGCCGATGAAGAATGCCAGCACAAGCGTGAACTGCTTATCATTCACGTACTGCCTGACCCATTCCATCACCTTGACGGCTCTCGATGCCCCTTGTTCACTCCCTGTCTCCATGTCTCCTTGCCTGTCTATTACCTGCGGATGATTTGCACCTCGCCGTTTCCGCCTATCTTGATGATCTTGCTCGGTTGGTGCGGTTTGTGCTCATTTCTTCGCGACCAACACACATAGTCTACGCTGGCAAGGATTTCCTCACTGATGTCGCGGAAGTTTTGGGGCGCGGCCTCGCCACTCACGTTGGCGCTGGTGCTGACGATGGGCTTCTGGAACCGATAGCATAGTTCCTTGGAAAAAGCCTCTTTGGTGATACGCATGGCAATGCTCCCATCCTCTGCGATGAGGTTAGGAGCCAAGTTCACGGCATGGTCTAACACTACGGTAAGGGGTTTGTCCGCCAGTTCCATCACATCCCAAGCCACGTTTGGCACGTCCATCACGTATCTCTGCAACCGTGCCTCGCTATCCACGAGGCAGATCAGGGCCTTAGAGTCGTCCCGTTTCTTGATGTCAAATACTCTCGCCACCGCCTCGGCATTCGTGGCATCACACCCGATGCCCCAGATAGTGTCAGTGGGATAGAGGATGACCCCACCTTTTCGCATCACCGCGACGGCGTTCCTAATATCTTCTTCTACTTTCATATTAATCCTTTCAATAGTTTCATGTTGACAAGTAATACCATTTTCTTTCCCAATAACTTCTTTCGCAAGTCATCAGGCTGTGCTTTCGTATCGGGAACGAAAGTTGACGTGGCAACCTTGCCTTCCCATTGGCGAAGTACCTTCCCGTCAGAATAACACACTTTGGGCGGTTGTTCGTTGGCTGCTGGCACCACCAAGCAAAAGTCTCCATCCACGCTTCTCACGATTGAATCCATGTCTACCTCGGTATTCATGCCAGCCAACAATGCCTGGAATGCCCGATTCTCACGCATGAGAGGCAACAAGCTCTCTCCTTTCACGTTGACAAACAACCCGCCCAATGCCTCGGAAGATAAAGCCGACACCAACTGTCCCTCAATGGGACGGTAAACTCGCGCTGCTTCTTTCAACGCCGCATCTATACGTTGGTTGAACGAAAACGCTTCGCTATCCATCACCAAGACATCCCCCACGACACCCATACGGGCAGACACACAAACCTGTGAGGGGGCGGTATCTTTGGGTGTACCCAGCATAAACGGCAACATCAACCTCTCTGGCAAGGCATCGACACGCGCCACCATCTTCATCGGGCTATCGATGGAGTCCAGTTTCTGGTAAAGACGTGAAGTGGAAATGCCACTATTCCCATCATTCGACAAGCATTTAGCCATCTTCCGCCGCATGTCTGGGTAGCTGGCACTGACGATGGGGCCCATCACTAAAAGAGTCTCATCGCTGAAGCCCACTGCCCATCGACCGTCGAGAAGGGTGAATTGAAACCCTCGAAAAGACTGAAGAGGTTGGTTGCCTCCTACTTCTTCAATAGCCTTTTCCAAATCCTGCTGGCTCCCTATCCTCGCACAAAGTCCCATGTTTCCGTTTTCCGTCTCAAAGAGATAGACGGGGCAAGACACATCAACTCCCAAGGTTTTGACATCGGCGACATGGAGAATCGCTTTCAACAACGTCCCTCCACCAATACCATTCATCCTGCCCATGTCCATCGACATGATGGCAATGCTGTTTGGGGGGATAGAATTGACATAGTCTCCCTTGGAACAGGAGGTGAGCCAAACGCCCAGCACGATGGTAAAAAGATAATTAAATGTCCTCATCACATTCTTCTTAATGCCAGTTGTGCCATCATCACGGAGGTAAGCCCTGCCGTCTCCGTGCGCAACCGACTGTTTCCTAATGATATGGATTGATAGCCCTCGCTTATGGCAAGCCTCACCTCATCTATGGAGAAGTCGCCCTCGGGGCCAACCATCACCGTAACATCATGGTTTCCTTTGTCATTGAGGAGGTCGCTAAACAAGTCTCCACGCTCTATCTCCCCATAGCAATGGGCAATGTATTTCTTTCCCTCACAGGGCATCTTCACGAAATCCGCAAATGGCATCATCGGACTCACCACGGGAATCCAAGGCTTACGGCTTTGCTTCATGGCTGCCACCACGATTTTCTCTATACGGTCAATGCGCAATGTCCTACGTTCCGAAAAGCGACAATCAAGGAATGTAATCTCGTCGAACCCCACCTCTGTAGCCTTTTCCACCATCCATTCCATACGGTCTATCATCTTGGTGGGAGCTATCGCAAGGTGGATTCGCCCGTGCCAACTCTTCTCTTGTGGCATCGTCTCCTTGATTTCATACAGGCATTTCTTAAGAGTCGCTAACGTGACCCCTGCCCGATAGAATGTCCCCTTCCCATCCATCAAGAACAACTCGTCGCCTTCCCGAAGCCGCAACACACGTGTGGCATGGGTAGCCTCGTCAGGTGGCAGTTCCGTCTGGTCTGCGGCATTGGGAACATAGAAATATCGTATCTCCTTCATCTACCTTTGTTTTCTGCGAAGTATCTCATCTCGCAAATGCGAAGCAAGTTCATAGTTCTCGTTTAGTACGGCTTTGTCGAGTGCCTCTTTCAACATATTATCGCTAAGGGCATTCAAGGGCATTGCCACTCCTGTAGCCTCACGAACAAAAGGTACGCTCTGCCTCATCATCAACCTCTCCTCTATGAAGAGGGGAACCTTGCCGATGTGGGACAACAACACCGCGTCGCAAGCACGGATGGAAATAGGTTCCAGCGTCTCCGTGTTGTAAAGGATGGCACGATAAAGCTCGTCTATCAAGTCATTGATGAGAATCTCGAAATGTAGGTCTGTCTGTGAAGAAATCACCTGCCATAGCACCTCGGGCAACATGAGGTTTCTCACAGCCATCCGAGACAACCGTAAATCAAACTGACGCAACATCTCCTCCTCGCAGGGAATCGTCAATTGCCGTTGCTCCTCCTTGTCAACCAAGATAAGCAAACCCATCTTTTCTTCCCCGACGATTTGCGAGATGCCTTGAAAGAACAAAGGTATCTTGTTCATGCTTGGGCTTCCTCTTTCTTCGTATGGAACACCAAGGCAAAGAGAACGCCTACCACCAAGGCAAACCCTGCAAAGATGAACCAACAAGTCTGCCAGTCACCCAATAGGTAATCGCCTTGCCACTTGCAATAATGATTGACAATCTCACCCGCCGCGAGCGTTCCCACCGTGGCACCTATGCCGTTGGTCATCATCATGAACAAGCCTTGGGCAGAAGCCTTGATGCTCGGCTCGCATTCCTGGTCCACAAAGATGCCTCCCGACACGTTGAAGAAGTCGAAAGCCACTCCATAGACGATGCACGAAAGGATGAAAAGCAACACCCCTGGCATGGCGGGGTTGCCTACCCCGAATAATCCAAAGCGGAACACCCACGCAAACATCGACATGAGCATCACCACCTTGATGCCGTAACGCTTCAAGAAGAACGGGATCATCAAGATGCAGAGAGCCTCGCTAATCTGTGAAATCGATGTCAGCAAGGTGGCATTATTGGCGGCAAAGGAAGAGGCTATCGCGGCATCGGCACTACCCTTGAAACTAGTGATGAACGGTCCGGCGTAGCCATTGGTCACTTGTAGGCACATTCCCAGCAAAGCCGAGAAGATGAAGAACAGAGCCATCCTCTTCGTCTTGAATAACTTGAAAGCGTTCAGGCCAAGAGCCTCCACCAGCGATGTCTTCGATTGCTTTTGCCCTAACTTGCATTCGGGCAGCGTGAAGCAATAGGCACAAAGCACAAGGCTCAATAACCCCGACACGAAGAACTGCATATAAGTGTACTGGAACTTGTGTGCGTTCTCTGCCAAGGTGAACGAGAACGAGCCGTTTTCCCATACTGCACAATTGACAAACCACATGGTAGCAATGAAACCAACTGTCCCCAACACACGGATGGGCGGGAAGTCTTTCACCGTATCCATCCCATTGTTCTTCAAGATGGTGAAAGCCGTGGTGTTGGCCAAGGCTATCGTAGGCATGAAGAATGCCACACTGAGCGTATACAAAGCGATGAACAGCGACTTGTTGGGCAACTCGTTGCCAAAGCCCGCCTGCACTCCCAGCCACCAACAACCCAGCATAAAGATGCCTGCCGCTAAATGACAAAGTCCCAATAGACGTTGTGGCTGTATATACTTGTCGGCGACAATCCCCATGAGCGTGGGCATGAAAATCGATACTATACCCTGAATGGCATAAAACCAGGCAATCTGTTCACCCAGCCCTGCCTTTCCAAGATAATTACCCATACATGTCAGATAAGCTCCCCATACGGCAAACTCCAAGAAGTTCATTAATGCCAATCGTACTTTCAAACCCATATCGTTTATATTTATTAATTGTTAGTTTCTGAAACATAAATCGTTGCAAATATAATAAAATTACGATAAACAATTCACAATTGGCATTTCACAATTAACATTACGGCTCATTTTTTTAACAATAGCCATCAAATAATCCTAATTATTCATGTTAATTCAGGTTTTTAATGTACCTTTGCAAACACAAACTACTGATTATTCATTGGAAGAAAGTACGAAATGAAAGCAACACTTAATGACATGATGAGAGGAGCAGGAATGCTCATGTTCACATTACTGATGACCATACCAGCCATCGGACAAGAGAAAGAAAAACAACCCGCTTTCCCCGGGGCAGAGGGTTTCGGACGCTACACCACGGGTGGACGGGGCGGAAAAGTTCTCCACGTCACCAACCTCAACGACTCCGGCACGGGCTCCCTGCGATGGGCATTGGGGCAAAGCGGCGCCAAGACCATCGTGTTTGATGTGTCGGGAACCATCCACCTCAAGTCAAGCCTCGGCATTCCGTCAAATACCACCGTGGCAGGGCAGACCGCCCCGGGCGACGGTATCTGCGTGGCAGACTACCCCGTGAGCGTCAGTGGCAACAATGTCATCGTACGTTACATGCGTTTCCGCTTGGGCAATACCAATGTCAAGGTGGACGGGGCGGATGGATGGGATGGCTTCGGCGGCATGGACGGTCAGGACATGATGATAGACCACTGCTCCATCAGTTGGAGCATCGACGAGTGCTGCTCGTTCCTCGGCAACAAGAACACTACCGTGCAATGGTGCATCATCTCGCAAAGTCTCGTCAACGCCGGCCACTCCAAGGGGGCGCATGGCTACGGCGGTAACTGGGGAGGCAGCGGCGCATCGTTCCACCACAACCTCATCGCCCACCACACCAGCCGCACGCCGCGCCTCGGTCCGCGTCCCACGACGCAGATGGACGAGCGGATGGACATGCGCAACAATGTCATCTATAACTTCGGAGGCAATGGATGTTACGGCGGCGAGGGCATGAATGTCAACATCGTAAACAACTATTACAAGCCCGGACCTGGCTCACCCACGGGCAATAAGGGTAAGCGCATCGCGGGCATAGGCATCCGCACCACCTCCTACATCACCACTTACCCTGCTTACGCGCCCGCTTGGCATATCTGGGGCAAGTTCTTCGTGGAAGGAAACACCAACACGAAATATCCCGAAGTGGACAAGGACAACTGGGCAAACGGCATCTACAACCAGATTTCTTCGAGCGATAACGACGGCACTTACACCCAAGCCACGAAGGACACGATGAAGTTAACAGAGCCGATTCCCTTTATCCTGACCACTACCCACTCGGCAACAGACGCTTACGAGCGCGTCCTTGACTTTGCGGGGGCAAGCCTACATCGAGACTCTTACGACGAGCTCATCATTTCCGACACGCGCAACGGCGTAGCCACATACACCGGCAAAGGATTAAGCAAGGGCTTCATCAACTCACAAGACGACAACAAGCCCGCCGACGCTGGCGACGACTGGAGCGCATGGCCTACATTGACCAGCAAGACCGCCCCAGCAGATAGTGATGGAGATGGCATTCCCGACACATGGGAGGATTTCAACGACCTCGATTGTGATGACCCAACAGATGCCGCCAAGATAGTCAGCAACGGTTATACCAACCTTGAGAACTACCTCAACAGCCTTGTGGCAAACATCACCACGAGCCAATTGGAGGGTGGAACGCAGATGGGCGACACCCAGAGCATCGGCGAGGATGGCGTGGAGGCGATGTATGAGTTGCAGCAGAACACCAGCAATGGCGACTGGACATTCAGCAACGGCTTCTCTATCACGTCGAGCAAGGGTTATGCCACAGGCAAGAACCTCGGCATCAAATATTCACGCAACACCGTTTATACCATCAACATCCCCGATGGCATCACCATCGCCAAGGTGGCATTTGCCGGATATAGCAACGTGGACAACGAGACGGCATACCTCGGTGAGTTGAACGGACAGACCTTCGGTGCAACAGAATATGTGTTCCCCGCACGTACCGACAACACCGAGGCAACACATACCGTGACCCTTGCCACGCCCGCGACAAAGAAAATCACCTTCACGCCTAAAGGGCAACAGGTGGTTTGGCGCATCTCCCTTTACACCGTCTCCACATCAGGTGTCAAGCAAGTGGTAGCCATCACGCCCGACAACACACCCGTTATCTATGACTTGCAAGGGCGCAAGGGCGCTGGCGAACCCACCAAAGGCATTTATATCATCAACGGGAAGAAGGTCGTCAGGTACTAAACGGCGAAGACTACACCATTGCCTGGCATCCCTAATGGCGTTTAAGATGTTCATCAAACCGTTCCTCCTGTCGCTCGCTTGCCTCATATCCCCCCTCATGGCAATGGCACAGATGCACCGATACAATCCCAACTTCACGTTATCGGAAAAGGACTTTTGCGATACTATCCCCATCGCCATAGACGACGGTCAACTATTCGTCAATGTGGAGATGGGCGGGAAGGCACGGCGATTCCTCTTAGACACGGGTTCCAGCCAGGGAATGATTTATGAGAACACCGAGATGGAGGGGATTGTCGAACTGGGCAACATGATTTCCCATGATGCCAACAACCATGCGGACACAGTAAAAGTGGTGGCATTACCACCCTTTCGCATGGGAAACCTACAAATCGGACATTACGTGGCGACCGTCCTACCACGCCCCGCCGTGCGTCCAAAGCATGATGCCATCATCGGGTTCGACCTTTTCAACCGTGGCTTATATGCCAAGATAGACACACAGAAGGGCATCATGGTTCTCACCGACCGCAAGAAAGCCTTTGCGGAAGAGGAAAAGGCGGGCTTTGGCGTAAGGTACAAACTAAAGTGGTTTGTGCCTTACCTTTTGGCAAGCCCTTTCTCCAACCATGTGGATGAGGCTCTTTTCGATACGGGATTCAAGCAACTGTTCACCATGAACAAGGGGAGTTTCGACAAACATGTAGCATCCGACCTCTCCCATCTCAGCAAAAGCCTCGGCGCAGACATCGAGAGGCAAGTGGAGGGACGCGCCAAGGGACAGTTCGCCATCGGCGCATTCGGCGCGGAGAAGACCGACGAGGTGGCATTCCTGCGCCTCGACCGACTGAAATGTGGCAACTTCTCTTTCCTTGACGTGCGCTGCATCACCACGCAAGGGGCATCGAAAATCGGCTCTCCTCTCCTCCAATATGGCTCGCTCATCATCAATCCCACCAAGAAACGGCTCACCCTCCTACCCTACAACGGCACGGACAGCGTGACCATCGCCAATGAACAGATGAGCGTTGCCTTCGTTCCCGTGAACGGGAGAGCCACCGTGGGCCTCATTTGGGAGGGTAGCGAGGCATTCAAAGCTGGTCTGCGCCAGGGCGACACCATCTTGCAGATTGACGACAAGCCCATCCTTACCTTCCACGACTTCACGTCATTCCGCTTCATCAAAGGCCACCTTCACCACTTCCTTGTCCGTGATAAGGAAGGGAAAGAAAAGAATCTATGGATGAAGAGGTAATCCATAACTGGTAAGGAACCTACTCCACCCAACAATTCCCTATGCTTCTTTTCTGTTCTTCAACGATTCTAAACAAAAGCCTATTTACAGCCTATAGGCTTTTCTTTGTGCAAGTAGTCTTATTTTGTAAGCTCAAAGCCTACACGGGCGCCGTCGGTACTCTTGGCGAGCTTGCTGACAGCCTGGACGGCAGCAGTGTTGCTGACCTTCACTTCCTTCTGAAGGATGTTGGCCATCTGCGTGGAGTCAAACATCAGGCCCATCCCTTTCTCGGTCTTTGTCACGTTGCCCTTGATGGTCCCATTAGCTGTCTTGAGGGAGATTTCCCCGTTCTGTGCGTTATAAGTATAGGTTCCGCTGAATGGGATGCCATTCACCTTGGCCGAGAACTTGTTGCCTTCGAGGAACGAGAAAGAGGTGTTGTTACGATTGATGCCGATGTTGCTGTAGTTGCTTGCCAGCGACGATGCAAGGCTGCTAACGGCAGTAGTGCCTCCGGCCTTTGTCAAAGCCTGTTGGGTTGTAAAGGCAGCACTTGGCGCGTTGTAGTTCCAGCTACCAAGGAGGCTCGACTGGTCTAATGTCATTCCCCCCAGCAACACGCTGCTCAATACACTGCCCAGCACACTACCCAGCACATTGTTGGTTGAATTGGTGGTAGACGTAGTTCCGAGTCCCGTCGAGAAGCAGCTCGACAACAACAGTGTCATGGCTGCAAGAAGTGTCAAAGTTGTTTTCTTCATAATGCTATAAATTATTTGTAGTGAATAGTTTTTCGAGACAAAGTAATAGAAAAAAAATGAAAACTCCAAACAATTTTCAATGATTCTTAGCATCAACCACTTCTTTATATATTTTCAAGCTATCAGCTTTCTGCCCAACCTTCCTCGTCAACTCTTCTATCCTCCTCCGATCCTCCGCCATTTTCTCCTTCAAGTTGGCATAATTCTCAGCATGGGTTATCATGTCCTGCAACTCCTTGTTGGGACTCTTCTTGTTGTAGGCGAGGCGAAGGAACTCCCTATAGGCATCTTCCGCCTTGGCGGCATTCTGTAAATACTCATACGTCTGGGCGATGTTGTACCGGCACGTAAGCGACTGCGGATTGTATTTCAACGCATTTTGCCAGTCGTAGACGGCAGACATCCATTGCTCCTCGGCATAATAGCCCTCCGCCAACGTATTGTACAAGGTGTACATGACACCGTCTTCGGGCTGCAAGAGCATCAATGCCTTGAGCAACACGGGGATGCCCTCCCCTGCACGTTGGGCTTTCACCAATGCCGCCCCAAGGTGGAACAGCGGCCAGGCCTTAGCGGAATCGGTGAGTTGCACCGCCACGCCATAATGCGCACACGACTCCTCCATGCGTTCCAATTGCTCATAGCACATCCCCAACGAGTAATGGACGCTGAACGTGGAGTCGCCCAATGCCAGCAGACGCTCGTATGTCCGCGTCGCCAAAGGGTATTCCTTCATGAAAAACTGTGCGTCGGCGGTCTGCCGCTTCACCAAGATATTGGTGGAATCCATCGCCTCGTAGGCACCCGTCACCGCCAATGCCCGCTCGGGGTCGTCGTTGAGGTTGTATGCCAAGGCGAGGTCTGCCACCACTGCCGCATCCGTCTGCCACCGCTTCAACAGCTCCCTACCCCAGTGCATCTGCATGGGCGTGTCTTTCATCGTCTTGTAACTGTAGAACATCTGCCGCATGGCATCGTGGGAGAGGCTGTCGGACGGCAACGGCTCCAATAACGACGTGCATTGCCGATACGACGCACGAAGATAATGACATTTAGCAAGCCGCATCCGCACGGCGGCATCGTCCCGGCTGCCGAAAGCCTCCTGATAGACGCAAAGGGCATGGTACACGTCGTGTGTCGCCATCAGCGAGTCACCCACCAAGAGCAACGAGTCGGCGGGAGTCACGCTGCCGGCGCACCGGATGGCGCCGGCAGCGAGTATGAGGAATAGGGAAAACCTCTTCATGTCACACATCATGACGTTAACCCTTCATGTGTCATTGCAAGCGGAACGTGACGGGAATCACATATTTCACATTCACGGCCTTCCCGCTTTGCATACCCGGTTTCCACTTGGGCATACTCTTCACCACGCGCAACGCCTCGGCATCCAACAGCGGGTGGACCTCACGAACCACCTTGGCATCGGAAACAGTGCCGTCGCTCTTCACGATAAACTGCACCAACACCCTTCCCTGGATGCCTTTGTCCGTTGCCTCCTCAGGATATTTCACGGTGGATTGCAGGAATTTCATCAACTCTTCATTGCCACCGGGGAACGACGGCATCTGCTCCACCACGTCGAAATAACCATCCGATGGGGTGTCTACCACCGCCACCGTGTCCACACCTGCCGGCCTATCCACCGTGACGGACATCGTATCAGGCAATCCTTCCCCCTCGCTTTCGGGGGCAGACTGGGGCTTCGAGTCCAAGTTACACGCCACCAACGCGGCGGCAGCCACGGGTACCATCAGCAGGTATTTAGCCCGCAGCCATCTATTTGTTCTTCTCTTGTTCATCATCTTGATTCTCATTTTTAAAGGTAAAACATTGAAATTATTACAAACTGTAGCTACATTCTTTCCATACGCCAAGCCCAGTAGGTGGTATTGGTAGGCACGACGCCCATATCCCACTTCCACCACACGCTCGTCGGCAAGGTATTCCAGATTCATCCGCACCTCGCGACGCAACAGCCAGGCAAAGGGATTCCACCAACAGAACACCGCCAACAGCTCCATCAACAGGATGTCCACCGAATGCCATTGGCTGACATGTGCCTGTTCGTGAACCAAAATCTCGTGTAACTGGGAGGACGACTGCATCTCGGGATTGACGAAAATCCAACTGAAAAAGGAGAAAGGAGTGGCATTATCCCTCAACACCATCACCTCACAACCGTCAATGGTGCGGCTCTCGTTCATGATTCTCATCCACACGATGACAAGCATCTGCCACACCATCCGTGCGGCAAGCATCACAATGCCACTTATATATAATAAGGTGAACAGGCGCAACCATGGGAAGCGGTCGCCCGTACCCGTCACATTCACCGTGGGCAACACCACCTCACGATACACCTCGGAGAGGTTGGCGGTCTGCTGATGGGTACTCACCCACCCCCCGATGTCCACCATCGGAATCACCACCGCCGCCAAGACCGACAGCAACAGCACCGCCCTGCGCCACGTGAAAAACGTATCGCGCACGAACATCAAGCGATAGAAGCCATAAAAAATGGCCAACAACACGTTCACTTTTAATAGATAAACCATCGTCATATACTCTTTTTTTTACGGGCAGATACGCAGACCTGCCCCTACAATACCCGACACTCAACGGGCAGATACGCAGACCTGCCCCTTCAACACTCAACACTCCCCACTCTCTATCTCACGAATAATATCCCTCAAGTCGTCAGCCGACATCTTCTCCTCACGCGCGAAAAACGTCACCATGTCCTTATACGACCCCATGAAATAGTCCTTCACGAAGCCCCGCATGAAACGCCGCTTGTAGTCGCTCTCCTTGATGGCTGGCTCATAGACATACGTGTTGCCGCGCCGACCCTGCGACACGAACTCCTTGCGCTTGAGGTTCTGCACCACCGATGCCACCGTCGTATAGGGCGGCTGCGGCTCGGGGAGCAACGCCACGATGTCCTTCACCGTGCAACTAC
>JAFRRN010000033.1 GCA_017428055.1 Prevotella sp.
GGCTCTCGCCCATCGGCTTGCGGTATATCGTCGGTTTATCCATCTTTTCGTCTGATTTATACCACAAAGGTACGACTTTTTCTCGAATTACGCAAGTAACTTGTTGATTATTAACAACTTAATTTATAGAACATCCCTTAAGTCGAAGTATAACAACCTTGTTGGGGCATCTTCGCTTTCGTCATTGAGAGAAACAAAGCCATTCTTGACGTAAAAAGGAATGGCAGCGGCGTAGGCATCCACGGTGATAAAGCGGCATCCCGTCTTGTTGTCGATGGTGAAAAAATACTTGATGAATTTCAAGATGTATGTTCCGAGACTTTTTCCTTTCATGGACCCATCGACCCCAAGGCGGCCTATCTTAACGGCAGGGTAGCTCTTTAGCCTTTTATGGTTGTTAAACCGTTTGCTGAACCGATTGTACTTTGTTTTTGTGTCAAAGTCAGATATAGAAATGCGGTCATTCGACAAACTGAAGAAAGCCACTACCTTTTCAGGCGTATTTCTCTTTTTCACAACATAGGTAACGGCGAGCTTCTCGTTACGATAAAGAGGTGCGTCTGTCAAGATGAATCCATTAAGGTCATCGTCGCCGCAGTCAAAAGCTGTCACAGTTTCCCTTACACGCATCTTGTGGATGGTGTAGTGGGATGTAAAATCTTCGTTGGTCATTACCTGAAGTCCGCTACGCTCATTACAGCCTCATAAATAGATTTCATCTCTGCCCTCTCTTTGGACGAGATGCGTCTGTGTTCTTTCATGCGTTCCTTAAAGCGTCGGGCATCCTCGCCAAACAGGATAGGAGTTTCTTTGATTGGTCTTGCCATAGTATTATTGATTGATGTTATTATTATTTCCTTGTGCAAGGATACGAAATGTTTTGAAAAAACAACATAAATCCCAAAAATGTGTTCAGAAATAATGGTATAAACGATTAGACGGATAGTGACGCCATGTAAATCTAACGAAAAATATGGACAAAACGACATGCGGGAAAACGTGCGAAATAGGTGTTAAGGGGTGTTAATCGGCTCTCTTTCTATGGGTCGGGGATGGCGGAAGTGGCGGTTTAACATTTTTTGTGTGGCAGTTATCGGGGATAACCGTATGGGTTATGGCGCGTAGATGTGGCATTTGCGGGCGGCGAAGGTATCAGAAAAGATGTTAAAATGGGGCATTTAGAAATGAAGAATGATGAATGGAGAATGAAGAATCGATGAAAGCTGTTGGCTTTCAATGTGTTACGAAAACGTGGAAAAGCGGGGTTGTTTTCGACCAAAGGCAAGGTTAATGGCAAATAATGCAGACACGAAGGCCCGTTTTGTGATAAATATTTGACAATAATTATTGGCTTGATTCCTCGATGTAGGCGATGAAATCGTTAAGTTCATAGATGGGAATGACGGATGAGGAGAAGTCTTTTTTATTTCGTGTGATGATACATTCAGCATTGACCGTAAGTGCAGAATAATGTTGCAAAGCATCTTCAAAGTCCTTAAAATCAGAGTCAAGTGCATTTTTGACAACTGAGGCATCTACTGTGGTCGGGGTACATATCTGACAGAATAGGTTTATGTTTTCAAAGATTTCTTGACTTGTCATCTTCTTTGTCTCCATGAGATAGCTTGCAGTCCCGAGTGAGAGTGATGAACAATATAATTCTATCTCTCCGAAGTCTGCCATGCTAAATATACGAAGGGTGTTTGGAAACCACGGGTAACGTTCGCAAAGTAAGTCAATGACGATGTTTGCGTCAATGAATATCCTTTTCATTTGTACTTGTTTTTGATGTGTTCAGTCCGGATTTTGTCTGTTTCTTCATCTGTGATGTACCAAGGGTTGCCTCGAATGAAACGCATGACCCGTGGTGAAAGCCCCTTCATTTCTTTGACTTTAGCCGTTTCTGTTTGGTCGTCATGATGGATTTGAAATTGATGTTGGTTTTCTTGTTGTCTGTTGCCAATGAACTGCACAAGGAAATTCTCTATGACGGCATTGAGGCTCTGCCCTTGTTGTTGGGCAAGGGTTTGTGCTTGTTGGTAAATAGAGTTGTTGATGGCTATTTCCATAGTTGTGTTTATTGAATGTTTTTCTGGTGCAAAAATACAAATAATTGGTGAATAATGATATACTTTTGGTAAAAAACAATGACAATGGCTCGTATTTTCGTACGGGCCATTGTCGTTGTCAGGATTCTATGTCAGATGGCTTTCAGCCCGATGTAGAATAGGTTGCCGGTGTCAGCCTTGGTCAATGTGTATTCGCCAGCATCGAGGTCTACGGTCAGGATTCCGTTGGAACCGGTCTTTTTGGTGTTGTTCACGTTGATGGTGTACTTGGTATCTTGGCTACCGAAGACGAGGGTGAGAGTCATCGCGGTCGTGATGGTAAACTTCACCGAGGTCGATGACTCTATTTTCAGGCACGTTGTGTAAGTCGTTCCGTTGACGGTTGCCGTACCCTTGCTGCTGGAGTAATTGCCAACGACGGTGAACGCGCTGTTGGATGGTGCGCTGTTTTGGAAGTTGCATTCCACGTCGGATGAGATGGTGGTGCCTTGCTCGCCGCCTTGTTCGCCGCCTTCTCCACCTTCGCCGCCCTCATTGCCGCCTGTGCCTTGCTGGTTGGCGTCGCCGTAGATGCCCACAAGGGTAGAGGTGTAGTTGTTGATGGCTGTCCGCAGGGCGTCGATCACGCTGGCGTTGGTGTCCTCTGAATCGCTGAATGTCCACTTGAAGTCGCCATGGTTAAGGCGTCCGGCGCCGTAGTAGCCCACCACCTTGGCGGGTACGTCTGCCGCCGCGTCTGGCGTGTAGGTGTACATGAGGCTGCTGTTGGTGTCGAAGTTGTCGTAAGTGTGGTTGCCACTATACGATTTCACCGTGCTGGGCACTGTCTGGTTGCGGCTTGTCACCTCGTAGGCATCGAAGTGTGTCTGCGTGTTGATGCCTAATGAAGATGCCGATTTCATCGAGCCTTTGGTGAGCATCGTGGTGGCACCATACGGCCAGTACGAGCTTTGCGAGCCTGTGATGACATTGCCATACGACTTGATGATGCCGCCCTCTTCGCCGCTGAACGTGCCATTGTCTGCACTGTAGGTGCTGGTTCCGGCATACACATCGTTGCCTTGCAAGGATAACAACATCGGGAACTTGCAATTGCGGAAGTAGTTGCCCTCCACGAATGCGCTACCGCCGTATGTGACACCCGTGCCGTATTTGGAGTTGCCGTCGAAATAGTTGTTCCATACGTGTACGGTCATCGTGCGGATGCGCGGGTGGCGGGAGTCGCTATGGTCGAACCAGTTGTGGTCGTAGCTGATATAGTTGGGACCGCTCTCGCTCTTCATGCCGCAGAGCGACGACTTGCCGGCATCCCAGAAGTGGCAATAGGAGACGGTGACATACTTTGAGTCGCTCTTGATGTCAATCGAGCCGTCGCCTTTCACTTGGTCGGCTGAACTTCCCTTCTGTCCATAGAACACATCGATGTGGTGAACCCAGATGTTGCTGTTGTCGGTGTCCATCGAGATGCCGTCGTCCATGAAGTTCATGATGGCGAAGTTGCGCAGCTCCACGCTCTTGGCATTGCGGATGAGGAAGCCGAAGCCCTTGATGGTAGCGTCCTCTCCGATTCCCTCGATGGTGATGTTGAGTTCGCTATCGGCACTGTTTCCCTTGATTTGCAAGCCCTCTGCCGAACTGCTGAATGAGTCCATGTCGCTGGCATTGATGGTGCCGACGATGCGGAAGGTGATGGGCGTGGTGTCGTAGCCTTTTTGGTAAGCGTCGATGATGGCTTGCATACCCGTGCAAGCGGTTACCGCTCCCTTGCTGCTCGTGGTGACATTACAGGTGATGGTCTTGGCGGTGCTGGCGGTCACATAGAACACCCGTGCGCCGCTCTTGAGCGAACCGTCGTTCTTATAAGCACCAACGCCCGCCGTCCAAGTGTGGAAAGCGAAGCCCTCGCGCTGGTAGTTGATGACCTCAAGGTTGGATGCAATACCATTGGCAGAAAGCTCGTTGCCGTTGGAATCCACGCCGACGACCTTCATCGAATACGTGCCGGGGATGAGTCCCACCATGTCGGCGCGGCCATACGTGCCATAGTTGCGTACCAGCGGTCCGTCAATCTGGGTGTATTCGGCATAGTTGCCGCCCTTGACATAGACGTTATAAGACGTGGCGGCACTGATGGGTGTCCACTCGATGTAGCAGCTCTCGTGCCATCCCTTGCACTCGGTGATGGTGATGCCGTTGTTGGTGATGTCGCCCTCTTGCCCGCTGTCGGCTTTCTTGGAGAACCCGATGTGCTTGACGGAGCCATAGTAGATGTCGCTCTCGCCATCGCCATTGAGCAAAGTCACCTTGGCGTTCTCCTTGTCGATGTTGACGGAGGTGAGCGTCTTGGTGTTGTAATACTTGATGTCGCCATTGTTGAGCTGCACTTCCATTTGGTTGGAAGTCAAGTCTTGCGACACGGCATGGGTGCTGATGTTTGCAAAAGGTGTGCCCTCCGTAGCCTCGGTGGTCGTTGTTCCCGATGGGTCAACGGACGAGCCGGACTTTTGGTAGACAATGCCATAGAGGTTGATACCAGAGCCAGCACTATATACATATAAGGTGGCTTCTTCTTCGCCGGTGTATGTATATGAGACGCTTCCCATGCTTTTTCCATCGTTAGCCTTGGATGCTACAACGTTACTGAAAGAGCCAATTGCCAAGTTCAAAGTACGCTCACTCCCCGATTTGCCTGACATAAAATAGGCGGTAATGGTTCCACCTGACGGGATCGTGATGCTGGCAAACCTGCTATTCGACGCACCAGCCCCTCCAAGTTGCAATGTCTTGGTGAATGTGTAACCATCGATGGATTGGCTGCTACTGGCAATTTTCATGGTCTTGTCGGTGGTGGCAACCACGGTCAAGCCGTTGTTTGTCATGGTGCTTGTGATGTCGCCAGTATTCCATTCCGAGAAATCATACAGCGTTTGAGCCTTGACAGATGCCCCGCCCAGGATGAGCAGGAGTGTAGATATGATGATATGTAACTGTTTCATGACTTCATTCATTATTGTTTCGTTATTCATTCTCCATAATGATGTTTAACAGTTGTGTGGCATCAGAGATGTTGATCGTGCCGTCGGAATTGATGTCGGCATTGCCGATGATAAACGATGGATTCTCCCTGCCGAGGATATAATCGACCAATAGCACGACATCCGTGATATTCACGAATCCGTCGCCGTTGACATCACCCAACAGGCCTTGCGTGCCAACCGCCACGCCGTTGATGGTGAATGCCGTGACTGCTGCGTCGTTGCTTGAGAGATAGGCACGGAACGCCATGATGCTCTCGCCCTCGGAGAGCTTCTTCACGATGTTGTCGGTGTCGATATAATAGTTGTCGCCCGTGGGGGTAGCGGAGGCCATCGTGCCGATGAAGGCATAGTTGGTGACGCTCATCATTCCACCCTCGGTGTAGTCTTTGAGGGAAATGTCGTCAAGGGCAATCGTGGAGACCGCCGTGGCGGGGTTGATGAGGCACGGGATGCCCGCCGTGATGCCGTCGGTGGTGGTGAAGTCTGCCACGCCATTCTCGATGCTACTGAACGTTGCCACTTGTGTGCCTTCGCCAAAGACCTCTTGGATTTGCGCCGTCGTCATGTCGAAGGGTAGGCAGAGCGTGTTCCATTGTCCGTCGGTGATGGTGCGGGTGAGTTCCACGCGGATGGTCTTGCCGCCAAAGGTGTTGAGCATCACTTGGTTTTTCGCGTCGTCGGCATCGTTCAATAATGCCACATAGTCGAAGTCGATGCTAAGTGTAGCCATGTCAACGGTCTTTTGCGAGCCGCCTTCGTAGGTCAATACGACATCGTTCCCGCTGAATGTCATGGCAGTGACAAAACCGCTGTCGCTTGCGCCATCGATGGTGATGGTCTCTGTTGTCTGGGCAGAGACGCTCCCCAAACATGCGAGGCAAGCGAAGAGTAAACAGATTTTTTTCATCTCAAAATTCATTTGTTGTTTTTTGAAAATAAAGAAAGTCCACTAAGACCTACCTATTATATAAATAATGTGTGGACTTAGTGGACTTGGGGTTAACGACGTGGGCTATTCATCCCAAACGCTGCTTCCCTTGGCAGGTGCTTCCTCCTCGAAGAAGGTCTCCTTGCCCAGTTGGCCGTCGCCAATCTCGTCGTGTGTACTCATAGCAGCCATGATGAACTCGTCATAGTTGAGCATGGCAATAGATGGTTTTAAATACTTTTTCATGTTGTCTTATCTGTTTTATTTGATAATAACTTTCTTGCCACCTACGATATAGATGCCCTTGCGGAGCGTATTGACACGCACACCGTTGAGGTTGTAGTACTCTTGTGCGCTCTCTGCCTGTACCTCGTTGATACCGTCTACGAGACCTGCATCGTCACTAACCACGCTGCCGTCCTTGCCGATGATGAAGAACTTAGCGTTAGATGCCTCGGCGGGAATGGCGAGGTAAGCCTTGTGTGCGCCATTCTCGAAGGCGGCACCATCCTCTGCACCATAGTAGAAGCCTACGTTGCCGTCCTTCACGGTGAGCTTGTAGTACTTGTCGCCACCCTCGGTCATGGCTGCCTCGTCAGAGCCGTTGAGCAAGTTGTTCTCAGGAGCGGCGAGGTTGACGTACTTCACTACGAAGTCGTATGTGCCTGGCTCGGCATTGAGCACGACACCTGTTCCGGCGGGGATGAATCCGTCGAGGTCTTCAAACACGATCTCCTTGTTGTCAACAGCGGTAACGATGCTTGCGGTTACGCCCTCGGGGATAGCCAAAGCCTTGTCGCTGTAATACAATGTGGCATATTCGGCAGAGCCGATGGTGACGGTAATCACCTCTTCCTCAACCTCCTCTACGGCCTTGTAGAGATAGATGGGCTGCTGGCCATTATTCTTGTAGTAGCGGAAACGCATCTGGTTGGAAGCATAGTTGAATCTCAATGACATCGTGCTGCCCTCAAATACTGCGTTGATAGCTGCAGAGCCATCTTCAGCGATAGCGAATGTGTTAGTATAAGTCTCGGCATCCTCGGTTTGTTTCAAGCCATTACTGTTAGTGGAAACACCAATGTAATAGCCGGATGCACTTTGCAAGGTTCCATTCTCGACATCAATGTTGAAGTAGATGTCTTGGTCTGTTGTAATAACGTCACCCTCAATGGTTACGTCTTGTGTGTCATTAACGGCGTCTAACGTCTCAAGGCTACCGTCGAATGCCAATGCCTGACCCTCTTCGGGTGCATAAACAATGAGGTACTTGCCACTTGTGATGTCATCCGTAGAAGTAACAAGTTGGTATTGTACGCCTTCGCCGGGAACTTGCTGCTCTTCCACGGTCAGCACGTAAGAAGCCTCACCAGCCTTAAATGCGTCTGTTGCCTCGGAGGTAGCGGTGATGGTTGTCTCGCCGGCGGCAACGAGCGTGATGTTACCCTCTGCGTCGATGGTGGCAACTTCCTCGTTGGAAGATGTATAAGTCACTGCCAGCTCATTGGGGTTATCCAATACTGGGAACTCGTTGTCCTCGCCAATGGTGGCGGTGAATGCCTCTACGGGATAAGCCAGCTCTGCGTCTGCCAATACGGGAGCATCGCCGTGAGTAAGAGCAACAATGTAGTTACCCTGTGCAAACTCTGGAGTCTCACCATATTTCTTCAGTTGGCCATAAACGATAACCTCGTCACCCACGGCAATCTGGTCCTCGGCGGTGAAGTTCTCGTTGTCAAGATACTTGCCGCGATAAACTTCCATCTGAACAGCGGTCTCGCCATCGTCGGAAATCCAATAGGTGGCATTGCCATGCTGTGTGCTAACCTCGTCAATCTGTGAGATGATACCCTTCACATACACATATTCGGAAGTGCTTGTGCCAAGTGTCTCGATGAAGGCAATAGCCTCTTCTACTGTATAAGGATTGTCTTGGGTAGCACCGGGAGCGTCTGGGTCAACCACGGTCACGGTGTAAGATGCCTCGCCTGCGAGGTAGGTGTCGTCACCGGCGAATGAAGCGGTAATGGTAGCGGTACCGGCACCGTTGATGGTCAATGAACCCTCTTCGTCAACTTCTGCAACTTCTTCGTTGGAAGAAGTGTATGTAACGGCTACACCAAATTCATTGGTCAAAGTTGGCTCGGTGAAATCTTCGCCAATTTCTACCTTAAGTTCTGTTGGGTTGAATGCCAATGCGGGGTCAATCCTGTTGTCCGTGCGGTTGAATTCTACAAGGTAGTTGTTCTTGTCAAATTCGGGAGTTCCGTTGTACATCTTCACCTTTCCACAAACGACCACTTCATCGCTTGGCAAGAGGTCGTCCTTGCTGGCGAAATCTGCACTGTTCAATCCCTTACCACTATAAACCTGCATTTGGTTGGCAGTCGTTCCATCGTCAGAAATCCAGTAAGTGATGGAGTAGTATTTAGAGTTATAACTATCGACTTGAGAAATGATACCCCTCACATAAACATCATCCGTGGATGTGCTGGTGCCAAGTGTGTTGATGAACTCAATAGCCTCTGCTACGGTATAAGGATTATCTGCCGTACCCTTTGCGTTGGGGTCTTTTACCGTGATGGTGTAAGAGGCAGAACCAGCATAGTAATCATCTGTCTCCTCGGAAGAGGCGGTAATGGTAGCAGTACCTTCCTTGCTTCCAATAACAACAAAACCTGTTTGCTCGTCAACAAGGGCGATTTCCTCATCGGAGGAGGAATAGGTAACGTCAAGTCCATTGGGGTTGTCCAACTCGGGGGCCTCGAAGTCAGCATTTGGTTCAACGACGAACGCTGTGTTTTCACCAAATGAAAGCTCTGCGGCTTCCTTGGTTACGCCACCAGCAACAGTCACCTCAATCTTTTGTACTCTCCAATGACCAGAGCCGCTTGGACGTGTGAATACTACTTCATTAGCACTACCAGTCCAAACGCCAGTCTCTGCATTGTAAGTGCCAATAGTCACCACATTGTCAGTAGCTGCAGGTTTGTAAGAACTGTTATACGTAATAGTAATTTCTGTAATTGTACCAGCCTTAGCAGTAATGGTCATGGTACCATTTCCATAAACGCGAATACCTGCGCCAGTTGTGTAATACTTACCGTCGTTTGCGCCTCCGGCGAATGTTACGGTAAAGTCTCCGCCATCGAATGGGTCAGCGTATTGCACACTGTTTTCCAATCCTAATTCGCCGAAAGTGATTGATCCAGCGAATCCTACGCTTGCCACTGCCAGCAGCATGAGCGTAAAGAAATAACGTAATTGTTTTAACATAATGTTTAAGTTTATAATTGTGAATAATAAATTAAGTCTCTAAAGTCTCTATATAGAAAGGTTTTCCGCTTCCTCAATGGTGATGCCGCAGGCTTGCGCGATTTGCTCGTTGGTCATTCCCATTGCCTTCATGTTTTGTGCGATGGATAATTTCTCTTCCCTTTTTCCTTCTTGCAATCCCTCGGCTCTTCCTTCTTGCAATCCCTCGGCTCTTCCTTCTTGCAATCCCTCGGCTCTTCCTTCTTGCAATCCCTCGGCTCTTCCTTCTTGCAATCCCTCGGCTCTTCCCTCGGCTCTTCCCTCGGCTCTTCCCTCTTGCAATCCCTCGGCTCTTCCTTCTTGCAATCCCTCGGCTCTTCCTTCGGCTCTTCCTTCAGCTCTTCCTTCTTGTAGTCCTTTTTCGCGTCCTTCCATGATGGCTCCGCGATAGACATTCAAGGAGTCCCTATACCTTTTGATGGCGCTGTCATACTTGATACGCTCCTCTTGAGTAAGGGCACTCACTTCGGCAATCTCCTCCAGTCTCTTGAAGACGGCACTCTTCGCTGCCCACGGCAGCCTGTTGATGGTTTCCATATTCCTTAACACGTAAATCCAACGTTCAAAATCATTTTCACACTCATCTGCCTCCTTGTGGAAATAAGGCAATTGCAGATAGATAAACCGCAGTTTGTCGGAGAACCTCTCCTTGGTCTTCATGTTCATGAGCGACACATCCGTGCGGAAAGAGTTACCGATGTCTGCCAATGAGAAGTTGAGGAATGCCACCAAGTAAACGGCCTTGATGTCGTAATTCCATTCTATTCCCCTTTCCCCTTGCCTGACAATGGCCTTGGAGGCATAATAGATGCTTCTCTCGATAAAGCTTGGTTGGTGTCGGTTTTGCATCTCGACGATAATCTTCTCTCCCGTGTCCGTTTCGCAAAGAATATCGTAAATGATAGACCTGTCCCATTCTGTTTCCCTCAACTGTTCTTTGTCGAGGAAAGTGATGTCTTCTATCTTCCGCTCACCCACAAGGAGGTTGTTTAGGAAGTCAAGCAGCAATGGCTTGGAAAACTCCTGCCCGAAAATCCTCTTGAACCCAATGTCTGTGAACGGATTGATGAAAACTCCCATAGGTATTAGTTGGAACTTGGTTGGTAATAACGTTATTATCTTAAGATGATGCAAAGTTACAAAAGTTTTTTGAAGTGCCAAAATATTTGTATATGAAAAGTGTTAAAAAGTCAAGGCGTAGGGTCAAGGGCATCGAATTTGCCACTTTGCCACTTTGCCACATTAAGGTATTACCATCAAACACCACACCCAGTTTATTACATTAAGGTGTTCGACACCCGTACAGCGTTACAGTATTACAGTTACAGTTTAGTAATGTGGAAAGAGTATAGTAAGTTTTATTATATATATTATATAA
>JAFRRN010000034.1 GCA_017428055.1 Prevotella sp.
CGAAATACAAGGAAATGCTCGTCAATCTCAGCAAGGGAAATCCTTTCACTTATGAGATGGTACGTGTGGCTGTCACCACAGGCAATTCCAATATCGAGGTTGCCAAAGAAGACAAGTCTTTTATCGGTATTTGGCAAGAATACATCTATCACCTTCAGAACGACGATAACGGCAAGCGTTATTCTACAAGCGACAGCTACATCAGTGCATTGAACTCCTTCCAAAAGTTCTTAGGGAAGGATACCATCAAGGGGTTTAATATCAGTGTGGCTGAAATACAGAAATGGAAGGATTGTATGTCTAATGGCATTAAAGGTAAAGACGGCAACAGCGAAGGACAAATATCTGATGCAACTGTTGGACTTTACCTTCGCTCCTGTCGCACCATATGGAATCTCTGTCGCAGTCAGGGATATTTGTTGGATGTGACCTATCCCTTCTCGAATAAGAAGGAGAAAAATCTTGTCAGTATTCCGCGAGGCAAGGTGAAGAAGAAAGTCTATCTGAAACGAGAACAGTTTACGGAACTATACCATGTGTTTATCAACAAGAACTACCCTGAGACCTGGAAGGAGGGCTATGCAGAAAGAGCACATTATTCCCTTGGATTATTCCTTGCCCAGTATCTTTGCAATGGTTTTAATCTTGCTGATGCTGCACGTTTGCAGTATAACGACTATTATTTCCAGACGGGTAGAAGGGCATTCCTCTTCAACCGCAAGAAGACAGCAGACAGGAGTTCCAATAATTCCGAGGTCGTTATACCTATCATTGAGCCGTTGCAAGTTATACTTGATGAAATCGCGGCTCCTCCCACCCTTGGAGGTTATGTATTCCCACAGATATTCAATGGGGAGACAAGTGAAAAAGTAAGAAGGAAGCTAACGGCACAGGAAAACTCTAATGTTAAAGACCGTGTGACCAAGATATGTCACGATGTACTTGGATGGGACAAAGCAATCTGCCCGTCAGGAACCTGGTGCCGTCATTCGTTTGCTACAAACCTCCGTAATGCTGGTGTAGAGAAGACTTACATTGATGAGAGCATGGGGCATTCCAGCAATTCAAACGACATGACCAATGTGTATCTGGACACATACCCGATTGAAATGCAGATGGAGTACAACTCCAAACTGCTTGTCCTCGACACGAAATCTGCCGAGCGGGATGAACTGATGTCAAAGCTCTCAAAATTGTCAAATGAGGAGTTAACACAGCTTCTCGCAAAAGCCATGTAGTATCAACCTAATATTGTATAACGTATGATGAATATACTTGATGAATTAAGCAATTTGAGTGATTTCCACGAATTGCGAGAAAGGGCATCACTAAGCATCTGTTCTTGGAAAGCAGAGCATGAAGATATCTATGCGGAATTCAAGAACAAGATGGACAACATCAGTGCAGGTGACCTGTCTGCATTGGACGCAATGTTCAATCTTGCCTGTGATTGCTTGGCTGATAAGCCAATGGGCAAGAACGTGTCATCATTGCCAGACTTCGGATCTGCTGAGGAAATATGGCAAAACCTTCCTCAATATGCCAAATCCTATATTGCCGAGACAAGCAAAGAAGATGGTAAGGCTACCAAGGATAACTGTCTTTCTTTGATAGAAGAGGCTACTGACTATATGAACGCATGTATTTCATTTGTCCCATCTTTTGTGAGCAATTTAAAGGCAAAAGCCATGGATGAAGAGAACGACGTCATTCGATGCATGTACTACTACATGATGTTTGATGGGGGCTCTACAAAGATGATTAAAACGCTGAACACCATTCTGAACGAAGAAATTCTTGACCAAGAGGATATGGCAATGATTCATGGGGCAGTCGGCTTTATGGTTCCAAGCAGCATTGACCTTGGTGTGGGAACTAAGGAATCTTGGGAAAAGGTTGCAACCTCATGTGACCCTGAAATCTGGAAGGATATAAGCTATGAACTAAGCAAGTCGGAAGGAAATAGAGGAAGAAAGGTTGAAATAAAGTGTATCGATAGCCTGCTAATAGGAAATAAGTCTGCATTAAAGGCACAGATTCTTTGCTTTATTAAAGAGAATCCTGAGGCAATCTGTCTAGCATACATGTTAAAGGCGTTAATACGAGCTGATGCCATTAAGGAGAGTGTCAGTTATGCTACTTTCCATCGTGCCATCGAACAGTTCACAGGACGAAAGTTCGGGATTGACACTCCCCAGAAACGCTTTGGTGAGATGAAGGACTTTGGATTTCACGGAGCACAGAAGGGTTCCTGGGCTAAAGCAAAAGAAATCATATTTCGGTGGTCAAACATATTTGAAGCAGTAGCATAAAGCTCACCTCTCTTCTTTTGACTCATGATAGGCGGATAATCGGTGCAAGACTGGTTATCCGCTTTACTTGTTGATATACAGTTAATAGATATTGAACGTTTCCCTGAAAGCAGTTGGTTTTATTAAGGTATAAATAAACCGACCAATGCCCCATTGAATTATCATTACCTTTGCACTCGAAATCGATTTCAAAGAGATTCATTGAGGTTCTGCAGACCTCTTAGTACTAATTTCAAATGACATTAAATATGAATATCGATGAATTGAAACAAAAACCTGTGGCAATGATGACAGGAGAGGAACTCAGTTTCCTCATTGACAGCCGTATGGCTACTTGGGCAACAGAGATTGCGAGTCTTAGTCAAAGACGTATCTACTATGGTATTGAAGGAATCGCTCAGATATTCGGTTGCAGTGTCCCAACTGCCAATCGTATCAAGAAGAGTGGTGTGATAGACGATGCCATAACCCAAATTGATCGTCAGATTGTAATCGATGGCAACCTCGCTCTTGAATTGGCAAAGAAAGCAGGAACTATCAGGGTCAAAGGTGAGAAAACAGCGAAAGAGAATGACGTACATTGATTACATGAACCAGTTCTGGCGTGCTTCTTCTATGGAATATATGTCCATGAGCGAGGTTGCACTATACGCATTCATAGTGAATGAGTGCAACCTTAATCATTGGAATATGCCAGTGCCATGCTCTACAGTCCGAATCTGCGAAGTGCTGCACATGTCAAAGCAGACGCTCTGCAACGCTCGAAAGAATCTTGCCAAACGTGGACTGATTTCTTTCACCGAAGGCAGTTCACGTCATGTACCATCCAAATATTCACTCCTAAAATGGACGGATAACTTGACAGTAGAGTTGACGGATGGATTGACGGCAGACTTTACACCTTTAAAAGATAAAGAGAAAGATAATTTAATAAAAAGCGGTTCTATAAATTTTTCAAACAAAGAAAGGGTAATAAAAAATGGAAACGATACACAAAATAGACGTAGAGGGATTAAAGAAATCTCTGCTACAGCGTCGGCCTATGAAGGTACGTTTTAAGATGCCTATGCCAGAAGAAGATGCTTATGCCTGGCTTTTAGCGTCAATTATGGCTGAGGTAGAATATCGTCACCGTACCTTCTACTCAAATGAACATTTGGAGAGGCAACTCCATGAGATGTCTTATTGGCTTACTTCACCATCATCCCATTTCGGCATGATGCTATGCGGTGGCTGTGGCAATGGCAAGAGTACTATGCTTAAAGCATTCCAGCAGTTGCTGAACTCTCTGCGCATTCCTAAGCCTGACAACGATGGAACTTATGGAATCCAGATTGTGGACGCAAAGTACGTTGCGCACCTTTGCAAGAACAACCATGAGGCATACCGTAAACTCATCAGTGTTGACATGCTTGGCATCGATGACCTTGGCACAGAGCCATCAGAGGTAATGGACTATGGCAATATCTATACTCCAGTCATTGACCTGCTGACAAAGCGTTACGAAGAGCAGCTTTTCACCATTATCACCACCAACCTCACGCCGCAACAAATCCGAGAGCATTATGGTGACCGCATTGCTGACAGGCTCAATGAGATGGTCAAGAAAATTGTATTCAGCAATGGTACTTACCGTACAGACAAGCTGGCAACATATGATTAGTTTCTTTTTGGACTTCGAGGCACTGGGCTTGCCCAAGTGCCACATTATTCCAGTATCGGGAAGCTCACTACCCGTTTCGATTAGCATCGAACGTTAGGCTGACCGCATAAATCTGCAAGCAGAGGTCAAGGTATCTGGCATAATTGTATGTTCCCACATGGCTGGTCTTAAATTTCAGAGTTAATACCTGTGGCTTTTATCAAGTCAGTCCTATCGGCTTGCCGATGCCACTTTTTTAAGGTCAGGGGAAGCCTAATACCCCAACCATCTATCGATGCTTGGGAAACTGACCAGATAACAATAGCAAGCAATTAGGGTTACTTTGACTTTGATGGTTCTTCAAAACATGATATTCAGAATGATAGGAATCTGGCAACATCTTGCCAAGACAGATATGCAGAAGAGGCTTGCCTCTGTCCACTCAACAGTAGGGAGGGGCAGCCTAATACCCCAACATCGCTTTGCTCGATTGGAGTTTGCCACCCCAAAGGCAAGCCAGTTGTGGCGTTAGTACTTTTCGTCACTCTACAATAATGCCCCTATCATGTTTGCGTGATTCATTGAGGAAGCAATAAACCCACTGGCATTTAGCAAAGCAGCTAAAAGACTGTGGGGTTATTTATTTAGTTGACAATCTTGATAAGATGAGTTAGAATCGCTATAGTGATTTCATAATGTTAATGCACCTACAGGGTTATCGGGGTCATAGGTAAACATTCCTGATAAGATCATGTTTTGCAACTTATATTCAATTTTTCCGAAGACCGAGCGACCATATATATCAGACTTGTCTGATTGCAAATCAGGATTCATAAGTTTTAACTTATTGTATGTGATACTATTCCAAAATTGAAAAATAGTGTTCAGCTCTTTAGATAACCCCGTTTCCTCACGGTCAAATGCAGGAAAAACGTAATTGTAGAACAGCTGTCTGTTTTTCCTGTTTTCAGGATAGTTAATCCACAATTTTGAATCTTTAATGTGGGTTGAAGAATACTTAATTCCAGCAATTTTCTCTTCATTATTACTATCTCGATTATAACGGACAAGACTTTGAAGTAGCATCTGTGGTATTATATATTCGGGCTTAAATGGATCGTTTGGGAATTGCACGGGGAATGAGCAGGCAAGTACCAAGCAGTCTGCAAACTTCTCGCTAGTAAAATGGTAATGCTCCTTATTTGAAAGATCAACAACTTTAACTGTGGTAGTTGTCTTGAATAAGGCAAAATTAGCATAATCGATATCCGGACGTCGCATTTCTTCCCAACAAACATATACGGAAGAACCAAGATAAAGTGACGGAAATCCCGACATACTATATCTTTCATTTCCGACTTTGTGATTGAATTGAAATGGAATATGAGACATTTCTTCGTTGGATGTAAATTCCTCGTATCCATTTTTCCCTACTCTCATACGATAAAGGGAACTATCTTTTTGTATAGTTCCTAAACGCAATGAGTCAACATTCTTTATGAACAGAGTATAGAAGGTCTCAAACGCATCGGCTTGACAACCTGACAAATACTGATCAATAACATGAATTAACTCCGTCCATATTATTGAAGTGTTTGCTCTGTCAAGTTCTCTGTACCTTTTTGTAAGAGCTCTCATTCTACAATCAATAGTCTTTACCTCCATATTCGAGTTTAACCAGATTCACGCTGATTTCTACCCCCAATTTATATGAAACATGTTACTACAATTATTAGGAAGTACATATTTTATTTATTTCCTCCTTTATCTCCTCATACCTTTTGTCCATATAGCTTATCAATTTATAGAACAGGGTTTCCTCGTCAAGGTGCTCGGTGTAGTCTTTAAGGATACCAAAACCTGTGTTGGCACACTTCTCGGCAAGGTTATACACCTCATCGCGATTGCAAATGTTGTCAATATTTTCAGGATTTTCTTTTAGCTCCTTGTCATAGTACAGGCACGAAAGCAACGGCTCTACATTGGTCAGGAATTCTGTGCGGACAATAGATTTCGTTGCTCCTACCGATGATATAGGTGTAGGCTCTTTCCCCTCCATCTCGCAGAGTGCGATGGCGAAGCAGTAGAGGTCTGTACGCGATGCGGCGTTTTTGTGGAGCTGAAAATACTTGGTCTTCTCGATGTTCTCAATAAAACCGTCGTCGTAAGCTTTTGCGATATTTAATGTTACTCTAGCCATAATTCTTACTTTATTACTGTTATACCATCTTCGATTGCTAACCTGTTGAACGAAGCATATTGGCCTTGTAAGGCTGCTGCCACCTTATCGTCGTACTCTACGGGCGTGAACGTCAGAATCACCTGTTTGGACTTGGCTATCTCACAGAGAGTATTGACAAAGTTCAAGCGGTTGTCCTGATCTACGCGGCCTATAGGTGTGTCGATGAACAGCAGGGAGTCGTGCATTGACACTTTCTGCAAAGCCAACGTAAACGACAGGGCCAGCAATGCACGTTCAGCAGCGCTACATGAGCCAAGCGTCTGCGAACCGTATTTGTCGAGCAGACGGAAGGTGTAATCCTCCAGAATCTCCACCTTAGAGAAAGCATCTTTCTTCCACAACAAGCGGGAGAATGTGTCGAACGTCTCCTGTTCCATTTCCCGACGACTCTCTTCCAGTAAGTCAAGACGAGTCTCTTTTAAAACATTCCTACATACCTTGCAATACTCTGCCTGCTGATTTATTTTCTCCAGTTGTTTGTTCTTTTCAATGAGAGACTTCAGTAGTTTACTTTGATTGTAGAATTTATTATCAAGCTCTTTCTTGTGTTCCTCTTCAACACCTTTCTTCGCAACTATATCGTCACGCTTTTTGCGATATTCTTTTTTATCTTCGATGGCCTTAGTCACAGCTTCAGTATTAGGGATATTCATCAGGTAGATGTTCAGCTGCTTCTCCTCTTCAAGGTACTCTGTGTATTGTTTTCGAAGTGCCTTTTCTTCCTCCATCAAAGCGATACGCCGTTCCTGATAATGTGACAGCTTATCAATATACTGACGCAATACCACTACCGATTTGTTCAACAGAGCAGATGTCTCCGACGACACTTCAAGTTCTTTTCTAAGTTCTTGAATAAAACTATATGAATGGTCGCTTAAGTCTTGGTCACAAATCAGACAATGTTTGTGTTCCTCGATTGCCTGAAGCAGGAACTTGTCTATGCGGGGTGGCAGCTTGCCGTGCTTGTCTTGCTCCTGAATGTAGGTGTATAGATTCTTGATGGCAGGATATAGAGCGAAATATTGAACATATTCGCGTACAAACACCATCATTTCTGATTTCTTCTTGGCTATATCTGCCTTCAAAGAGTCAATCAAACCTTCCACCTCTTTCAGCCTTGATGTTTTCTCTGAAACATGAATATGTCCGCTGATAATACTATCAAGCGTTGAAATTTCATCGTCACAATGATGAATCTGTGTCGTCATTGCTTCAATAGAGGTAGAACATGCATCTATGGCCTCCTGTATTTTATCCAACTCTTTCTGTGCGGTCGAAATATCCTTGACAGAAGAATTGGCAATTTGAGGATTTAAAACGCCTGTCAGATAATTATTAAAAGCAGCTTCAGCTTTCTCTATAATTACAGCTTGCGTTAATTCCTCTATGCCATTTTTTATATTGTCTGATTGTCCAGCTCTAAAATAGTTTTCAAGGTGCTCACCATCGAAGAAAATGTATTCATGAATCTCTTCTGGTACGTTTCTTTTAACGAGAGAAAGCGTTTCTTCTTCAGATTCAATAGAATTCCACTCACCATTAATAAAATGCATAATGGTAAATTTTGTGTCAACGGATATTACAGCATCTGTTGTCACATTGAATTTTCCTACTCTCTGAAAAAGAATTTTCTCAGAGGCATCGTCTGATGAAAAAGTGATTTTCACAATTGCCTCACCAATCACACTTCCGCCTTCTGGTAGATGCGTACGCAGTTCTTGAACCTTCTGGTTGTTCAATATAGCAAGTGCGGTATTCTTATCACCCAAGTGCATTTCCGTGTCGTAAAGGCACCAAGTGATTGCATTGAGCACATTCGTCTTACCTACGCCGTTGTTAGCGAAGATGATATGCAAGTCATTTTCCCCATTGGAATGAGGGAACTTGAATGACAGATTGCGATACTGACGAAAATTCTGAATTTCAATACTCTCTATTCTCATAGTGCTATATGGATTTCATTATTTTGTCAATAATTCGTTTACCTTGACGACCTTCTTCTATGCCAGAAAGTACACTCTCGATGTTCTTCTGCATAGCGATATCAGACATCGTCTTATCTGCTATCTTCGTTAGGATTTTCTTGCTAATGGCCATATTAGTCTAATGAATTTATTACTGTTAGCGCATCTATTGAATTGATTGCATTTTCCGCAATTTCTTTAAGACGTACTTGTTCTTTCGCCCTTATCTTGCGTTCAAAAGCAACACTATCATCGTCCACAGAATGTATCGTGTCAACGCAAATGTCGTAAAGTTTTGCCGACAGTTTGTTGGGACTTTGGCGTATAATACGACCTATTCGCTGAACATACTCACGTGGATTTGTACTGGAAGCCATCAATATTCCCACGTCTGCAGTTGGAATGTCTATGCCCTCGTCCATACACTTGATGGCAACGAGGACCTGATAGTCTCTGGACTTGAACTTCGATATGATATGCTCCCGTTCTGACTTGTTCCCAAAGCGTTTCTCTGCCTTGGTTCCTTCTTTCTCGGTCAACTTATGGAAGATGATTCCCCTTGATGCCAGGATATCAAGCACCTCTTGTATTTGTTGGGGTGAGACAAAGATAATCAAGTTCTCTATTCTGCCCTTTACTTGTAGTTCATCGAGAATCACCTCCAACTGGTTGTATTTTGCAGAAGCATTCCTGATGATGTTTGCCCTCTTCTCCATCATTCGCTCTAATAAGAGAGCTGCATCTGGGTTATTATCTTTCTGGTTCCACAGTTTTCTAATCTTTGCGGAGATTTCCTTGTATTGCTCTGTCTCTTCCTCGTTGAGAGAGACCTTGGAAATGAGATAATGGTAATTGACAAGGAAATGCTTACCTGTCATCGGGTTGTATTCCGTCAACGCATCTTTAATGGTAAACTCAAAATTTGCATTTCCATAGAATGCCACAAGCTTGGCTGTACCAGCATCATCAAACCAACGGCTTGGAGTGGCACTAAGTCCAATCCTATATTTGTAGCAAGCCAACAATGCCTGTTGGAATTTTCGTGCTCCCAGCCAATGGGTTTCGTCACCCACAAACAAGACATCTGTACCATTTGGAAGGTTCTGCTGAATCGCATTTGTGAACTTTTCTGATGATGCGGTATTGTGCGTTGTATATAAGCAGATGTGGTCTGCCATACCAGCTCTGTTCTTCAACAACAACTTAACTAATAATTCATCCCATTTTTGTACAGAACCGTCAACAATAACACTCTCGTCAAACGACAATTTCTGAGTGTCCACTTCGTCTTTCCATTGCTTGGAAAGTGTGTTCTGCGGAGTGGTTATAATTGTAATGAGCCGTTTCCTTGTTTCGTTCAAATACTTGATACCAGCTATGGCAGTTCTAGTCTTTCCTGTACCAGTAGCCATTTCGAAGAGCAGCATATAGTCATTAGCCTTCCATTTGTTCAACGCTTCGGCTTGATAGAAGAACAGTTTCCTGTCGCTCTTGAAATCAAAGCCCTTCATGCGGATGGCACGATATTTCTTCAAAGAAATACTTTCCCTGTCAAAATCGGAGGAATAGTGAACTATATTCGACTTAATGGCTGACGGGAGATTATATACCTTCACATTTTTTCGCTCGCCGTTCCATATCTCATCGAATCGCTTCTTATCTCTCTCGAAATACTCACAAGCATCCGTCCATTCCTTGAACACTTTAAATTCTTCGTCATTATTGACCCATGCAGATGCAGTTTCGTTAATGGAGCCACTAAATGACATTTCATTTCCTTCGGTATCTTTTAGTATTCCCACCTTTTGATGGAATAGCCCCTTCTCGGATATTGTTTCGTTGTCACAGATGCTGCCGTCATCATTAAAGACTACGGCCAATTTCATTTCAAGCAATCCAGAGGCAAGCATCCAGCCAAGAGCCTTAACGTGGTTTTTCTCAAATTCATTTTCAAGATTTTCCAAATCAAGCCCAAAATCAGATGGTGACAGAGAAGAATCATTTGCGACAATCTTCTTGACGATCTCAATGTCTTCTCCATTTAGCCGTGGACTTGTAATAAGCCTCATTCTGCCACCATTAACAATAAAGTCAGCAATGCCACGGGCAGCTACAGCTAGGGATGTGGAGGAAAAGAATCCTGCAATCCTGTCATACTGCACCGCAGCACCAAGGACTGGCACATAGTAATCCTCTATTATGTCATCTACACCAGATTCATAACATGGTTTAATATGTAAATCCTTAAAGCTCATAATCTATAGATTCCTTTATTGTCTGAATGATAGTATTGACATTGGAACGCCTCCTTACCTGCGTGGTGTGAGACAATATGCTGAGTATTTCATCACGTACTTCATCTGTGGCACCAGCCATGAAGTAGTTCTGAATGAAGGGGATGTATAAGCAGAGTTTGGGCAAAATGTTCCTTCTGTCGGACTCGCTAAGTTTAACAAAGCAACTGCCCAAAGAATTGGCATTTCCTCGACATTTCTCAAATCGGCAAAGCCCCAGCTGTGCAGCTGTCTTCATGTGGTTTTCGCCATACTTCTTATCTGCAACATCCTTTCGTTTTTCATCACGAAGCATATAGCCCATCTTGGAATAGTCAACATCATTTATGCCGCAGTTCTGAAGCATGTAGGGTACAGTGTAATATGCATCCTTGAAGTCGCTAAACTGCGAGATATCCTTCTTGTCAACCTCCGTTGGCTCAAAGCCATCTTCGATGATTTTCAATATCTCACTGCATTTGTACCTTTTGAGAACTTCCAACAGCAAAGCACTTTTCTTTTCGTCCTCCAAAAGGCTGGCATCCGAATGTGTATAGAACACCTTCAACAAGGCTCGTTCGTTTGCGCTATTGCCGATTAGATTATCCCAGAACTCGCTGTTCAAAGTGTACTTCACTCCTTCCAGGGTTATCTCTGTATCACGATACCATAAGTTAGAATCTATCATCTGCTTAAACGACATATTGAAAAAAGACAAAAACAAATCTTTGTGTTCCTTGAATTGGTTCAGGAAGTCCACTACAGTCCTTAGAGGTGTGGATATTCCAATTTCTTTGTAGTACCCGTTATTATAGTCCTCCATGAATTCTTCATAAGTTTTCAGCCGTGACGGTTCGCGGCCAAGGGTATGTTCTTCCCAGAAGGTCTGGTTCTTATAGCAGAACTGCCAGAAGGAAAGGTTGCGAAAGAAGCCGGGCTGGTTACACCAGCGGGCTATCTGCACATAGATATTGGGCAGTGGAGCCTTCTTGTAATCTTCATGGCGCATGATGTACGGAAGGCATCCGTATCTCATCAGCACACAGATACGCATGAAAATCTCAGCAATGTCCAATTGGAATTTCTTGTATTCATTCTCCGATTGATGGAAACCACAGAACAGATAGAACTTCGTTTCTTTCTTGGGACAATAATGCTTCCATATTTTCAGGGCTCTAACTATGAGTTTGCGGTCAAACCAGTTGTCAAAGGCAAAGATGAAGTCGCCATGATAGTTCGCACTTGCCAACTTTCTTGCCATATCCTCACCACGTTTGTGTT
Source organism: Prevotella sp. (assembly GCA_017428055.1). Lineage (GTDB taxonomy): Bacteria > Bacteroidota > Bacteroidia > Bacteroidales > Bacteroidaceae > Prevotella. Next base: position 11,715 of record JAFRRN010000034.1, read on the forward strand.
GTGCCAGCAATCGTTCGTCAAGTCCCTGTCGGAACTGGAAAGGTCGTTTCGTTGCTATCAGCTCGTCGAGCAATGGTTCCCAATAGGGCGAAGCCAGGAAGTTGTCATCCCAGAGGTAGATGTAAGGGCGCTTCAACTTTCCTGTTGTCTCGTCAATCTCATTGTCAAGGAAATCGCTTAGTTTGGAGTACGGCATGGCCTTGCGTTCCAACTTGTTCACGCAGAACGGACAGCGACGGAAACAGCCACGCGTCAAGAAACCAATAGAGTATTCCTTGTAGTCCTTGTAGTACGCATCCGATGCCTTCACGTTCTCCATCACGCTGACGAAATCATCATACAGGTGATAGTCAGGCATCTGTGTCTGCATGTTAATACCATAGCCACCAGACTTATTCTTAAGCGTATTCAGGAATGCATCTTTCTCCAACCGTTGCATATCCTCTTCACGTTTCTCAGCAAATCCTTCTTCTACAGAAAGATTCGCATAAGTGCCAGTACCACCCATGCGGACTCGCTTTGAGAGTTTCTTGTCGTTGAGAAGAGTCGTTAGCACAAGTGGAGGGTCATCGATGGTAAAGGTAAAAACGCATGAGACATAGAAGTAGTCGTACTTCTGCAACTCCTCGAAGTTGCTTTCATTCGTAATCAGTTCATAGCAGCAGGCATCGTCAGTATAGCCACGTACATAACCATTATCCCTGAAATATCCGGCAATCTTCAATAGCGCAAGGTTAGGGTGCCGTGTCCCGTTGCATAACAGGTCGGCATCCACAAGCCCTATCTTTATCTTTCTTCTCGCCATCTATTTCAGTTAACCATAAAATCGTTCTTATTCAGGCAGACAAGATAGTCATCGCCTACCAATACAAGAATATCGGTTTCTGGTTTTGACCAGTTTGCCAATTCTTCGAATCCCATATCCAACGCCTCCTTTGGATGAACCTCACGCCATCCATCTTTGACTGCAACCTCATTCAGCTTCTTGGCGATATCTTCTTCCACTAAGTCTATCAGGCTCATCCACTCCTGATACATCCCCCCAATGGGTATCTTTATGCTTGCTTTTTCCATGATTTCGTTCATTCTTACAAACATTTTTAAAAGTTTTGCGACAAGAGAAATTGTTTATACTCTCTAACCAACAATTCTTTGATGTCAACTTCCAATAGATCTGCAATCTTTAGCAAACATGCGACATCAGGTTGAGAAGAGTTCGTGCACCATTTGCTGACAGTGGAAGGATTCACATCCAACTGTTGCGACAGCCATCGGGCTGTGCGCTTCTTTTCAACCAATACCAGTTTTATTCGGTTTATATCTTCCATATTAGAACTTTTAATGTCCAAAGGTAATGATTTATTTTCAATTATTTGCTATTCCAACAAAATAATCGTTGTATATCGGCATTTTTTTTGTATTTTTAAAGAGGATTTGGCTTTCATTGACAAATTTGACACAATATTAATAATGTGCGTAGTGGTAAAGGTTTCTGATAAAAGTTGTACGGAAAGACAGATTGCCATTTTATCTAATATAGATAACTTTGTTCCTCGTTAATACTCTATGAGACTGTGTGACAGAAAAAGGGAAACTGAAACAAAATGTTTACGCATTGTTTACGCAGACATGAAAAAAGCACTTGCGAGAAACTCGTAAGTGCTTGATTTTCAGTGTGGACCAGCCAGGGCTTGAACCTGGGACCTCCAGATTATGAGTCTGTTGCTCTAACCAACTGAGCTACAAGTCCATAATTAATTTGCAAAATTACATGAAATAAATGACTTTTGCAAACTATTTCCGAAAAAAAATTCACATTATGTAATTATTGTCTCCGTTATTGTCTCCGTTGTATAGAGTTTATTGTCTCGTTTGCCATTTCTTATAACTTTAGACGGAAAAGCTCGCCTTGGCGTTCAGCCAACATGATAGACTGTGAGATAATGACCCACATTCAAGATAGAAGTGCAATCATGAGATAAGTTGTTCCTTTTACTTTTTCTCTTTGCGAGGCTATATTTCCCGTTCTATTCAGACAATATCATTTCCACCAATGCTGTCACATCTGTGATGTTGATATCGCCGTCCCTGTTGACATCTGCCGCTTTCTTGATGAACACAGCAGGCTGTTTGTCCAGGACATAATCCACCATGCAAATGACATCGACGATATTAACTTGGCCGTCGTTGTTGACATCGCCCAATAACACGTTATCGCTATATGTAAGCGTGATATCATCCACCCATACACTGGCTTCCGTTGCCCCTGAACCTGTGATGAAACCGAATGACAAGCTGAAGAACGTTGGCTCAGACACTTCTATCTCGTATGTTCGCTCCGTCCATGTATCGCTGGTGGGTTTGACCGAAACGGGCGATGAACTTCCTAACTGATAATAATTCAAATCGACATTCATGTTAGCACCGCTATTATCAGACTTGATAAAGAACTTCAATTCATACTTACCCGTGGGAATCATCGTCTCTTTTAGGATTTGCAAATGTGGGGTTGCTGGCGACTCTGCCCATTTCTCACGCAAGCGGACATAGTTGGAGCCTCCGTCATGTGGGCTGGCGTTGTTACGTGTCAGGTAGGCATATTGCTTGTTGTAGTCTGTGGCATCGGAACTGAACGTGGTTGTCCACCCTACTTGGTTATAGACATTTGGCCAAGCATCGTCTATCTGTGTGCCGTTGGCACTTTCGAAGTCGAGGTTTTCACCAAGGAAATGGTTGGCACCCACCTCGAAGTCGTCGAACTGGGTGGCGGCATACGCCTCAAACGCATCATCCAAGGCATTGATGGCCTCCTGCACCTTGGTGTCATCGTCGGTGTACTCGGTATTGGTATTGTACGTTGTGCAAGCAACTGACAGGTTGGCATCGCCAAAGGAATTGTTGCCATTGAGCAATGACAGATAGCCGTTGAACAAGTGGATGCTTGCATCGGTGGCAACCATTTGGTCTTCCAATGCCTGGGCGCGGGTCTCAAACTCCGAAAGTAAAGATATGTCGTCAAAGGCTTCCGTTACGTCCATCACCTTTGCCAACAAGTCAGTCCATGCCTTGGCACTCATCGTGATACGACCATAGTTGGTGCCATCCACAAGGTTGTAGTCTTTCTCAAAGCGTTCCAAGGCGGAGAGCATCCTGATGCGGCTTGCCTTGGCAGCGGCTATTTGTGCCTGTGCCGTGCTGATGGCGTTGGGGAGGGTTGTCGAAGTCACGATATTCAAGTCAGACTCCGTATTGGCAGCGTTGCCAGCATCTATCGCCAATAGGAGAGCAGTCTTCTGCTCGGCGGTGAGATATGGTGCGTCGTTGCCGTCAAGGATGGCTTGCGCCTCTGCCACATACCCATCGCGTAAGTCTTTCAAAGCCTCCAAGGGGTCGCCATAGAAGAGGAGGGAGAATCGGTCGAAAGCAATCCAGTTGCCTGTGCATCCATCAAGCTTGATGCCGAGGGTGAGGGTGCCGTCTGTCACGTTGGCGCGAACCTTATATAGGTTATTAGTGCTGACTTCCGTCTGGTTATTGTTGGCGGTGACAAACATGCCTGTCCCCCCGGCACTGCTATTGTATTGTTCGAGGTTTTGCGCATAGACAGAGACCTCATACAATCCATCCTCCAGGTTGGAGAGGGTCTGGGTGAATGTACCGTTGGAAAGCCCACCTTGGTTGCTTGGCTGCCATCGTTCGACAAAACCGATACCAGCCTTGTTGCCAAAATTATTGTTGTTGGCATAGCCACCGCCAGCTGAAGAAGTCCAACCGGTAGCATCACGGAATTCAAATCCCGAATTGGTAATAGCGTATGTCACATCGGTTGGCGAACTCACCGATGCCAAGTCATTCATATCAAACAGCTCAAACATACCGGCGATGCACCATGAGCGCATCTCGTCGAATGTGCCGACGATACCAATTTCTATTGTAGTGTTGTCGGCATCAATGGTAAATTCCACTACGTTGCGGTACATCTTCGAGTCAAAGCAGTTGGCACCTTCAGCTTGGCTATTAGCATAACCAGTTGGCGTGATGCTGCCTAATGTCTTGATGGCGACTTGGGTACTTCCTGCCTTTAAGTAAGCCAACGACTTTGAGTTATCGGTGTTGTGGTATTCCCCTTGACGGAAGAAGGAATAGTTCACCAAACGGTAATTTCCCTTGGGCAAAGTGATATTCTGTGTCAAGGAATAGGATGTCACGCCGAGTGAGCCCCATCCCGCGTATGCCTCCGTGGCATAGCCAACGGTATTATTGCCTTGTTGGGGAGTGTTGAAGTTGCTGACTGTCCATCCGGCAGTACCGTTGGATAGTTTTGCATTTGTGATATATTGGCTCGTGACGTCTTTCTGCGCCCTTGCATTACCAGCAAAACAGAGTAGTGCGAATGTCACGATGATCAAATGATATGTTCTTTTCATACGTTTGTTTCCTTTCATGTCGTTTTGTTAGTAATTTAGAATTGCGTTTGGATGACTTCCTTCACACCCTCGCCACGTTTGAAAAGGACTACGAAAGCATTGTTGCTTTGGTTGGTATTGCCATTGGCTGCCACGGTGTAGTCGTGTACTTGGTTGGCAGAATTGACGGTACTTGTGTAAGTGGCATCATAGAACTGGTGATAGTGACCTGAGAAATGTTGCACCTTGCCGTCTGTCCTGCCCGCCGCCTTCATCATGATGGCAGAAAGTGGGTCTTTCTTCAAGGTGTTGGCAGAGGTGGCATCGTTGTAAGCAATGCCGGAAGTGCTGGAACCGTATGCGGAAGAATTGCTTGCGGGGATGTAATAGCCCCCACTGTTTTGGTCGAGCCACCAACGGTTGCAGTCAGAGCCAGCCAACCAAGGATAGTGCTGCATCCATACACTTGCCTCGTCGGTGTGATTATCAACGAAAGAATTGAGGGTACTGATGATGCCGTCTGGAGCATAGTATGTAGCACTGCTCAACAATCCAGGCTTGTTATAAGGTTTCTGGAACCAGTAGTTGTTGGCGCAATAAAAACGTACATCCTTGAACTTAAAGGTGAAATGATTGGGTTGCCATGCGCCACTACCACCTGTGAAATATTGTATATTCTCATCGAATACACTCTTATTGTTCCAATATGAGTTGTTGTTCTTGATAGCAGTAATCGTCTGGTCATCAGCGTGAGAGCCACCCGTGGAGCCGTATGTCACACCTTTGTCTGAATTGCTACTCCCCCAATAGTCAGGAGAGAAGTCGTGATTACCGGCAATGAAGATGAATGGCACTCCCGCTGTCTTGCATACTTCAGCCGTGGCATTGAGGAAGTTGGTGTGCGTGCCACTGCTCCCATCGTCGCCCTTGTCTTGGTCGATGTCACCAAGGCAAAAGACGATACTTGTCTTTGGCACAAGTGATGTGGCACCTTCCGTGGTGAAGCTCACTTTCTTCGTCCCGTCTTTCCCCATGTTGCAGATGTTGTTCATGATGGTTGTCAAGTCCGACGCACTTGTTCCGTCATGGTCAGTCTGGTTGGTATGGCAGTCGGAGATAAACACGGCGCAGAACCATATATCCTCCTCGAAGCGGAATCCGTATGCCTTGTTGTTATAGACAAATACCTTCAGTTCTCCCGGGGTGATGTTCGTCGTCGTGGGATTGGGCTTGATTTGCGAGGCACTGACGGTTGTTCCATCAACTTGTACTGCCGTAATCAATCCCGACAAATTCGTTCCCGCCGGCACGGTGATAGTTGTAGAACCATCCAAAAGGTTGGTCTCTGCACAGTCTGCGTAGGTCAGTCCGTTCAGCGTGAATGTCATCTGTGCGCTTGTCGTCAAGGCAATGGCGCACAATAGGAATGGCAAAATAATCTTTCTCATGATTATAAAAGTTAGTTAAAACTATTATCAGTCGTTCAATATCATGTTGGTAATGGTGACAATGTCGGTCACGTTAATTTCCCCATCCACATTGGCATCGGCAGCCACGAGGTCAATGTCTATGTCGTTAGCTTCCAAAAGATAGTTTGAGAGGCACACGATGTCGGTCACGTTGACAAAGCCATCCCTGTTCACGTCGCCAAGGATGTGCTTGATGCCATAATAGTACAAGCGGAAATTGTCCACCGCTACCCAGTTGGCGTCGGTCGATTCCACATATAAGCCGAAGGTATGGTCGCCAGCCTTCACGGTCTTGCTGACCTCGAATATTTCTGGGGCATGGTCGCCTGTGTGACATTCCACTTGTTCATCGTCAAAACGGAGCGTGACACCGCTCACCGTCAGGCTCGCTTGGTCTTGTCGCACGGCCTCTACTGCGGCTTTCAAGGTATAACTACCTTCACGCAATGCCATTGTCTGATACATCGAGTGGTCGGCTAATGCGCCAGCCAGCCAACACTCGGCAAACGGTGGGTTGAAGTTGTCGTATGTGGTATTTTGTGCCCACCAGCCGCCAGTCGTGCTCCATTCATCAATGTTCCATTTGTCGAATGCAGGATTAGCCATAGGGACGCGGACGGGTGAATCTTGCGTAGCCAAGGCATAGTAATCATCCTCCGTCCCAGCGAAGAGGAGCGAGAAGTTGTCCATCGCTATCCAGTTGGCAGTGGTGGAGACTGCCTTCAGTCCGTAGGTCAACGTGCCGTCCGTCACCTCCACTTTCAATGAATAACGTTCAGGCTTACCATTGCCCGTTGCCACCGTCATCTCCTTGTCGCCCGCATAGAACGTCACGCCTGTTACGTCCGTGCCGCTATTAGCTTGTTGGCAAGCGATAAAAGAGCCACGGATGTAGTATGTGCCGTTGGGTAGTTCACGGACGGTCTGTTCTATCTTGGTATTGGCGAGTGTGCCACTGCTTCCAGTCCATCGTTCAATGAATGGGAAATCAAACTGTGCCCCATCGGCACTATTGGAATAAACCGTACCACTACCATTGTAATTGGTGTACATACCATTATTATTCCAATCCTTTACGCTACCCGTACAGAGATAGGGAGCCATGGCATTGGTGATGTCAAAATACTCCACCAGGTCGGCGGCGGGGTCTTGCGTGGCATTGCCTCCCCCGTAATAATATAGGCGGAAATTGTCGAAGATAGTCCAGTCGCTCGACACGTATGACGCTCCTCGGATGCCGAACTGCAAGGTCTGGTTGTTGCTGGCAAGCGTCGTCTCCACGCTGTTGTCATACAGGCCCTTGTTGAAATAGGCTGCTGCGGCTTGCATGTTGTTGGGGATGTACATCACAGGCGACTCTCCCACTTCCGACTCGTTGCCTGTTCCCACCTTGGTAGACTGCGCGTCCTTGCCGATATGGTTGACCAATACGTATTCCGTTCCCAAATAAACCTGTGTGGTGATAGGATAATTGCTTGTTCCCGCCACATAGTCACTGTATGTGTCGGTGGACGTTCCGGGTCGCTGATAGCCTTGGAGCTTGAACACATAGCGACCGGCGGGTGCGCCCGTAATGGTTTGGTAGACATCGAATGTCTTTTGATAGTACTCGCCACATGAGTAACTGATGGTGGGCGTGGTGCCGCTCCATCCCTCCGTGTCGTCCATTCCCGCGTTCTTGATGAGGAAGGTGATGTCGTAGGGGTTGCCCGTGGGCGTGGTGTTTTGCATGAATGTCATCAAGGCGGCTTTCGCCTCGCCCTCAAGGGTGACGATGGTCGATGCGTCTGCCGTACCCTCTGCCGCCTCGATTTCTTGCAACTTGCTTTCCAAGGTGGAGTTTGCCCCTGCCACATCCTCCGTATGCGACTTGGCGGCAAGGTTGCGGATGGCTGCAATCAGCTCGTCCAGGTCGTACCGCTCACCCTGTTCTATCGCATCATTGATCTCCTCCAAACCCTCGGCATCGGTGATGATCCACCGCTGGGCGGTGGCGGCATTGGTGTTACTGAATGCCGTGGAGCCAGTCACGGTTGCCGTCTTGGCGCACATCGCCTGTGGTGAGGGTGTAGAGGTGGCCCGCATGATATGGTAACAGTCTGCCGTCAATGCGGATGTGCCTTTCCCCAATACCACATCGACAAACGACAATTGGAGCCGCAAGTCTACCTCGTTGGAGGTGGATGTTGCCGCCTTGAATCCATTGTTCGCATTGTCGGAGGCATAATAGATGTATCGTCCCGTGGTTTGATTCTTGATGCGGTAGGTTTGTTTTGTTGGGTCGAAAGTGATGTTCCACATCGCATTGTTGGATGCCGTGTTCGCTTCCGTCAAGGAGAGGGCTTTGAGTTGCAGCGTCCCATTGTTGTCAACAAGATAGGATGTCTTCAATCCATAGCTTTCATCCGAATTACGGATGAAATAGCTCTTCGTGTCTTCTTGCTCAAAGGTATATGCCAAGCCTTGCAGGTTGCCGCCCACAGGACAAAGGCCGTCTTCCACGATGGCTTGCATCAATAGGGAGTTGCCATAATAGGAGGCGTCACTATGGTTGTCCTCGTGTGCGCCATTGATGGTGTATGAGAGGCTCTGCGCCGCTCCCGTTGCCCATAGGTGGGTGCCATCGCCCGTGAGTCTTACGCCGTCGCTGTTGTCCCAGAACTGCAAGAAGCGCGTAGCCCGCTTGCCATACCAAATGCCGCTGCCGCTATTGGAGCGGATGTCGCCCGTATAGGTGCTGTGCGTTCCCACGCCGATGCCATGTCCCATCTCGTGCAACAACGTACCCGTGGCTTGGTAGCTCTCAGTCGGTCCCACACGGATATACCCGCCATACGAGCAGTCTGCCGTGGGCGTTCCCGACGCATAATGCACATTAAGATAAGCTCCGCTGATGCTGGTGAGGTTTGACCACATCGTCGCCACACCCATCGCCGACTGTGAGATGCGGGCATTGATGAGGTCATCGCCCTCGTTGCCATATCCATACGTCACATTTCCCTTGGGTAAGGTATAAACTTTGATAACGTCACCATAACCCACCTTATAACCCGTCGTCACGGCATACGCGCGTATATAATATAAGGTGGCGGGAGTGAGGTTGTCTAAGCAATAGATGTTGCCGCCATTCGACACATAACGGGTGGTACGCTCGTCGGCAACGGTGGGTGTGGGGTTGGTGGAACTATAGCAAAAGCCCTGTTCCAAGATACTGGATGAGCCACTTACTGTGGACCGACCGAAAATCATCGTTGCCCCACGGGCATACTTGGTGCTTGTCACTACCGTCGGCACCGTTCCCGACGTCGATGTCTTGGTGGCGAAAATGCTACGCTCGGCGGCGAGCATGGCGGCTTTCAAAGTGGCGGCTGCTGACTGAACATTGGCTGCCGTGCCGCTCGACGTGTACTTATTGGCATTGGTGATGGCACTACTCAACGTGCTTTTCACCGTAGCATCCATCGACTGTGACGCCAACGTATTGGCTACCGTCACAAGATTCGACAACCCCGTGCGCATATAGGTCACGTTGGTGCTGGTACGGACGAGGCGGAAATTGTCACATGCCATCCAGTTGCCCGTGGCATTTGTCACCTTGAAGCCAATGGTCACGTCATCGGTCAATACGTCAAAAGTAACGGAATAGTCGCCCGCAGTGGTGACTGTGGTCTCTGCCCAGTCGGCAAAGACGACTCCCCCCGTGGCGGCCGTATTGCTATCTTGCTTGATATGCTGCGCCGCGACGGTAAGCGTATAGCGTCCCTTGGTCAGCCCCGTGATAGTCTGCTTGATGTATGTGTCGGGCAGGTTGCCGCTACTGGAGACCCACCGTTCCACGTAAGCGTAATTGGACTTCCCCGAGAAGTCGCTGTTGGTTTGGAACTGCATCCCCTGCTGTTGCCAGCCGGCGAAGCTCCTTCCGTCAAACTCGGGGTTGACAATACTCGAAGTGACATCCGTCTGTGCCATCATCGGCAAGAACGTAATCATAAGGAAAAGAAGTGATTTCTGTCGCATATCTTTGATAATAGTTTAGGTTATGTTTGCAAAAATAATCAAAAAGAACATAAAAATGGAATATCTAACCTAAAAAGATGACCCACTCGCGAAAAAATGAAGTTGGCAGACATCATTCGTCCAAGCGGCTTGGACGAGGTGTCCAAAGGGCTTGGACGACCCGTCCAACGCCTTTGGACGGCACTCCACTGATGCCTTGGCGCATTTCCCAGATGGCATCAATGGCTACTTAATAAAGCACCACCTAATAAGGAACGGCGTGTTGAGGACACCAAAATACAAAAAAACGAGCGGAAAGACGATACTTTTGCTTATCTTTGCGACGGAAACGCCGCCTATCATCAATATGACCGACAATGGATTACACTTCACACTATGACAGTCCTCTTGGAGGAATCACGATGGCATCTGACGGAACGGCACTTGTCGGGCTATGGTTTGATGGCCAGAAATACTTTGCCGATACGCTCGACAGGGAACATCAAGAGAAGCATGACTTGGATGTTTTCACAGACACTCGCCGTTGGCTCGATACCTATTTTTGTGGGAAGGCACCCGTGTTCACCCCCACCCTCATGATGCGAGCCGGTAAATTCAGGAAGGCGGTGTGGGAACTGTTGCTTACTATCCCCTTTGGTCACACGATGAGCTACGGTGACATTGCCCGCCGCCTTGCCGAGGCGCAAGGACTTGAGACCATGTCGGCACAGGCTATCGGTGGCGCGGTAGGCCATAATAGCATCTCACTCATTATTCCCTGCCATCGTGTCATCGGCGCAAACGGCTCGTTAAGAGGGTATGCTGGCGGCATTGACAAGAAGAGAAGGTTATTGCAGATGGAAGGAGTTATATGATTAAAGATTGAAAATTGAAGATTGAAAATTTGGCTTGCGCCATCAATCTTGAATCTTGAATCTTCAATTTTCAATCCTTTTGTTTGGCGTTTTATCATCTTTTCGTTACCTTTGCGTTGGTAATAACGAACATTAAACATGAAAGATGAAAGACGAAAATTGAAAAATTAAATATTAAAAGGTTGGCAATCTTTATTGTTTAATGTATAATGTTTAATTCTTTAAAACTATTATTCATGCAAGAGACAAGACAAAACAAGGTGGCACGGTTGCTGCAAAAGGAACTAAGCCTGATATTCCAAAGCCAGACACGCAAGATGCACGGCACGATGGTGAGCGTGACACGTACCAAAGTGAGTGCCGACCTGGGCATCTGCACGGCATACCTCAGCGTGTTTCCATCGGAAAAGGCAGAGGAGATTATCAAGAACGTGAACGACAACGTGAAGACCATCCGCTATGAGTTGGGTACGCGCATCCGCAACCAGGTGCGTATCATCCCTGAATTGCGATTCTTCGTCGACGATAGCCTGGACTATATCGACCACATAAACGAACTATTAAACTTGAAAGATGATAGATGAAATATTAATTTTTGAACAATTTTGAATGGATTTTTGAATGGATTTCTGCACGAAGTGTACGATATGGTATCGCCTACGGCGAGAAATTTCACAAAATCCATTTCAAAATCCCACAAAATTCAATTTCCATCTTCCATCTTTAATCTTTAATGTTTAATGTTTAATTTTCCATTCTATATTTCCCGTCGATACCTTTTTTCCAAGAAGAGTACCAATGCCATCAACGTGATTTCCATCATCTCGATGGTGGGGATAGCCGTCGCCACGATGGCTTTGGTCATCGTGTTGAGCGTGTTTAATGGCTTTCACGACTTGGTGGCATCGTTCTTTACCTCCTTTGACCCACAGTTGCAGGTGGTGCCTACCATCGGGAAGGACGCACCCACAGACGACCCCATCTTGGTGAAAATCAAGCAAATGCCGCAAATAGACATTGCGACAGAGTGCGTGGAAGACCAAGCCCTCGCAATCTTCAATGACAAACAGGCAATGGTGAAGATAAAGGGGGTGGATGACAATTTCAATGAATTGACGCACATCACGGAGATTCTCTATGGCGATGGTGAGTATTCGCTCCATGCCGGCGACCTACAATATGGCATCCCAGGCATCCGTCTGGCGCAGAATCTCGGAACGGGAACGTACTATAAAGGGTTTATGCGCATCTATGCCCCACAACGTGAGGGGCAGTTGGACATGACAGACCCCTCGTCGGGATTCGTGGTAGACTCGTTGCTCTCGCCCGGCGTGGTGTTTTCTGTGAGGCAGGCGAAGTATGACAGGGACTATATCATCACATCCATTTCATTCGCCCGGCTGCTTTTCGGGCAGCAGGGGATGCTCACGTCCTTGGAACTTCGCATCAAGGATGGCTACAGCATAGGCAGCGTGAAGAAGGAAATCAAGAAGATTGCTGGCGATAAGTATCGTGTCCTTGACCGTTACGAGCAACAGGCGGACACATTTAACATCATGAAGATTGAGAAACTGATCGCCTACCTCTTCCTGACTTTCATCCTCATGGTGGCATGTTTCAACATCATCGGCTCGCTCTCCATGCTCATCATCGACAAGAAAGACGATGTGCAGACCTTGCGAAACCTTGGTGCCAACGACAAGCAAGTAACCAAAATCTTCCTCTTCGAGGGAAGGATGATCTCTGCCATTGGCGCATTCATCGGCATCGCGCTGGGCTTGCTGCTATGCTGGCTGCAACAGACATTTGGCTTGGTAGCCCTCGGGGAGAGCAGTGGGTCGTTTGTGGTGAATGCCTATCCTGTCAGTGTGCATTACACCGACGTTCTCTTGGTGTTTGTCACCGTGCTGGCAGTAGGGTGGGTTGCCGTATGGTATCCTGTCAGGTATTTAAGATAACACTTTCCACTTCCACGGATTCATGCAGGAACATCTGTGCAGACTCCTTAAACTTCTCGGGATTTTCAGTGGTTAAATAGCGTACGATGCCGCCTTGAGAGCATTGACTTTCCATCTGTGGGTGGCGGGTAAGGTATTGTTGTAGGCTCTCTGCCACATATTCTCCCTGTGGCACGATGCGTACTCCCATAGGAAGATATTTGAGAATCTTGGGCATCAAGAGTGGATAATGGGTGCATCCGAGGATGATGGCATCAATCGCGGGGTCTTTTCGCATGATTTCATCGATACGCTTCTTCACGAAATAGTCGGCGCCGGGAGAGTCTGCCTCGTTGTATTCCACGAGTGGTACCCAAAAGGGACACGCCACACCAGAGACAACGATGTCGGGATGAAGCTTGTGAATTTCGAGGTTATAGCTCTCGCTCTTGATGGTTCCCTCTGTTGCGAGCACCCCAACATGGCGACTCTTGGTGAGGCTACCTATCACCTCCGCCGTCGGTCGTATGATGCCCAGCACCCGCTTATTGGGGTCTATCTGTGGCAAGTCGTGCTGCTGGATGGTACGCAGAGCCTTGGCAGATGCCGTGTTGCAACCCAAGATGACGAGGTGGCAACCATACTCAAAGAGTTTCAATACCGCCTCCCGGGTGAATTGGTACACCACATCGAAGGAGCGCGGGCCATACGGGGCGCGGGCGTTATCACCCAAATACACATAGTCGTATTGGGGAAGAAGTTGGCGAATGCCATGAAGGATGGTCAGGCCGCCATAACCAGAGTCGAAGATACCAATGGGTCCACTCATCTGACCCGTAGTTTCAAGACGGCATTGAGGTCAACGCCCAAGTCAGTATCTATCCAAGGAACGGCATCATGGTCGGTGTTGAGGATAAAGGCGAGGCCACGCTCCTTGCCTAATTGTGCCAAGGCAGTGGCAATCTTTGCCTTTAAGGGGGCGTAAGCATCATGTTCCGCCTGTTGCAAGAGCCGTTGCGACTCCTCTTTGAAGGCGACGTTCCTTTCCATCATGTCCTGCAATTCCGCTTGCCGCTTCTTCAATATGGAAGGGGCAAGGTCGCGTTGCTCTTCCAAGAATGCCTCATACCGCTTGCTGAACTCCGCCTCTGAGCGGCTTGCCTCGTCTTGGAACTGCTTGGCAAGGGTCTCGACGTTTTTCTTCGCTTGGGTGTATGCTGGCATGGAGTGCAGCACCTCGTCATAGCTAAAGTAGCCAAAAACCAATGCCTTGGGTTCTTCAACTGGCTCTTCTTGTGGCACTTCCACATCAATAGAGTCAATGGGTTCGGGTTGCCCCGACACCGTTAAAGCGAAGAATGAAAGGATTAATGGAAAGAATCGCATGTTGCCGATGTTGAATGATTTGTGTTGAATGTTTAGTGTTAAGTGTTGAGTGATTATATGTCTATTCAACACTAAACACTCAACACCAAACACTCAACAAATAAGAATTTTACTTCAGTTTGCGAACCTCACTCTTGCAAGCCTCCGTCACATCGTCACACAAGGTGGGATTGATGAAAGGCAATGAGTTCTTCATCACGATGTACACATACTTGCCATTGGTGCCGACGGTCTCGATGGCCTTGGCAACCTTGGCTTGTATCGGGTTCAACAACTCCTGCTGTTTCTGTTGCAATTGTTGGCTATTGTCCTGATAGGCTTGCTGGATTTTCTGTTGCATCTCCATCAAGGCCTGTTCGGTCTCTTCTTGCTTGGTGGCGTTCATGGTAGACTTTGTCTTGTCATACTCCTCTGCCTTACGCTTGAATTCTTCTTGCATCGACTGCAAGTCATTGTCATATTGTTTGGCAAGAGCCTGTAGGTCACCTTGTGCCTTGGCATATTCAGGGAGATCCTGTGCCACGGCATCATAATCAACACAACCAAACTTCTGCGCAAACATCGTCATGGGTGCCAGAAGCATTAGCATCATAAAAAACTTTTTCATTTTCTTCGTTCTATTAAAATTAATAATATGTATTCTTGGAATCACGAGTTAGTTAGCATAGCCCAATTTCTGCAACACCTCGTTGCTGATGTCGATGGTAGGCGAGGCGAAGATGATGCCCGCCCCGTCGCTGGCACGATCAAGCACGAGCTGGTATCCGCGTAATTCGGCTATCTCTTTCACCGTGTTATAGATTTCATCCTGGATAGGACTCATCAAGCTTTCACGCTTCTTAAACAACTCTCCCTCTGGGCCAAAGTATTTCTTCTTCAGGTCGCTTGCCTCCTTCTCCTTTTGCATGATGGCCTCTTGCTTGGCTTTCTTTTGTTCTTGGGAGAGGAATACCACCTCGTTCTGGTAGTTTTTGTACATGGTATTTGCCTCGGTATTGAGGGCTTCCACCTCGGCTTGCCATTTCTTGCTCACTTGGTTGAGCTGCTCATTGGCACGTTCATACGCCGGGATGTTCTTCAGGATATACTCCATGTCAAGCATGGCAAACTTCTGTGCACCTGCCGTCAATGCCATAACGGCGAGAATGCTTATCAACATCATTTTCTTCATATCACTCGTTATTAGTTTTAAAATACATTTTTAGAATTCTTGGCCAAGGATGAAGTGGAACTGCGAACCACCTCTCGTGCCAAATACCTTATCGAAGCCGTATGCCCAGTCGATACCCATCAAGCCGACCATCGGCAGGAAGATACGCACGCCGACTCCCGCCGAGCGTTTCATGTCGAATGGGTTGAAGTTCTTGGTCTCATTCCATGCGTTACCCGCCTCTAAGAATGTCAGGCCGTAGATGGTCGTATTTCCCAACATGAAGGGATAGCGCAACTCCAATGTGAAGCGGTCGTAAGCATAACCCTCTTGGTAATAAGGGGTGAGCGATCCATTCTCGTAACCACGCAAGCCAATGGTCTCCTCTGCATAGCTTGTCGAGTAGCCGCTCATGCCATCGCCACCCATGTAATATGTCTCGAAGGGAGACTTCTTGTATTTATTGTATGAGCCCAAGATACCCAACTCCACGCGTGTCATCAGCACAAGACATTTTGCACCCTTGGTGAGTGCGGTGTAAGTACGAGCCTTAAACTTCCACTTGTGGTATTCCACCCATCGATACTTTTCTTGTTGCTCTTGGCTATATGTAGCAGACTGGCTGTTGTTCGCCAAGTTCTTGTAATCCTTTCCGTCCCACAACGACCATGGGGGCGTGAGCGTGACGGATGCCAAGAACTCCGACCCACGGCGTGGGAACAACTGGTTGTCTGTAGAGGTACGGCTCAATGAGATACCCAAGTTCAAGTTGTTGGAATTGCCATTACGCATCAAGAAGTAAGCCCAATTCTTCAACATGTAACGTGTGTATGAAAGTTGCATAGAGAGGAAGAAATAGTCATCTGGCCAGCGTAGGCGCTTACCCCAACCCAATGATACACCTAATAACTGCACATATTTGTCGGGGTCATAATAGTTCTCATAGCTGTTGTAATAACTATTTCCATAGCCATATAGATAATTGTAATAATTGTTCAAGTAACCGCTATTATAGTAGTTGCTCGAAACATCGGTCTGCTTGGAATAGTATGCACCCACACTGAACTGGATGGGTCGCTTGCCCCCAAACCAGTTAGTAGAGTAGCTTGTATTGTACGACTGGTAATACCGGCCATTGGTTTGGGCGCCGATGGAGAGGACTTCACCATCGCCGATAGGCATAATGCCACGATGCTCTTTGTTCTTATTGAACAGGTTTGCCATGGAGAAGTTATTGAGCTTCAATCCGATACGGCCAATCACACCCGTCTGTCCCCATCCAAGGGAGAACTCCACTTGGTCGTTAGACTTCTGTTCCAAGTCCCAATTGATGTCCACAGTTCCATCTTCACCATTGGGTTGTGGGTCGGGATTGATCTTCTCGGGGTCGAAATGTCCCATGGATGCTAATTCACGGGCTGTACGCATAAGCGCATCCTTGGAGAAGAGGTCCCCAGGTTTGGTACGCAACTCACGGCGGATGACGTTCTCATACAAACGGTCGTTGCCATTGATACGTACGCGGTTGATGTGTGCCTGTGGTCCTTCCTGGATGCGCATCTCCAAGTCGATGGAGTCGCCTACAATATTCACCTCGGAAGGATCAAGCTGATAGAAAAGATAGCCATTGTTCCAATACTCATTACCCACGGCATCTTCATCCCCAGAAAGACGTTTTTGCAGAAGTTTCTGGTTGTAGACATCGCCCTTATTCATGCCAAGTATATGGCTGAGGTACCCCGTGGGATAGACGGTATTGCCCACCCAACGGATGTCGCGGATATAATACTTTTGTCCTTCATCCACCTTCACATAGACGTTGACATGTTTATCGTCCACATTCCACACGCTGTCTTCCACGATTCGTGCGTCACGATAGCCGTATTCGTTGTATTTCTCAATGAGGTTTTGCTTATCTGTCTTCCACCGCTCAGGCGTGAATTTCTTGGCTTTGAGGAACGTGGAAAGCTTACCCGCCTCATGGGTCTTGGCAAATGCACCCTTTTTCAGGAAACCACCTTTAATCTTACTGTCTTTTAGCTCTGTGTTACCTTCGAGGATGATGTTACGCACTTTCATCTTCTCTTTCTTGTCGATAACGACATCAAGGATGACATGGTTTTTCTCCGACACATCCTCTCGTTGCAGGATTTCAATGTCAGCATTCTTGAAACCCTTATCGTCAAAGTATTTCTTAGCGAGGATTTTGGCACGGTCGATGACGTTAGGATGTAGGCTCATACCCTTGATAATTCCCAACTTCTGCTCCATATCCTCGCGTTCCGACTTCTTCAAGCCAATATAATTGATGGTTGAAACACGTGGGCGGGTTGCCAAGGTGATGTGTAAATAAATCTTGTTGCCCACCAAAGAATCGGCAGAAATCTTCACGTCAGAGAACAATCCATGCCGCCAATAACGTTTCACGGCATCGGTAATGGCCATGCCAGGAACTTCTATCTCCTGCCCCACCGTCAGTCCTGATATACCCGTGAGCATATAGTCCTCATATCCTTCTACCCCAGAAACGTTGATGCCGCCCAAGACACATGTGCGCGGCGTACCAGCATACGATATGTCGGGGTTGACGATGACATCCTGCGCCTCCAAACGTAAGGGAAGCAAGGCAAGTAGGCAGATAGGCAAAATGCCTCCCATCATCACCCAGACCTTATTTAATATAGAATAATATCTCACTTGATTTATTACTTATGATGCAATGTTACTCTTTCTCACTCTCCAAGTCTTCCTCCACCTGCGCCTCTGTCTTACCAAACCGACGCTGACGACCCTGGAAACTCTCAATAGCCTTATATAAATCCTCTTCCATGAAGTCTGGCCAATAGGTATCGCAGAAATACAACTCGGAATAGGCAATCTGCCAGAGCAGATAATTACTGACACGCAACTCACCACCAGTACGAATCAAGAGGTCGGGATCGGGCATGAAGTTTGTTGTCAGATGCCGTGCTACCATTGCCTCGTCGATGTCGCTCACGTCTTGATAGCCTTCCTCTCCGAGGTCGTGCCGACGAATGATGTCACGCATGGCGTTTACCATCTCCCAACGGCTGGAATAACTCAAGGCGACCACCATGGTCATCGTATCGTTATCCTTCGTATGCTCCTCTGTGTCTTGGAGTTTCTGGCGCACCACCTCGGGGATGCGGCTGAGGTCACCTATCACCCGAAAGCGCACGTTGTTTTTCATGAAAATCTCATCCTCCAACGACGTGAGAACCAACCCCATCAAGGCGGCAACCTCATCTGCGGGGCGATTCCAGTTCTCCGTGGAGAAAGTGTATAGCGTGAGGAACTTCACACCAAGGCGTGTACATTCCGACGTGATACGGCGCACCGCCTCCACTCCCTCTTGATGCCCAAAACTGCGGGGCTTGCCACGTTGTGCCGCCCAGCGTCCGTTGCCATCCATGATGATGGCGATGTGCTGCGGGATTCGTGTCTTATCTAATGTTATCATATTATCTTTCTCTCTATCAATTCCTTTTCCTTACTCATCCTCATTATGACATGTGCGGCACTTTGCCATGAAGCTATATGTGAGCGAAAACATCAATGCCGTATAGCAATCGGTGTTCTTAAATGCCCCCGAGCTCTTGACATCGTATGGGTCTTTCACACCATCAAGTTCATCGCTCAACGAGAAATGCACGCCCCATTCCGCTCCGAAGTTCAACCTATCGCCAATCTTATATTTCACGCCAAGACCCAAGGGAACATTCGCAGTAAAGACATTCGTACCATTACCTGTGACGAAAGTGCCGCCCAGTCCTATAAATATATAAGGTGTAAGACGCTGCGCCCCACGATAGTCTCGTCCCGTGCCGTATGGCCAGAAGTTGTACTCACAGGTCACGGAGCCGTCGATGAGTGTCTTGTTAAAAAGATATGGCGTCTCCACATAATCGTGATAATAGGTTTTCATGTCTTCAGATGACCCCTTCAACTTGCCATACATGGCATCAAACTTAAATCCCACCCATGGATTGAGAAGGCGGCGTAACAATAATGTCGCCCCAGGTTGGAAGTCCTTGGTCAATTTGGCATTGAAGTCTCCTAAATAATTGACCACCCCAACGCCCGCACCTACCTCCATCAAGTATTCCGGATCGCTTTGGGCAAAAGAGCGAATGGGCATGATAAGAAAGAATATCACGACCCCATCCAACCATTTCTTGCCAAATCGCAGAACTCCTTTATTGCTCATATCCCACCTGTTCCTGATTCCATCCCAAACGGTTAGTCCTTCCTCGCCACACCTGGCCGGTGCCTCCACAGAACACCCATAGATAGTTGTCGTCATCACTGGTCATCGCAAATGACGTGTCACTCGAAGAGAATCCTGCCGGGAAACTATATGTCGCATTCATAGACCACGTGACACCCCTGTCCTCACTCCGATAAAAATGGGCAAAAGCCGACTGCTTGCCATCAAAGGACTCGCCACCCAAAGCAATCAAGCCAGAGTCATACCCCACCACCTGGAGGTTATTCAGGCGCGGGAGTTGCGACTTGTTTTCTTTGGAAGGTGTATAATAAAACCAAGGTTGGTCTTGGGATTTGCCATCCAGCTCTTCCACTTTCCCCCAAACGACAGCGGTGGTGTCAGCCTCATACGACGCGTCGCGGTTTCCTATGAGCAAGAGCGTATATGTGTTGACGTTGACATTCGAAGAAAGAACCATGAAATTCACATCTCGTGTTGGCAACAATTGCGCATCAGTATCAAGCGTTGACAACTGCCAATCGTTATATACCGAAGGTGACTCAAGCATGATTCCCTCACCCGTCAAGCCATATATGCTACCTTTACCAGCACCTAAAAGGCACCCTAAATCCACCTTTGCCATAGGCAAACAACCTCTGCTATCATCGAAACATTGGTAGAGGCTGCCATCAGAAACAAACGAGGGAATGCCATACAACAAGGTGAAGTTTTTGTAGGCATCGGCAGCGAATGGGCTTGTCGATACTTCCGTCCAAGTGATGCCATTGTCCACACTGCCTTTGTAGACCTTTGAACCAGTGCCATCGTTGCCCATCAACCATAACTTGCCATTGGCAGAAAGCACTTTCATACCTTGCATAGAAGCAACCACGGCATCATTGTCAACAACTTTACGCCAAAGGAAGGAGTCTGCAACCTCATGGTGAACATTGACATGCACCGTATAGGAACGGTATGCCGTACCCATCGTGTTGAAAACACGGAATTCCAAAGGGTTGGTAAAGTCAAGTGAGTCGGAGCTTGTCACGGACACCAAGCTGTCTGCGGTGAGATCCTTAGTCTTGAGGTTCACGACTATGAGGCCAGAGTTCTTGGACGTTGCCGACACCAAAACCTTGGAAACGTCAATGCCAAGAGGCAAAGAGTCGATATTGTAAATCTCTTTTTTATACTGGTCAATATAGAATTTGTATTTGCTACAGTCGAGGGTGGTCTTATAGACACTATCCTCGCCTGTGGACGACTTGGTATGTATATATCTGTTGAGCGTCCCCACACTAAATGACGTAATGGCTGTATCATCATAATACACGACCTCATCGGAATCGTTTTTTAGACATGAGGCAAGCACAAAAATACTTGAAAAAAACACGAAAAATATCGCTATCTTATTCTTCATCACACTCATACAAACGTTATACGATATGCACAAAACTATTTTTAGCTTGCAAATTTAAGCAGAAATCCGCAAAAAGCGGACTTTTTTAATGCTTTATTATGGAAAAAGGCATGATATACCCCGTTTTTTAAGGTCTGTTTAGAGTTTTTTACTATCCATCAACACCTACAAACCCTGTTTATATGTTCCACACATCGTTGGCACTATTCAGGCGTATGGCGGATTTCGTCTCGGCAGTTGCCACTGTCATGTTGTTTAACTCATCATAGGTTTTTTCATCGATGTAAATGGCTCCATCGCCAGTAATGCCGATTTTTATGTGTCAACATGCGAAGATTGTCGCCATCAACGCTTGGATTTCGGGGAAAAACCGTATCTTTGCAACATGAATACCACTATCGACCAACCGTTCAACCTTAGTTTCGTGCCACCGATGTGGCAACTGTGTTTCTGCGATGGGTGCCCGCGCCATGCGGAGTGCCTACGCTATGCCACGGGGCAGCATGTGCCGGAAGACCGCACATGGGGCCCCGCCATCTTTCCCACCGCCTATCGCAACGGGCCTTGCCGCCATTTCAAGGCGATACGCACCGTCAAGGCGGCTTATGGCTTCGCCCCGCTCTTTCGCGAGGTGAAACAGAAAGACTTCACGCCCCTGCGCAATAAGATGAAGGCGTACCTCGGCGGCCACGGCACGTATTACCGCTACAACCGAGGCGAAAGGCTGCTCACGCCCGCACAGCAGCAATGGATTCTCGACCTCTTCGCCCGCCACGGCTACACCGAGGGGCTTGCCTTCGCCCATTACGTCGAGGTAATCGACTTCTCGTAACCATACGTCCGCCATCTCTTGACCATGCATCCATCGGGAGTACCACGTCGTGGTAGCCTCCCTCCCACGTTGTGGTACGCACAATACCACGCCTTGGTACTGCCAGTACCAAATACAGGTACAGATTTTGGTACTATGGGTATCTTGGCATCTGCGTATCGGCAAATGAAGGGTTTTCATGCACTTTTCCCTTCGAAAAAGCATGGATTTGCATTTTTTGTTGTAATTTTGCATGATGCATCGTTTGCGCTGGTCGCAGGGTGCTGTGGCGGTGCAGGAATGCCTGCCACATGATTTTCGCGGGAATTTAGCACATTTGCTATTTATTCGAAAGAACGTCCTTGAAGTTTGGCCACTGATAGACGTACTTCATAGAATAAAGAGCAGATGTCCACTTGATACGTGGACGTCTGCCTTGTCTGTGAAGTACGGGTCAGGCCAAACACCCAAGGACGTGGACGAGGGGATTGTCCACGTCCTTTATGCCTTCAAGTGGCGGGGTGTCTGGCTTGGCAATACGTTTCTTGAGATACTTCCCCTTCAACGTAAGAACTCACAGAAACGTACTACAAATGGTAAGAAGAACCGAAAGAATGCAAGGCAGCAAGGCGCGGCGCGACGATGAATACTACACACTCTATGACGACATCGCCGCCGAGGTGCGCCACTACCTGCCACAATTGCGTGGCAAGAGAATCCTTTGCCCCTGCGACTGGGACGAGAGTTATAACGAGGAGATCGTCTACAAAGAGGAGGGCTACGTGTTGGGACGTGGCTTGTTCTCACAAGAAGGCACCATCAAGAACATCGACATCGGCAAGACGAGGGCAAAGATTGAGAAACGCCTCGACATGGTGAAATGCCAATTCGTGGAATACCTGCTCAACCAAGCCGAAGAATGGGGATTCCGCTCCATCAGCGTCAGCGGCTTCAACCCACAGACGGGCGAGGGTGTGCGCTTCCAAGACATTGACTATAGCCACTATGATGTCATCATCACCAACCCGCCCTTCAGCCAGTTTGACGAGTTCATCGACCTGTTGGTCAAGAACGGAAAGCAATTCCTCGTCATCGGACCGCAGACCGCACCCACGGAAAAGAGCATCATCCGACATTTCCAAGACGGCAATATCCGCGTGGGTTATCACTATCATTTGAGTGGATTCCGCCGCCCCGACGGCACGGTGCTGCCCAAGCAACACAATACCCCGCGCAGTTCGATGTGGTACACCAACCTTCAGGTAGACGAGAATGAGAAGCAAATCGTGCTGAGTTGTTCATACGAGGAGAATCCCGAGCGCTATCCCCGCTACGTCAACTATGATGCCATCGAGGTGCCTACCGTGGCAGAAATCCCTTTCGACTATGACGGTGAGATGGGAGTACCTATCACATTCATGCAGAAATATAATCCTAAGCAGTTTGAAATCATTGGTTCAAGCAGACAATTGGGAAAGCCAATGAAAGATTGCGTAGAGTCTGATGCAATCTATTCAAAGGGTGGAATGCGTTTCTATTTGGCAGAAGGGAACAAACATTACAAATGTCTTTGGGACAGAATCATCATCAAACGCAGAAAGGAGAAAGAATGACAGTAAAAGAGCTATATGAAAAAGTGGTCAGTGGCAAGATTCTCAGCGACATTGACTTGCAACGAGCCATTGTGTACGACTCCGCCAAGCAGTCGTTGGTCATCGACAGCATTTATCGCGGCATACCCTTGCCCGCCTTCTATCTGTGGGAGCGTGAGGACGGCATATTGGAAGTGCTCGACGGCAAGCAACGCATAGAGGCGATTAGGAAGTTTAAACAGGGCGACTTGAAATACAACAACAAGACGTGGAAGGAATATGCCTACGACAGCGACCTCCAACCCAAGATAGACCAAACGCCACTCACCGTCATCGTTTGTGGCGGCACGGAGGAAAAGAAGCGCGAGATCTTCAAGCGCATCAATACGCTTGGTGTCCCCCTATCTCGCTATGAGGTACTCAACGGGCTCTATCACGGCGAATACTTGGAGGGGCTTGACTCGTATGTCCGTACCAATGCCGAGATTAGGAAGGTGCTGCCCCCTGCCGCTATCGACCGTGGCGACAACAAGTATCACCTATTGGAATACATCTACTATATCCGCCATGGTAGCCAATTCCCGAAGAAAGACGAATTGGATGAATACGTCAAGCAACATCAAGGCGACAGTTTCAACGACGACTTGAAGAAAATAAGGCCTTACATTAGTTTCGTCCGCGACGTGTTCCACGAAAAGTCCAAGGTTCCCTCTGTGCTGAAGTTCCGCCTTGGCGTGAAGTACTTGAAGGACCGGGCTATCTGGCTCCGCCACAAGGATGAGATATGGAAAGAGGTCAATGACTTCATGAAGAGTGAAGGCTATCGCCTCTCGCCAACAAAAGAGTCAGACATCGAGGCGATGATTATGGGGATTGTGGGCAACTGCCGCGTAGACCCCAAGCGTCTCTTCACACAGGACGACAAGCTGCGGTTGCTGTCGGAGAGGAGGGCGAATGGCGATGGGCTATATGAATGCGACGGATGCCACCAACATTTCCGTGCGGAGGAGTTGACGGTAGACCATAGGCATCCTTGGAGCCTTGGCGGCAGGACAGTCCTCTCCAATGCCCAACTCCTATGCCGTCCCTGCAATAGCAGGAAAGGCAACCGCTGATTATTAGAGTTAGACTTCTACCTACAACAGCGCAGGATTATCGGTGATAAGGGAAATGTTTTGTTGTTAGGTCTTGTGGGGTCTTTTATTGACTCGTTTAGACATGGAAATAGCTCCCGATGGGCAGACAAGGCGACAGAGGTGACAACCCACGCATCGTGTGCCGATGAGGCGTGGCAACCGTGTCTCGGAATCGAAGACAATGGCTTGGTGTCCCCCATCTTGGCAGGAAATGTAGCATCTTCCGCAACCTATGCAACGGTCTTTGTCAATCTTGGGATAGACCACTGTCTCCCTATCCAAGTCGGATGGATTGACGAAACGGGGGACTTGTTCGCCCACGATGTCTTCAAGGTTGCTAATGCCTCGCCCGGCAAGGTAGGTTTGCAATCCAAGCGTGAGGTCGTCGATGATGCGGTAGCCGTATTGCATCACTGCGGTACACACTTGCACGTTGTGACATCCCAACTGAATGAACTCTAAAGCGTCGCGCCATGTCTCGATGCCACCGACACCACTCAATTGCAATCCTTTCATCAATGGGTTTCTTGCCATTTCGAGGATAAAGCGCAAGGCGATGGGCTTCACGGCACGTCCTGACAGTCCCGATATGACTTTCTTGTCTGACACCTCGGCGAAGTCGCTCATCGTCACGCTCTTGATGGTGTTGATGGCACTGATGCCATCCGCTTGCGCGAAATAGGCAGCTATGGCGGGTTGGTTCATGTGGGTGATGTTGGGTGTCATCTTCGGTATGACGGGGATGGAGACATTGCGTTTCACGTATACGGTGTAGAACAATACCAACTCGGCATTCTGCCCCACATCGCTTCCCATCCCTGCTAACCGCATTTGCGGACACGAGAAGTTTAGCTCCACAGCATCTACTCCTGCCTGTTCTGCCATTTTCGCCAATTCTATCCATTGCTCCTCAGTACTACCCATGATAGATGCCACCACAACCTTAGAGGGATAATCACGTTTCAGCCGCCGCAGGATGTCGAAGTCCACATCCACGGGGTTTTCGCTCAATTGTTCCATGTTGCGGAAACTGATGATGTCGCTTGTCCCCGCCTTGTGTACGGCATCGAAGCGAGGCGACACCTCGCGGATGTCATCAAAGCAGATGGTCTTATAGAATACTCCTGCCCAACCAGCCTCAAATGCTCGCGCCACCATCTCATAGTTGGTGCAGACAGAGGAGGAGGCGAGGAAAAATGGATTTTCGCAAGGGATGCCACAGAACGTGATGGCAAGGCTTGGAAGGGTGTTTGCCGAGAAGTTTTTATCCTCATCGGGCAGCGATGCCACCAGTTCTCGGATACGGACAGGACGGTCGTAGTGGATGCAGGCTCTTTCTGCGTCCTCTAATTCCGCGTCTGTACACCTTGCCACCCATCTCTTTGCCACATTCTTGTTTCCGAACCGAATGGCACGGATGGCACGAGCAGGGTCTCCATGATCACACACTCGGCTACAAGGTGCGTCGTTGCAGAACAGACACCGAGCCGCTTCTTCTTCCACATGCATATTTCTCTTTTCCATTGTTATAGCTTTTTTCCATCAATTGTTTTTAGGGATTATTTGATTGGCAACACGTCATCCATCCGCTCATGCTTCACATCCTCCATTAGAATGGCGGGGCGGGCATCGGGCTTGATGGTTTCCATGCGGATGTGCGAGAGATTGAGACCATCGACGTGGCGGGCGTATATGCCCCATGCCGGCGTGGGTCCTGCCCATCGCGGCTCGGGGTAGTTGGTGCCTTGCTCTCGATAGGATTTGTCGGTGGGGTATGGCTGACCGCCTCCACGGTATTGTAGATGGATGTTGTTTAGGCTGATGTTTCGGAGAGGATAATTGGGCATTCCCGTAATGATGACTCCCGCAAGCGAGTCGATGTCCGTGGCGATGACATTGGAGATGGAGATGTTGCCTCCGTATGACACATCTGTCCGTTCCTTAGGTCCGCGGTTTCTGCATCCCGTGGTGATGTAGATGGGATAGTGGTGTACATGCTCCATCGTGATGTTGCTTACCACGATGTTCTCCATCCTCCCTTGGTCTACCTCCTCAAACGCCAGTCCGCTGCTCCACATACAGGTGCAATTGGAGATGGCAATGTTGCGATAGCCGCCATTGCTCTCCGTGCCAAGCTTGATGCGTCCGCACACCCAGTTGACTTTCTCTGGAACATACGTCCCATCGAGGAACGTGCCGAGCTTGTAGCCTGTCACGATGCAGTTGGTGATGGTGATGTGTTCACAGAACACGGGTTTTTTCAAGGCGTATGAACTCTTCAATACAATGGCATCGTCGTTGGGGGTGTTGACCTTGGTGTTGCTCACGGTGAGATACTTGCAGCAGTCGATGTCGATGCCGTCGCGGTTGGTGTCGATGGTCACATTGTCGATGGTGCCGATGTCACATCCCGTGACGATGATGGCGAAATGGCCGCCACGGTAGATGGTGATGTCGCGGATGGCGATGTTGCGGCATTGCTTGAGGGCTATCGCCTTGTCGCCCGTACCGATGCTGCCGCCCTGCACGTTGCCCGCCTTCTCGGTATCGCGCTTGGTGAGTCCCTCACCGTCGATCATGCCCTGCCCAGTAATGGAAACGTTGCGTTGTCCCTCCGCCCATATCAGGGAGTTATGGAAATAGGTATGTCCGCCGTCTTGGTATTCGGGTGCGCCGAACACCTCGCTCTCGTCATACGCTTTCATGGAGGCGGGTGAAGCCAGGATCGTGGCACCCGCAGAAAGATGGAGGTCGATGTTGCTCTTGAGATGGATGCTGCCGCAGAGATACGTGCCGGCAGGGAGGAGTACCTGTCCGCCGCCTTGTGCCACGGCGGCATCTATCGCCTTGTTGATGGCGGTGTGGTCGAGGGTGGTACCGTCGCCCTTGGCACCGTAGTCTTTCACGTTGAAGATGCCGTTGGCAAGGGTCTGGATGGTGATGAATAGTGAGAGGATAAGGAATGGCTTTTTCATGATGGGGTTAATGGGATTAATGGGATGAAAAGTAAAAATAGGGACGCAATCAGTTGCGTCCCTATTTGATGAAAGAGGTAAATTACTTAATCCAACGTGGATCGCCAGCTCGCTTGTCGCTGACCTTCGTCTCGCAGACGGTGAAGTCGCCGTCAGCAGGGTTAGCAAACTTGGGATCGATGTCCGTACCCTTCGTGTCGAACCAGGAAACCTTCTCCGTGTTGCCTTCAGCGAGAGACATCAGGTTGGCGGTGTTGTGGTAGAAGTTGTTGTCCAACGTCGGGTCTTGGTCGGTCGAACTCTGGTTGGCAAAGCCGCGCTTGTTGTTGAATCCTGATACGATGTTGTTGGTGAACGTGATCGTGTTTCCGGCAAAACGAACGTAGAAGAAACGGTAGTTGGCGTTGCCATTACCCACATTGTGGAACGTACAATGGTCTACCTTGATGTTCGGCGTTGCATCGATGGCACTTGAGGCATCGTCCATACGCACCACGTCACGACCGGAAGCACAATTATAAATCGTGCTGTTGGTGAGGTTGAACGTGTCGTACCCGCCCTTACGGCTGTCGAAGAAGTCGCCACCCGAACATTCGATGTTGCTGATGATGCAGTTGTCGATGGTGATGGTGTTAATCTTCACCGCCTTGTTGATGTAGAAGAAGCCCTTGGTGTAGTTCTTGACCTCGCTGTTTGTAATCGACAGATGATCAATGTTGCCCTCTTCCAATGTGAAGTCAAACGTTTGTCCGCCATCTGTTCCTGTACCATCGAGAATCACCTGGTCTATATCCAGGCAGGCCTCCACCTTGATGCGTCCCTTGATGACAGGCATGTCGTTGGGTCGCAAGCCCTTGATGGAGAGGTTCTTGGTGATGGTGGTGGAGCCGCCGAAGTCAGCCTCCTCCGTATGCAACCCATACTCGCCCGGCATGAGGACGAGGCGATAGCCAGCGGGAGCGGCGGTAATGGCTGCACCCAGGTCAGCACCCTCTTCTACGAGGATGTCGGTCTCTGCAAGGTCGATGCCCGTGGTAAACGTCACCTTGCCGCGTGTCTTGCCATTTTCGCGTTTCATGGTGGCGGTATATTCCGTCTCTGGGGTCAATCCCGTGACAGTGGCAGCACCTGCGGCGATGTCTGCTGCGGTGATGTTATACACCAATCCTCCCGGTGAGAACGTGATGGTGGCAGCCTCCTCGCCAGCGGGCCAGCGCAGCGTCACTTCCTTCGCCTTGATGTCCTCTGCGGCGACGGTATAGAAGATTTGTTCGGTCTCAGTCTTGGCATACGCCGTACTCCATTTGGAATTGCGGTTTTCATCGCCGTCTATTGCCATGATGCGGAATGAGTATTGTGTCTCGCCCTGCAAGCCCATGATGGTATAGGGGTTGTTGTCGGGATTGACGGTCAATGTCTGTATAGGCGTGCCAGCGAATTGCAGGCTGTCATTCTCGTACACCTCGACGACATAACTGGAAACGCCATCAGATGTCTTCCAAGAGAGTTCCACATTGGTCCTGTTGCGGACTTTCGCCTCAAAATCGATGGGTGAGAAATTGCGACCGAAGATTACTTCCGTAATTTCGTCTGCCACATCGCTACATGCCGTCAGCGACAAGGATGCCACTGCCAGCAACAAATATGATAATTTAAACTTTTTCATAAATCTTTGCGTTGTTATTAGTCTGACAATTGTCCGTAGATTCCCTCATTATCAAGCTGGTTGTTGCTGGCATCGATGAAGCATCTCCAAATAGGCCATAGGCAATGGGTGCTGGGCTGCACCACATAGAGGCCATCGATGTAGTCATCAGTAAGTGCGTTGGCACTGTTGCTGATAAACCAGTTCTTCGACTCCCAGCCCTCGGCGTTGAGCGTATTGATGTAATCGGCATCGTCCTCGCCCTTGTTCAGTCCATAGATGCGGATGTCGTTGGCATCCTCGGATGGATAGAGGAACACCTTGTCGGGCAATCCCTCGTAGGCTCCAGTGCGGTTGGCGAGGGCGGTCAACTTGGCCTTGGTTTCTGCCATCTTGGCATCGATGATACCCCAGCGGATGAGGTCAGGCTTCCGCAAGGCCTCGCCGGCGAACTCCAAGGCACGTTGCTCATAGATACCCTCGCGGAAGGCTGCTTGGCTTGCGGTGTATTTCGCTTGCAGGGCAGACACCTTGGCGGCGGGCAGCACACGGTCGAGTATGGGTTTCATGTAGCCCCAGGCGGTAGCGGTGTTGCCTAACTCGTTCTCTGCCTCGGCAGCCATGAGGTACACGTCTGCCAAACGCATGTATTGCCAGTTGATGCCATCGTCGTTGGTGGATGTGACGATACGGCTCATCCACTCATAGCGCAACTTGCCGAACATCCAGCGATAGAGGGCTGTCAGTGTCACATGGGCGTTGCCATTGACGAGCTGTGAACCCCATTCATAAGGTACACAGGTGATGTCACGGCGGATGTCGTCGGCATCATAGTCGTAATACAATGTGGGAACAGGTCCATTCACGCCGCCCTGTGCCTGTTGGGTGTATTGGTCTTTAGCCCTATGGCGCACACCCCATGTGTAAAGCACACGTCCGCGGCCTGCGGAGAAGGGGATTTCCCAAAGGCTCTCGCCACCTGCTGTCACGTTGTCTTGGCAGAGCTTCAAGAAGTTCTCCTTGAACCCTCCGAGCTTCGATGAGCCATGGGCGATAACTTCCTCACACTCCTTGCGGGCAATCTCATACATCAGATTGGGGGCAAGGTCGGGGTCTTTAGACAAACGATAGCCGTCGCCACGTAGTCCGTAACCGCCGGCATAGAGGGCGAGTCGGGCGCGGAGACCTTTCACGAAATCTTTGTTGACACGCTCCGTCGTCTTGGTGATGGCATTGGCATTGGCCCAATAGCAATAGTTCTCAGCCTCGGCAAGGTCGGCAAGCAATTGCTTATAGATGACATCCCGGTTGGTGCGTGGCAAATAAAGGTTCTCTGACGAGTTTGGCTCGAAACGGGCAGGAACATCTCCCCATGCCTTAATGAGGTCATTGTAAATGACAGCACGCAGGGTGAGAGCCTCACCGAGTAACTGTGCCATGTCGGGGTTGTTCTCGATGTTGCCGTATTTGCGCAATCCTTGGATGGCGAGGTTGGCCCGCTCGATACCCTCGTAGAACTTGGCGTATGCGTTGTTTGTCGTATTCATCTGTCCGTTTGAAGGAAGCGTGTTGTAGTTCCACAAACTCTGCTTGTCGGACATGCGGTCACTATAAGATGGGGTGTTACCCCATTCCACATCGGTGTTGATGCCATAGTATGGAAGGAAACGTCCACGGTAGGAGTTGGTCTCGCCAAACGACACGTGAATGGACATCACCTCCGCCTCTGCCAATGAGTAGGTGGCGAACACCGACGACTCGTCGAGCGTTGAGATGCTCGGTGCATCCATGTCGCAGGAAGCCAGACCCATCACGGAAAGCGATAATATTGATAATTTGATATAGTTTTTCATCATGTTGTCCTCCTGATTTTAGAAATTCAAGTTCAAGCCAATAACAAACGAGCGGCTGCGTGGGTAGCAGGAATAGTCGCAATTGGGCGTGAGTGCCGTCTTGCGAACACCGTCAGCCTCGGGGTCGAAGCCGCTGTAGTCAGTGATGGTAAATACATTGTAAGCCGTCACGTAGAAGCGCAGGTTGTTGATGCCAATCTGCTTGGTGAGCGTTGCGGGGATGGTATAACCTAAGCTCAATGTGTTCAGGCGTAAGAAGGAAGCGTTCTCGAGAGCCCAGTCGGTGAGTACATACGACTTCATGTAAGGACTCCACATGGTGGTGTTGGCATTCAACTCTGCCAAACGTGTGGGGTCATTGGAAAGAAGTCCCGTCTCCGGGTCGAGGTTGGTCCAACGGCTGCCGGCCTCCATGATGGATGAGAGGCTGCGGTATTGATATTTCGATGTCGTGGTGTATTCCACCTTGTTGGCATTGTAAACCTTGTTGCCGATGCTGAAGTTGAAAGCGGCACTCAAGTCAAAGCCGTATGCGCGGGCAGAGATGTTGAAACCACCGAACACATCGGGATTGATGGTGCCGATCTTGGTGATGTCTGCCTCGGTGATGCTGTTGTCGCCATCGATGTCTTGCAACTTCAATGTACCTGGGCGGATAGTACCAACTACGTTGCTGGCATTGGGAACACCAGCCTTCAAGACCCATCCCTCTTTCTCGTCATAGCGTTCAAAGTCGCTTACCTCATAACGGCCGTTGCCATCAATCTTGTATCCCATGATAGTACCCAGCTGCTCGCCTACGGCAATCATATAGTCATTGCCAATCTCGGTAGAAGCCCAGTTGGTATTCCATCCAAAGTCTTCCATGGTACCAAGACTCTTGATCTTGTTCCTGTTCATAGAGATGTTGCCACCGATGTCAATGCCCCAGTCTTTCTTGTTGACAGCATGCCAGGTGAGGCTAAGCTCGACACCTTTGTTTTCAGTCTTACCCATGTTACGGTATTGGGTATCATAACCTGTACCGCCAACGGGGAACTCAATGAGCAAGTCTTTTGTGGTATTGATATAACCCTCAATTGATCCATTCAACTTGCCGCCAAAGAGCGTAAAGTCAAGACCGAGGTTGCGCGTGATGGTTGTCTCCCACTTCAGGTCGGGGTTGGCCATGGTCTTTGACGGTGCCCAATAAGAGGAGACGCCATTGACCCAAGAAGTGGTCTTTGGCTCATACATCTGAACGAGCTGGCCCACAGGGATATTGTTGTTACCGGCAGTACCATAGCTCAGACGGAGCTTTAAGTCATCAAGCCACTTGTTTGTCCCGGCCATGAAAGGCTCTGAGGAGATACGCCAGGCGATGGCTGCTGAGGGGAAATAGCCCCAACGGTTGTCCTTGGAGAACTTAGAACTACCATCGGCACGGAATGTCGCGCTCAATAGGTAGCGATCTTTGAAGTTATAGTTGGCGCGGCCAAAGAATGAGAGCAGTTTGTCGTCGGCACTATAAACATCGTCTATGTAATAAGGCGACTTGGCCTGGGCGGTCAACCTCCAAGCAGTATTGGAATCGAAGTCAACGGGGTATCCATGTGCCTCATCGGCATCCACGTTCTTCTTGGTAATGACATACTCATGACCCACCATCACGTTGAGGGAATGGTCGTCGTTGTTGAGCAGTTTCTTGAAGTCATAGTTGACAGTATTGGTATTGCGGAAACGATGGCGGTTGGTGTCGGTGATGCGGATGGCGGGCATGTTCTGCACATCCACGGCAGGCACGTTCTTAATATAATAGGTGGAAAGACCCCAGAAACGCTTGTCGTTCTCTGTATAGTCGTCATAGCCGAACTCTGTCTTCAAACGTAGGTTTTCGTATACCTCCCAGCCGAAGCTGCCCGCGATGTTCAAGTTCTTGCGGTTCTTCTTGCGGTCGTTGTCTTGTTGTACCTGAATGGGATTATACAAGTTTCCTAATTCGTCGTCGGCACTTCCTGCGGATGCGTCGAAGTTCTTCAAGGGGAACGGTGAGTAAAGCATCGCATAGCGCAGACGGTGGTCAGAGTCGTAACTACCCGTGGCATCATTGGCACCTCCACCACGGATGTCGGTGTCGCTATAACGTGCCTGGAAGTCGAGTGTCGTGCGCTTGGTCGGAGTCGTATTCAATTTCAAACTGAAGTTGTCACGCTTGAAATTGGAACCAATCTGGATGGCCTTGTCGTTCATGTGCGCATAGCTGAAGGCGTACTTAATCGTCTCGCTACCGCCATTAATATTGATGTTATGATTAAATGTATTGCCCGTGCGGCCATACACCAATTCCTGCCAGTCGTTGGTTGCGATGTTGTCATACATGTCAATGTCTTGCCAGTTGCCGAAGTAGTCGGTGTAGGAAGAAATCTTCTCGGGGTCGTTGCCATTCTTCAGCAAAGCAAGCTCATACTGCCATGTGGCATAGTCTTTCGCCCCGATGACATCCAACTTCTTGGCCATCTTCTTCCAACTATAATAAGCATTGTAGCTCACGTTGACCTTGCCGCTCTTGCCACTCTTGGTGGTCACGAGGATTACGCCATTGGCACCACGTGAACCATAGATGGCGGTGGAGGAGGCATCCTTCAACACTGTGATGTCCTCAATGTCGTTGGCGGGGATGTCGCTGATGCCATCTACTGGGAAACCATCAACGATATAGAGCGGGTCATTCGACTGTGTAATGGAGCCACCGCCACGCACACGAATCTTTACCTCGGCATCGGGAGAGCCTTCTGTCGTCGTAATCTGCACGCCAGGCATCTTACCTGTCAATGCCTCGGAAGCGTTGGCGACAGGCACAGCCTGCAACACCTCGCTATTGACCGTTGCCACGGAACCCGTCAAGTCTTTCTTCTTGACTGTACCATAACCGATGACCACGACATCGTTCAAACTCGTTGCCTCGTCTTCGAGAACAATATTCACATTGCTTTTCCCTGCAACATCGACGATTTGCGGTTTCATACCAACGTATGTAACCTGCAATTTTTTCGAGCTGCCCTTGAGTGCCAATGAAAAGTTGCCGTCATAATCCGACACCACCCCATTGCCTGTCACACCCTGTTCTACAACAGTAGCACCGATAATGGGTTCGCCGGTATTGTCAACAACATTTCCATGGATGGTCTGCGCTGTTACCGTTCCTGCTACCCATAGGCATAGAAACGCCAGCGCCATTCGAATTTTCTTCAAATTACCAGACATACCTTCAATTTTTAGATTAGTAAAATATAATATAGCGACAAAAATAAACAAAAAGGATGAAGAAAACAAAAAAACCTTAATTTTTTTGATGTAACCCTCTGAATAAGTGTATATTCCCAACGGGAAATCTATAAAAACACTTTACAAAAAACGACACTATTTCCATCAGTGAAGATTTTTGTTTACCATACAGATTAGTATTAACATCCAACCTTATTGCTTTTCCCAAAAAGGGACTTGATGTATTCAATTTCCTTGAAATGGAAAAAATAAGCAATGCTGACGTAGAAGACTACACCCACAACAATATCTATTACCAATTGCAATACGAGACTGTCTATCCCAAGATTCAACACCTTGATGATGGCAAACATCAAAAGGGAAGTCAACAAAATATGGGAGATATCATTCATTTGTCTCCAAAACCCCAAGTTAATCAACTTCCCTGTGTAATAAGTATTGATTGCCAAGGCAACGAGAGAATTGAAGATTTGGGCATAACACATAAAGACCAGCCCAAAGGGGATGCTTGCCACCAAAATGGTAACGCCCAAAATCTTCTTGATGATTTCCAACCGCAAGAACAAGTCGGAACGTCCCTTCACTTTAAGGAGGTTGAGGTTGATGGCATGGATGGGATACCACATCATCGTAAAACAGATGGGAACCAACAATATGGTAGAAAACTCCCACTTCTTACCTATCAACAATACAATTGACGGGTATGCCGCCCCGGCAAGGCCACACATGATGGGGAAGATGATGAATGCTGTGACCTTCAACAGTTTTCGGTAATTCTCCCTAAGACGATCATCATCGTTCTGCATCTTACACAAGATGGGATAAAAGACACGCATCACAATGGTGTTGACATTGTGTGCCGGTAGATGGGCGTAATGGTCTGCGCGACCGTAGAATCCAAGCTTTTGCGCATTGAATATCTTTCCTATCACCAAAGAATACATGTTTTTATAAAAGGTATCTATCAACCCGCTTATCATCAAGTTGACACCAAAAGCGAACATTTCGCGAAACGATTTCCACGAATAAACCCACTGGGGACGCCAAGGTGAATAAACCCACAAAACCGAAAGATTGACAATCCCATATATAATCTGTTGGTAAACCAATGTCCATACACCCCATCCTCTCACCGCCATCGCTATCGCGGCAATACCGGAAATGATGGAAGCTGTCATGGAAGCCATTGACATCTTCTTGAACTGTAGAGTTGCCATTAGCAAGGCACTCTGTACAATGGTGAAAGAATTGAAGATAACGACCACGCCAAACACTCTCAAGATGGACTTCAATAATGGTTCTTCGTAAAAAGAGGCAACCAACGGGGCAATGAGATAAAGGATGAGATAGAAAAACACGCCCAAGACAATGTTGAAATAGAAGATGGTGCTGCTATCCACATCGTTGCGGTCTTTCTTCCGAATGAGTGCCTGCCCAAAACCGCTATCGACCAAAGTCTGTGACACACATATAAAAATGGCAAGCATTGACACAAGGCCATAGTCCTTGGGGGAGAGGATGTTGGCAACCACCAACATCACAAGGAATTGCACCCCATGCACCCAGAACCGCTCCAAGACGCTCCAGATGCTTCCTTTCAACGCCTTATCTTTCAGTGAGCCTGACATACACTATTCTCAAACGAAATAATAGAGGAATGAGGCGATACCCTCCAAGGCTGGCTTTCGTTGCCCCTCTATCTCTATCTTAAAGGCTATCTCTGTCTTACAAATGCCCCTTAAGTTTTGAATGTTGTGCAGTTTGGTCGTTAGACGAATGCGACTGCCCGTGACGACGGGTTGCCCGAAACGCATCTGGTCCATGCCATAGTTCACCAGCATCTTGATGTTGTTCACCTCAATGATTTGATTCCACAGATATGGCAGAAGTGACAAGGTAAGATAGCCATGGGCTATCGTACTCTGATAGGGACTCTCCTCCTTTGCCCGCTCCGTATTTACGTGAATCCATTGGTGGTCAAGTGTGGCATCTGCGAATAGGTTGATGCGTTCCTGGTCTATTTGCAGCCACTCCGAACTCCCCAAATCTTGTCCCAAGTGTGCGGCAAACTCATCGTAAGAATTGATGACAAGTTTTCCCATATTGTTTATGTTTAGCCTACAAAAATAACCTTTTCTCATTAAATAAGCAAATAAATGTATAAAATATCAATTAAAATTACTATCTTTGAAAACTCATTCTAACAAAGACAATGCGCTATGGAAACTATCAGAAGCTTTGAAGACATGGTTGTTCACCTCGCACAAAGAGGTGGGCGCAAGAGGGTTGCCATCGTTTGGGCCGCCGACCAATATTCGCAAGAGTCTGTCATTCGCGCCCTGCAAGTGGGATTCATCGATGCTATCTTCGTGGGATGCCAAAAGGAAGTAGAGAGTAATCCCCGACTGATGAAGTACGAGAACCACATCGAGTTCGTGGAGGCAGCTGACCGCGATGAGGCGGCACGAATCTCCGTCAGGATGGTTCGCGAGGGCAAGGCTGACATTTTGATGAAAGGTCTCATCAACACCGACAATCTCTTGCATGTGGTATTGGACAAGGAAACAGGTATCTTGCCACGTGGCAATGTGCTTACCCACATCACCGCCTCGCAACTCCCCGAATACGACAAGATGCTTTTCTTCACCGACTCTGCCGTCATCCCCTATCCCACACAGGAACAACGCATCCAACAAATCCGCTACATGGTGTATGTATGCCATGCGTTGGGTATTGAAGAACCGAAAATTTCGCTCATCCATTGCACGGAAAAGGTAAATGAGAAGTATTTCCCTTTTACTCTCGGCTATAAGGAAATCATTAAAATGGCAGAGAATGGAGACTTTGGCAGATGCATTATCGACGGTCCGCTTGACCTAAAAACATCTGTCAGTCCCGAAAGTATGCGCATCAAGGGTATCAATTCCCCCATCGGAGGCGAGGCTGATGCCTTAATATTCCCCGATATAGAGGCAGCCAATGTGTTCTACAAATCTATTACCCTCTTCCTTGGCGTGGAGACAGCGGGCGTGTTGCAAGGCACGATGGCTCCTGTGGTGCTACCCTCTCGTAGCGACAGCAAGCTCTGCAAGTTTTATTCCCTTGCCTTGGCAGCTATATAATATGGTTAATAAAGAATAATGCCAGTATCTCCTTAACTCACAAAACTTCTATATTCCTAACACCTAAACTTTATTATTATGCTTATTCTTGTTATCAACCCTGGCTCTACATCCACCAAGATGGCGGTCTACGAGGACGAAAAACCCATGGTGCTTCGCAGCATCCAGCACCCTGCCGAGTCGCTTAAGCAATTTGACGAGGTGACCGACCAATTTGAATTTCGCAAGCAACTCGTCATTAATGAGTTGGAACGTATGAACGTGCCGTTTGATTTCGCTGCCGTCATTGGGCGTGGAGGATTGGCAAAGCCCGTGGCGGGTGGTGTATACGAAATCAACGAGCAAATGTTGATAGACACCAAGAACGCTATCCACAAACACGCCTGCGACCTCGGTTGCATCATTGCTTACGAGATAGCCAAGGAAATCCCCAACTGCCGTTCATTTATCGCCGACCCCGGCGTGGTGGATGAATTGAATGACTATGCCCGCATCAGTGGGTCGCCACTGATGAACCGCATCTGTATCTGGCACGCCCTCAACCAAAGAGCCATCGCACGGCGATATGCCAACGAGATAGGCAAGGAATATGAAGACCTCAACCTCATCGTATGCCATCTTGGAGGTGGCATCTCCGTGGCGGCACACGAACATGGACGAGCGGTGGATGCCAACAATGCACTCGATGGCGAGGGACCCTTTTCCCCCGAAAGAGCTGGTAGCCTCCCTGCCGCCGACCTCATCCGCCTCTGTTTCAGTGGAAACTATACCGAAGCACAGCTACTCAAGCGCATCGCGGGAGAGGCAGGTTTGGCAGCCCACCTCGGTACCAATGACATGAAAGAGATAGAAAACCGCATCATGCATGGCGACAAACACGCACAGCTCATCGTCGATGCTATGATTTATCATACAGCCAAAGCCATCGCCGCCGAGAGTGCCGTGCTATGCGGAAAGATAGATGCCATCCTCATTACGGGTGGACTCGCCCGCTCGCAATACATCGTCAAGCACCTACGCAAACGCATCGACTTCCTTGCACCCACCCATTGCTACCCTGGGGAGGACGAAATGGAAGCCCTCGCCCTTAATGCACTTGCTGTCTTGAGAGGCCAGCGTGTAGCCAATGTGTATACATAAAACCCTTGTTTTTATTAAATTACCTTAAAATCAAGGACTTACAAACATGAATTAGAAATATTATCGCTATATTTGTAAATCATTATTTCGCTATATAAAACCTAAAACAATACATATCTCTCGATATTTTTATGAATAATAATAATATTGTCTATGTAGGTAGCAGTTGTTTCACAAAATGACTGCAAGTTTTTTAAGGTAGGGAGTTTCTATGCCGTGAGGCATGGGAACTCTTTTATTTAGCATTGGTAACGATATAGGCACTCACTAAAACCAGCACGGCAGCCACTATCTTATCCCAAGTGAAGAAGTCTTGGCCTATGGCAATGGCAACCAATGAAGCCACGATAGGTTGCAGGTTGGTGTAAATGCTTACGGTTGTGGCTTGCAGGGACTTCATCGCCACGGGAATTAAGAAATATCCCAAAACCGTTGCACCAAGCACAAGGAATGCCATCTCGGCTATGCCCTCCCAATTGGCGGCGGACGAATAAAGTGTCTGTGCATCGAACTCACGCATTGCGATAGGCACCGTCACGATGGCGGAAATCAAGAATATCCATTTCATCTGCGTGACAGAACTATATTTCTGACTCACCTTGCGCGTCACGATGAGGTATATCGCCCATGTCAGCAAGCTTAACACGGCAAGGAAGATACCTAATACGTCATTCTTCCCTGCTCCTGCTTGCCAGCCCTTGAAGAGCATGAGCAATGCGCCGACGATGCCGAGAACGACGCCCACCGTCTTCATCCACGTAATCTTCTCGCCGATAAACAACGCAGCCATCAACATCACGCCAACAGGGGTGAGCGCGGCTATGAGTGAATAATAGACGGGAGTAGTATAGTCGAGAGCCCAAGCCGTGAGCGACTGTGAGATGACAAAGCCCAACAATCCTCCCAAAAGGATGATCATGAGATCCTTGCGTTCCACTTTCTCATTAGGCAGGAAACAAGCTATTATCCAGAATATCACAGCCGCAAAGAGACTCCGTGATGCCATGAAACCCATTGGCGTAACCCAAGAGTCGAGTAAAGCCTTGCTCACAGGTACACCAAGACCAAATATCATATTTGCCGTGAATATCGCGGCATGTCCCTTTAATTTGTCGTTTTGCATGTTATTATATGATGACACATTATTTATATATACTATACTACTACTTCTCAAAATGTTGGTAATCCTTTGATGACCGCCAAGCCCCACCCCATGTAAACCCATGCTGGATGAAGAGTCGGTGGAGCAAGTCTCCCTTTTCTATCTTATACGGGAATCGCAAGGAACGGTTGCTGTATTTACGGGCAGTGGCGGGCTGCACTGTCAATGTCCCATCCTTGCGTCTCTTCACGTATGGATTGTAGAGCGTATTGACATCCACTGCCAGCCCTTGTGCATGTTTCGACAACTTTGTTGTACCCGCAACCCGTCGGAAATTAAAACATGAAGTGTTGTTGGCTCGCATAGAGGTTTCGTCATCCGCTTGGTATTCGTCAACGAGTACCATCCGCTCAATGGGGTAACGGGCATCATAGAGTTGGCGGAAAATCTCCAACAAGTCACGTGCGATGGTTTTATGGCACACCATTTCCCCCAAGTGTATCTTTCCTTCTGCGTCTATATGAAGTGTTCGGATATACCGTAAGTCAGAGCGTTTGATGGTGCAGTCCACCTTAAACGACCTTCCTTTCATTCGGGAAAACACCTGATCATTGATTGTGTCGATGCCAAAACAACGGTCTTTACCGTATTGCTCCACCGCTTTTGCCGAAATCTCCGCCCCTGCTTTCCATGCCTTGAGCCATTGCAGTTCGTCTTTCTCTCCTGCCCAAATGGTTGTGGTGAGGAGCAAAAATGACATGAAGAATACCATTTTTCGTATCATCATGGCTGCAAAATTATAAAAAAACGTAGAATATGGGATAATATCGGACATTTTTTTATACCTTTGCACTAAACCTAATGACGCAACATGCACATCGCCATCGCTGGAAACATCGGAAGTGGGAAGACAACGCTCACCACCATGCTCGCCAAACATTATGGTTGGGAGGCACGGTTTGAGGCTGTTGACTACAATCCCTACTTAGAAGACTATTACAAAGACATATCTCGATGGTCCTTTTGCTTGGAGGTTTTTTTCTTGAAACAACGATTCAAGGACTTATTGGACATTGCCCATTCTGAGAAAACCATCATCCAAGACCGTTCCATCTACGAGGGGGTATATGTGTTCACCGCCAACAACAAGGCGATGGGAAATCTCTCTGACCGCGACTTCGACACCTATATGGAGTTGTTTGACCTCATGACCGAAGTCGTAAGTTATCCTCATTTGATGATTTACCTTCGTGCCTCCGTGCCAC
Organism: Prevotella sp.; assembly: GCA_017428055.1. GTDB lineage: Bacteria > Bacteroidota > Bacteroidia > Bacteroidales > Bacteroidaceae > Prevotella. The sequence goes on from JAFRRN010000034.1 coordinate 52,487, forward strand.
ATTTGGTGAAAAACATTCAAAAACGGGGTCGAGACTACGAGCAAGCCATGCCATTGGAATACCTTAACAACCTCAACGACCGATACGACGACTTCATCTATCACAAGTACAAGGGAAAAGTACTTGTGGTGGACGTTGACAACATCGACTTTGAACACCAGCCGCAAGAGTTCGCTTCCATCATCGATAAGATAGACGCACACCTCTTCGGATTGTTCCCAGACTGACTTTTATAAACAAAAAACATATACTCATGCACATAGCTATAGCAGGAAACATCGGCAGCGGAAAGACAACGCTCACCAAGATGCTTGCCAAGAGGTACGGATGGACACCACGGTTTGAGCCTGTGGACAACAATCCTTATCTATCCGACTTTTATGCGGACATGGAACGATGGTCGTTCAACCTACAAATCTATTTCCTTAACAAGCGATTCAAGGAGGTGGTGGAAATATCCAAGAGTACAAATACCATTATCCAAGACCGAACCATCTTTGAGGATGCCCGTATCTTTGCGCCTAACCTCCACGCACAGGGGATGATGAGTGACCGCGACTTTGCCAACTACACCGACCTCTTTGAACTCATGATGTCGCTCGTCAAGCTGCCCGACCTCATGATTTACATCCGCTCGACCATACCCAATCTGGTGGAACAAATCCAAAAACGGGCGCGTGAATTTGAAAAGAGCATCCGCATCGACTACCTACAAGGCCTTAACGACCGCTATGAGGAATGGATCAAGACCTACAAGGGAAACCTCATCATCATCGACGGAGACAAGATGAAATTCGAGAGTGACATCCACGCTTTCCAGCATCTCACCGACATGATCGATGCCAAGCTCTACGGCTTGTTCCCCATGGATAGTGAGTGATTCACTTAATGATTCCGCCAATTCGTTGAACATATTTGGAAGAAAACGCAAGATATAATAGATTTGCGGCAGATTCTTGAATGTCTAACTTTTAAAACAAAGAGATTATGAAAAGGATTTTTATGACAATCGCAGCCATGGCAATCATCGCCATGAACGCACAAGCAATGAGCTACTCACAAGCACGTGCGCAAGCACTGTACCTGACCGACAAAATGGCTTACGAACTCTATCTCTCTGACGACCAATATAACGCATGTTATGAGATCAACCTCGACTACATGATGTGCGTGGAAGTGCAAGGAGACATCTTTGGTTATTACTGGAACCGTCGTAACTTAGAGTTCGAATATGTCCTCTCCCGCAGCCAATATGCCCTCTACATGACGCTGGAATACTTCTATCGCCCCATCTCGTGGTATGCTGGCAAATTCTATTTCAACATCTATGACCGTTACTACAGCAAGCGGTTCTTCCGTCCGGCACCAACGGTATACGTGACTTACAAAGGTGGCAACCGTTTCTATACGCAAAGCCCTTACAAGGGACGTACCTTCAACGGCAGGGACAACGTGCCACGTGATCGTAGTAATAGCTCATGGAGAAATCCTGAACCAGGCAAAAAACCAAATGCTGGCCATAACTCCAACAAGCAAACCAGTTTCGGAAATGGGCCAAAGGCTACAACCAATCATAGCCAACCATCCAATAACACATCATTTGGGAACCAGCGCCAAGGTGGTAACTCTTCCATGGGGAACACTCCACCCACACAACCCACCATCAAGAAGAACGAAGCCATCCGCCAAAGCAAGAACAGCAACGGCGACAGCTGGAAGTTTGGAGCCAAGAGATAACCACAAGTTTATATATTTATCCAAGGAAGGGGGGCGCATCTTTGTGATACGCCCCCCCTTTATAAGTCAAAAAAACATAGGATTAATTGCTCCCATCATGTCTCAGACTCCTACTCTTTTGTATTTGAGACTCTGTTCCCTGATTAACTCCATATCGTTGAAATAGTCGATGCGCATCGCCTTACGCACCTCGTCCATCGTCTGAACGGCGGTCTCTCGAGCCTTTTCCGTACCCCTTTGCAGGATATTGAATATCTCTGGGATGTCCTTCTCAAACTCATGGCGACGCTCGCGCATGGGAGCAAGGAACTTGTTTAGCACCTGATTGAGGAACTTCTTGCACTTCATGTCGCCCAACCCGCCACGCTGGTAATGCTCCTTCAGCTCGTCCAAGTTGGCATATTCAGGCCAAAACTCGGCAAAGTCGGCATCGGTGGAAAAGGCATCGAGATAGGTGAACACAGCGTTCCCCTCCACATGTCCTGGGTCATTGAGGTTGACATGCAAGGGGTCGGTGTACATGGAACGTACCTTTTGCCACACCTCGTCGGCGGAGTCGCTTAGGTAAATGCAATTGCCAAGGCTCTTCGACATCTTCTCCTTGCCATCCGTACCGGGCAAACGGCGGGCGGTGGTGTTCTCTGGCAACATGATTTCAGGCTCTACCAAGACGGGTCCGTAAGTGGCATTGAAGCGACGCACCAGCTCGCGTGTCACCTCCAACATCGGCTCCTGGTCCTCTCCCACGGGCACGGTGGTGGACTTAAACAAGGTGATGTCCGCCGCCTGGCTTACGGGATAGCAGAAGAAGCCCAAAGGAATGTTCGCCTCGAAGTTGCGCATCTTAATCTCCGTTTTCACCGTGGGATTGCGCTGCACACGCGATACGGTGATGAGGTTCATCAGATAGGTGGTCAGTTCCGCCAACTCCGCAATCTGGCTTTGCACGAAGATGGTGCATTTCTCAGGGTCTAAACCCGCTGCGAGATAGTCCAATGCCACCTCGATGATGTTCTGCCGTATCTTCTCGGGGTTGTCGGCATTGTCGGTCAGAGCCTGCACATCCGCCATGAAGACAAACATCTTATCATAGTCTCCCGCCTCCTGCAATTGCACACGTCGGCGCAGCGACCCTACATAATGCCCCAAGTGGAGTTTCCCTGTGGGGCGGTCGCCTGTCAAAATTACTTTTCCCATGATGTTTATTCGAGATAAATACCGAATCCTATGCGCAGCCCCACCTTGGAATAGTCAGAATGATCCTTGAATGACTGCTGGTAATAGATAGCTGGCTCGATGGTCACCGTGCGGCTGATGAAAAAGGCATATCCTATCTCCACGCCTGGCATCACGTCGTTATAGCTCTTGTTGGAATGGATATACTTGCAGTTTGCTCCGAGAAAGAGTCCATTTTGTGAGATATAATACCTGCCGCCTACACCTGCCATGAAAGAGTCGCTTACACCCTTCAAGCCAGAATGGCTATATTCCACCAAGCCGTATGCCAGCCAATTGTCGGCAAACGTATAACCCAACTGTGCCTGGAGACCGAGGTTCAGTTCTGTCATTCCACTGTAACTCAGGTCTAATCCTGTCAACGAGGCACCGGCAAAAACCTTGCCTTGCTCAAAGGGTTCCTTACCATTGGCATCCAACTTGAACTGCGCAAAGCCCGTGAGTGGCAATAAGGCGATTGCAAACAATAAAAATAATTTTTTCATTTTACTATAATTTTAATCATGATTAAATACTTGTTTTCGTCCACAAAGATACTATTTAAATACTAAAGAATAAAAAAAAACGACAAAATTGTTTGTGAGTTTATAATTTTGTGAGAACTCAAGAACTAATTAACTAATCAACTCAAATACTAATCAACTTAACAAATCAAGAACTTTTTTTCCTCGACTTGGTGGATTTCTTGCGTTTAGAAGCCGTTGACTTTTTCGCCGAGGATGCTGTAGACGTTTTCTTTTTGGCGGTGGTGGTCTTTTTCTTCGCCGTTGTCGTAGTCGTCTTACGGGGTGTGGCCTTCTTTTTGGTGGTGGAAGTCTTCTTGGGCTGGGTTATTTCCTCCGTCTTGCCCTTGATGTCGTTGAGCAGATTATCCCATGAACATTCTTTGAGGGATGAGGAGATAAACCATATTACCACGACCACACCGACAATAAACTTCAACAGGCTACGCCAATTACGCAGGGAAAAGCCACCCAGGATGGTCTTCCCTTTCTTTTTGCGAGAACTGCCCTTCCTGCTGCGGGCGGCTTTCTTCTCGGCAGCCTCCGCCTTTTCCATCTCCTTGCGACGCTTCTCTGCCTCTCTCAACTGCCGTTTCTCCTCTTCGGCGGCTTCCTTCTCGCGCTGTTTCTCCGCTTCCGCCTCTTCCTTCTCCCTTATTTGAGCATACCTCGCCTCGCTATACACGTCAAACGACGTTCCCAAGGTAGCCTCCTCATTCTGCGCAATTTCCACGCCCAGTTGCTCCCTGCAAGCACTGGCTATCTCCTTACGGAAAGAAAAACCTGTAGATTCCTCCACCTCGCGCTCGCTCTCAAAAGCCACCTTGGCACCCTTCGCTATCTTTTCCGTTCCCGTGCGCTGTACGGCAATATATCGGTACATGATTGTTTCCTTTTCCATCTTGTCCAATTAAAGTAATATCCTACAAAATTACCATTTTTTATGGAATAACACGAAAATATACTCCAAAAACCTTGTTTTCCCTCATTTTTTGCTCATATTCCGCTCTCGCACACGGTGTAGACATATCCCGATGCCATATTCTCATGGGTAATGAAATGGTGGGGGATGCTTGTGTCAAGGATAGAGGGCAGCTGCCCTGCCACCAATTCCTCTCCCAAAAACTTCAACAGGCTTTCCTTCATCGTCCAAAAACGGATGAATGCCACGGCGGGAGAAGGGGCTTGGGCAATGGCTTCTTGCTCCTTTCCGCTCATGGTGACGGCAACAAGGGCGGGGTCATACGCATCGACACTCTCAATATCGATGCCCACAGGGCGGCTATCGACGGCACAAACGGCAGCCTGGCGGCAATGGCTGAGGCTAAAATGAATATCAGGGTAATCCCTCAACAGGGGTTTCCCTTGTGGCGTAAAAGAGAAGAGGGGCGGCTCGACGATGCCATATTCTTGTCGCAAGGCCTTCTGCAAGAGCAGATAAGCCGACAGCGACAGCCGCCTATCATGCTCCCTCCGATAGCGCAACGAATGGTCGCGCCGTTGCTGGCTGACGATAGAAAGAGCCTCTGCCACGTCGATTTCCTGTGGTTTATCATCAATGTAGACCATCCCTCCTTATAATGAGTTTGTGAGATTATGAGTTTATAAGTTTGTGAGTTCTCACAAACTCACAAACTAATCAACTAATTTCAATTCCACATGTGTTGCCTTGTGAAGAATGACGATGGCTATCGCCTCCAACACGTATGCCACAAGGTAGCTATACCACAAGCCAGAGGGCAGGTAATGCGCCATCAGCCACATAACAGGGATTACCGTGAGCGACAGAGCCAACGAGATAAACAACGCCATTCGATGCTGCTTATACAGCTTATACACTATCATCAGCACATAGATGTAACAGAACGGAATGAAACTCAAGGCAAAGATACGCAACGCATGACTGCACTCGGCTATCACCACCTCCTCCGTGGCACCGAACAGTCGGGCTATCGTATCGGGGAAGACCCACACCAACAAACACGTCACCACCATGGAAATGGTGATAAAACGGAAGGCACGGCGCAACACGGCACGGAATCCATCACTGTCGTTCTTACCAATCGTGATGGCTCCGAGCGACTGTAACGTTTGGCAGGTACCCGAAATGAAAAGGTTGTAGACCTGCAAGAGGTTCATGCAAACGGCAAAGACGAATATTCCCACGCTGCCCGCCGTGGAGAGGACAATGGTATTGGCTGAGAGCAGGAGTAGCGTCAAGCAGACAGAAGCCAACGCCAAAGGTGCGCCTTGTCCGACGATACGTCGCCACGATGCCACCAGGCTCTTCGTTTCGATGATGGGTAAAAGCCTACGATGTCTCCGCCAATGGGTCAGCAAGATAGCTATTCCCACAAGATGACCCACGATGGTAGCCGCCGAAGACCCCGTGATACCCCACCCGAATAGTTGGATGAAAACGATGTCGAGGCAAAGATTGACGGCATTGTCCACGATAACCGCAACGGAGACAAGCTGCGGGCTGCCGTCGACACCCACCATTGTAGAGAGTCCCCACATCAAGATATAAGCGGGCGAACCTATGAGCAATACTTGCATATATTGGAATGCCAAGGGACGAATCACGTCATCGCTGCACAGCAACCTCGCTATATCCGCAGGGAAGACGATGCCGCCAAGGAGCGTGATGACAAGCCCCAACCCCACGCTGAGTGCCAACGAGCGGGAAAAAAGTCTACGCGCCTCCCCAACATCGTTCCTCCCCAACGCGTATCCCACAAGCATTCCGGCACCCGCATTGATGAGCAAATGGAGCGTAAAGATAAACTGGACGATGGGTTTGGAGAGATTAATGGCACTGACACCATCCTTGTCGATGAGGTTGCCTACGATGATGCCATCGACCACATTCCCTAAACAACCCGAGAGGGCAACGAGGATATAGGCCCAAAGAAACCTGTAAAACAGGGATGACTCTTCATTTTTCATTTCGCAAGTTTGTGAGAACTTAAGAACTAATATATCGGTTGATGCCCGTCCAAAGGCTTTGGACGAGTCGTCCAAGCCTTTTGGACAACTCGTCCAAGCGGCTTGGACTATCCTCTAATGATGAGTTGGCATCAACTATCACCATATATAATTACCCTACTAAAATCAATCGAAGAAGCCAAAACCACCGATGGCGGTAAGCATACGCTCGACATAATCCCATGACGTGGGCGACCAGGAGAAGCCCAAGCGATAGAGTACCTGCGTGGTATAGTCGTTGTCGCGGCGCACATCGGTGGTCTTCTGCCCGTGTGCCATGTCTTGATAAGCCAACAGGCTTGCCATTTGGCGGGCTTTCTGCGGGTCGTCCTTGGCTTGTTGCATGGCGGCATCAAAGTCGTCTTGCTCCACGAAACGCACGCCATCGCCTACTGTCGTCAGCCCCATCAACACATCGCCAAGGAACTGGCCATGGATGTTATAAGGATGGAACACGGTGCATTCCCTCGGCGTGGTCGCCAATAACACGATGGCATGAGCCACCTCGTTGATGGGCGAGAACTCCACGCTCTTGTTTCTCATCCCGTATGGGCAGCAGCCAAGCATGTTATACACCTTGATACGACCCATGAAGGAGTTGGTGGAGAAATTGGCCTGGAACTCGCCGTCGGTACTCCGGGCGGCAAGGTTTCCCACACGCATGATCTTCGCATGTAGCCCATGCTGGGCAACAGCATCGAGGATAAGGCGTTCAGCCATAAACTTAGAGTAGATATACTTGTTGCCAAGATATTGCCCCATGTAAAGCCGTTGCTCGGTAAAGATGTCATCCTTCACCTCGCCAGCCCACAAACCGCGTGTACTTGCCGTGGAGACATGGACGAGCCGTGCGCCCTTCTTGATGCAGAAGTCCACACACCGCTGCGCCCCTCCGATGTTCACGTCCTCTATCTCCGTACCCTCGGAGAAATGCTTGACGATGGCAGCGCAATTGAAAACCGTGTCGATAGGCAGGCTCTCGTCAATATTCCCAGTCACATCGCCCAACACTACATGGAGGCGAGTGCCTATGAGACCCTTGAAGGAGTCGGAGAAATAATAGTAGAGAAGCGTCCGTAGACGGCTCTCCGCCGCCTCTTGGCTCTTGCCTCTCACCAAGCAATAGATGTTCGGTGCATCGGAATCGATGAGCTCACGAAGGATATGGATGCCGAGATAGCCCGTTGCTCCTGTCAGCAAGACATTGCCAATGGCCTGCCGCTGCCCCTTACGGAACATCGTCAGATTGTTTTGCTGCAAGAGATGATTGATGGCCGAATAGTCGTAATCAGCTATTTCGGAGTCGCCCAGGGATTTCCTTTCATCCGCCGATTCAAACTGGCTTGCCAATTGCCTTGGCGTGGGATGGGCGAACACGTCCCCGTAAGCCACATGCAATCCTGCCTTGTCTGCCTCGATGATGACACGTGTAACGACCAATGATGTCCCTCCCAACTCAAAGAAATTGTCTGTGGCTCCCACCTTATCCATCTGTAGGATGGCAGCGAAGATATTACAGAACGTCCGCTCTGTGTCAGTGGCGGGTGCCTCATAGTCGCCACTAATGGCCAGTTGCGGCTCAGGCAGAGCCTTGATGTCAGTCTTGCCGTTGGGTGTCATCGGCATTTCCTCCAGTTGGAGGTAGGCCGTAGGCACCATATACTGTGTCAGGCTCTTAGAAATCTCGGCTTTCAGTTCGTTGGGGGCAATCTCATGTTCTGCGGTATAGTAGGCGCAGAGGTGTTCTTTGTCGTTGAGTTTGCGAATGACGATGACCACCTTCTTCATGCCTTCCACCCTTAACATCACATTCTCTATCTCGCCGAGTTCGATGCGTAAGCCGCGCAACTTAATCTGATGGTCGGTACGTCCGAGAATCATGACATTTCCATCAGGCAACCACTTGGCATAGTCGCCCGACTTATAGATGCGCTCGCCGTGGTATTCCACGAAACGTTCACGAGTCATATCGTCAAGGTTGTTATAGCCACGAGCCACACCACGACCGCCGATATAAAGCTCGCCAACGACACCTACTGGCAGTTCGTTGCCGTCTGTATCGACGATAAACTCCTTCACGTTCAGCTGTGGCTTCCCGACGGTGGCGGTCTTGACATTGGTCAGTTCGGCATTGTTCGATGCCACGGTAATCTCCGTGGGACCATAGCAATTGAAGATACGTGCCTTGGTGATGCCGTGCATCTGTTGCAACAATTGGTCGGAGAATTTCTCACCACCCGCACGGCAAATCTTCACTTGGCTGATGGCATCGCAGAAGTCTTCGCTGGTAAGCCAGGTCTGCCAACGCGAAGGCGTACCACTCACCATGTTAATATGCTGTGTCTTGATGAGTTGAGCCAAGTCGAGTGGGTTGTTGGCTTGTTCCTCAGTGGCAACAATGAGCGTCTTACCATTATAGTAGGCCATACCGATATCTTGCAGGGCGGCATCAAACGAGATGGTGGTGACGCTGAGGATGCGTGTGGCATCTGTCAGCACGGCATTAGCAAAGACATTTGCAGGATGTCCATAGAGGTAGTTACAGATACCCGCATGGCGCAACATCACTCCCTTGGGGCGACCCGTGGAGCCACTCGTATAAATAAGGTACGCCAAATCCTCGGGGGTGACATCTGTCTGCGGCTGCGAGGCATCATCCGTCTGCAACAACTCTTCTGCCAATTCAGGAGTGATAATCAGTTTTGCCTCGCTATCCTCAAGAATCAGTTTCACGCGATCCTCTGGATAGTCAGGGTCGCAGGGGATATAGGCGGCACCGGCTTTCAACACGCCGAAGAGCGAGAGAATCAGCCGACTGGTACGTGGCAGCAACAGGGCGATACGGTCGCCAGTCTTGACACCACGCCGGTGCAAGCCATTGGCGATGCGATTCGTCAGTTCGTCCATTTCCTTATAACTATATGTGGCGTCGCAAGCAACCAATGCCTCCTGTCCCGGTGACTGATGGGCATAGCAGCTGATACACTCATGGAACAACTTAAATGGAGCCTCACCCGTAGCCACTTGACGCAGATGGCCTAACTCCTCTTCTTGGTTTTCGCTGATGATAGAGAGCTGACGTACTTTCACTTGTGGTTGGGCAATCATGCGCTTGGCAACAGCCACGATGCTCTCGGCTATCGCATTGCCCAGACGGGCGGAATAGAGGGCATCATCATATTGCACCACCACCCCACGGGACTCTATCTTGATATTCAGCTTAAACTTCGGCACATTCAGCTCCAACAGCTCTTGTCCGATAGGTTGCCCATGAACCGTATATTTCGACAACACACCCACCTGGTAAGCGTAGGCAATGGCGGGATGAAAACCGTAGTCGGCGGAAATACGGGCGAAGGGATAGTCCTCGTGGCGTAGCGTCTCGTCAAAGGTGTTGCTGACTTGATGCAGATAATCAGCCACCGTCACATCGTCAATCTTCAGACTGAGGGCAAGGGTATTGACAAACATACCCACCGTGTCGGCAATCTTCAGGTTAGAACGTCCGCTGCTAACAGTACTGAGGTAAACATCGCGACTGTTGATGTAACGCGATACCACATAACTCACAGCAGCAAGATAAAGATGTGCCGGCGTGATATCTTGCTGGCGACAGAAAGCAATGGCCTTGTCATGGTCTACCGGACAGACAGCCTCGCCGATAAATCCCTGCTGGTCAGTCTTTGGTAAGTCGGCAGGAATTTCACTCGCACCCTCACACGATTGCAGTCTCTCGGCAAAGAACTGGCGAGAAGCGGCAAACGTTTCGCCATCGACAGCAGCTTGCTGGTCTACCACGAATTTGAAATAACTATAATCTTCTTTATCTATGCTGTTCCCCTCGACCACGGAACAAAGTTGGCGAATGAATAAGTCAGCCGACCCACCATCAAACAACAGATGATGCACATCCATCAGCAGGTGGACGGCAGTGGGTGTTTCCACCACTTCAAAACGATAGAGCGGGGCTTTCTGTAAATTGAACGGACGGACGAACTCCGACTTGTATTTTTCCAATTCCCCATCACTCATTTGGGTAGTCACGACTTCCACGGGAACACTATCTTCCAAAGTCTGGACTATTTGTTCCCCTTGGGTAGAGAAGTGGACACCCAGTTCGGGATGACATTCGACAACTTGCTTCACGGCATTGCTTAATGCCGTGGCATTGGTCCCTGCTGGGAACGTAAGCAGATAAGGTATATTATATAAGGTGGAGGTGGGATTTCTCAAACAATCGAAATACACTCCCGTTTGGGCGTATGAAAGGGGAACAGTAGACTCATTTGTCGTACTATTGTCAGAACTCTTCGACTCTTGAACACCTCCTTGACTCAATAGTTCTTTCAAGATGTCATTTTCTATCGTTTGCAGAGAGCCACTCTTCACCAACGACTTGGAGTCGAGTGCCACATGATAACGCTTATTCACCTGCACCGCCAATTTAATGGCAGAGATAGAGGTAAGCCCCGCATATCCCAAAGGAGTAGTCACGCCGAAGTCACCATTGCCCACGATAGCGGCAACCATCCCGTGAAGTTCCTCTTCCAAAACATTCATAGGGATATTCACGGCTTCTATATCCATCGACTTTTTCTCAGGTTTTGGCAAAGCCCGCTTATTCACCTTCTGGTTTTGGTTGAGCGGGATGGCGTCGATTTGCATCGTCACGGCGGGTACCATGTAAGGAGGCTTCTCGTCAAGGATAAACTGGTTGAGGGATTCAATGTCTATCTGCTGGTCACTGACGATATAGGCAGCTATGAATTTCCCGCCGCCATCCTCGTCAAAGGCCTGCACCGTGGCATCCTTGATGTTGGGGAATTGGCGGATGATGCCTTCCACCTCTTTCAGCTCAATGCGGAATCCGCGTATCTTCACCTGCCCATCCCGACGACCGACAAACTGGATGTCACCGCTTGGCAAGTATCGCACGATGTCGCCCGTACGATAGACACGCCGATATTTCCTTTCATCCGTAAAGGGATTGTCAATGTATACCTCCGCCGTCTTATCTGGCCGATTCAGATAGCCACGGCTTACCTGTGGTCCCGATACCCACAACTCACCCGCAGCACCTACTGGCAGGCGATGTCCTTGTTGGTCTACTATATAGAGACGCATGTTTTCGAGTGGCTTGCCAATGGGTATTTCCTTCATCTGTTCACGAAGATGGTAAGCCGTCGTGAAGATGGTACACTCTGTAGGGCCATAAACATTGTAAAACTTGTAGCCTGTAGGTGGTGCCATCGGTGCTAATTTCTCTCCTCCCGTGGATAGATAGAGCAGCGAATGGTTGTCTATGCTGGTTGCAAACTGATACCCCACTTGCGTTGTCATGAAAGAATGGGTGATGCTATTTTGTTCAAAGTAGTCATTCAATGCCATCAAGTCAAGACGCAACTCTTCCGGGATGATATGCACACAAGCCCCACTTGTAAGCGCTGGATACATATCCATCATCGAAGCATCGAACCCATAACTGGCGTAAGCCGCCACACAATGCCCTGGTTTCAACTCATAGAAGCGTTGATACCAATGGCAAAAAGCGACAAGATTGCCGTGTGTCAACTGACAACCCTTGGGAATACCCGTAGAGCCAGATGTATATAGCATGATGAAAAGATTGTCAGGGGTGATTTCCGATGCAAGATGACAGGGTACGACATCTCCTTCCATCTTCATCTTTCCATCTTCGATCAGTAATACATCTCCTTGATATTCATCGACGATGGGACGCAATTCCCCATCGGCAATGAGCAACTTGGCGTTGGCATCTTGCATCATGAAGTTTAACCGCTCCTTCGGATAGGTGGGGTCTAAAGGCTGATAACCACAACCAGCCTTCAATACACCCAATGATGCGATGACCATCCACTCTGAACGTGGAATAAGGATTGACACCACATCTTCTGTTCCCAAGCCCATCGATGCTATCCGACAGGCAATGCGGTCACTCATGTCATTGACATCGGCGTATGTAAATCTCTTGCCCTTATACACCACTGCCGTTGCCTGCGGCGTTTTCTCCGCTTGTCTACGGAACAACGACACGATGGTCTGCGTATCGTCATAGTCCACGTCTTGACGATTAAAACTATCTAACAACTCTACTTGTTTGTCCGTGGAAATGTTGATGTCGCTCAAATATCCTGCCGATAAGAAACCATTGACGACAGCCTCATAGCTCTGGAGAAATTGGCTGATGAGTTCCTGCGAATACTCATTGGCATTATATTCGGCTTTCACTTGGTAATGTCCGCCCAAGACGAAGGCTTTTAGATAAAGCGAGGCATCAAGGGTACTGTTGCCAAGGCGTTCCGCCTTCATTGGTTTTCCCATCAATTGCTCATCGGAAAACAACATCCCGTGCCAGGCAAACATGGAATTGCTTTGCAACTTCAAGTCAGCCATCACGTCGCCAAACGAATAAATATCGTACTGTCGGCAACCGCGCATTTGCTCCTGCCCTGCCCTCAAGAAGTCAATTACCGTAGTGTCTTTATCATACTTCGCATAAACGGGCAATGTCTTCACAAACATTCCCACGGTATGGTTCATCCGCTTGTCACGACGGCCATTGTAAACAGTAGTGAATAATGACTCTTGCTCGTTATTGAATTTGCAAAGCAAGAATGAATAGGCAGATGTAAACAAGGTACTCTTGAAAATGCCATTCTCTTGGCAAAAAGCCTCCACACGATTTGGGTCGATGGCGAGAGTCAACAACATGCTATCCTCTTGGTGGCGTGGATTCTCAAGGTCGGGCATCAATTGCGTGAATGTGTCACTACAATCAAAATTCTTCACATACCATTGTTTAGCCTCTTCAAAGATGGGTTTCTCGCGTTCCTCAAACTCCTCAAAGGCGATTTCCTCCAAAGTGACTCCTTCCTTCTCGATGTCTTCACCTTGGTAAGCCCTTTCGATGTCATGCAGTATGATGCTCATCGACGTGCCATCGACTATGATATGGTGATAGTCGATGAACAAATAGAAATGCTCGGAATCTTGGAACAGGCGGATGTGAAACAGCCTTCCACCAAGAATATTGTATGGTTGGATAAGTTGGTTCTTGACCTGGTTGATGTCTTCCACTATTTCAATGGAAAGTGTCCACTCCTCATTTTCCATGTCTATGGCCTGTCTTGGTTCGCCGTCTTCATCCTGTATGATACGGGTGAAGAGCGTTGGGTGTGCCTTGACAGCCGTTTCCACGGCTTGGCATAGGCGCATTCCATCGAGGCTCTTATCCAATATATATAAATAAGGTAGGTTGTAGTAAGGTTCATCGAGATGGTTCATACACTCGATATATATACCTAACTGTGATTTGGTTAATGGTGTAAATCGTTTCATGGTTTCGTTATTTTATTTACCATTTCGTCGTGAAAATTCTTGGATTGACGGAAAGCATCAACCATCCCCATTGTAAATGGTTCTTCCCTTCGACGCGCTGGAGACGCTCCAAGGTGCTTGTCCCGTGCATATAAGAATAGCCCATGCTGACACGAGCCTCCTTCATGATAGCGTATGACGCTGACAATTCTATCTCATGGCCAAGTGACCTCTTGGCTTCTGGTATCTTGCTTGTCACTGACAGATAATGATAGTTGGCTGTCAGCGATAAGTTTTTTATCGGTGAGTAGTTGCCACCGACAAAGAGATTCTGAAGTCCTGGCGTATAACCACCATAATAAGCACTGACATAAAAGAAGTCCATAGCCCCATAGAATTGGTGATGAGAGCCATAGACGGTGCTAAAGCCTTTCACCGTCTTATGCTGTACCAATCCAATGCTGCCTTTTTTGGGAACAATGGGATTATCATCACCACTCAAGTAGTCATAGCCCGCAAATAAAGAATAGTTGGTCGAAGGTCGATAAGTGGCTTTCAAGCTTCCCATAAAGGCGCGAATGGGAATGCTGAACTCATCATGGCCCGTCTGATAATAGAAAGAGCCTTCAACATTCCATTGGCGTGGACTGAAAGTGATATACCCGCCAAATAGTTGTTGGAACTCGGTCTTGGGGTCAAGGGCTTCGCTTTCTTCCATTCCGATATTCATGAAAAGCAACGACACGCCCAATGGCATTCGTGGCACGTCGTAATGATACCATACGGTCTGCATAGTCTTGTAAGGCTGCGCCCCATCGTCAGAACGATAGACGGTTCCACCTTTCATATTTTCTGCCCTTTGGTTATATGCCAAGATGGCATGTGCCTTATGCCCATGACCCTCATAGCCAAGTTTTAAGACATCATGCGACAATGCCGCCATTGCCCAGTCGTTACGACCCAAGATGCGTTCATCATCGTAATTCAATTCCTGACGACCTATTTTTGCGAACATACCACTCTTGGTCTTCAGCTTTACCCAAGCCTCATAAATATTAAGACTACCGCTGCCCTTTTGTCCCCATACACTGGAATGCTGGGCTGTAAGGTTCGTCTCAAGCCACGTTTTCTCAAAGTCTATTGACAGGCGTGACCGCTCAAATATGAAATTGGCCTTATCCTCTATGTTGCCATTCACTTCTGGCAGTCCTCCTTTTCTGATTTCGCCACGTGTCATGAGTTGCGCATTGACAACCAATTGATTTTCATGAGTCAGTGTATCTCGTAGCGCATTGTCACCATACACATGACCCATCGACATCCAAGCAAATGATGTCAAGACGAATATCCTACACTTTTCACTCAAACTTGAAAAGTTTGACAAATCCCGTAAGGTTAAATACATTCTTGATGTCATCATTCACGTTTCTAAGGGTTATAGAGCCGCCAGTCGCCATGACGTTTTTCAATATGCTGAGCAATATACGCAATCCACTGGATGCAATGTATTCCAATCCCTTACATTCAATGATAATCTCTTCGCCTTGTGATTCCATAAGTGGTTTCAAGGCGTTTTCCACCTCATTGGCAGCCATTGTGTCAAGTTCTCCCTCAAGTGTGACAATGGTCTTGCCATCTTTTTTCTCAATGTTTGTTTTCATTTGTGTGATAAGTTTATACGTTTGTGAGTTCGTGAGAACTCAATAACTAATTAACTAACTTCTTCAAGGTAAGCACATTCTTGTCGTCAATGCGCTCATAGTTCACCGTGTCCATCAGTTCACGCACCAATAAGATGCCCAGTCCGCCGATGGGACGGTCTTTGGCGGAGAGTGTCGTATCGACCTCTGCCGCTTGCGTGGGGTCGAATGCCACGCCTTCGTCGGTAATGACAAACCTAATCGCCTTGCCATCATATTTCATATTGATTAGAATATCACCTTTCTTGTCATTAGGGTAGGCATAGTTCATGATGTTCACAACTGTCTCCTCCAAGGCAAGTCTTAGTTGTGACACCATCGTTGATGATACATCTATTTTCTCAAAAGAAAAAAGGAGGAAAGACTTGAGCTGCTTCAACTCTTGGATGTCATTTGACACGACAAGGCTCTCGTCTAATATCTGGTCGCTATTTTGTTCACCTTTGTAACGAATGGCAAACAGGGTAAGGTCGTCCCTTTGCT
The DNA here is from genome assembly GCA_017428055.1 of Prevotella sp. Lineage (GTDB taxonomy): Bacteria > Bacteroidota > Bacteroidia > Bacteroidales > Bacteroidaceae > Prevotella. The sequence goes on from JAFRRN010000034.1 coordinate 68,472, forward strand.
CCGCCCCATCCATATATTCGACAACAATATCCGTCATCTTATCAAGCAATTGGTTGACGGTAGGTGTTGTGCGCAATTCATGGAACATTGACACAACACGCCCTATGCCAAACTGCTCCCGCTTCATATTGATAGTCTCTGTCAATCCATCCGTGTAAAGAAACAATGTGGTATTTGGCGACAGGCGTTCTTCCTGCATCTCATATTTGGTGTCACTGAATACCCCCACGGGTAAGTTGGCATGGGCATTCAATTTACTTACCTCTTGATTGATGATTAAAGGTAGGTCGTGTCCTGCATTGCAATAGCGCAAATGACCCGTCGGGAGGTCGAGAACGCCAATGAAAAGCGTGGCAAACATATTTGATTTATTGTTCCGGCAAGCCATGCCATTGATGTCTTCCATGATGCGGGCGGGGTTGTTCTCACGAATGGATATTACACGGAAGATAGCCTGGGTCATCGCCATGATAAGCGCGGATGGGATGCCTTTGCCCGAAACGTCGCCAATGCAGAAAAACAGCTTTTCATTGCGGACTAAAAACTCATACAAGTCGCCACCCACTTGCTTGGCAGGGATGAGTTTACCAGCCACCTCAACATGCTCGTCTACCAATTCTTTTTCCGGTAACATGGCCGTTTGTATCTTATTCGCAATATGCAAATCATTGTTGATACGGCTTTGTTCCAATGTCGTCTTTTGCAACTTCAGCACATTGAGGGCATAACGTCCCACCATGAATAACAAAACACCAAAACCCAATAGGTTGAGCAATAGGAAACGTAACCGCAGTTTATAGAGTTGGGCATACACTTCACGGTCGTAGCAGACCACAGCAAGTTGCCAATGTGGCTTTCCTCTCATGTTGGCATAGAACACACATCCGTCGTCTCCTACCTCATCTGAACTGAAACGGATGATTTTTGTCCTGCCACTCTTGCTGTTCGTTCTCACCACACTACTGTCGTTAATAAACGTGGTAAGTTTTTGGCTAATCTCACTTTTATCTCCCTCGGACGGCTGTGGCATGATGATTTTGCCTTCCTCCGTCAAAAGCATAATGAACGAAGATGGGAAAATGTGCCTGACGTTCAACGTGTCGTTCAACCATTTCAATGAGAGATCCGCACCAAACACACATATCAAACTGTCACGACCATCACGGATAGCCTTGGAGCAAGTCGTAACGATAATTTCATCGAAATAGGGGTCTGTCCAGTGATAATCACTGCTCTCAACAGCCTCACGGTAATGTTCCATAAGCGTATAGTCATGCTCCTCGCCGCCAACTTGGTCTGTCTTGATTATCTCCCCTTGGCGTTTTGCACATGGCTCAAACAAGCGTCCTTTCTGCGAATAATAATAAGGAGTGAATGCTATCCAGCAATTGACTATTTCAGGATTGGTCGATAGGAGCGACTTGGCAACAAGGTCTATGGAGTCAGGCTTACCAAATCTTTGACGTAAATCCCAAACATAATCCTCCAAGGCGTTCTCTGTTTGGTTAAGCATGTTCTTAATCAAGATGGCCTTCAGTGTCAACTCGCTCTCGGCGCGTTTCTCCAACTGTTCGCTCATCATGTCATGCATACTATAATATTGTATGCCTAACATGACCTCAAGCAAGACCGCCGCTAAGATGATAATGAGAATACCTTTGACTTTTTTCATGCTTTTTTGCGTGTAAAGATACATATTTCTAATAAGAAAGTAATAATTCGTAACATTATTTTTGTATTTTTGCAAACAAAATAGGTTATCTTTTTATCATTGAATACAATAAACAAATAAACTTATGAATTTCTTAGGTTCTATCATCGTTGGCATCACGGCAGGATTCATCGCCAGCAAACTGACCTCTGGTTCGGGCAAGGGCTGTTGGATTAACCTCTTCCTTGGCATTGTGGGTGGTGTCGTGGGCAGCTGGCTGCTCCAGTTATTAGGTATTACTTGGGAACCGGGATGGCTCAGTGAGATAGGCACTGCCACCATAGGCGCAGTCATCGTGTTATGGCTATGGGCTAAAATCAAGCGATGAACGCACTGCGCCTCCAGACAAAAGCCCTCCCCGTGGTAAACATTGGCATCGTGGGTTTGGGTGAACGTGGCCTCCAAGCCGTCAAGAGGTTAAGCCACGTGAAAGGGGCATGTATCTCCGCATTATGTGACATCCATATCCATCATGATGACATAAAACAGTTTATCGACAATTGGGTGGCGCAACATGACCTTCAATCTTCAATCCCCAATCTTCAATCTGACTATCGCCTTTTATGCAAGGATGAACATATAGACCTTATCTATATCTGTACCGACTGGCTTTCACATACATCCATCATTCTTGAGGCATTGCAGCACGGCAAGCATGTTGCCGTGGAGGTACCCGCCGCCACGACGCTTGACGATATCCATGCCATCGTGGACGCTGCCGAACAGACACAAAGACATTGCATGATGTTAGAGAACTGCGTGTACGACTATTTCGAGATGGCAGTGCGCAATATGGTTAGCCAGGGACTCTTCGGCGAGGTGGTACATGTGGAAGGGGGTTACGCGCATCCTCTTGGCGACAAGTGGCCTTCTTGGCGGTTAGCATATAACCAGACTACGCGCGGCGATGTATACCCCACCCATGGCATGGGTCCTGCCTGTCAGATATTAGAAATCCATCGAAATGACCGATTGGAGTCGCTTGTCAGTATGGACACCGCCTCATTCATGGGAAAGGAAGTGATAAAGGAGCATTGTGACAAAGACACCGACAGTTTCCTAAACGGCGACCAAACCACAACCATCATCCGTACAATGAAGGGAAAGACCATTCTCCTCCAACACAACGTGATGACTCCCCGCCCCTATTCACGAATGTTCCAAGTGGTGGGAACAAAAGGTTATGCGGAAAAATACCCACAACCTTATATCCAAATCGGGGAAGAGGTGTTGGACATCGAGGGATGGAAAAACCAACGCAAACTCCACTTTTCCATCTTCAACCATGAATCTTACCTCCCTTCCTACATCGCTTCCCTGATGGAAAAGGGAAAGATGCTCGACCCGCGAGGCGGAATGGCTTATTTCATGGACAGTAGGCTCATCCATTGTCTTAGGCACGGACTGCCACTCGATATGGATGTCTACGACCTCGCAGAATGGTGCGCTGTGGCAGAACTTTCCCGCCAAAGCATTGAACAAGGCTCCAAGGCTGTGGCTTTTCCACAGTTTTGTTGAAAACTCGGTTGATAATCACTTCAAATCTTGTTGAAATCTTTCGTGTTTATCCCCACCATCCAATCATCACGGTAAAATCGTTGAAATCAAGGAATAAAAACAATAGATACATCCAACTTTTCAACCAACCCATGCGATAATTATTAATAAACTTATTAACTTTGCACCGTATTCAATAATTGTGGATAAATGTATATATGCTTAATTACCAATGAGAAGATATAAACAGATATATGGATAAAGTGAAAACGATTGGTGGAAAACGAATTATGCAAGTTTTTGTACGGTTTTTTATCAACTTTTCAACGTCACATCATCACAATCATTCATTTTTTCTTTTTAAAAATAAGAACATAATAAAGATAATTACATGTTGAAAAAACAAAAAGAATGGCAACAGAGAGGATTCATCGATGAATCCATTGATGGAGGTATAGACTTGAAGAAAGAAATCCGAAGGATGTGCGAGGAAAAGAACGCCATCATCTTGGCACATTATTATACCGTGGGAGAGATACAGGAAGTAGCTGACTTCGTCGGCGACTCCTTGGCCTTGGCCCGAAAAGCGGCAGAGACCGACGCGCGGATGATGGTGATGTGCGGCGTGCATTTCATGGCAGAGACGTGTAAAATCCTATCACCTGAAAAGGTGGTATTGGCTCCCGACTTGAACGCCGGTTGCTCATTGGCGGACTCCTGCAAGGCGGAAGACCTTAAGAAATTCAAGGATGAGCATCTCGGTTATCAAGTGGTAAGTTACGTGAATACCACCGCCGCCGTAAAGGCATTGACGGATGTGGTGGTGACGAGTGGCAACGCGAAGAAAGTCATCGATACGTTCCCCAAGGATGCGAAAATCATTTTCGGCCCGGATTATAATCTTGGGAACTACATCAATTCGGTCACGGGCAGGGATATGTTGCTGTGGAATGGCGGCTGCCATGTGCATGAGCGGTTCTCGGTTGAGGAAATCGTGAAGTTGAAGGCAGAGCATCCACAAGCCGTCGTGATGGCTCACTTGGAATGCAAGGCACCCGTACTGGCGATAGCCGACGTGGTGGGCTCTACCGCCGTGATGCTCAAATATGCCCAGGAACATGATGAAAGGGAATACATAGTCGCCACGGAGGCAGGCATTCTCCATGAAATGCAGCGCACATGTCCCGACAAGCAGTTCTATCCCGTGCCGCCAGAGGTGAGCGAGGGCGGTATAGGTTGCTCTTGCAACGAGTGCCAGTACATGAAAATGAACACGTTGCAGAAACTTTACAACACACTGAAATACGAATGGCCAGCCATCGAGGTGGACCCAGACATCGCCCGTGAGGCGGTGAAGTCCATCAATAGGATGCTCGAACTATCATAAAATGAAAGTCCAAGAGGCTTGGACACACCGTCCAAGCCCTTTGGACTCCTCGTCCAACATGCTTGGACGGTCAGTTACCAGATTATCAATCCGTCATCTTACTACAACTTTCTTGGCATAAGTCACGCCATCCACCGTCTCGACATTCACCACATACGTGCCTTTCCGACTGAATGCCATACGCTCATGGCGGGCTATCCGCAGCTTTCTTGCCACCAATTGCCCCGCCAAGTCATAGACATGACACCTCGCACCCTCCGCGCTAGTGATGATGAATGCGCCGTTTTCATACTCGATGTCAATGTCCATATTGGCCTCTGCCAATGAAACATCTAATGGGTCGCCCACCTTATAGGTGAACGTTGCGACCTCACTGTCTTCCATTCCTTCCCTTACGGCAATGGCATTGATTGTCATATCGGTATTGATGACGATGGGCGCATCATAACGCAGACGAGTTTGTTCGTCACAGGGACAGGAGCCATCGGTCGTGTAGTAGATGGTGGCACCTGGAGTGGCACTCGTCAACGTAAGCAGGAAGCCCTCTTCCACCACGCTGCCCGTGCGCTTAGAAGCCTTGGGCTTGCGCACCACATTCTCGTGGATGACCACTTGCACCTGTGGGTCGGCGGTAAGTTCTGCCTCGGGCAATGACAACAGCAATGCCGCACCACCGGGCAAATTGCCGGAAACCGTTATGTGGGCTTTTCCCTCATCGTCAAGTGTCACTTCAGAACGGTCTATGGAAGCAATCATGGGCGATGTGGACTCCACATGCAATACCTTTCCCTTGGAGGCGGATGCGGGCGCAACGGTAATCTCTATCGTTGCCGCGTTTTGATAATCCACCACGATGAGCGAGTCGCAGACTATTTCCTTGATTTCGGGTTCGATGGCAATACGCTGCACGAAGTCCTCTTCCATCGGCATGGAGGCATAGCTCTCCACCTCTTTTTTCACGGTGATAATCACCTCGTCGGTGGTGTTGAATGCCACGTCGGGTACGAACTTCACCTTCGACGCATACTCATGTTTGTTGTATGGGTCTTCCTCGAGGTTCAACATCTCCACCTCGCCCTTCACGGTCTTACCATTGCATGTCGCACTCACACGACCACTCTTCGTCAGCGTTTCGGGTTTCATGTATTTGCTGAATGTGAGCCAGATGCCACTCTCCGCACCCCTCGCGTTGGTCACGATAGGAGCAATGGCTTGCTGCATTGGGATATTGATTTCCAATTGGGGAGGAGGCACGGGCAACCAATCCGTCTGTTGCGTCTCATATTCCTCCTTCTCATAGCGCACCTGCCACATTCCCTGCGGCACATCCCAAGCATAGAGTCCCGTCTCGTCAGTAATCTGTGGATTTATCTGACCAAATTCTTTAGCATTCCACAACGCAGGTTTATTATTTTCTCTATAAAATACTGTGGCATTAACACCTTCAAGACGATTGGTCGGTACTGCTTCATAAACATAACCTGATGGATCTTCTTGTGGTATTTTTTCTTTAGGATGCCACCTACGTTTTTTTCTTCTATCATCGTCGTCATCATCGTCAATAGGACAATGGGAAGATTGCTTTGCAATATCCATGAGTACATTTGCTTCATTAATAATATCAAGTTCTAAATCACCTATATATCCAAGGAAAGAGTTTTCTACATCATCATATGTTTGCTGTGGGTTAAATATTACACCTGGTGATTCAAGTACAAGTTCGTCATAAACAAAACCCATAGAATTTGAAAGGAAACTTTCAGCAATTTTTTGCTGTATCTCTTTCTTATAATATTGAGGTACAAAACGTTGAATCCATCTCCCGATACCTGAATTTGCTAAATTTGAATTAGAAAGAATTTTATCAAGTTGTTTTTTACCTACAAATGAGATAGCGGATTGGCCTACTGTCAAGCCCGCCATAATTAAAAGGTCTCTATTATGGGCATGCAAAAAATCGAAAGCCTTTTCAACTGCGGAATTATATTTATTAGTAAGACGATTAATATCCAACTGTAACGCATTCTTCATATTATTAGACAATGCATTATTACCATTAGGGCATATTTTGTTTTTTAAATTCGTAAGCCTATCAATACTCTTCTTGGCATTTTGTAGCCTTATTTCCGTCGTATGCAACAAATCATAAAAAAAACTCATGCGGTTTACATGATCTAAATATGGACTAATAAAGTCATTATAAAAGTCATAAACTTTATAACCATTCCACACTAGTTCACCGAAAGATATTAAAGCCATCGGCAAAACTTTTTTTTGGCTGCTATTTTTCTTTTCAATTGACATAGTTAGCTTAAAAGCTAGATTATTATTTATATCAATAAAGATTGAAGATGCCGTACTCTCGGTTTCCTCATAATAGTAAGCCTGCGACTCTTCTGGAGCATAATAGAATTGCACACCACGCATCATCTGTATGATATCCTCATAATCAAGTATTTTTACTTCACAAAGGATTGAGTCTTTAGACTCATCAGTACCACAATAGTACGAAAAACCATTATCATTAATTTCAACAATTGAAGCATTGAATTCATTGTATGATTTGTTATAAAATTCTCCGAGTAAATCAACAATGCTCTGAATATGATATTGGTGAGCTTCTGTAAAATCATATACTCTACTAGTTTTGAACTCCACACTCACCGTCACGGGCAAACTATAAGAACCAAAAGAACCCGTTGCCACAAAGCATTTTTGTTTTCCATCATATATGGCAGGAAGTTTGCGAACATCACCATCTGTGGTTTTTACATGCAGAGTGACATCTGATACTTTTGTTGTATCATTTTCACTTAAATCTATCAAAAACGTAAATTCTGGATATTGTGGCCAATATGAATAATAGTCTTTTCCATTATCAATATTTAGGAAATCCCATACTGACTCATATAGCGTAGGTGTAAGGTTACCTGCAGGATGAGCAATATTCAACATCGTCACTCTCTTTGCCGTAATAGCATTCATGTCATACAGACATTCTATCGACTCGGTCTTACCCACTATGTTTTTTAAATAACGATACTTTACATATATATTATGCGTAGAAAGATTGTATGATTTATTCAACTCACATTTTAAGTTCCATTTTCCATTGGCAAGTGTTGTAGTTATCCCAATTAGACTTTCATTATCATATACTTCGACTTCTGCTTTTGGCACACCAATTCCACCTATTGTTATCTCTGGTGTTTTAGTGGTAGAGGGTATGTATAATTCACCAGAAGTAGCCTCAAACTGTATTTGTCCAATGGGTTGAATCTTTGAACCTTTATAATCAAATTCAGCACAAGCGGTAGTTATATATGTTCCTGTTAAAGTAGGAACTATGCAGAAACGAATACGTTGATCAAGGTCATTTTCATCGACGGTAATATATAAACGGTTTCCATTTAGGACATGAGGTACTGATTGTGTCCCTATTACAACTGAGTTAGGAACAAATTCACATCCCTCTGGTATATCAACAATCACTTTTATATCACTGATTTTTCCTTCATATTGTTCTTTAAAAATCAAGCGAGCTGTCATAGTGATAAAACTACCTACCACTAATTGCATCTTATTTGACAGATAAGAGGTGTTTTCACCCATATATTCAAATTTAGAAGCATCTAATTCTGGGACAGACGGAACATAAGCACATGTAATAAAACCATTACGAACAATTACATCATTTCTCACATAGTCAATATGCTCATGCAAATCCAAAACTGTATAATCAGAAATGTTTGCAACTGTGCCTATAGTTCCATTATAACCCATTGTTATTATGGAATATTTTCCAGAAGTTAAGTCTGTTAAAGTCAAACGAGATGTAGAACAAATTGTACGCATGACAAATTGTCCTGTGCTATCATAAAGCATGACTAATAGGCTTTCATCATTTGCCTGTTCAAAATTTGCCTCAATGCCACCTAAAGCCAAAAGGTGAAGTGAAACTTCGGTAGAATCTTTGTCTGTTATAGTACATTCATTAGATACTTCTGCGAATTTTCCATTCAAGCTACGAACAGTTATTTTAATTCTGTCACCATTATCTACTCCCGTAGGTAACACTATATTCCCTTGTTGAATCGCGAAATCATTTATTTCTTTTTCTTTGGTCAAGTTATACACACTATAATCAATATTACGTGTGTCTAAATACCAATTTTGAATAATTGGTTCGTTTTCTTCTTTTGTAGCCTCTTGGTAATCGAGATTCAGAACAACAATTTTTCCCTTTACTTCTGTCATCTCTATATCACCAAACTCACCGCCATCATTTAGGTTTTTACGAATAATTTTTTTGTCAATATAGCCATTGGCGGTGATAATCAATTCGGTAGAGTCGTTATAGGCATTTAGAGAAAACTCACCATTGGCATCAGTCAGTGAGTTTGTCGTATATTCATATTTGCCATTCAACCATTGAATAAGATTTACTCCAGCTCGTGGAATAGCGGTTTCATAAATTGAAACTTTACCATGAATAGTTATTTCCTCTATTCGTTCTAATTGATTTGATATAGTTTTTTTATTATATGTTATAGGTTGCATTTTCACTTCACGGTATATACGTCCAAGTTCTTCATTTAGAACGATAGAATAATATATTTCATCATTATCTTCAATACCGCCAAGATAACTCCCTGTTCCAATAATCTTACCCTCATGATCATACCATATTATATTAACTTTATTAGTTATGTCTTCATTATTATCATCCCAAACTTGTATAGACATCATTTCTCCAATAGGTCGAATGTCTTTAAAAGTTTTCCATCCTTCCGTATTACGATATAACTCCGTTAAACTTGCTGGGACATAAAGGGTGGCATAATCATATATTTTAGTAGAAAAGTTGGTTTTAAATGTATATGGAAAGGGCTTTTGTAAATAACAAATAATAGATTTGAGACGACAATAATTAAAAGCCCATTCTCCCATATTTGTTATGCTTGCGGGAATTGTTAATGAAGAAAGATTATAACAACCCGAAAAAGCATCGTCTTCTATGCAAGATACACCTGTAGGTATTGTTATCGAAGTAAGATCATAACATTCATTAAAGGAATAGCTTGCAATGGTCTGTATGCTTTGGGGAATTATAGTATTTTGACAACCCCTAATCAAACGGCAGCTATCAGTTTGAATAATTGCATTACAATTGTCACGAGAGTCGTAATATGGGTTCCCTTTCTCAACAGCAATAGACACCAAACCACCGCAGCCATAAAAGGCATCCTTTTCAATAGATACAACACTATTAGGAATTGTTATGGAGATAAGAGATTTGCAATTATAAAAAGCCTTATTGGATAGAGTAGTAATGCCATTAGGAATTATTGTTTTTTGACAACCTTTTAATAATTTGTTACTGTTAGTATAGATTAATGCATTGCAATTATTTCGAGAGTCATAATATGGATTCCCTTCTTCTACAATAATAGATGTAAGGCTATTATAGTCACAGAAAGCATCATCCTTTATATTTGTCACTTCTTTTCCAATTATTATTTCTTTTATATTCTTCCGATTATAAATCTCATAGTTGTTGTATCTGGAATCATTATAATAACGCCATCCAATTTTATTGCAATGGAAAACAATTTTTTCCAAACTATCACATTTATCAAAGGCACTGGCAACAAATTGTTCACCAAGTCTACATTCAAGAACTTTTTTACCTAATGATAATGATTTTAGATGCCGACAATTAGAAAAAGCTTCATTACCAATGTATGTAACCCCATCAGGAATCACTATGGATTGAAATCGACAGTTACGAAAAGCAAACGCCCTAATTTGCGTAATGCTATTAGGCATTTCTATAGATTTAAGGTCAAAACAGCCGCAGAAAGTTCCTCTTTTAATATCTTTTACACCATCAGGAATATTTATTGACTCAAGCCTATAGCATTGATAAAAAGCTCCTCCTCCAATCGTTGTCACGCTATTTGGGATTATAATTGACTTGAGGTTTTTACAGCCCTGGTATTTACAAGTTGCTTTATGTCAGTTACTTGCGCGTTAAACGGTAGAAAAGTGATGACGTAGATTCTACAGAGATTAGAAAAGATACAAATTTAACGTATTTAACTTTTGTAAACCACAAAAAGTATATAAGTGTGCAATGTTTTTTGCAAAAATAGGTCTTGGCACTTATTCTTTGGACAAC
>JAFRRN010000035.1 GCA_017428055.1 Prevotella sp.
ATCGCCTAAATCAAGAAGTCCTCGTAGGGGGGTACGGCGTTCTATTTCGCGTGCAATTTTCCGAGTCACCCAAGCCAGAAAACGCATATCTGATTATCAGGCAGTTACGGGATTTAACAAATTTTTTCCCGAAGTCAGGAGTATGTGGAAAAAGGGTCGTGCCAATCATCGGTACGACCCTTGTTGCGTTGTAATAAGGACATGGTGGTGTCGTATTCACTTTGTTCATTTTATCTTATTTTATTTGTTTATTCGGTTTTTATGCTTAACTTTGCATCAGATAAAGGAAAGAAGTTATGACTGCAATACAGCTGAATGCTGAGATTCTTCGCAACATGAGTATCATAGCCGAAGATGAAAATCTGCTGAGGCGAGCCGCCAAGTATCTGCGTAAACTCGTTGCAGAAAAGGAAGGCCCTACGCTCTTAACAAAAGAAGAGTTCTTTGCCCGCGTAGATGAGGCAAGGGAACAGATTAAGCGTGGTGAAGGTGTCGAGATGCTTCCAGATGAGTCATTGGATGATTTTCTACAAAGAGTGGGCTGATGTACAAAATCATCTATTCTCCTAAAGCGATTGAAGACCTTCAGAAACTGAAACGCTCTGAGCCAGCAGCTTACAAGAAAGTTGACAAATTCATTCAGGAACTGAAAGAGCATCCAAAGACAGGAACTGGCACCCTGAGCAACTGAAGGGTGACCGTAGTGGTCAGTGGAGCCGTACCATTACCAAGAAGCATCGTTTAATCTATGAAATCTTTGAGACCGAGGTTTACATTGATGTTCTCTCGGCCTATGGGCATTATGATGACAAATAATTTCAATATTGTTTCCTTTATCTCATCATTTCTTTTGCACTTCTTCTACGATTCTGATTTCATCCTCCGTCAACCCATATAGTTCATAAACGAGGTGGTCGATTTCGGATTCTAAAGTTGAGGTGTCACATGATGGATTTTAAACATCAAACAGCAGCCCGAAACTCACAAAGTCGCCTTCTTCAAACAATAGGAGACTCAGGTCTGCTATGGTATAAAGCGCAACAAGTACGCCCAACGGCAAAGTGCTCGGCGGTGGAAATGTTTCTCCTATTTGTCATTTGTCGTACGCCTTTTAGTCGATTGCCTCGTATGCTTTTTTATTTTTCCATAGTTACGCTACTATTTCTGTTTTTATATCTATGTGGAAATACATTCCCAAGAATCTAATTATTTTGACTTTATCTTTTGTGTCCCCTATAACATTCAAGAACCATCCATCTTCAATAGGACAGTAAAATTTTTCTTTGCCAAATGGAACGTTTCTCGTAACAAGTGACATCCCTTTCATTTCTATTTTTAATTTAGAGATTTTTTCCTTTCCAATATAATTGCAAACCAAACTTAGTGCGACAGAAGATTGAACAACCACATCAACTATAGAGTTCATAACAAGGTGTATTTTTGTTTTCTTTGCACCTGTTTTGCTGGATTCTTTTTTCTTGTCTTTATCAAATAACTTCTCAATAAGTTTCTGCCAATCATGGTCAGACATTAGAGGAAATGATTGGTTATAAAATGTATGAACAACATTTATGCAATCAGATGTTGCTAAAAGATTACTATTTACACAATCTTTTAATAAGACTATCAAATTCGGATTTGAAATGATTGTCAATTTCCCCTCTTTTATATATGGCTTTTCATACTCTGTAATACCAAAATTCTTATCCTTAATCTCTGTGACATTTGGAATTACATCTGCTATGAAAGTCCTAATCTGCCTTGTGTTTTCTGCTTTCAGGAAAAGACCATACTGTCTAAATGTTTTAGGTAAAATGCGGTAGCTATCTTTTATATGATTTTGCCATTTATTGTTGAAAATGAAATCCAATTTTTCCATCATATCAGCAACAGATTCTATCTGGCGAATTTCAATAATATCAGGAATTCCATTGAAACGATCAATGTAATTCTTGTATTTTGTCATGATGTCTTGAGCTTTTGAAGGTGTGTAACCTTGTGCTGTAAGATACTCATGCTTAAATATGTTACGCAATTTTATATCGCAGTACGCTTCCCAAATAGTCATCATTTTATATTAAATGTGTAACCTTGATTTTCTGCCAATGTTTGCCGATACCAAGGGCCATATTATTGGCATCCTTTGTAATCAGTTCGCCTTTTTGCAAACCTGCAATGGCATGTTTTATTTCAAGCAATGCGTTCCCTGATACACCAAAAAGGTCTCTCAACACATTGTCGTTCTGCTGTTGTTGTTTCATAATCAGCGGATATTGCGCATTAGCATAGAAATCGAAATGTCGGCTCTTGAAACTTTCCATGTTCTGTGTGGCAAGAATAATGCTCATACCCTTATTGCGTCCTACGGCAATGAGGTTTTGGAGTGGTTTGTTTTCAAAACTCAACATATAGTGTGCTTCATCGATGACCGTGAAGTGGCGCAGTTCCACCCTCTCATCGTTGACAGCCTGCTTAGGCAGCTTTTCATAGATGTTGTTGAGTTTAGAAATAACGAAGTACACGATGGCTTTAGCCATGATACCGTCTTTTTCAAATCCACCAAGATTGATGATGTAGCAGTTATGAATCAAGTCAATCTGGTCTTTTTCAGCAAATATATTGTTTCTCACCAATTGGCTCAATACAGAAATCACGCTGTCCGTATCGTCTTGTTTCCGTTCTGGTAATAAGGCAATATAGTTTTCCAACATCTCTGAGAAAGTGATAGGTTTCAGCTGCTTTTCTTTATATGCGTTAATAATGGCCTCGCTTAGTCGATTATCCATATTTGCGCTGATTCGAGCAGGTGAAATGGAACTAAGAGCGGTTGCCAACGTAGTTGCATAAAGATTCACTTCATTGATGGGACGACCACTAAAATCCTTGAAAGGAGTAAATGGTAACGGTTTCTCAATCGGATTGAGAATAGCCGTTCTATCAGTATCAAACTTTTGCAACCAATCTTCATTGGCTGGGTCAGAGAACTCTCCTTTGTAGTCAAACAAAAGGAAGTTGACAGGATAATGAGTATCAGAAGAAGCACTTCTTATCTGGTTGATAAGCACAGCCAAAAGATTTGACTTGCCAGAACCAGTCGTTCCTGCAACAAGAATCTGCGTATTGGCAATGTTTCGGCTATTGATATCAAGATATGCTTCCATGCCATTGTCATATTCACCGATAAGCAAATTAAGTTCTGGAATGGCCGAAATAGATCTCCCACCGCGCAACGGCGTGTAGGTTAGCCATTCATCTATGGCTCCTTCCTTCAACAAAATATCCCTGCCCCTTAAAATTTCTCGTCCCATAACTCTGCTTACAAGATTTGCTGAAGTCCAGTCGGCATCCACATCATGGTAGCGAAGTTTCAATAAGGTTTCAAACATTGAGCCGATATCAGACTTTGTGAAGAATGTTGTAGCGTATGGTGTGTTTGCAAGTTTTATGTTATAATCAGCAAGATCATCTATCCGTCTTGGTGACTTGTCGCTAAGACCAGCAAGTAAACAAAGTCGCAAGACCACACTAAAATTCAAAACGATTGGGCGCACATTCTCCGTATACTCAATAAGATTCAGACGTTGTTCGAGCAATGTCTTCACGTCCATAATACGGTCGTGCATTCCTTGCACAGCCGTAACACCTTTTATTGTAAGTTGATTGATATTGTTCATAACGTCTAAAAATCTTGTGTGTTAAGTCCGAAATAATCTTCTGTGATGAATGTACATTGTTTCTCTTTGTCACGATGGAGCGTATATGTCTTTGCCACATGAGCCTGGATCTTGGCAAAATCATGTTCAGTCGTAATTTCCGTATCAGTACTGAGCAAGATTGTTTGATGTGCAAGGTCGGGGAAGTAACTTTCAAGAATCACTTCACGGCTTTCTTTATCGAGCACACCCATCACGGTATCAATCATTACAGGAGGCTCATAGTCTCCAAGATTATAAAGCACTTTCAGAAGTACTTGCATCACGGTTTGTTTAGCACCAGCATTCAGTTGGCTAAGATATATCTCATTACCGTCTTTGTGGTATATCTTGAAAGAAATATCGTCAACCCCACCAGATGACAGTTCCACCCTGCCGATCACACCTTTATATACCACCAGTATTTCATTCAGTTGGTCGCGCATCATACGTTCTATGCTTGCTTTTTTCGCACGAAGTAGTTTAATGGAAAGGTCCTTAAAGAAGTCAGGCAATTTACAGAGCAAGTCATATTGCGGGTCGGGTATTTGAGGAATGTCGTAATCGTAAGTGGCAATTTTCTTACCCAAATCCCGTATTTCATCTTTCTTCTTCTCTATATCTTCTTTCAGTTCATTTATCTTTTTTGTATTATTCTCATAGAGTTCTATGATAGAATAATCACTTCCATTTAGGGCTCGCTGATAGTCTTTCTGCAATTCACGTAGTTTTGGCAAATCATGGATTTCCTGGTTCAAGCGCACTCGTTGGTCATCGAGTAACGTAAACGGATTGGCCACAGCGGCATATACCAAATTTTTCAATCTTTGTATGTCTTTCGGATTGAGGAATGCAAATCTATCTTCCACCTTATTCTCTCGTTCCTGATGTTGTTTCATTTCCTCTATTAGTGAAGGAACGTCAATGACTTGTCCTGCATAATATCGCTCCTGAATAAGTTTCACGAGGCTATTTGTAAACACTTCTATCTGTTTGTCTGAAAGAAGATTGACACGAGCGGTCGCCACGTCTTCCTTCGTATGGAGGATAACTTCAATTTCTGTGCTAAGCAGACTTGCCAACTTCGGGAATATCACCTTTGTCTCGATGTCCTTTGATAGATTATCGAGGTTTTGCCTATATTCTTTTTCCGATTTAAGTGTGTTCTGGATAGATTGCTCTATCTTTTGCATCTTCTCCCTCGTCACATCGTCTGCATTGCGACCTTCTTTGAGTTGGTTGTATTGTTCTTGATGCTCATTGGCATAGTCCAAAGCCTCTGCATATTCATCGCTCAACTGCTCCACTTTCTTAGTCAGGTCTTCTTTGGTGGCGGTCAGCTTGCCATATTCCAAGCGTTGGTTCTCATTCTCCAACCGCTCCGCTTTTTTCTCTGCCAAAAGCGTTTCGGCACCTTTGCGCATACGACTATACTTATTGAAACCCATCACCGAATTGATGTTCTTCTCAATCAACTTGTTGATTTGTTCCTCTTTCAATAGTTCGCTTGTCTTCATGGCATCGAAGAGGAAATAATAACTCAATTCCTTAGGAAGATTGGCTGCAATTATCTTATTAACTATTTCTTCGTTGGTTGCCCTTTGCTGTGCCGTAGAGCCTGACCCATAAACAAATGTATTTCCGCCCATTGACAATGTGACAGACTCAAGCACGCGGTCATCAGCCAACATATAAGCACGTTTCAGCCTATACTGTTGCTCTGTATTCAAAACCATTCCAGAAAAATCCACTTGGAGAACAATATATTTATTCTTCAGACCTGATGCCAATCTTTCCCCAGCGTTGAATAGTTCCTCAAATTGGTGTGGTGTTTTCACGTTAAGGCCATAGAGCGCATGGTAAATGGCATCAAAAAGTGTGGTCTTACCACATCCATTGCCACCGCCTATCAATATGATGGGGCGGTCATTGGTTACCTCCAAATTTAGGTCAAGGTTCTTGTAGGTCTTGTAGTTTTCGGCATAAATTCTCTTTATCTTCATGGCTCTAAATGTTTTTAAGTGCCTTCTTTAAGATTTTGGCAAGTTTTTTATCATCTACAGTCAGAACGCCTTGGTTGTTACGCTCCTCATTGTAAGGTTTCAGAATATACTCTTTGAGCCAATTCGCGTCGATGTCGTTTTCTTGGCATGACTGCTCAATCAAAGCCATGTCTTCTTTCCTGACACCATAATGGAGAAACACTCCGTCAATTCCCTTTGCCATATATCTGTTTGTTTATTTATCTGTACTCGTCTGGATACCAAGCTTCCCATCCCGTCACGTCGCTGGTTGTTGTGATGGGGAACTTAGAATAATACCAATTATCGTTTTTCTCTATGATGACTCCACCTTGCAAATGCTGTTCTTCACGCTCTGGTTCTTTCATATATACCAACAAGGCATTATGCTTGTTGGGAGCTTCTGAATCACTCATTTCTGATTTCGTGTCAAAGAGGAACACCTGCCCGTTCTTTGTCTTTACGATGAAGTCAACGTAGAACAATGACTTTTCACCATTCGACATCGTATAAGGTATGGAGTAATGTTGCTTGCCCTCATCGCCGTTCTTATACCACCAGTCGATATACTCCTTGTTGGCTTCCAAAAATTCAGAGAAACGACGCTCTGGTGTCGAAACGGTATTCAATTCGATGAATGGCAATAGCGCATGTTCTTCCACCTTGGGCATCACATGATGAGTACTCTCTTTGTAGAGTCGTTCAGCTGGTACCTCCCATGAGTATTGCTCGAAGGCACGTTCCTTAGCCTTACGCTGACGTTCCTGCAACTTTCGCTCATAATTAGCAAGTGCCTTGGTGATAATATCTGTAAATTTGGGCTTGTTGGCATGATAAAGAATCACCTTCTTTGCATCTGTCTCAAACAATTCAAAGAGTATTTCCATCGCCTGCAACAAATATCCAGCTAACACATCTGTGCTATGCGCCTTCTCAAAGCTTCCGAGTAGCGAACGACAGAAGTCGATATAGATACGATGCACCTCGCCCGCACTCTTGGCAAACTCTTTACGTTCACGCTTATCAATATCGATAATGCCAACTTCGTTTTGGAACACGATATTCTCTGGCACTTCAACACCTAAACGGAGCACGTCAAACTTAATATGCTCGCTCTGCTCCACTTGTTTCCTGTTTTGTGCAGCAATACTCTCGTCAGGCTCTGAGTCAGGAATCTCTTCATCATCAAAACTGAAACTGAATTGTTCCCATTTCACTAACCAGTTGCGACTGAAGCAGTCTATCAATTCCTTCTTGAAGTCTGGGCCCAGTCGATTACGGTCTGAACTCTTATAAACGCTGTAATACGACTGTAAAGCGACGTTCTGCAGATCCTCTCTACGGATAGCCAGTAGCGCATCTTTGTTCAGATAATCCATATCCTCAGCCACAATCTGTATCTGGTCTTTGCTGATGTCAGTATAGACATAGCCCACATTCAGCAAGTCGTTCTTATAGAACTTCTGTTCAGGCATTCTGAGAATGCGACCTACCGTCTGAATGGTAAACTGGTTACTCTGCAGTTTACGGAAGATGAGCAATACCGCTGCTCGTGGACAGTCCCAACCAAGCGCGATGGCCTGTTTGAACAACAACACCTCCGTCATATTGTCTGGCTCTTCCAAACCTTCCAAGTTCTCCTTTTCGCCAGAGAGCCAAATAGCCAATTTCTTATTGTCCGTCGTAATATCCTTTATTTCTTTCAGGTATGTCTTCACCTGGGTTGCAATAGCAGAATCCTCTGCTGTCATGCTCTCTGTAGTATCATTAGGTAGCTGAATTAACAACAGCGGATTAATGTTCGTTCCTTCCTTTCTATAAGCCTCAGCCAACAGTCTGCGCTTCTCTAAAGCACATTGAATCAGGTGGATATTCAGTTCGTTCTCATCGTTGTATCCCTTAGTGATGTCAGGGTTCAACACCACTTGCTTCTTTATCATCTCTTCCCTGACCACCTCTTCGCGAAAAATCGTCACCTTATGGTCAGAGTTGGTCTTGGGCGTTGCCGAAATGCGTATTTCTACCTTGGGATTTATCTTTTGCAGAACTTTCGAACTCTTATCTGCCGACTTCGACCAGAACAAATGCTCCTCGTCAATCACCACGATGATAGGCAGACCTTGTTCTTCCTGAGTTCTGCGAGTAATCTCATAGAGCGAAGCATTCTGCTCTGAGTCGCGCACCATCACGTTCTTTTCCTTATTGATGCTCTCCCAGTTCACAAACAGTATTTCGCCAGGACGTATCACGCCCTCGCTTTGGTCTATCTCGTCATACATCACAGGCTTCAGTAGGCGTGTCTCCGTAAAGTAGTTCTTCATCTTGAAATAGCTCTGCTGATGTAACTTGTTTGGGGCAATCCAGATGAAAGCCACCTGCTGGTAAAGGCTATCACCACGGCTCTGTAGTTCCTCAGTCAGATTAGCCAACATCTGCGAGGCCATCACAGTCTTACCTGAACCTGTCGGAGCCTTGAATATCAAAGTCTTTCTATGTCCCGTCAAACAAAGTAGGTCAATGGTTTTGTCTACTAACTCGCGAACATATTTTTGTTGGTACTTTATCTCTTTCATATCAATTTATCGGCGTTTTCTTTATTTATTTAGAATTAATTCTTAATTTTGCAATCAGAAATATTAAAGAGTTATCATCATGGAAGCTAAGAACACTACTTTTGAACACAGAACTCCTGAGGAGATTAGAGCTTGGTTTAAGCGTCGCAAGGCTTGGTATCAAAAAGTAGAAGAACAGGCTCATGCTATGTACGAAGAAGAACAGCGCATGAAGCGAGAGGCCAAAGAACAGCACAAATTCGATTTCGAATTCGCATAACTGATGAATCGTCTTGATGTCAACTACATAAACATTTTCTCTGACTACACCGTGTGGGCAGAAGGTGATAACCTTTACTTTGTAACTGACTACGACATAAAGTATCTGGTCTGCTTCGACAAGGAAGAAACACCACGTTTTAATGCTTATTGGTTCAGTCTTGCGAATATGAATCAGAAGGACTCTCCTCGTGATGCAAAGGTTGCACAAACTGTTCTTTGCATTATTGAAGAGTTCTTCCGTACAAACCCGGACATAATGCTCTATATGTGTAGCACGGTAGGTGATCAACAAGCTCAAAGGGCACGCCTTTTCTCTTTTTGGTTTAACAAAGCCGGTCAACAAGAGCGCTATTACTTCAAAACAGCAGAAGTCAAGGGAGAGATTCCAGGAACCAAAGAATATGTAGCTATTATCATTCCTCGAAATCATCCGCAGGCTGAAGAAGCTCTCGCTTATTTTGATGCGGAAACCTCTATGTTCAGTACAATGAAACCCTAATCCGTCCATACAAGATACCATTATACTCCCTGCCCATCAAATAGATCAGTAGGGATTTTTGTTCCCTCTTCCTTCTCCAAAACTTCCAATAGTTTCTCCCTTCGCTTTGGCAACACTTTCTGATAGGCATCGTAGATAGCTGCTGGCAGAGCCACCAGTTCTACTTTATCCTCCACCTCACGGAAGTTATCTGTAAAAGCATAACGGCCAGGAGAGAATACATAAATCTTCAGACGCTTGCCTGCAAAGTCGAGGTTCTTGATTTCCTCAGCAATCTCGTCTATCAACTCCTCACGACAGACTATCAGCATGTGTCGCTTGCCGTTATTGAAGTAGCGAGCCAACTGAGGCTTTAGCTTAAAGCGTCCAAAGGTTTTCTTTTCTTCATACAAATCTTCTTTGACGCACAGCAAGTCTGTGGCAGCAGCCACCAAGTCCCTCATGTTCTTCTGAGTTCTGTCACGAGAGATGTAGTCCGTCTTATAGTAGCGTAGCGTGTTTGCTTTTAGACCTTCAACTTTTACACCTTTTGGCGTGGTGTAGCCGTTAATTACTCGTTTGTTGCGCTCGTAGGTCACTTCCTCACAGATGTTGTTCTCGTTGTTAGTCACCAAAATACATTGGCGATGTCCGCCGTCCTCTGCATTGAGTTGCATAGTTGCATGAAGGGTCGTGCCTGAACCTGCGAAGAAGTCGAGAATAGTGGAATCTTTGCCATAAGGGAAATTCAACACATACTTTAGTAAAGACACTGGCTTCGGGTAATCAAATACGACTCTTCCATCAAATAATTCAATTAATTGACGCCCTGCATTTTCAGTTGTGTCAACACCTAACGATGTATCAATAAGATTAGGAGGAACTTCTGGAGCATAATCACTACGCTTATATGATAACACTAACTTTTTTGATAATTCAATATACAAGCCTTTTTTGATATTCTCATCAAGTGTTGTTTGTATCCAAATAAATCGGTTCTTAAACCTAACTGGAAATTTGTTTTTTCCTCCTTCAACAACCAAATCATCCAACAACTCATTAGGAAACTTGTCTGTACCATATATTCCTATTGGATAAATACCATCGTCCATTTTACAAGTAATGGAATTTGCAGCAAAAAGCAATTCTTTAAAGGTGTTTTGGGGCTTTGTAAAAGGATCGTTACTACTGCTTGTTTTCTGTAACCCTTTAAATTTCTCTGTGTTTTCTCCTTTTTGCCAGCAAAGAATATATTCTATATTTCGCTTTATCTTCTTTGACAATGCTGGAGGTGTTGCAGATTTATACCAATTCCATTGACCGACAAAATTCTTCTGGAGGAAGACTTCATCACCAATAATTCTCAGTTGAGCCAATTCATTTTCATCAATCGAAATAAAAATAACCCCCTTATCAGAAAGAAGCCGTTTTGCAATCTTCAGTCGTTTGCTCATAAACGAGAGCCACTTGGAGTGACGATAGCTGTCCTCTGTATCCACAAACGAATCGTTATAGACGAAGTCCTTGTTGCCTGTATTATACGGCGGATCGATATAGATAACATCAATCTTTCCTTCATGGGTATAAGAAAGGGCGGTGAGTGCTTCAAGGTTGTCACCCTCAATCAAAATATGATTAGGTGCATCGGGGGCATCGCTTGAAATAAAGCGTTCTTTCACCTCTTTAAGCACGGGCAGTTCATCGCGAAGACGCTCCTCCACATCTTCAGGTTTGTCTTCCCACACCAATCCATATTTCTTGTGCTGACGCAGGAGGTCTATAAGATTGCTACGCTCTTCATTAGTCAGACCCTCCAAGGTCTGTAACTTGCTGATAAGTTCAGCCTTATCTATATGCCTTCTCATAGCCGTACACGATTAAGGATACGACTCAGAGAGACAGATGTTTGTTTTAGATTCATCATAAAGCGCCAACTTTAAATCTAATTGTTATCTGATCTAAGTTATAAAACAACAGGACACAAAAAGGGTACCCAATCCCTAATAGTCCTAAGTGTTGGGTAGTTGGCGCAAACCCTGAAAAACGAACTTTCGGAAAAGGGTACGCCGTAACGGCGCATCCCTGTCCGAGGTTGTTTTTCGTTTCATGCGCCAACATTAAACACTTAAACCTCAGTCATTATGATACGACTTGATGATTCCATCAAAAATCTTTGCACCGCAGCCCGCACTCCCATCGGAGTCCTGTTTCCTGCCTACACGCGACCGTAGCCCCGTTATCGACATTTACTGCCATGCACTTGCTCAGACAGCATCAGCCATCCTCGCAATTCTGCTTGTAAAATTATAAAAACTTTCGGAAATAACTATCCTTTGGAACAAAAAACTGCAAATAATAGCCCAAAAGTATGAAAAAACGGAAAGTATGCAACGAACTATGCCTGGCTATGTCGAAGCCTGCAAAAGGCGCAGAATTCTGCAAATTACTCCTCTCAAAGGCCTCAAAAAACATGCAGAAATCGCTTTTTCTGATGCTTTTTCCCCTGTTCTTGGTGTCCTTGGCGCACACATTTGATGCACTACGTGCAGAAATTGTACAAAATGAGATTCAAAATGATTCAAAATGTTTCAAAATGATTTTATGAAATTTTGAAATGGATTTTGTTTGATTTCTCGCCGTAGGCGATTGACTAATATGATGCACTACGTGCAGAAATTGTACAAAATGGGATTCAAAATGATCCAAAATGATTTTGTGAGATTTTGAAAAGGATTTTGTTTGATTTCACGCCAAAGGCGTTTATTTTCGCTGCTGTTGGCATACAAAAACGTTTTCCAATACTGAAAACGGTGCTTTCTGTTGGTGAAGACAGTGTTTTCCGATACGGAAAACGATTCTGGATTTGACCTTTACTGATAGACAATGTGTTAAAGGGTCAAACTGCTTGTGCAAGATATCTGCAAAGTTAGGTATGGCTATTGGGTGAGGGAAAATGAACTCTAAACTATGAACTATGAACTATGAACTAAAAAGGCGTGTCACAGAGATTGTGTCGCGCCTTTTTTGTTGGTATAAACCATTGGTTTCGATGCTACAAACCATTGCTCTGTATCTTACAAACCATTGCTCTGTATGATGTAAACCATTGCTCCGTATGCTACAAACGAATGAGCAATAGAACATAAGTTCTTGGAACAAACATGAAATCAGAAAGCCGCTGGTATGTGGAATGTCATGGGCTTTTTTGTGATGGGATGGCAAAACTCGATGCGCTCGGCGTGTAAATAGAGGCGGTCGGAACGCTTTCCATAAAGTCCGTCGCCAACAATGGGGTTGTCTAAGCCCATGTGGTGGGCGCAATGTACCCGCAGTTGGTGGGTGCGTCCTGTATGGGGGAAGAGCATGATGCGCCGCTCGTCGAGCATTCGATATTCCGTGACGGCGACTTTTCCATCCGTCAAGTTTACTTCCTGGTATGGCTCGTTGAAAGGGCTGGGGCGCAAGGGGAGCGAGATGGTACCCTCCCAACGGTCTTTTGGCATTGGCTTGGAGAGGATTGCCACGTATTGTTTCTTCACCAATCGTTGCTCAAACTGCTCTTGCAAGGCCTTGTGCGCCTCCTTGTTTTTGGCGGCAATGAGAAGTCCACTGGTGAGTTGGTCCAGTCGATGCACCATCATGATGCGCTCTGCATGGGGTCGTTGTTCGCACAAAAGGCTATAGACAGAGGGTTCGCCCTTGATTCTCCCGGGTACGCTCAGTAGCCCTGGCTGTTTGTTTACCACGATGATGTCGTCATCCTCGTAGATGATGTCAAGCTTCGGGAGCGGCTTGCTCTCGTCCACTTTGCCCTCCAAGTCCATCTGCAACACCCACGCGAGGATGGGCAGGCACTTGCCACGACAGGCGGGATAGTATTGTAGATGGTGGCGTACCAGTGTCTTGGGCGATGGCCCATGCCAAAACATGGCGATGTTCAATGGTTTGTAACCATGAGTCAGGGCATAGTGAAGGAGCTTGGGCTCGCAGCATTCGCCCGCCCCGGATGGTGGTACTTTCTTCGATGTATGTGCGAAGATTTCCAATAGGTCACGGCTTTCCCCGTTGACATTGACGAACACGAATTGGGAAAAGAGCCATTGCTGGAGGTCTTCAGACAATTGCTTGCGCAATTCTCTCAACGTGTCGATTTCCCCTTGCAGAGCCTCATATTGTTGGGTAAGGAGGTTGAGAGGCTCATTAAACGACAGTTTGAGGCGGTGCAGTTCGGCCTTTTGGAATTGGCTCTCGCGTATCATCGCCTGTTTTTCCTCCTCGCTGACATTCCCTTGTCTCCGTCTCTCCTTTCGCTTTTCCTTGCACTCGTGCATCATGATGGTATGGTCATAAATGGCGCGACCGCGTTTTATCAACAACTCATCCAATTGCCTTTTCACCACCGAAAGCCGCTCGTCATGTCGCATGATGCCTATCTGTTGGTTGAGTTTGGATATTTCAGCCTCCCGTGTCTTGAAATATCCATCGGGCTGGAGGTAGTCAACGATGGGCGGCACGAAGCCTTCCATGTCCGACTGTCCATTGATTTGCCCGGAGAAAGCCGCTATATACCCCAATTGCCCCTTGTCGTCTTCCACGACGAGGACGCCATACATCTTCCCCTCGTCTATGGGGGGGAGGTGTGGCAAGAGGTCGTCTACCGCCAACTGGCATAGCGGATGTGGTTCGTAATTGAGCGGGTTGTTCATCGTGAGCGGCCGCTCCATGTCTGTGTGTAGTGGGTGAAAGATGGTCATAGGGCGATGGGTATTGTGAGTTTGACGCAGATGTTCCGTCCCATGTCGTATATCCCCTGCCGTCCCGTCTTGGCGTTGATGTCGGCATATTTGAGCCTGCTCAAGTGGCTTTGGTAGGCGCGGTTGAGGATATTGTTGGCGATGATGTTAATGGTGGCAATCCTTTTCCCCTTGCGGAGGATGTCTGTGCCTGCCGATGCCTTGAGCAACGTGTAGGAGGGAGTTGCCGTCTCGGTGTCATCGAGGGAGTAGATGTGGTCTTGCTTGAGGTAGCATTCCCATCCGATGGAGACGGAAGGGTGTTGCAATAGGCGGTGGAAGACGGGGATGTCCCATCTCACGTCGCCATTCCACCTTGGTGCTGGCGTGAAAGGGAGGTATCTGCTTTCGATGGGTTGGTGCAGCAGCCGTGAGTACACATACGAGAAGGAGTTCATCACATGGAGGCGGTCAACGGGGTGGAACTCCACGCTCACCTCGCCGCCCCATAGCCGTGCGTCGCCCGATGTGTATTGGTAAGTGGGGAAGCCCTCGGTGGTGACACCCGCCAACCGCCGTGAGAAGATGTAGTGGTCGATGTGGTTGGCGAAGAGCGATAGTTGCACCGTTGCTAATTGGGTGGTCAAGTCTAACCCTATATCGCCCTGCCAACTGTGCTCGGGCGACAGGTCGGCCTGCCCCAGTTCATAGCGTATGCTCCCCTCGTGCACGCCGTTAGAAGCCATCTCGCTCATGTTGGGGCAACGGAAGCCACGTGCCACGTTCATCCTGATATGTAATTGTTCGGTCAGACAGTAGGTCGCCCCAACGCTCCCTGTCATGCCTTGGAAGTTGCGGGTGAAATCATTGAAACGCCCTTCCAACGCCTTGCCGTGGGTATGGCGCGTGTCAAATCGCAAGCCGCCGCTGACCGTCCAGTGCCTGGATGTCCAACTTGCCGTGGAGAAGATGCCCCAGTCGAAGAGGTTATAGTCGGGAATGAGAAATTCCTCGCCCCCATTGACTGATTGTTGGTACATGCCATTCATGCCCGCAGCGACCTTCCAGCCGCTCATTTCGGGCGATGTGTAGCGCAAGTCGTAATTGATGGTGTGAAGCCGTAAGTCCAGTTCTGCCTCATTGGCGTCCTCCTCAAACTCCTGCCGACGGTTCTGCTGGTAGCCTACGATGAGTTTCACGCTTCCCTCGCCGGCATAGATGGTGTTATCGGAGACGGCCTTGTAATGGTGGATTTGTTGGAAGGGGAGGGCTTTCTTGTATGTCTTTACCTTATATCCCTCGTAAGGCAGGGTCAGCTCTCCCGTCACTTCGTCCCTTTCCCCCTCGACGATGCCGGGCGTCAGGTGGTAATAGCTGAGCGTGAGATGGCTCCTTCCCCATTCCCTGTGCCAGCCCAGCAAGCCCGACAGGGCGCGTTCATGGAATTGTGAGTTGACCACATAGCCGTCGTATTTGTTGTGGTAAGCATGTGCCATCCGCTCGGAATAGCGCACGTTCCATGACAAGGGCTGCTTGTTTCCCGCGAAGTTGACGGAATAGTCAAACAGTCCGTTATTCGTCTGGTAGCCCAGGGAGGCATTCGCCGCCATCGTTCCCTTGGGCAAGATGGGGTCGTTGTGGAAGATGAGGACTCCCGCCATGGCATCCGAACCGTACATCAGGCTGGCGGGACCTTTGAGGATCTCCACCGAACTGACCGCCTGTCCGTCCATCTCTATGCCGTGTTCGTCGCCCCATTGCTGCCCCTCCTGGCGGATTCCGTCATTGACCACCGCCACGCGGTTGTAGCCCAGCCCTCGGATGATGGGTTTGGAGATGCTGCTCCCCGTGGTCACTTGCGCCATGCCTGGTTGGTGTGCGATGGCGTCAATGACGTTTGTGGAAGAGGTGGTTTGCAATTCTTCTTTCGATACATACGTGAAGGGCAGGGGTGTCTCTTTCATCAATGACAATCCCGTCACGCCCGTCACCACCACCTCGCTGATGGTTTTCGTGCGCCAAAAGTCCGTCCGCACGGTGTCTTTGCCGATGGAGTCTCCCGGTATTGGCGCGGCGACAACCCATGCCGATACGAGCATAAGTTGCCATGATATGATGATTTTCTTCATGTCTTTACTTGTTTTGTTGGTAGAAAATATATGAAACGTCAATGATGGGTTTATGCCATCAACAAAACAAGTGGCGGTGCGCGGAGGGAAAGGTTTTGGTGGTGAGCCAAGGGAATATGCTCTTGGCCGTAAAAGGATGGTTGACGGGCGATGCTTGTATGCGTCGCCGTTTCAGGGGAGTCATTCGTCAGATAGGGTGTATGGCTGAGTTGGCACACAAAACAGTCGTGGGTGTCCGCCGATTGCCAGGAGATATGTCCGCTGTGGGGGAGATGATGGGCGCATTGCACACATTCCTCATCATCCACCATCACATAATGATGTTGGTGGAATGTGGTAAGTGCCATCATGGCGGCAAATACTGCCAGCAATCCCCAAGCGATATTTCTCCTGCCTTGTCCCTTATACATGACTTATGGCGAATAAGGTAAGGATGATGGTTTAGCCTTCGGCATGGCTTGCGGAGTTGATTTTCCCGATGTAATCGAGCAACTCTGCGCGTCCCTCCTTGCTCTGCGCGCTGGTGATGAAGTAGGGAGGCAGCTCCTCCCAGGTGTCCTTGAGGCTTTCCATCCACTGCTGGGCATTGGTTTGCACCCGCGTCTTGCTGATCTTGTCGGCTTTGGTGAAGACGATGGAGAAGGGGATACCGCTCACTCCGAGCCAGTCGATGAACTCGCGGTCAATCTTTTGCGGCTCCAAGCGGATGTCTATCAGCACGAAGAGGTTGGCCATTTGCTCCCGTTGGAGGATATAGCTGCGTATCATCTTCTCAATCTGGTCTTGCACCGTCTTGGAGCGTTTGGCGAAGCCATAGCCGGGTAAGTCGACGAGATACCAACTCTTGTTGATGATGAAGTAATTGATGAGCAGCGTCTTGCCGGGCGTGGAGGATGTCTTGGCAAGTCCCTTGTGGTTGCAAAGCATGTTGATGAGGCTTGACTTCCCCACGTTCGACCGTCCGATAAACGCATATTCGGGCTTGGTGTCCTTAGGGCAGAGCTGCACGTTGGGTGATGATACTGAGAATTGTGATTGGGTTATTTCCATGTCAGATATATTTATGATTTTGAGGGCAAAGGTAAGAAAAAATATGTGTTTTTCACCATTTGCCCTCATGAATCATACAGAACAAACTGAAAAAAGATTGAAGATTGTGCGTTCTCAGCCAATCTTCAATCTTCAATTTCAATCTTTTATCATAACGATGCCTTATTCAATCTTCATCACCTTGCGGCTGTATGTGCCGTCTTCCGTGACGATGTGGATGATGTAGACACCTTTGGGAATCATGCTGACATCGAGAGCCACTTCCTTGGAGATCTTGGAGGAAGATGCAACGACCATTCCATTCATGGAGGAGATGGTGACGCTCTTGATGGTCTTGCCACTCGCCTTCACGTTCACCTTGTGGCGCAAGGGAAGCGGATAGACTTGGATCTTGTCGTTCCAAGTTACCTCTTCAATGCCATCGACTGTGTACACAAATTCTGCCACATCACTCTCGGACATGCCTGGAATAACAGCCATCGCCTTAATAGTGACATTTCCATTGATGACGATGGGTGTGCCGTCATAAATGAATCGGTTGGCAGACTCGTCGCAAGGGCATGAACCGTCAAGGGTGTAATAGATGATGGCTCCTTCCGTTGCACAAGAAAGCGTGATTAGCGTTCCCATGTCAACCAATGTTCCCGAGGCGATGCTTGTGGTAGGCATGGCGACGGTCTTATAGATGACATGCTCCACATTGGCAATGGTCATGGCTGTTTTGTCCGTTCCATTGACAGAGAATGTCAGGGCGGCGGTGCCTGGCAACTCGCCCGTCACGGTAATCTGTGCCGTGCCGTCGCTGCCGATAGTCACTTGGTTGGTCTCCGTGCCGATAATCATCGATGAGGATAGGGTCACGTAGAGTGTCTTCCCTTGCGAGGCTGAAGCGGGCAGCACGGTGACGGTCATGGTCTTAGACTTACCGTAGCCAATACTCAGCAATGAGTCGCAAACGATTTGCTTGATTTCCTGTTCGATGGCGAATGTCTGTTGGTAGTCGTCTTGCATACGAATGCCAGCGTAGCTCTTCACACGGTTGGTCACAATCAGCGTTACTTCTTTCTCTGTGAATGGCTGGGCTGCATTGAAGCGCACTTTCGAGGCAAACGTTTCCTCTTCGCCTTCGTAAGACACTTCCTCATTCAACAGCTCAATCGTTCCCTCAACAGCCGTGCCGTTCTGCAATACCATGATGTTATCCGTTGTCAGCAGTTCGGGCATCATGTACTTGTCGAAATCCACTTCCACGGCATCCTCAAAGGCACGTGCCATTTTCACTTCTGGCTGGCGGTTCTGTTTCATGGCGACATTGATGTCAAGCTGGGGAGGAGGCACGGGCAACCAATCTGAATAAGTTGTCTCATAGCCTTCCTTTTCAAACTTCACTTGCCATAGACCCTGCGGCACATCCCAACGATACATACCATCCTCATCAGTAAACAAAGGATTCTCCTGTGCATATTCCTCGGCATCCCACTTCATGACGTTTTCATGGAGGTCGCCGTACATGTCCTCAACAGTTTCCTTATAGAATGCAGTTGCCGTTACGCCTTCTAACCGATTTGATGTTACACCCTCATAGACAAATCCAGAGGGGTCGTGGATGGGTTCTACGGGTGGGGTAGGAGGAGTTGGGGGCGTAGGAGGATCGGGCGGTGGAGGACAGTCCCCCGGTACGGAAGTATATTCCGTAGTCCAAGTGGTATATCGTTTAGATGAATGGCGTATTCTCCTAAGTTTTGCAATAACCTGTTTACTCGGTATTTTAGTACCTGGTGGAAGTTTTCTATAATCAATAAATACAGCATGAGCTACAAGAGTAGATGTAATTATTGTTACATATTTATCAAGATGTTCTGTATATCTCTTATACACAGTAACGTACACACAATTTGCCTCATCGAAGTATGATTTGTAAAAACTTTTCCATCGTCTGGTTATAGTGGATGATACTAATGAAGTTGAAGATTGCTTATCTTCTTCACGAATAATGCGTATTATTACGACATAAGTGGAATCCTTCTCAGAACCAAAGAGAGCTAATGACCCTGTTTTAGAATCTGTCAATACCTTGATGTCGTTATCAAGGATGTCATCTTCATTTTCGGGAATATAATCAGATTCATCGTCAATAAGCTCATCTTCTTCAAATCCTTCTTGTTTATATTTCTCGACAAGTTGGGCTACTGGAAGATTTGATGCAAATGATGTAATAGAAGCAATATTATCACCGTTACCGTCAGTATAGATAGAAGTGGAACTTCCGTTTGGTTCCTCAATGGTCTCTTTGAGGTTGATATCACCTACATACTCATCCATTAACAACTCATACGACACTTCGGCTGATGGGTCAAACACCATGTTTTCTATTGTTACGGACACATTGGTTGGAAGAGAGGACGAAGAAAACCTGTCAATGGCAATCCAACGGTCTTTGGTCTCATCATATTCAGCTCTTAACGAACGCACCTTTCCATCTGAGGTATGGACATGTAGCCAAACAAAGGGAATGAGCTTCGTATCATGATAAGCAATATCAATAAGAAATGTCATGTCTGTTTCTGTGTAGAAATCGTATTTCTTACAGTTTGTCGTTCTATTGACGAAGTCCCAAATCACGGAATATTGCTTTTTGTTCCATCCATTCAAGAAAGTCATTTCAACATTGTTTACGTGGACATCGAGAGGGTTGAACACGATTTCTTTGGTTTCGGAAATCAATGTTGGACGAGACGCTTTTTCAAACACTGCATATACATAGTGTGCCGAAAAGTTTTGAGGTTCAATCAATTGGCATTCCGTACTCCAATCACCTGCGGCATTCGCAACGACATTAGAGACTAAAATGTCATCTAAATAGATGCTTACAGAAGAACGAGATTCAGCTTTTCCTGAAACTCGGAATTGTTCATTTGCTGTTGATGAAGGTACAATTATTTCAATGTTTTTAATCTCGGAGAGTGCAGATCCGATGGGTTGCATAATGGTTTCATCATCCAATTCGAATTGTGCAAATGCGCTTGGAGCATAATTTCCCCCGATTGTTGGAATGACGCAAAAACGGACACGGTCGGTGTAGTAAGTTAGTGGGATGCTCAATCGAGTGCCATTGAGTGAGTAATTACTTGTGTTATTGCCAACCATTACAGAGTTCTCGACAAAAGAATATTCTTCTGGCAAATCGACAATCATCTGCACATTGCTAACCGTAGTGGCGTATGCCGGCTTAAAGTCGATGCGCCCTGTCAGTGTGAGGTAGTTGCCCACCACGATGCTCGACTTGTTCACTGTAAACGAAGTATTGTCGCCCGTGTAGTAAAGCTTGCTCTCATTGAGCGTTGGCACCTCGTCGATGCTGATGATTGAGACAGCGCCACTCTTCACCTCAACGGTATGCTGCACGTAGTCCGTTCCCACGGCGAGTCCTGTCTGTGGCAGTTGGGCGAGGTCGTAGATGGTGTTGAAGAAATCGCTCGTTCCCATCGACACCAACGTATATTGCCCATCGGCGAGGCCGCTGATGGTCAGTGATGCGTTGTAATAGTCGTAGGTCCTCACCAACTTGCCTGCCGCATCATAAAGTGTACCTACCACCGCCGCATTGTCAGTTCTCGTAAACGATGCCTGAATCTTGCCAAGTTCGGTGATGCCGAATGATGCCGTGGCTCTCTGGTCGCTGACCGTGACGGTGCTTGTCACGGGCATAAAGGCATTGGTGCGGCTCGTTGCCGTCAATCGGATGACATCGCCGTCCGCCACCTCTTCCATCAATACAATTTGCGGATATTGCACGTTGTACTGTGTGATGTCACGGTTCTTCGTCACGTTGAACAAGGCATAGTCTACATTCTGATAGTCGGTGTACCAGTTGACCGTCTCGCCATCGACGCTTGTATAAGTGAACTCGATAGAGACTGTTGCGCCCGTGATGGGATGGAGCGACACATCGGGCAATGCCAATGCCGTCTTGCCATCCATGAGCGAGTCGCACACCATCGTCTGGCTGACATAATCCGTCGCGGCAAAGCCCATCGTGGTGGGTACGTTGGCGATGTCGAGCGTGAATGTGCCGTTCCTGTCGGTCTTGGCATTCAGCGTCTTACCGTATTTCCCACCGAAGGTCTGCGACGCGCTGACGATGGCATCTGC
The DNA here is from genome assembly GCA_017428055.1 of Prevotella sp. Classification (GTDB taxonomy): domain Bacteria; phylum Bacteroidota; class Bacteroidia; order Bacteroidales; family Bacteroidaceae; genus Prevotella. The sequence continues at coordinate 21,090 of JAFRRN010000035.1, forward strand.
CAAGGGCAGTCCTGTCACACCATCCTTCACCTTTCCCGACATCTGCACTTGCGCAATGGGTTGCAATAAGCAAACGACATCGTTGCTACCGTCTTTCAAGATATACTCCGTCGGATGTGGTGCAAGATAGGTCATGGCCAGTTCTTGTGAAAGCCCGACTTGGTAATTGAGTTGGAAACCAATGGGCAGTCCCGTCAATGATGTTCCTTGTGCCATGTAGTTGCCAGAGGCATCCGTCCACGTGACTTCTGTCTGTTCCGTCACATCGTTGCCGTTGGGTGTCATGACGACAAGGGAAACCCCTTGCGGCTTGGAGAGGGAGGGGAATGTGATGGTCAGATCTTCCTCTTTCACCTCCACCTCGTCAATTTGTCCGAACACGTCACCGCGCTCGTTGCGCAGCACCACGTTCCAAGAGGTGTTCTTGATGATGTTGTGGAAGGTATAGGTGGTATGGTCGGTGGTGACATAGTGCATCCGCTGCCCGCTCTTTGTGTTTGTCAACTCCAACCACATCTTGGCAAAGTCAGATGCTTGGACATTCTCCGGTAGGTTGACGGTCAGTTCCCGAATGTCCTCCTGTATAGGTAGCAACGTGAAGTTTTTCCATCCTTCCGCCTCTTGGTATTGTGCCAAGGCAGCGGCAGGAACATACACGACAAGTCCCTCTGGCACATTCGTAAACACATTGCTCTCAAGCGTGGGTGGTGTCATGGCATAGATGGTCAATGATGATAGGCGGCTACAACCATAGAAAGCCCTTGCGCCAATCCTCTCGATGGTTGCAGGGAGATAGACTGATTCGAGATTGGTGTTGTCAAATGCGTATGACGGCACTTCCGTAATGCCCGTGACACGGCTGAGGTCGAGCAACGTGCAGTTGGTGTAATTGTTGGCAATGCCAAAGTCGTTACTGTTCATCCTACCAGCAACAATGATCATGGTGACATCACTACGGTTGCTGCCGCTGATCACTTCCGATACCGCACTGCCAAGAGAACCCGCCGTGAAGTCATCGACAATCACCTCCCCGAGTTCCTTGTTCCAGTAGTTCTTATGCGGATTGGCGGGATTGGCAGGGTTAAACTCAAAGATACCATATACTTTGGAGTTTCCATGGGGAATGACATAGTAGAATTCCTGCGCCATTGACAAGGTGTCTCCATTCTCGTTCTCCCATCTCAAGAATTGGTAGCCCGTATTGGTGTAGGCATATAGGCGAACATTGCCGCCCTCTTCTTGGCTTGCGCTTGTCGTGTTGAACGTACCGCCGCCTTCGGGCTTACATGCCACCGTTACCGTATAAGAAGGAGCATGGGGGGCGGGGTTGGCAGGAACGGATGGGTCGAATGTGTATAATGCAGTCAGTTGTGAGTCATGGCGCGGCATGATGTAGGTGAACGATGCGGAGGGCGAGACAGTCACTCCCATTTCGTTTTGCCATCCTATAAAGAGATAGCCCGTGTTGTTGTAGGCTCTCATACTGACTTGTGCTCCCGCCGCATATCTGCCGTTGGTCGTATTGACTGACCCTGCACCTATAGGAGATACAATTGCCGTGAGTGAATAATAGGTCGTGGTGTCAGGCATGGATGGATTGTCTGGTGCTTTTGGGTCAAACTCATATCTTGCCTGTACCGTTGCATCCCTTGCGGGCATGGTATAATTGAAGCTTGTTGATGATGTCAGGAATGTTTCCCCATCGTACCACCCCTTGAACACATAGCCAGTATTTGTAGATGTTCGTAGGTTGATGGATTTTCCTTCCTCGTATGTCCCGCCGCTGGTATTTAAAGAGCCAGCACCATTGGGAGTCACCTCCACCTTCAGGTTGAAGGTGGAAGCGACCGCCAATGACCATTGCAGCAGACATACAAGCGTGATGCTTAATAATCTGTTCATATCATTACGGGATTACTTGTTCAACATGATCTTCTTGCCATTTTGGATATAGATGCCTTTCTTGGTGGGGGTACTCACCTTGACACCCTCGATGGAATAGGTATCGGTATTGTCTTGTGTATTCGTTGCGACCTCTTCAATTCCTGTCGTCTTGTTGCTGAAATAGAGGACAAAGCGGTCTGTGTATGTTCCTGCTTTGGCGGAGAACACATACTCGTTGCCGTCTGTCAAAAGGGTATACTTGTGTTCTGCCTTGTCTTCAAGTGTCACTTGATACCCCTCGACATCATTTGCCAAAGCAATGGTGTAAGTTCCCTCTGTCCCAATAGATGCACAAACGTTTACCGTGCCATCAGCGAAGGGTCGCTCATTGATGGCATAGTCAACGCCATTGGCGGACGTGTAGATTTGGGGAACATCTGGCTCGGTACTCATGAATTTGCTGGCATCCTTATCCATCTCGTATTGCAACGATGCTTTGTCGTTGAGGACAATACGGGTGCGGTCGGAATGGTTGCCATCGGAGAGGTTGAGGTTGACGATGGTACGATTGGCATTCACGCTGTTTGCTCGTTTTGCTTTTACGTTTGCTGGTAGAGTCCTTGCAGTATGGTTTGTCTGCCGTCCATCCTTGTTAAAAATGATGGTGTTCTTGTCAACGGGACATTGTACAAAGAAAGCCTCTCCAGGGCAGAGAATGTATGAATCGTCAACAGGACTATAAGCGGCGTAAGTGCTGTTGTTCATGTTCCACACGGTGATGGGTGCCTCAAAGTCCATGAAACGGGTGTCATAATAGCAGGGATAGGGATTGCCGATGAAGTTCCAACTGCGGTTATGGGCAAACTCGCTCTCGTATTCCTTTAATGTCACGGTAGCGTCCGTGTTGATGAAGATGTTGTTCTTGTTTTCGTTGTTAATGGCATTGAGAGTAAATCCGCTGTAATATTGACTGGAAGTTCCTATATAGCGACTACTTTGGATGATATATCCCTCGCCGGCATTCAAGATGTCATCGTCGGTCATCTTAACCCAAGTGTCTGAATATTCATGATTGGCGCGTTTCTGTCCATCATACTTGCGGATAACCCAATTGGTCGTTCCTTCATAAAAATCGGTCCTTATATTAGACACTTTAACATCGAAGGGGAAAGATACAAAAGCCCACACACCATTCCGTGTACTAAACTGTATTTGTACATGATCTGCACGCATTTGAGAATTATTAATTAAGGAATTATAATTTACCCGATTAGCGTTGTTGTAGCGATTGTTAGGAGACCACCACATCCTGAAGCCATACATGGAAAGTGTTCCAGAGCCATTTACTGTCAATTTACCGTAAGTGACATCAGAAGATAAATATTGCATTAGCACAACTGGTTTGTATTCATTTGGTAATGTATCGGGAAGAGTAAGGTGTAAATCGCTTCTTACGTTGATTGTTTCAGGCAGATAGTCGATGGGCTTGATGGTGGGGAACTTATCCCATCCCGATGTTTGTTTATACGTATTGATGGAAAGGGCGGGAACATAGAGCTCGCGACCAGCCATGCTCACCCCTAATGGAATCTGGTCTGTCATGTAGGGTGGATCAATGGAAAGGCAAGTCACTTTTACAAGATTGTCGCAATAGTCGAATGGCGACTCATTGGCAAGCACCAAGGAGCTGGGAAGGGTTATTTCTGTCAATGCGTCGCAATCATAGAAGGCATTGTCGGCAATTTGATAAAGCCCTTCATTGAATTCGATATTTGATAAAGATTTGTTATATGAGAATGCGTTGCCTCCTATATAATATAATGTGTTGGGGAATTTAAGGTTTTCCAATTTGCATTTATAAAAAGCATAATTATTTATATGTGTCAGTCCCTCTGCAAAATCTACTTTCTTCAGTTTGACATTTTCGTAGAAAGTATCAGCACTGATGGTTTTCAAGGTGGAGGGCAATTTCACATATAGGTTGTTGTCACATGAATAAAAGGCATATTCCCCTAAAGTTGTCAGACCTTCTGGTAAAATGACTTCTTGGAGATTGTTACAATCATAGAAAGCACGTCGGTTAATGGCTATCAATGAGGTTGGGAAGTTGATGTGCTTGATGCCAGTACATTGATAGAAAGCGTCTTCGCCTATGGTTGTCAACTCTTTGGGTAGCTTGACAATCTCCAAGAGAGAACGTTGGTAGAAGAAACTATTTATTAAAGTACTCATGTTCACATCTGTCATGTCTATCTCCCTCAATTGTGTTAAACGGAGTTTGATAGTAGTGAGGTCAGCGTCGTTCAGCTTTCCCGTGAGTTTGATGCTCTTGACATCGGCAAAGTTCTCCACTTTGCTTAGGATGGAGTCTCCCATAGCCCCTGGCACGGTAATGTTAATGTCAAGGTAAACATAGCTTAAACGCTCTGCATAGTGAATCAATTGCTTTTTCACTTCTTCATAGTCAGATGTGCTGTATGCCTTTGCTGCCAAATTGCTCCGCACTTCTGCAATGTATTCGTTTGCTTCAGCTTGCGTTGCTGGGTTTAGGTAGCTGTTGCTGTCTGCCGCCATCTGCAAATCGCTAATGTAAGATTCCAATATATCAGAAATGGAACCTATTGCAATATTCCTAATGATAGCTTCGTCAGAGCCATTTGAGCCGCTGCCATCTTTTTTATACGAGGCAACGAGTGTGTGTGAACCAGCATCCAATGATTTGGTTATTGTTCCAGCTTGTTCGCCACTTTGTTTGACAATTTCTATGTTGTCAAGTGTGACAGTTAATAAATCATATCCTGATTCACTGCTGACAGAATAATCAAACGAGAGAATGCCCGTTTCTGATAATTCAATAGTCCAAGTGTTTGATGAAGTGGAATTGTCTTGATGATTGTTGGATGCCCAACTTTCGTAAACAACATTTTCGGTTTGGTGCAAGGTTGCTTGGGTGGTTGTAGTTCCTATCCATAGGAGAGCTACAATTGGGAATAGTAATTTTTTCATGTTTTTATTATTTTAAGTTATAAAAAAGCGTTTATTAAAATTAATTGATTTCACCTTGTTTTCTCGGCAAAAATAGTTAAAACATATCATTTCCACAACCCCTGTTTCCTGTGGAATGGAGTAAACGCAACAGATGATGGATTATGCCATAAAATAATGTGAATAAATGACCAAAAATTTTGACGCATACTACTTTTGTCTTAATCAGTTATTATATTTGATACCATTGTATATCAACGAAAATGCGCAGAACGAATCTACGCATCAGCAAGGCCTTGCACTGCCCAATCACACCGTAGAAACGTCTGCGCATTAAGCGCACACGCTCATAAGTGTGATTTTTGTTATTTGGCTCGTATTATCTTCGAGGTGCAAGTTCGCTGATGTTTGAGCCAATCATGTGTCCTTTATGTTGAACACGTTGGCAAATATAGTCAATTATTTTCAATAAATGCCGAAAATGTTGAAAAAATGTGTTTATGCGAAAAAGAAAGAATTGGAAAAAATACAATCGGCAATCTATTATGTATATGAGGAAGATGGTTTAGACGATGGTTCTGTTTGCCATGTACCTGTTTCCCTTGGCTCCGATTCCGTTTTTCGTTATATGGAAAAGCCGTTGGAATCGGAGGATGCGATAGCTATCGTGCGCGAGGCTATGCGCGATGATGCCACACTTTTATATATAATTCCACCCTGCAAGCAATAGGCAATGCCGCAACATACAGAACATATCGGGCTTGGTGTCCTTGGGGCAGAGCTGCACGTTGGGTGATGATACTGAGAATTGTGATTGGCTTATTTCCATGATAATAAAGTATTTCTTTTTGAAAGAATGAATGGTGAGTATTTTCTATCACAGTGCAAAAATACAAAAAAGAACTCGGATGAGAAAGATTATGAGGGTACTTTTAAGTCATTACCATAATGTTTGTCGGGAGCGGATGGGGCATTTATCACTTTTCGGCTAAAGCCAAAAAGGTTTTCGGCTATAGGCAAAAGGGTTTGCGGCTATAGCCAAAATGAATGGAAATAAAAAGTGGAAAATGGAATATCCGTTTTCACTTTAGAGGAATACAATGAGCTTACTCAGCAATAGTCTTGCTATTGGGTTGGTCTTTTTGAACATTCATTTCTTGATGTAAAGATTGAAGTCATCAAATGATACCATTCCCTCATTGTCGGTATAGGTTACTTGGAACATTCCCACCTTGACATTTTTAGGAAGGTTGGGCATCTCCACGGGCGAGCCGTCGGTCTCCGTCCAGTTCTTGCCGTCCTTGCTGGTGCGGATATGGAAGGTCTGCCCCTGCCGCTCTATCTGTAGCCACGGGTCATAGTGCCACCCGTTTCCCCTTGGGAATTGCGGTCGTTGTCCGTGATGGCTTACTGTGGTGAGCATGTTGCCGCAATTATAGTTGGGGAAGATGCCCATCTGCACGATTTGCTGGTTTGATGGTTTGGTGTCGTCAAGTACCATCAGCCCGCCTTCGTTGTAGGCAGGTGTGCGCTGGCTATCGCTTCCGGTCATTCCTGTCACCTTGCATTCCATGGTGAAGTCGCCCGCGATGTCTTGGTAGAGCAAGATGCCGTTGTCCCTGGTGTATGAATTGAAGTTGCCCGATGCGGAGGAGAGGGAGAGTATGCCGTTGGAGACGCTGGCACGGGCATTACCCTGCGCCTTGTCGCCTACCAGCCTTTTCCATCGGTTATCCAAGGTGTTGGTGGTGAAATCGTCGGCGAACATCACGAAGTCTTTTGCCCTTGCCTTTACCTTTTGGGTTGCCACTTCTGCCGTTTCCCCGTCAGGCGACTTGGCTTTTGCCGTGATGGTGTAACGTCCAGGGCGGGGTAGGGAATATAATAATGTGGATGAGGAAGACCATTCGGTGGCTCCTATGCCCTTGATGACATACGAAATGTCGTTGAAACCCTCTTCTAAGGGGTTCCCTTTTGCATCCTTGAGCCATATCTTCATAAGGGTGGGGGTAAGTGCGGTGTATCCGATGGAGACACCTTCTAATTCCTTCCGTGCCGCCTCGCGCTGTTGTTGTTCGGCTTGGTCGATGTCGAAAGCGAGGGGCTTGGAGTGTTCGCGTATCACCTCTTCAGGTGACAATACACGGTCGTAGATGTCTAATGAGTGTAGGTAGCCATTGAAGGGGTTGCTCCCCCCGAATGATGCGCCTATCTGCATGTATTCGCCCGGTCGGAGAAGGAGCATCATGTTCTTCTCTGATACCATCTCGCCGTTGAGGTAATGGCGTTCCATGTAACCGTCATAGGTGATAGTCCAATGTTGCCATTGCCCCTCTTGTGCCGTGATTTGTGGTGCGCCGCTGTTCTCGAAGGAGGCATTGTGCATGACGAGGCCATTCTGTGGGTCGCTGCCGTTGCATAGCTCGATGGTGGAGAGGTCGTGGCGGTCGGGCATCAGTTGGGCGATGCACTCGTTTCGTTCCACCTGTGGGTTGAGAATCCATGCAGAGATGGTGTATGGTGCGCTATATTCCATGCTCGATGGCATGGGGAAATTGCTGCGGAATAGTTGCTTGCCAGTGAAGTGGAAGGCGGGTCTTCCGTCCTTTAGCTCGATGCGTATGGGGTGGTCGCTGGTGAACAGTTGCCCCTCGCCGTCGGTTTCCGCTTGGTTGGTGATGGTCTGTGTGGTGCTTCCTATCTGTTCTTCAAGGGCAATGATGGAGACGATGGGGCGTGTGTGTTGTGGCAATGCCACATCAGAAGGAACGGCGGGAGTGGGGGAGGTGGAGGCGTGGCGTTGCTTCCAGGCGTTGGTGGTGGGCGTGTCGCCGTACATCCATGCCATCTCGCCCTCCTTGAGGTTCAGCACCTTGACATTCCAGATGCCGCCGAAGTGTCCGTTTTTCTCCCTGTCGGTGACGGTGATGCGGATGTATCGGGCTTGCCTCTCTCCTTGGTCAATCATGGGGCTTCCCGCCATTTCGTTCTCCGTCTTGTCGGCATAGAGTTGCCACGACTGCTGATCGTCGGATGTTTCTATCTTGTATTGGTAATAATAAGTGGCGTATTCAAATTGCGTCCATATCTGGTTGAACGTTTTTTTCTCGCCGAGGTCTATCGTGATGTAGTCTTCTCCCGTACACGTGGCGGGCTTCCAGAGGGTGGCATTGTTGTCGTCGGTGGCATATTCGGGACGAAACCACTCGTCGTAGTAACTCGATGCCGTGACCTTGGCACCGTATGCAAGGTTGACCAACTGGGGCATTTTCCGCACTGACTTGGGCAACAACCCATTGTGTGTGGGCGTGATTTTCTCAATTTCCCCATTTTCCTTGAATGTCATTCGGTCGATGCACAGTTGCCGATGGAATCCATGGGTGGCATGGGGGTTGTTGTGCCGGTGGTAGATGATATAATAATCCTCGCCGTCTTTCAGGATGCTATGGTGTCCAGGTCCGTGGATGGTGCCGTCGCTGTTGGTCTCCAGGACGCATCCCTTGTATTCGTAAGGCCCCATCGGACTGACGTTGCTCGTGGCATATTGCACCCGATAGGTGTGGTCGTGGCATGAGCCGGAGGAATACATGAAGTAATAGGTGTCGTTTCGCTTGAACACAAAGGGGGCCTCGAAGAAATCTTTGACCTCCGTATTGGGGATAAGCTTCTTGTCGGAAAACGACTTCATGTCGGGGTTGAACTTGGCAACACCGCAACCGAATCCATCATATATACCCCACGTGCCGAAGTAAATATACACCGAACCATCGTCATCCACGAAGGTCTGGCCGTCGAGCGTTATGGCATTGTGCACAAAACGGTCTTCTACCAGCACGGCATCTGTGTCGCCAAGGATATTGCGCCAAGGACCTACGGGCGTTTCCCCGATGCCCTCATGCAACACGCACGGCTCGCAATAGAAGTAATGGTACATTCCGTCTGCACCTTTCATCACGTCGGGAGCCCACACCACCTCCGTCGTGGGCCAGTCCATTAAGACGTTGCGCCAGTTGCGAAAGTCCTTTGATACCCACACTTGCGCCGGTCCATAACCGTTGCCGTTGCCGTCGGTGGTGGCATAGAGGTAATAGGTGTCGCCAAACTTCTTGATGGTGGGGTCGGCGAAATAGCCGGGGATAAAGGGATTCCCTGCCCCAGGGGTGTTCCATTGGGTGGTTTCTTGTGCAAAGGAAAGGGTGGGGAGGAGAATGCCAAATAATAGGAAGATGATGTTTTTTCTCATTTTTTCGTTAGACTTTCTGCAAAGTTACTAAAAAAAAACGAAACCAAGAAACCTTTTTGAAAGATTATCCCTATACGACCTACAATGCTAAAGGGTATTTGCCAATAAATCCGCAACTAATAGTCATGCGGACTAATTTTGCAGACAGATTGCACTTGCTGGTTGACTCTATACTCGTTTTTCGAGGCTCGTCTATATATAAGACACTTCAGCGCCATCGTTTTTTTACGAAAGTCCTGACTTTTTTCGTCTATTTACCCGTCAAGTCACAAAACAACGCACAAGAAACCCTCGTGAAGGGCTGGGAAAAAGGCGGCAAAGGATAATTACTTGAAATGTATTGGCCTCAAGTAAAACGATTATACCTATGGGATAATCTCTTTATATGTATGGGATAATAGGATTATACCATGCAGGGAATCTCGCCCGATGCCCTATCTGCGATGGTCCCTTACCACCCTCGCGGGCAATAAGGGACATCGAGAGATGCATCATAAATATAACCTAAAAGTCTAAACAAAAACCTTTCTTACATCGGAGTCAGTTCCACATCACAGGCAGAGAACCATTTGGCGTGCATGGGAAGATGCGTTTTGCGAGGGTCGGTGCTGATTCCGTATTTGATGGTGGTGGCTTCGTCTATCTGGATGTTGTCGATAGAAATCCTGCACCAGCCGAATCCCTTCCCGTCATTGGCATTGCGGATGTTCTGCAATTCGTCCCAATGTGCTTGTGCCTCTGTCTCTGTCATGGTTGCCTTGAGGCCTTCGAGTGTTGCCGAACAGGCGTCTTTCCACACGTCCCCGCCCTCATTACCGGTAATGGGAAACTCTTTTTGGTATTTCTGATGGTTATTTGGGCTGTTGACGCTCGCCCATAAGACCGGGCCGAGACCTTGCGAACGCACGATGGCTGATAGTTGGTAAGTGCCAGGTTGCACTTCCATTTCCTTCTCCACGGTATATCTCTGCTTGCGTTCCTCGTTATATTCATCGAGGTATCGTTCCTGTTCGTTGCCCGAATAGTGTTGTCCGTTAGTGGTGAAGCGGTTACAGTTGGTGCTTTTCTTGACCGTCCACCCATACAAGTCGAGGTATTCCATGTCCTCGTCGCTCATGATAATCTCATCTCTCGTATGGTTGCTGAGATACTCTTGGTGCTTGATGTCGTAATTGATGTTGTCGAGCATGACTCCCGTCACGATTGCCGTCGCCAATGACGCTACCCATACCAGGATCCAGATGATGCGCTGGGCGATACCCATGCGGTGGTTCAGGCTATAGAAGATGGCGTATGCTGGGATGAAGATGGCTCCGAGGAGTGTGCCGAGGAACAAGCCGAATAGTTCCGCATGGTCCTTTAGGATGGCTGGCATCCGCCAATCGAAGAAATAAGGTGACGAGGCTGGCGAGATGATGGAGATCAAGGCCCACACCAGGAGGGCTATCCCTGCGAAGAAGAGGGCTATGCCGAGGATGACGAGGATGGCTTTCAGGCATCCCGTGAGGAATTTCATGATGCCGTTGATGATGCCCCTTGCGCTGCCGTTTTCTTTCATGGCTTGTGCTTTGTCATTCACGTTTTGCACCACTTCGTTGGCAAGGTTGTTGATGTTGACGGGCTTCCCCTGCATCTTGAGTTGTTCTTCCGGTGTCTCGGCGACAGGCATGATGACCGCCAGGATGAGGTAGGTGACGAGGAAGAGCATCAATGGGCGGAAGTGCCAATAGCCGATGAAGGGGAAGGGAATGGCACCGAGGACGACGGCGGCTATCACCACGATGAGGCGGAGGAGCGTCACGTCGATTTCAAAGCTGCTGGCGAGTCCGGAGATTACGCCGGCGAGCATCTTGTCCTTGGGGTTGCGGTAGAATCGCTTGCCCTGGAAGAAGTCCTTGATGTTGTCTGTCCAGTTGGAAGAAGCCGCGCCTGCCGTGTCCTCTGAATGGAAGTGGCTTTCCGTGCCGTTGGTGTTTTCCGCCTCGTCAGTTGCCATTTCCTCGGGTTGCCCCATGCGGCTGATGACATCTTTCACGTGGTCGATGTTGATGGCGGCTATGCCTTGCGTTGTCAGTTCGTCAAGGAGTTCGGCGATGCGTTGCTCGATGTCGTTGACGATCTCGTCGCCACTCTTTTGCTTATTGAAGAAGTTGCGCAGCGTGTCTAAGTATTTCTTGAGCAATTCGTAAGCGTCTTCGTCGATGTTGAAGAGCCGTCCGCATAGATTGATGGTAATATTCTTTTTCATGATTGTTGTCCTCCGTTTTGTCTTTTTCAGATGATGGTTGTTGATGTTGTGATGTTTGTCTTGAGGTGATTCACCGTGTTAGAGAGTTCGGCCCATGCCGTGTCGAGCCCGGAGAGGAATGTCTCGCCCAGGTCGGTGAGGGCATAATACTTGCGCGGGGGGCCTTGTGTGCTCTCTTGCCAGGCGTATGAGAGCAGCCCGTCGTTCTTCAGGCGCGTCAGGAGAGGGTAGAGCGTACCCTCCACCACCAGCAGTTGTGCCTCCTTGAGCTGTTGGATGATGTCGCTCGCGTAGGCGGGGCGGTCGCGCAAGAGCAGCAATACGCAGTACTCCAGCATTCCCTTGCGCATTTGCGATTTAGCGTTGTCGATGTTCATATTCATTCGTTGTTGATGATTACGGGGGCAAAGATAGGCATTTTTATAGTACCTTGCAAAACATAGTACCATAATTATGCAAGATTATAACATTAATTAACCATTCCGACGCATCCATACGCTTGTGTTATGGATGAAAAAGCGTAATTTTGTGCGCTATTTGATTAGAAACAGATCCAGCAATGAAGAAAATGACAGTTATCGCATGTGCCATGGTAGCCATGGGCATGCAAGCCCAGAATGCCACACAGGGCTATACGGTGAGTGGCATCAGTTCTTCCGAAAAGGTCTTTATCGTGGATGTAGCCAACCGTTATGCTCCCATTGATAGCGTGGATGTGAAGGACGGGAAGTTCCAGGCACAGGGTACGGCGGCGAGGGATGCCTTCCTCGGATTGCAGGCGAAAGGCGTCAGCACGTACACATTATTTATAAATGACGGTACGCCCGTGGTCGCCGACCTTGCCAATTGTACCGTGAAAGGGTCGCCCCTCAATGAGCGGTTGAACGTGTACGACCGCCACATCGACTCGCTCAACAATGCAGCGAGGGCCATTGTCGAGCCGCTCGTGCAGGCACAGCGCGAGGGTAAGTCGCAAGAGGAGTTGCAAGCGATGTTCGCCAGCATCCAGGAAAAGTTAGACCCATTTGAGAAAGAGTTGGTGAGCTATTCCAAGCAAATCATTGCCGACAATCCCGACAACGTGATTCCCGCCATGTTTATCGGTAACGTGATGTACGATTATGAGCTGCCCGAGCTGAAGGCGTTGCTCGATGAGAGCCATCCATATTCCAACCATCCGATGGCTGAAAGCATCAAGAAGTACGTGGCACAAGAGGAAGCGAAGAGTGCCATTGTAGGGCAACAGTTCATCGACATCGAGGAGAACGACCCCGATGGCAACCCCCACAAGTTGAGCGAGTATTTAGGGAAGGGTAATTATGTGTTGATTGACTTCTGGGCATCATGGTGTGGCCCTTGCATGGCAGAGATGCCCAACGTGAAAGCCAACTATGACAAATACAAGGAGAAGGGCTTTAATGTCGTGGGATTGTCGTTCGACCGCAACAAGGACAATTGGTTGAAGGCGATTAAGGACAAGGAACTCAACTGGATTCATCTCTCTGACTTGCAGTATTGGAACACCATCGCCGCCAAGACATACCACATCAACTCCATCCCGTCGAGCCTCCTTGTAGACCCAACGGGCAAGGTGATTGCCCGCGACTTGCGTGGGGATAAACTTGGAGCAAAACTCGCCGAGATTTACGGTATGTAAGCGACGGCAGTCTCCATATTCATGACAACAGGGCGTTTCGTCATTCCAATAGGGATTGGATGGTGAAACGCCCTGCTTCCTTTGACAATGATGTGGGGTAAAGAGAGGCCTTATTGAATGGCGGCGAGTTGTCCGGTGGCTTTCAAGACCAGCCAAGTCATGTATGCAATGAATATACATGCCAGGACGGCACCCTCCCAACGGGCGACAGTGTACTTGGTATAAGAGAACAGCCAGAGCAGGAACATCGAACCAACCAATACGGAGAGGTCGATATAGGTGATGTCGTGCACCTGCATGGGGCAAATGATGCCAGTCAATCCCAATATCATGAGGATGTTGAACACGTTGGAACCCAGCACGTTGCCAATGGCTATGCCGCTCTGGCCCTTACGGGCGGAGACCACGCTCGTCGCCAATTCGGGAAGGGACGTGCCGCCGGCGACGATGGTTAGGCCTATCACGGCTTCACTCACACCAAGAGTCGCCGCCACTTCCGTTGCCCCGTAGACGAACACATTGGAGCCAACGATGAGGCACACCAACCCTAAGAGGATGTAAAGGGATGCCTTGAGCGGGGTGTAGTTTTTGGGTTCGGACTGCTCCTCGGCGTGGCTTCCTCTCGCTCCCTTAACTGTCACGTACATGAAAAGGAGGAAGGCGGCGAAAAGTATGGCAGCGTCTAAGCGCGAGATGTCGCCATCCATGAGGATCATGGTGGCAAGTGAGACGGACGCTACCAATGAGAAGGGGATGTCCTTGCGTACTGTTGAGGGGAGAATGGTCATCGGTGCCACCATCGCTGCCACGCCCACGATGAGCATGGAGTTGAAGATGTTGGACCCCACCACGTTACCTACCGCGAGGTCTGCCGTGCCTTTGAGGGCGGAGACGAGGCTCACGCACAACTCCGGGGCCGATGTTCCTACGGCGACGATGGTCAGTCCGATGACGATTTGGGGGATTTCCATGCGCTCGGCAATGGCGACCGCCCCGTCAGTCAGACGGTCTGCGCCCCAAAGCACCAGCACGATGCCAATGATGATAAAAGCGATATACAACCACATGTTATTCTTTTGTTGTCGATGATTTGTTTGCAAAAATATGAAAAAAAATGAAAAGACTGGTATAGATATGCTATTTTTTCTGTTTTGCTATTATTTCTATGGGTCTACTTGTTTAAGATAGACAAACCTTATGATTCTTCTAAAGAATACTTAAAAAATTCATCAAATGAACCTTTAAATAGAACTTTTTATATATTTTTGCATCGAAAAACCGGAAATAATTATGTGTAATGTGACTTTATCCTATAATGAGAACAATGCTTTGGCTCGTCGAAAACTGGCTGCATTGTTGGCTACAGGGTTGTTCACGAAGTTGGAAGAACCCAAGGAAGAAGATCCAATTGCGAAAGAAGCACATCGCAAGGAGATAGAGGCTTTCCTCTATGGTTCTAAAATATTAGCTGCAAAAGCATTTGCCCGACACCTATGAAATATCACCAGAGGGACATTGTTGAAATAGACTTCCCCATACCAGGCGAAGGCTCAAGGTGCATCCTGCTATTATCGTATCTAATGATGACCTGCAAATCAATGAGGGTTTTGTCTATTTGGTTATGATTTCGTCACAGGATTTTGCCTATAGTCGCCAATACGCTTACCCGCTTACTGATGAGATGTTGACTTTCAAAATGGAGAAACCCAGTTTTGTAAAATGTCAGTTAGTAGCTGCGGATGTTGAAAATGGTGTCATTCGCCGTCTTGGATCTATTAAGGAAAAGTATTTCAATGAGATAGTAGACAAGGTCATTGAGTCAATATTCTGAGTATTTTTCTCCTCTTCTCATTTTTTTGTTGTATCTTTGCCCACACTATTTATTAACTAATGTGGGAATGGGTGGATGAATCGATTTGTTTTTAACCTCTTTTTGTTTATGATGCCCTTTGCGATGGCAGGGGCAAGCGAGAAGCCCGCCCGGCGGATGCAGTATTGGCCGGAGGGTAGGAGCATCGTCTGCGTGAATGGCGAGAACAGGTATTCACGGGCATTGTATGGCTCGCATACCCTCTTCCGCTTGGAGACGAGCGACCGCCCTATCTTTGCCACATACGATAAGGGCAACAGCAAGAACATTCGCTTATATCTCACCACGGGCGGAAAGACCATCCGCCTCGACTCCACATCCTATTGTAAGGCAGAATATGAGGGCGGCGAGCGTAGGTATATTGTGCGTCACGACCCTTGGGGCAAGGATGCGGTGTTGCGTATCACCGCCTTGGCATCTCAAAGGGAAGAGACCGCCTTGTGGGATTTTGAGTGTTCGGGGTTCACGGATGATGTGCAGTTACATGCCCGTGTGTGCCAAGTGGCGAAAACAAAGATGAGCCGCGAGGGCGACTTGGGCTTGGAACCGAGGAGCAGCTATGAGCCTTCCGTCGACGAGAAGGGATTGCAGACCATCAGTTGGGACGGCAATGGGTATAGTTGCCTTGCCTTGGTTGACAACAAGGAGTTGTATGTGCCTTATCCCGACGATGGCAATAAGCGGATGGTGAGGGAGCGAAAGCTGTTGCGCGACATGACTTCCGCCGTAGAGTTTACCACCCCCAACCCTTTCATCAACACCCTCGGAGCCAACCTTGTGGCGGCAGCCGACGGCCTTTGGGATGGTGAGACATGGCTCCATGGCTGCATCGGATGGCGGATGCCGTTGGCGGGCTGGCGGGCAGCATACTTGGCGGATGCCCTTGGATGGAACGACCGTGCCGTCTCTCACTTCAATGCGTATGCGAAGAGCCAGGTGACAAATGTCCCTCCCATCTATCCCCATCCGTCACAAGACGAGGCGAACAACCTTGCCCGTGCCGAGGAGAAGTGGGGTACGCAGATGTATTCCAACGGATATATCTGCCGTTATCCCAACCGTAACGACAAGATGCACCATTACAACATGAACCTCAATTACGTGGATGAGTTGCTGTGGCATTTCTGTTATGATGCCGATACGGCTTACATGCGTAAGATGTTCCCTTTGTTGAAGTTGCACTTGGAATGGGAGAAACGCAACTTCGACCCCGATGGCGACCACCTCTATGATGCCTATTGTTGTATCTGGGCAAGCGATGCCTTGTATTATAATAGTGGTGCTGTGACCCATTCCTCTGCCTATAATTACCGTGGCAACCTGCTCACGGCGAGGATTGTCGAGATTATCGGCGAGGATCCTACGCCCTATCGCGAGGAGGCGAATGCCATCCTTGCGGCAATGAACAAGCGGTTGTGGATCGAAGACGAAGGGCATTGGGCTGAGTTTCAGGACTTTATGGGCGAGAAGCGGTTGCATAAAAGTGCCGCCATCTGGAGCATCTATACCCCGATAGATTGTGGGGCTTGTAATGACGAGCAAGCTTACCGTGCCGCAAAGTGGGTGGATGAGTATATCCCGCATATCCCAGTTAGGATAGAAGGAGTTCAGGAGTATAGGAGTTCAAGGAGTTCAGGCAATAGTTCTCGAGAAAAGAAGAATAGTAATGTCTGTACTCCTGAACTCCTTAAACTCCTGAACTCCTTAAAAACGATTAGCACGACAGACTGGATGCCATACGACTGGAGTACCAACAACGTGGCACATGAAGAGGTGATGAACATGGTATTGGCATTCTTCAAGGCGGGTTTGCGTGAAGAGGGCTTCAACTTGTTGATGGCGGACTTGCTTGATGGGCAGTATTTAGGACAATGCCCCGGCAACTTCGGGCAAATCAGTTATTACGACAAGGCACGGAGCGAGGCATACCGCGACTTCGGCGACAATGTGGGCATTTCCGCCCGTGCCATCATCAATGGCTTGTTTGGCGTACAGCCCGATGCGCTCAATGGCAAGTGTGTCATCCAACCGGCGTTCCCCCAAGACTGGGATAGCGTGACATTCAAGACCCCCTATTTGACATACCAGTTCGTCCGACAAGGCAATAAGGACATCTACCACATCACCCAAAACTTCACACGTCCTCTGCAAATCGTCGTCAAGACATTCTTAGGCGATGGAAAAGTGTACGTGAAAGAAGGTACTAAGGATAAGATGCAGACCATTGAAGTCATTCGTAATCGTAGGGATGAATCATCATATTCACCCACAACCTACGATGGAAATAAAGCGGGCAGATACGCTGACCTGCCCCTACAAATTCCGTCGTCATTAGGTTTAGATAGTATAGGATTGGCAAAAAAAAGGATTTGCATCGACATGTCTCCATATTTCAACGCCAACGTGGACGACATCTTCAGGAACGAATACCTATCTCCTCGCTCCCCCTATACCACTCTTGAGATTCCCAAGCAAGGCATCGGGCAGTGGTGTCTGCCTAAACGCACGGCGACCATTGAGGACGATGGGTTGCGAGCAAGGGTGAAAGATGGACTATTTGACACGGGATTGAATGGGCTGGTGTTTGCAACCCCCGCAGAGGGAAATAACATTGTCTACACCTCATTATGGGACAACTACCCCAATAGCATCACCATCCCGCTCAAGGGAAAGGCAAGATTCGCCAATCTTCTGTTGGCAGGAAGCACCAACAACATGCAGAGCCGCATCGACAATGGCATTGTCGTGGCCACCTACCAAGATGCTACGGCTGACACGTTGCATTTGGAGAACCCCACCAACTGGTGTCCCATCGAACAGGAATACTACATCGACGAATATGCCTTCCGCACCCTGCCACAACGACCCTATCGCGTACATCTCGGCAGCGGGGCGGTGTCAAGGACTTTGGGTGACATTCTTTCCGTAGGGGAGCTCTCCTCGTCCGTGAAAGGAAACCCCGATAGTGCCGAGCCACGGTACATCGAGGACGGGGCGGCGCAAATTCTACGGATGCCATTAAACGGCAAGAAACGGCTCAAAGCCCTCGAAGTCCGCACCTTGTCGAATGACGTTGTCATTGGATTGATGGCAATCACTTTGGAACGATAAACCAATATAATATAATAAAGACATGAGACTACTTAAACAACATTTATTCGGGTTGTTGTTGATGACGACAACGGTTATCCCCGCAGGGGCACAACAACTCGCTTTCCCTGGCGCACAGGGTTGGGGACGGTATGCACAAGGAGGACGCACCGGCACGGTTTACCATGTGACCAACCTCAACGACTCCGGCACAGGGTCGCTCCGCGACGCGGTGAGCCAACCCAACCGAATCGTCGTGTTCGATGTGGCGGGAGTGATACGCATCAATTCCCGTATCGTTTTCGCCAAGAACCTGTATGTGGCAGGGCAGACGGCACCGGGCGAAGGTGTCACCGTCTATGGCGACGGCGTGTCGTTCTCGGGCGCGGATAACATCATCGTGCGCTATATGCGATTCCGCATGGGAGCGGTAGGCACGAAGGACAAGGACTGCGCGGGCATCGCCAATGGGCAGAACATGATCTTCGACCATTGCTCGTTTGCGTGGGGACAAGACGAGAACTTCTCCATCAATTGGGACAACAAGGGTACTGCCCCACAGAACATTACGCTCATGAACAGCATCGTGGGACAAGGCCTGATGACTCACTCGGCTGGAGGACTGATGCAAGCCGATAACATCACGCTCTATCGCATCTTGCTTGTTGACAACTCCACACGTAACTTCAAGGTGAAAGGCATCAACCAATACGTGAACAATTTGGTCTACAACTGGAAGAATGCCGCCTATAACATGGGTGGAGACTCCGAGGGTACATCGTATTGCAATATCGAGAACAACCTTTTCGTCAACGGTCCCGCCGTGGGAGGCAATGGGTTGACGGGTGGAAACGCCAACTTCCATTTCTATGGCAACGACAACTGGCAGGACAGCAATCGTGATGGCGCATTCAATCCCACCTTGTTCACGGGCGATGGTGGCGGCGATAGGCAGACCTCTCCATACGCATATCCTGAATTGGAGAAGTGGGCTGGCAACTCCTTGATAGAGAATCTGTTGCCCGATGTGGGTGCATCCCTGCCTTACAGGGACTTGGCTGACTGCTATATGGTGGATGAAGTGCTGTCGTTTGGCACGAAAGGAAAGCTCATCACCAATGAGAATGAGTTGCCCATCGGCGTTCCTACGACATGGAATATGTACAAAGGTGAGAAGCCGACGGACACCGACGGCGACGGTATGCCCGATGAATGGGAGACCGCCAACGGCACCAATCCCAATGCCAACGATGCCATGACGATTGCCGAGAATGGCTACGCCAACATCGAAAACTACATCAACGGTATCACCATTGATAGTCGCCAGTATTACCTTCGTGCCCCCTTGCTCCCCGCATTGGAGTCTGCGACGACGAATAGCCTGACCATCTCATGGTACGACTTCTCTGATAATGAGGAGGGATTCATCATCGAACTCAAGAAAGACGGTGTTTTTGTGGAGGTGGGACGCACCTCGGCGAATGCCAAGCAATACACCATCGAGGATGAGTCATTCAAGCCCGCCACGGCTTATCAAGTGAGACTCTGTGCCTTCGCGGGCGAGAACAAGTCGGACTATACGGCGGAAATCTCCGTCAAGACGCGCCCCGAACAGACGGACATCATCGACGCGGAGACCTTTGACGGCACGGGCGATGGCGAATGGCTCATAGCCCCCACCGAGGATGAGGTGATCACGCTCACCGAGGCAACGCCCAAGACGGCGGTAGTGGTACGTTCCGATGCCCATGTCACCATCAATGGCTCGGGCTATATCAGTGGTTCTGCATCCTTGAATAAGACCGGGGAGGGCACACTTACCATATCGAGCGACCAGCAATATGAAGGCGCGACCGTCCTCCACAAGGGTGTCTATGAGTTTGCGACGCTCAAAAACGGCGGTATTGCCAGCGGATTGGGCAAGAGTCAAGAGTTTGCGCAAAACTGGGTGATGGATGGCGGTGTCTATCGGTATGTGGGAGCATCCACCTCTACCGACCGTTCCGCCACGCTCTATAACGATACCGAACTGAATATCGCCAAGAGTGGCTCCGTCGTTACCATGAACGGCAGCATCGAAGGGGCTGGAAACCTCATCATTGGCGGCGAGGGACAAGTGACGGTCAACAAACCTAACTTCTTCAACTTCGACGGAAACCTGGTGATGAATGGTGGTGTGGTGAGACTCAACAGCAAGGACGTGTCTGACGCTGGCATCGGCAAGGCCAATAAACTGGTGATGGCGGGCGGCTCGTTTGTTACGGTTGGAAAGAATGAGAGTAGTGTAACATATAACTTCCCCATCGAAGTGGTGGAAGGGACTTCATCCACGGTGGACTTTGACCTATGGAACACCAACAAGTGCAATGTCACGGGAAAAGGAACATTGACTTGGAACGTGCATTACCTACGTGAATACATCGAGGGCAACTGGGATGGTTTCACGGGGCAGCTCATCGTCAACGGAACAGGAAATGCGGGCAGTAGCCAGTTTGCCGTGCGCAATGGCACGGGCGTGAAGAATGCCACGCTCTACCTGAAGGGCACCGCCTCTGTCAATGGCGGCAAGAACGAGTCAACCTATTATTTAGGGGGATTGTCGGGCGATGCCTCCACTTACTTGCATGGATTCAATGTCAAGCAAAACGGTAAGGGCACGTGGATTGTGGGAACAGCCAACACCGATGAGACGTTCCGTGGTGTCATCGACGACTATGCGCAAGACAACAAACACTCCGGCCCTACAACCATCGAGAAACAAGGGTCGGGCGACTGGCGACTGACGGGCAAGAACGTCTATTCGGGAACAACCACCGTGACGAAAGGTCGCCTCATCGTCAACGGCCAGCATACGGGTACGGGTGCCATTACCGTGAAGTCGGGGGCGACGCTCGCAGGGTCGGGAACCCTCGCCGGTGCCACCACCATCAACCAGAATGCCACCTTGCAAGTAGGCGACACGCTCATCAACGGCAGGGGATTGACCTTCAACGGCACGTTGAAAGTCAACAATGGCGGCATCGTCAATGTCTTGGCAGACAGGGAGAAGTGTAACACCATCACCTTGAAGGGGGCATTGACACTCGTCAGCGGTGCCGTCCTGCAAATCAACGAGGGCGACTTTGCCGAGTCTCCCTACGATAAAACCGAATACCAGGTATTCAAGATCTCCGGCGGAAGCATCACGGGAACATTCGCCGAGATACAACCAGCCACGCCGGGCGAGGGGCAGGAATGGGATTTGTCGGAACTCTACACCAATGGTGTCATCAAGGTGGTGGGGGGAAAGACAAACCCTAACGGCGAAGAGCCAACGCCCGAGCCTGTAGGTGACACCAAGACAGCCCTGCTCGCTTGGGGAAACATGATTGCCCAGTCGTATGACAACAGCAGCTACAATAACATGATGGTGGGGGCGGAGAACGATGAGGCATACGGGTTCTCTATCGTCATCACGGGCAATCTTGCCAAGTCTTATTCGAGTGCGGGCACTCCCAAACTTGATATTGAATATAATGGTGAGACGATTCAGCGTACTGCCATCAAGCTTTCCAACGGTGCGCAAAACACTATCTTCATGCCCGAGGGGGCGAAAGCCACCAAGTTGAGCATCTATAGCATCACGGGAACGAATGCCTCCAACCGCACAAGCTACTGGAAAGAGGTGGCTGGCGTGAGTTACAATGAGACAACGACGACCGTCCTCGACCTCGACGCTCCCCGTTCCAACCCCAACAAGGTGGACTTCACGTTGGATAACGTGCCAGACAAGGTGACATTCACCAACACGGGAGAGCAACAATGCGTCATCCTTTATCTCGAATACCATTACGGCGGAGACGATGGCGTGAAGGCTGTTTACATGGGAGAACCTATCCGAACGGAATATTTCACTCTCTCTGGAGAACGGGTCACCACGCCCACCAAGGGCATCTACCTCATGCGCGTTTATACCAACCAAGGGAAAGTGGAGGCTCATAAGGTCGTCTTCCAATAACTATGTAACTTACGAACGATAGCTATCAACCATACAAATTGATGTTTTCTTTTCGTCTTTGGCATACGTACACATAATACAAAAAGTTGAATCTTTTCATCGTAAAATAGCGTGTAACTCATTGAGCTACACGCTATTTGTTGCATATTTCCTAATTCGTGAAAAGTTTTTCTTCAAATCTCTTTCCTCTCTCTATGGTTAAGTAACTGTTCAAAATTAATCGACTATATGTATTCAGAGAAAGCCTGAAAGGCTGGCAAGACTATAGGCGGGGGTGCAACCCCCGTGAAAGGGCGCGAAGGCATTTAAAATATAGCCCTGAAAGGGCGACAGGGTATTCTTTCACCCTTTCAGGGTTTTATTTCCCATACTCCGCTTATCGGGGGTTACACCCCCGCCTGTGGTCTTTTCGCCCCGACGGGGCTTTATATGTTAAATGATATAAACTATTTTTGCACATTTACTTACATGTTTATATTTTATAACCGCAAATGCTGCCTTATTTCACAAGTTTCAATCCCTTCTCAGATAGATAGTAACGCTGGTTCGGGTGTCTTGGCTTGTCGGGATAAGCACGAAGTACGTATCCATCTTCAATCGCGGGATTGAGGTAGTTTTCTAAAAAATTTCTTCTTCCCTTTAGATGTAATAATCTAAGGAGATCGGAAACCGTGTATGCATCTTCCCTGATTACATTTATGAGACATTGAACTTGTTCCTTAGCTTGTTCCCCTGCTTGTACCCTTACTTGTTCCCCAAACCAATATGTTATAGTAGAGCAGACCAAATCACTGGCAAACTCCACTCTTCCCTTGGTCAGCTTTTCCCATACCAACATCTTGTCTATATCATAACCGGCATTCTCACCCAGTTTGGCATATCGGAAGAACTTGATAAGGTTGGGGTTTCTTTGCCCCCACGCCATCAGGACGAGCCTCGTATGGAGCATCAACGAAATTACGCATGCGTTGGAGGAAGCCAAGCGTACTATAAACGATTAGCGTTAATTCTCCAAAATCCGTTGTATTTGCAAATGATAAACCAATACGATGAACAAATAACGAATAATAATGACAAAAAAGTATTAGTCCCCGATGTGTCCTTTAAACACCGTACATCTATGATACTCCAGATACTTTGCTCTTGCGTCGTTCATCGGAAGAAACTGGAACATCTGATTCTCCTTAATTCCAATACGTTCCTTCACCTGTCGTGAAAGCCAATTGGAAATAGACACTCGTTTGTCATCGCTGAACGTGATATAGCCTCTGTCAAATAATTTGTCGTAAAGTGGTGAGAATATAAAACCATTATTAGGGTCTATGCGCTCTTTCGAGTCAGATACCGCCCAAGGTTTAATATGACTGGCAATTAACAAAGATTCTTCGTTTATCATTGTGATGGGACAGAACGGACACTCATCCAATAGTTTCCTGCGATATTCATCCTGCCCTTCACGGCCGTATCTTATTTGCGTCTTCGGTTCAACAGGTCCTTCTCGTACACCAAAGACATTTTCTTCATTCTGCTTGATTGCCCCATAGTTTTCGATAAATGCCTTGCGTTTCTCTATTTCCTCGAAGTCGGCAAACAATTTCAGATAGAACATCGGTTGCCCGTTGTAATCAAGACGCATGGCTGAGATATAAGAGACAAGCGGCAGGGAAATCTCACGTATCAACCTATAGACTTTGTCTGTTGAGTTGACATAGCCCCGTGGACCTGCTATCTGGGATTGTTCTTTGACTGTAAAGACAACTATGCCTGATGGCAGTTCATTTATTTTCTCCATCCGTTCCGACCACAACATCCGCATTTCATCCTTTCCACGGTATTCTTGTGAGGGTGATAAGTATTCTGATTTGATGGCCAGCATATAGGCCTGCAAGTCCTGACGAAGTACAAAGCATGTCGCGGTAAAGCCTATCTCGCCAAAGAAACTTTCCATCTTTTCACGAGACCCTACATATAGTTTTGCTTCGCCATTGCCGCCACCCAACTTGTTCTTAGGCATCACCCAACTGTCGGCAACAGTAATGGGTGTCTCGAAAGTGTCCTCAAATTTAAAACTCTCCCCCGCAATAATCATCATGAAACTCCGTATTTGGTAATGTCCATTTGCTTCAGTATAGCTATCAGCACATCGACAACAATGCTGTTGCCAGCCTGCTGATACATCGAGGTATCTGACACAACTATTTTGAACGAATCTTTAAAGCCCATCAGACACAAGCATTCTCTTGGTGTCAGCTTACGTATGCGTCCTTTGTGGGTTACGTAATTGTCAACGCCAGCCCTGTGCATCTTGTGCATGGATTGTAGCAACGGACGAGCCACATCAAGGTCTGTTTCCGTTGAAGTCTTAAAGTTTTTGGTACCGCCAGCTAATACGTAACGAGCAACCTTTTCCGACAAATAGTATTTCTCCTCCACATCACGTACATCGAAGACGAATTCATCAAAAGCCTCGTCAGAAGGTGTCAGCTCAGAATCGGGATGATACACAAAATCGCCATGCCAATTGAATTGTTGATTTCGTTTCTGGCAGAGTTGAATATCTCCATTGATTTGAGTGTAGAACTTATCGTGGTTCTTATGGCTGGTTACAAACTTAATGCCCTTTTCTTTCAAGAAATATTTCGTGTCTATGTAGTCTTCCAAGAAGTCATACATTTTGTATTCCAACTCAATTGGTGCAGGGAACTCAAATTTTGTCTTTTTCTTGAAACCTATACAATAGACACGCTCACGATGCTGGGGTATTCCGTAATCACAACTGTTTAGCACACGGAATTTTACATCGTACCCCAGTTCGTTGAATATGTCGTACATCACATGCCAAGTACGTCCTTTATCATGATTAAGCAGACCACGAACATTCTCGAACAGGAAAACCTTCGGTTGTGTCTCTTTGACAACACGGGCAAATTCATAGAATAGCGTTCCACGAGCATCCTCAAATCCTAAACGATGACCCACCATCGAAAATGCCTGACATGGTGCTCCGCCAATAACAAAATCTACTTTTCCTTTATACCGTCGGGCATCGAAGTCCCGAATATCCGTAAACCAATCTTCCTCCCTTATTTCATAGTTTGCGAAATAACTAATCTTGCATTTGGGCTCAATATCGCCAGCAAACATAATCTGATGCTTCAACCCAAGTCGTTGAAAAGCATGCTCAATTGCACCTATACCGCTAAATACCGTTCCTATCCTGACAGTGTTTTGGGGGTGCGAGAATTGTAAGTCATTCCACAATGTACCATCTGATAATGGCGTTTGTGGCATTTGCTTCTTATATTCAAGTGCCAACGCACGGTCTTTCACGATGCGTTTTACTTCGTTTATCTTCTCTGAACTTTCGTTGATGTCCTTCTCTACTGTAGCCATAAAAAAGCCCTCTCTTATGCCAATGACGCTATGTTTCCTTTACTTCACTTCGTTTTCTTTACTCTGTTTGTAACCTTTTGAACAAAAGCTCACTGCCAATCTCATATACCTCATCACCACAAACATCGAAAGCCTCGTCCATCAGCCGATTGTAGAGTTCGGCTTGTTCATCGTCCATTGTCCTTTCGTGAGCCTTGTAACTGGTGTATTTTTTGAAGTCATCGTCAGGATGAAAGTTGATGTTGAGTTCATTTACGATGTGGTCGAAGAAGCTTTTCACCTCTTCTACGGTAGTGATGTGAGAGTCTTGAGTGTACTTAGCCATTACATTCAAGAGTTGTCCGCAAACACCCTGTGCGAACCGGTTAGTAATATTGGCTAACTACAAATAAAAAGCGCGAGTGCTTACATCTGCCTGTTCGATTTCGAGGTCTACCACAACCTTGCCAATAAACAGACAGAGAAACACCCACGTTGGAGGATATAGACACCCGTTAAGTGTGCGTTGAGGCTACGCGAGCCTCGCAGCACACTACGGAGAGTATATACTACACCCCGTGGAGTTACCCCTGCATTTGTTTTTGATGGCAATTCGAGTGTGGTAGTTTCGAAATCCAAAAACAAAGCGTCAGTAACGCCTTCTAATATGTAGTGTTCTACCCATCGGCTCAGTCATCCTCAGATGACATCGCAGCCAACAAGGGCAGATGCGGTTTTGATTGCAAATATACAAAGAAAAAATCAACCTTCAAAGATTTGGGGCCAAAAATCATTTTTTCAATTCAAGCGTATGGTTTTTGATGGAAAAATGTGTTGGGGGTCATCGGGGGAGGAAGGCTATCGAGGCTTCGGAGGGTATAGGCTTCTAAAGATAACCGTAAATTTTTATTTTTTGTTGCAACATTGCCACCCTTCGCCTAACACGCTGGGAAACAAATAGTTAGTGTGTTGCAAATGTGTGGCATTGGTGGCAATGACTTCAGTTGGTGCGTTACCAGAATCGTTACCACTATGTGGTAACATCATTACCAGTATGTGGTAACGCCATTACCACTATGCGGTAACGTTATTACCAGTAAGCGGTAACATCATTACCACGTTGGGGTAGCAATGGAGAAGGGATATCTTATGGCATCCAAATGGCACATTTTTCACTCAAAATCGATATAGAAATAGTCGTTTAATTGAGATTGTTGCCACCATGCCACCTTAATGCCACACTTTAAAATGTTGTCTTTCAGCAAGTTATGTGAGATGTGGCATTGTTGCAACAAAACAAAAAGATTGCGGGTAGTAATAAAATTAATATGCCATTTGGAATTAGAGTATAAGATGCTGTTGTAGGCGATATGATACCTATGTTTCCTTTTCTCATATTGGGCTTGGCACTTCTTTTTATGCCTATTTTCATAATAAAATCAAAGAAAAAGAGTTATATAAGTATAGTAAATCTTAAATAATGGAAATTTTTCCGTATTTTTGCATCCGTTTATCATGAAAACGAAGAATATGATGAAGAAATTTTTGTTATATGCCGTCATCCTTTTTATATGTCCGTTGGGCATGATGGCCCAATCATCCATGACCGATGACCAGGTGATTAAGTTCGTTCTCAAGGAGCATGAGGCGGGTACGTCGCAGACCCAAATCGTGACCAAGCTCATGCAACAGGGCGTTGATGTCCAGCAAATCCGTCGTGTCAAGGCTAAATATGACCGGCAAATCAAGCAAGGCGGCTTGGGAACGGTTGCCGATGAGGCGATGACGAAAGCGGAGAGCCGTATGCGCAAGAACAATGGCGACACGAAGGAAGGCAAGTCTTCGGAGAAGAGCAATATGCGTTTGGAGAACGGTTCTGCCGTGGTTCACACCTATGATGACGACGATGACGACTTCCTGCTCATGCAAGAAGAGTTGCAGGGGCTGGTACCTACCGACTCCATCGAATGGCTCAAGCAGATCTTGGAAGAGCGGGAAAAGGAGAAGAAGAAAGTCTTTGGCCGTGACATCTTCAACCAGAAGAACCTCACGTTTGAGCCGAACATGAACATCGCCACGCCGCAAAACTACCGTGTAGGCCCTGGTGATGAGGTGATTATCGACATCTATGGGGCTTCACAAAAGAGCATCGAGACGACCGTCTCGCCCGATGGCGAGGTGGTGATAGAGGGCTTTGGTCCCGTGCAGGTGAGCGGTTTGACGGTCGCGCAAGCCAATGCCCGTTTGCGTTCGCAATTAGGTTCCCGATACAAGAGCAGTAAGATCAAGTTGTCGGTGGGGCAGACGCGCACCATCATGGTCAATGTGATGGGTGAGGTGAAGATGCCCGGCACTTATACGTTGTCGGCTTTTGCCAGCGTGTTCCATGCCTTGTACATGGCGGGCGGCACCAACGACTTGGGTACGCTTCGTAACATCAAGGTCTATAGGAACAGCAAGCTGATTTCCGTGGTTGACATTTATGATTATATCTTGAATGGCAAGTTGACGGGCAATGTGCGTCTTGCCGACAACGATGTCATTGTCGTGGGTGCATACGATTGCATGGTCAGCATCACGGGAAAGGTGAAACGCCCGATGTATTATGAGATGAAGAAGAACGAGAGCGTCGGTACGTTGCTGAAGTATGCTGGCGGATTCACGGGCGATGCCTACACCAAGAGTGTGCGAGTGCAGAGGAAGACGGGCAAGGAATACAGTGTGTTCAACATCGAGGAGTTTGACATGAGTTCCTTCCATGTGACAGATGGCGACTCGGTGAGTGTGGACAGCGTGTTGGAGCGGTTTGAGAATACCGTCGAAGTGAAAGGTGCGGTGTTCCGTCAGGGGCTTTACCAGTTGGGCGGAGGCATCAATAGTGTGCGCTCGTTGATAGAACATGCCGAGGGGTTGACGGAGGAGGCATTCGTCAACCGTGCCGTGATGCACCGCATGAAGGAAGACCGTACGCTGGAAGTGGTGAGTGTCGACGTGAAAGGCATCATGGAAGGGACGACCCCCGATATTCCCTTGCAGGAGAATGACGTGCTGTTTATCCCCACGAAGCAGGAGGCGATGGTGGAGCGTACCATCACCATCCATGGCGAGGTGCAATATCCCGGCGTGTATAAATATGCCGACAACGAGACGTTGGAGGACTTCGTGTTGCAAGCTGGCGGACTGAAAGAGACGGCATCGACCGTGAAGGTGGACGTGGCGCGGCGCGTGAGCAACCCCAAGGCGTTGACAACGGACAGCGTGATTGCACGTACATACAGTTTTGCCTTGAAAGATGGGTTTGTCATTGACGGCGAGCAAGGGTTTGTCTTGCAGCCTTTCGATGAGGTGTATGTCCGCAAGAGTCCAGGTTATAGCATCCAGCAGAATGTCTATGTGCAAGGACAGGTGATGTTTAGCGGCACCTATACTTTGTCTACCAAGAACGAGAGATTGAGCGACTTGGTGAAAAAGGCGGGTGGTGTGACGGATTTGGCCTATATCCCCGGCGCTCGTTTGGAAAGAATCATCACCAATGAAGAGCGGCTCCGTATGCAGACGGTGTTGCGCATGGCGAACACGCAGAGCGGCAATGACTCGGTGGACGTGAAGAAACTGGACTTGGGCGACACGTATTATGTGGGTATCGAGCTGGACAAGGCTCTGGCGAACCCCGGCGGAGACGAGGACTTGGTGTTGAGGCAGGGCGACCGCCTCATCGTACCCGAATACAACGGAACGGTGAAAATTTCGGGCGACGTGATGTTCCCCAATACCGTGGCTTACCAAAAGGGCAAACGTGCCTCTTACTATATCGACCAGGCTGGCGGCTGGGGCAACAGAGCCAAGAAGAGAAGTACACATATTATATATATGAACGGTACGGTTGCCAAGGTGGGACATAATGCCAAGATCAAGCCGGGATGCGAGATCGTGGTGCCGAGCAAGCCCAAGAACAATGGCATGTCATTGGCAGAATGGATGACTATCGGCACATCTGTAGCTTCCATAGCCACGATGATTGCCACCATTGCTAACCTCATCAAATAAAAGAAGACCATGGCAACAGAAATCCAAGCGACAAGCATCGACTACCGGGCGGTGCTCCGGGAGGTCAGGAAGCGTCGGAAGCTCCTCTATAAAGTGTTGGCGGTCACGTTTGTATTGTCCACATTGTACATCTTCTGCATCCCCCGATACTATACGACAGACACCAAGATGGCCCCCGAGACGGAGAGCTCGATAGGAGGAGGGACATTGGGGTCGATCGCCTCGTCCTTTGGCTTCGACCTTTCCGATATGGAGACGTCGGATGCCATCACGCCCTTGCTCTATCCCGACTTGATGGAGGACAACGGCTTTGTGACGGGCCTGTTTCCCATCCAAGTGAAAACGCAGGACGGAAGTGTGAACGCCACATATTATGACTATTTGAAGAAACACCAGAAATTCCCGTGGTGGACAAGGATGATGGGGGCAGTCATGAACCTCTTTCCGAAGAAAGCGGAAGGGGGCAAGCAGGGAAAAGCTGACCCTTATATCTTGTCGAAGGACGATGACGACATCGCCGGTGCCATACGCAATCAGGTCAAGCTTAGCACTGACAAGAAAACGGGTGTCATCACCATCACCGTGAAAGCCCAGGACCGTTTGGTTTGCAAGATTGTCGCCGACTCCGTAAGGGGGCATTTGCAACAGTTCATCAGTGAGTATCGTACAAACAAGGCGCGGACGGACTTGGAATATTATAAGAAGTTGGTGGCCGAGGCGAAGCATGAATACCAAAAGGCAAGGCAGCTATATGGCAGCTACTCAGACGAGAACTCAGACCTCGTCCTCGAAAGCTATCGTGCGAAGAGGGAGGACTTGGAGAATGAGATGCAGCTCAAGTTCAACACGTATAGTGCATTGAATACGCAGATGCAAGCAGCCAAGGCAAAGGTGCAGGAGCGCACTCCTGTCTTTACCCTCATCAAGGGAGCAGCGATGCCAATCAAGCCAGCAGGACCCAAGCGGATGTTTTTCGTCATAGAAATGCTCATGTTGGCGTTTATCGGAACGAGTATTTATGTCATGAGAGATATTTTACGTACTGAAGATAATGCCCTTGATGAGTGATTTTACTCAAACATACAACCATACAGAAGGAAAGAACAAACGGATTGCGTCAAATACAATACTGTTGTTCTTGCGGATGTTTATACTCACACTCATCAATCTTTATGCCGTTAGGATTGTATTGAGAAGGCTCGGCGAAGAGGACTATGGCGTGTTCAACACCGTTGCCGGCGTGGTCATGGCAACGAGCTTCCTCAGCGGCGTGTTGGCCTTCTCCGTTCAACGTTTCCTTTCCTTTTATTTGGGGAAGCACGATGCCCAAAGTCTGCGAAAGATATTCTCGCTAAGCTTGAACATTGTCGTTATTCTCTCTATCGTTGTCTTCATCATCCTTGAGACCGTTGGTCTGTGGTTTGTCAACACCCAATTGACTATCCCCACCGAAAGGATGCAAGCGATGCGATGGGCTTATCAGTTTGGAATCTTCGGCTTGTTGTGTTCATTCATCCAGATTCCTTTTACCGCTGCCATGTTTGCGCATGAGGACATGGGCAATTACACTATTGTCTCCACCCTTGAGTGCTTGTTGCGGTTGTTGGCAGCATACTTGATTGGCATTGCCGCTATTGATAATCTCGTCTTTTATTCATCTGGCATCTTCGTGTCGGCGACCATCATCATGCTTTTATATATTGGCATTGGACATTTGAAATACAATGAATGCCACTACAAATATGTAAAAGACAAGAAGCTATGTAAAGAGATTTTGTTCTTTTCGGGGTGGGCTTTGTATGGGTCTGCTTCCAATATGGGGATGATACAGGGAAGTACCATCTTGATTAATGTGTTTTTCGGGTCTATCGTGACAGCGGCATTTGCCATCGCATTACAGATTTATAATGCGTTCAATTCTTTGTGCAATAGCATGGTGCTTGCATTCAGACCACCTATGATAAAGGCATATGCGGAAGGAAATGCCGCCTATTTGCGCCAGTTGTTCTCTGTCAGCAACAAGTTCTTGTTGTATATACTTGCTGCCATAGCCATTCCCTTGATATGTGAAATGCCCACCATCTTGGAGATTTGGCTTCATGAAGTCTCTCCCAATATCGTGTTGTTTGCTCGGTTGATGATAGTATATATTGTATGTATCTCCATGAACAATCCCATCAGCATCATTATGCATGCTTCCGGACATATCAAACAATATAATCTGCCAGTAGAGACCATCACGTTGATGTGCTTGCCCATTACGTGGTTGTTGTTCCGTCTGGGTTTTCCAGCATATTATGTCTTTATTTCAATGATAGGGGTATGTTTGGTTGCACATGTCGTCAGACTGTGGTGTCTTAAACGTTATCATCGTAGTTTCTCCATTCGCTCTTATATGACTTCGCTCGTGATACCCTCTGCCGTTGTCCTCTCTGTAGGAGCATGTTGCGCATGGGGTTTACATGCTTATGTGCCGAATATGGTATGGCGGCTTGTTACCGTCGTCATCTTCACGCCGTTGGTCGTTTTGTCGCTTGCGTATTGTTTTGGCACGACAAGACAGGAGAAAGGTGTCTTTGTCAGTCTCATCCATTCCATTAGAAATCACACATAGACTTATGCGGCAAGAAGTATCAGATACACTCCTTTCAACTTTTTACCTCCTATTGTGGATAGCCACATTTGTCTGGTATCAATGGAAACGTCACACGTTCGATGCGGGGAGTGCAATCATAGGTACATACATTCTTTATGCCTTTTTCTCCATCCTCTCCATTAACAACCAGGTTCTTTTCGTTGAATATGATCACCTCACACTCTTTCCTTTTATCTATTTGTATCTCATGTTGATGATTGCCCTTTCACCAGCGATAAGTAATCATCTGAACCCACCGACAAATCTTGTCAGTTCAAACACAAAAATCTTGGAGATTCTGGCGTTTATCATTATCATTGCTTCCATTTCATTGATTCCTCATATTATTAGTAATTTCAGCGAGGGCTTTGTGAAGTTGTTTACTGATACCGATGCCGGGAAAGATGCATATATGGAGAGTGTTGGGGATAGTGACGAACGAGGAAAAGCTGTTTCAAATATTGCCACCATCATTTTTAATGCCTCATCAACGCTTTCGTATTTCATATACTTCTTCTTCATCTCTGCTCCCAAAAAGAATTGGCTGTTGATCACGGGATTGACCGTAGCCATCATCATTGGATTCTTAATGCCAATCATGCAAGGGATGCGAGGAGGGGTTATCATTACGATACTCACACTCATTCTTGCTTATATGTTGTATAAGCCATTTTTGTCAGAAAAGCTCAAGCGCGTCGTGCGAATTCTGGGGATTTTAGGGATAGTGGCAGTCATGATACCAATCGTTGCCATCACGATGAGTCGTTTTGGGAAGGAGAAGGCTGGAGTGGAAAGCATTATGTATTGGTATATCGGTCAGGAGAATTTATATTTCAACAACTACGGACTTGACAATGGCGGTATTAGGTATGGTGACAGGACTTTCAACCTATTTAAGAGGATTATCGATCCTAATACGTCCAAGAATTATATAGAACGACGGGAAAAGTTCCATCATCTCAAATCCAACGATGAGATCTTCACGACTTTCGTGGGTGATTTCACATTGGACTTCGGCCCTGTTGGCGCATTAGTCATTTTCGTCATATTTAATATTGTCGTGGTTTATCAGACACGCCCCCGTGATGGAACCATCAAGATTCATCAATTGATGCTGTTATATTTTGCATTGAGCATCAGTATGCAGGGGGGCATGTCTTTATATAGTTTCGCTGATGGCCACAACATACAGATCATCCTCATGGCTTTGATTTATTTTTATCTCCGTTATTATGAGGCCTTGCAGGAGAAGTTTCCTTTGCAAACAAACCATAGCCAATGAGAATCTTAGCCGTTGTCATCTTATATAATCCCGATTTGCAACTCCTTCAGGAAAACATCGGGGCATTCACATCTCATGTGGAAACGACCATGGTATGGGATAATTCGCCCAAAGAAATAAGCATGAAGAATGAGCAGTTTGCAATGGATTGCTTTCCACAAGTGATTTACAAGGGGGACGGATATAATCGTGGAATATCATTTGGCTTGAATAAGGCATGGGAATATGCAAGAAAAAACCAGTATGATGTTTTACTCACGATGGATCAAGATTCCATCTTCAGTGATTTCAAGGAATACAAACAACGGGTGATTACCAAATGGCAATCTGAAGGATTGTGTGCCTGTGGCCCTACTCCCAATATAAGTAAAGATAGTGGTTTGTTGGAAGATTTCAGTCAGTCACCCCGTCTTATTACATCTGGAATGTTAATACCTGTTCCGTTGTTAAATGCCTGTGGAGGGTATTGTGCTGATTATCATATCGATGGAATAGATGTTGAGTTATGTTATCATTTGAATAATCTTGGATTTCAAACATTCATCGACAACAAAAGCAACCTTTCCCAGCGATTTGGTCAACAAGTAACGAGAAAAATACCTTTCTTTGGCGACAAGACTTTCTCCAATTATAATCCTTCAAGATTATACGAGATATTTCGTAACCATATCATCACATGGCGTAGATACCATTATCCAAGAAATCTGTCAAAACTTATTTTCTATGAGTATTTCATTTCCTATGTCATCAAGGATGTTATCATCCTCGGTAAAGGAAAAGGAAAAAAGTTGAGGGCAGTGTTTAAGGGGGTCGTTGATGGTTTTTGGTTTCCCGTGTGAATTTTTCCTAAATCAATATACGAATGTAAAAATGAAAGCAAGAGTAATAGCATATTACCTACCGCAATTCCATCCCATTCCCGAAAACGATAAGTATTGGGGAAAGGGTTTTACAGAATGGACCAATGTTGCCAAGGCTCGTCCTTTGTTCCGTGGGCATTACCAGCCACGCATCCCCGCTGACTTGGGTTTTTATGACTTGCGAATGCCAGAGGTGCGAGAGGCACAGGCACAATTGGCAAGTGAGGCGGGTATTGAGGGCTTTTGCTATTGGCATTATTGGTTTGGCAATGGGAAACGATTGTTGGAACGACCTTTCAATGAGGTTGTCGCATCGGGCAAGCCCGATTTCCCTTTCTGCTTGGCATGGGCAAACCACGATTGGAGTACATCGACTTGGAAGAAGGGGATGAAAAAGGATATGATTGCCGAGCAACAATACTTGGGAAGAGAAGACAACATCCTTCATTTCAAGACGATGTTGGGTGCATTCAAAGACCGCCGCTATATAACCGTGGATGGAAGGTTGTTGTTCCTCATCTACGACCCTTATCGCTTTATCCATGTCGAGTCGTTTATGGAAGACTGGCGGCAATTGGCAAAGGAGTATGGTCTGCCGGGGTTTTACTTCGTTGCCATGTGCAATTCCACGAACACCCTTGTCAGGTTGCCTGAGGGTGGGATAGGGAATGGACGTGTAATTCCCAACTTGAAAAGTAGTGCGGAGGTATACAATGCTATGCTGTCATTAGGTTTTGATGGGGTCAATTCGTTAGGAAAATCCCGTGCGGAGATGATTGTTTCTGGGAAATACTCCCGTGCCATCAAATACAGATTGCATGAGAAATTCTCGTTTCTCCCAACCATCAAATATGATTTCCCCAAGGTTGTCCGCCACTTCTTTGCCCCGGAGGATAGCTGGGAGAATGTCTTCCCGAGCATTATGTCGGGCTGGGACAGGACACCGAGGACGGGCGACCAAGAAGGAGTATATGTCAACGTGACACCTAAACATTTCCAGGAACATGTGGAACAAGCGATAGAAGTCGTCAAGGACAAGCAACCCGAGCACCGCATCTTGTTCTTACGTTCATGGAATGAGTGGGCTGAAGGCAACTATGTGGAGCCAGACCTGAAATATGGTCATGGATTTCTTGATGCGTTAAAAGAAACAAATAGTTAATTTAGAGATATGAATTTATATATATTCCCAGAAGCGCCCGTGCTTGACAACGGTTTTGGAGTGGGCATTGCTTACGCATATAACAAATTACAGCCAAAGGAAGACGATGTGGTCGTATGGTATACGTCCAAAACCGATTTCCCACAACTGAGGAAGTCACACCATATCATCAAGAAACCCTCTGCGGCATCTTTCAGGAGGATCATGAATGTGTTGCGTGGAAAGCCATCTCATGAGTTGAGTATGAACCAACTCAGCTTCTTGAAGGGATTAGAATTTGATGCCGTACATTGTGATGACACGACTTTCTTCCCGACTCTTCGCCGCATGATGCCCGACAAGCATATCGTCGTGCGTTTCCACAATTGTTATGCCCGCATAGAAGACAGGCAACGACTGTTGAATGTGCCATTATCCAGAAAGTTCCGTATGGTTCTCAAGGCATATTATCAAGTGGAGCGTGACATCATGAACGACCGCAACTCCACCAAGATTTTCGTGACGCAGGAAGACATGGACTATTATCGTTCCAATTTCGGCATCGCCTCCGACTCATGTGTCTGGGTGGGTGAGTATGATGCCCTTCGTTCACCAAGGACATATCACCCTGTTGCGAATGTAGACAAGTTGGTTTGGTTTGGTGGCGTGGAATCCCATAAATACAACTCTGTTCGGTGGTTTATTGATAAGGTTTTTCCCCAAGTGAAGCAAAAGTATCCATTTCTCACCTTTCATTTGTACGGAGCAGGCACACAACAGTTTGATAATCCTGCTGAAGGGATTTTCGGACATGGCTTCTATGAGGGAAATGATGTGCCTGGCAAGGGCACAAGCTTATATGTGAATCCTGACATTATCGGAAGTGGTATCAAGTTGAAATTGCTTACCTATTTAAAGGAAGGTGTGCCTTTCATCACCACGCCCTTCGGTTTCGAGGGCTATTCCATGCAGCTTGTCGATGACTATTGCATCGTGTCGGAACAGGATCATTGGGTTGAGGATATTTGTAGGTTCATCCAATCCCACAGTTCATAGGTTTCTATTTTTGTAGGTACTTGCGTCCTTTTGTCACGACAATGCCCTTTGTGCCGCCAAAAATGGGCAAGCCAGTGAGTGAGTTTGGTTTTTGCATGAAGGGCATAGGGGCTACATAGACCTTTTTGATGTCGGAGGCAAAGTCTTTGTTGATGGCATTCTTCATCCATTCCTTACGCGTCTTAAACCATTGGATGCTTGACTCGATGTTTTCTTCCACGGTAGGGCCTGTGGTTATCCAACGATTAAAGTCGAGTTCCCTCGACTTCTCCAAGGCTGCGGCTTCATCTGAAACGGCGAAGTCATATAGGAATTGTTCCATTTCATCGAACAATGTCGGGCTCAATTCTTCCCATCTTTTGCGGTAAGCTTCGGTAAAAGTGGAGTCTGGGCTGTTGAATAGGGGGTTGAAAAGAGGGCCACTCGTTGTTGTATGGGCCATGGAATAGTTGTCCGACACCATCTCTATCGTGTCGAAGTCCCACATGTTGGCCATCATCAACTTGGAGTCGAGCGTGTCGTTCTTGGTCATATACATGTTGGAGCCATACCAGTCATACGTGCCGAGGATGTCATGTCCCAATACCCATGATGCAAAGGATTCCATGTCTATGTATTCCTCGTAATTCCCGTTGTATGGGGAATAGTCCACTTTCGTCATGAAATCAACCAAGTAGTCCAATTGTTCGGGTGTCACGTCCTCCGAGTCGGGGTACTTGAACGTATACCTCCTGTTAGACATATTGCTCTTAAACCAGAGTTCCTCGTTCCACCAATAGGGGTCAAACTCGAAGATAAAACCTGTCTTGCTGACGTTCAGGCGGCAGTCGGTGTTACGTTTCACGCTCTCGCAGAGCATGTAAACGCCACGGTAGTCGCCGTTCATCATGAGGTTGACGAAGCGGAATCTTGGTGTCCATTGAAGCCCTACCAGTTCGTTGACTTTCAATCCCACCATCAGGTTCAGCGAAGGGGTCTCGTCTTTCAGCAACACCCAGTCCTTGTCTTTGTACATCTCGTCCTCTCCCAACATGTCCGCTTTCTTCTGGAGTTTGATTTTGTATGGCTTTTTGGGGGTAAACGCGCTATTGTTTCCCCTCAACTTGATGGTCATTCCACTCATGCCTTCATGATAAAGCCCACTGTCATAGATGGTCTTTTCGCCAACTATCACCTGCACACTCCCCGGCACTTTCGTGGCGTTGCGGATGGAATAGCCTGGGAAGCCTTCATCTGGCGTGAGATATTCACACGACGGTTCCTCACCATCAATGGTCTCCACGACCACCACGGGCAAGCCGATCTTTCGCAAGGAGTCCAATGTCACTTCTTGTGAATGGACAAGGAGAGACCAGGCAAGAGCCACCATTGTAAGGACAAATCTCATCTTTATCACGTCTTTTCGGCTGCAAAAGTACGAAAAAAATAATAAAAGCCCTGTCTTTTCGTTATTTATATGATGAAGAATGATGTGATACCGTTCCTTGACCTAAAGGCCGTCAACGGCCAATATGGCGATGAGATAAGCCAAGCCATCCAAGAGGTACTGGCCTCCGGGTGGTACATCCGCGGTGAGGCATGTTCGCGGTTTGAGAACGACTACCGGCACTTTATCGGCGCGGACTATTGCGTTGGCGTGGGAAATGGCCTTGATGCGCTCGCCCTCATCTATCGTGCCTACATCGAGATGGGCATGATAGTCCTTGGTGATGAGGTGATTGTGCCAGCCAATACGTTCATCGCCTCCATCCTCGCCTTGACGGAGAATGGCTTGAAACCCATCCTCGTAGAGCCACGAATGGATACCCTCGAAATCGACGACTGCCTCATCGAGCAAGCCATCACGCCCAAGACGAAGAGCCTCCTCCTCGTCCATCTCTATGGTCGCTGCGCCTATACGGAAAAGATAGGGAGCCTTTGTAAGAAGTACAACCTCATTTTGGTGGAAGACAACGCACAAGCCCATGGCTGCCAATTCAAAAATGAAGAATTAAGAATGAAGAATGAAGAATCGGCTTGCGCCATTGGCTCGCCGCAAAATCATTCTTCATTCCTCATTCCTCATTCTTCATTCAGGACTGGCTCCTTGGGCGATGCCGCCGGCCATTCGTTCTATCCTGGCAAGAACCTCGGCGCGTTAGGCGATGCGGGAGCGGTCACCACCAATGACAAAGAACTGGCACAGACCGTCCGCATGTTGGCAAACTATGGGTCGGAGACCAAATACCACTGCCAATACAAGGGCAGGAACAGTCGGTTAGACGAAATACAAGCTGCCATATTGGATGTGAAACTCAAACACTTAGACGAGGATAACCGCCGTCGGCAAGCCATTGCCCGCCTTTATTACGAGGGCATCAGCCATCCCCTTGTTGCCCTTCCCCAACGATTACCCGATGCCAACAATGTCTACCACCTGTTCCCCGTCTTCTGCAAGGAGCGCGACCGATTGCAAGAACATCTTGCAAGCAAGGGCATACAGACCCTCATCCATTATCCCATCCCGCCCCATCGCCAGCCGTGCTTTGCCGAGTGGCACACCCTGTCATTGCCTGTTACCGAGCAAATCCATGCCACCGAGTTGAGCCTACCCATCAGTCCCGTGATGACAGATGGCGATGCGCAACGTGTCATTGCGGCGGTCAACGGTTTTTGTGTGGTATGAAAAAAACGGACAAATATTGAAAAATCAGGACAAAATGATGGCCTGAAATAATTGTGAAATAGTGTTTTCCCCGTTGGCAGGATAACCCAAAACGTACCGATTTGCCCGTCATTCCCGGTGGAATTATCCATTTAACATTTTTTGTGTGGCAGTTATCGCCCGTAGATGTGGCAGTTATCGGTGATAGATGCCGCCCAAAAAGTGTTAAATAGCCGCATTTGTCGGGCAAAATGGGCATCTTTCCATCCGCCTTTTATCGTGTTCGTGGCGTAAGATGTTGGTAGTCAGCCACTTCCGAAAAACGTCATTTTGAGGCTTCTTTTGCCCCAAAATATGCTTCGTGGCGATGGTTGCCCTTCTCGTGCGCCCATGTCATGATGTTTTCTTGACAAAATGAGAAGTCGTGGAAAATATTTCGGACGTTGTTATCCATTATTCGCAAAAAAAACATTAAATTTGCAAAATAAATACAACCAAGATAAAAATGAATAACCACGATGTCATTTTGTTCAACTCCCGCGACGAGTTGTTTCGGATAGAGGTGTCAAAAGTCGTGTATTTTGAGGCAGACGGGAACTATACACATATCATCCTTGCCAACAAACTGGACTTTTCTGTCTTGATGAACTTGGCGAAAATGGAGAAGGTGCTTGCCGATAACCTCCACGAGCGGGCGGGTCGGTTTATGCGCATAGGCAAGCGATTCATCGTCAACACGAACTATATCGTCCATGTACACACGCTCAAGCAACGCTTGGTGTTGTCAGACGGCATCTCCTTCGCCTATACCCTCAACATCTCGAAGGAGGCTTTGAAGAATGTGAAAAAGGTAATCGTAGGTGTAAGGATATAGCAATGATGGAGATAATATTCGGTAGGGAGGAGAAGACCTCGCAGCTACAAGCCAAGGTAAACAACCTGTCGTTCACCTTCGGCGACAACGGCAGCGTGCCCAAGACCGTGAGCAGGCAGCATTGCAAGGTAACTGTTCTTGGCGAAGGGGCGTTTATGTTGCAGAACCTCAAGATGGAAAACGACACTTTTGTCAATGGCATGGGCATCCAGACCAAGCAGGTGACGCAACAGGATGTCATCGAACTGGGCAGTTCCCATTACAAGTTGCGCTGGGATTATGTACAGGCGGTGCTGTCGAAGACGGTGAATGTGTCGCACTTGGAGCAAATCTGGAACGACTACCAGGA
Source organism: Prevotella sp. (assembly GCA_017428055.1). GTDB lineage: Bacteria > Bacteroidota > Bacteroidia > Bacteroidales > Bacteroidaceae > Prevotella. The sequence goes on from JAFRRN010000035.1 coordinate 61,324, forward strand.
CAAGAAATTACAGCAGCAGATAGCCGAGCGAAAGTTCAACACGCTGAAAGGGGCGACGGGACTGATTACGATGATAGCCATTGCGATGAACTTGATTTTGGGAAACAACACCATGTACATCGTCCTTTATGCCGTTGCCATCCTCCTGTCGTTGGGGTTCACCATCAAAGCATATATCGCCGCGTCGAAGTTGCCCAACGAGATGAAGGTGTTGACCGAGAAGTTCCAGAAGGACTATTCATGTCCCAAGTGCAACCATTACCTCGGTGCGCAGTCATACGAGTTGCTCAAGCAAAACAAGGCTTGCCCCTATTGCAAGGTGAATTTCGACTTCGGCTGATGAATTTCATACATTAATCCCTATATTTCGTGTATTATGTCTTGCCAGAAGGTCATTATTGGATAGAAAAAGGCTATTTTTGCGGCAGGATTTAGAATGTATCAATAATCTATTCATTGTCATGGAAAAGAAAAAAGAAAGTACAATATGGAAGCCCATGTCTATCGGTGGCACCTCTGCCATCGTGTTTGTGATGGGGTCTTCCTTGATGGGTGTCGGGGGAAACACGGCGTCGAGCGGGGTGACAGTACAGCCAACGCCAGAAGATGAGGAGTCTTTCAGGCAGGCTTTTACGGAGGCTCGTTTGCAAAAAGGCCCCCGTGCCTCGTTTGAATGGCACGGCAACCAATACAGCACCGCCACCCATGAGGAGTGGGAGAGCCTTTCCGAAGCCCAGCGAGAGGAAATCGTGACGCACGTGGATGTGTCTGCCCCCACAGACGTGGCAGTGGCAACTGATGCCGTGGAGGTCGTCGAGTCCCCCCAGGTGGTTGATGTCACAGGGGATTTGGACGTGTCGGTGATGGACGAGGATGTTGCCGGGGCAGAGGTGTCTGTGCTTGACGAATCTTCGGATGACGACTCGCAATTGCTTGTCGAAGCCGTGGAGGAGGATGACTTCGGCGATGACGACGTGCGGATGATAGGCTTTGACGTTCCTTTGGACGATGATTCGTATGTCGCCTTGGGCGATGGCAACCAAGATGTTTATGTTGTCAACCTCGATGACGAGGCGGGTTTGGGGGAGGATGAAGAGCCTTCAGCCGATGCCATCGAGGCAGATGTGGACATTTCCATCGACCAGCAGATAGACCTTTCCAAGGAGATTGACTTTGAGGAGCCACAACCGGAGGAGGATGGCTTGATGGGAGAGGGCGTTGACTCTTATTTTGCATGATAAAAAAAGAAGCGTATGTTTATGACGAAGAATATATTGGTAGGCATTGCCTTTGTCCTTCTTCCCTTGGGAGCATCGGCACAGAAAATCCTTACCGGGCCTAAGATGAAAATCAACAAAGAGAACCCTGTGCAGAAACCTACAACACCTACTCGCGGCACAACCACAAAGAAGACGGGTGGAGGAAGCAAAGGCACCACTCGTAGGGCCTCGACAGTAGACTATACACGGTTTAACGACGGGCTGGTAAGGGCGGCAGAGAACGGTGATGTCAAGGCTTGCCATTGTTTAGGGCATCTCTACGACGAGGAATATGGCTATAATGGCGTGTTGCACGACAATGACGCGGCGACGAAATGGTATGCCGTGGCGGCAGACGGGGGCGACTATTGTGCGCAGATAGACCTCGTTTTCCATTGCTTAGACTGGCCTCAGACCACCAAGGCTCTCGACTATGTGAGCAAGTATGCGTCGATGGGCAACGTGTGTATGCAGAACACGCTGGGACGGTATTACTTGAAGAAGAACGACTTGAAACAAGCCTTCCATTGGTTCCAGACGGCTGCCAATAACAAGAATGCGTATGACGATGCCTACAATGACAACGGCATCGGCCCGTTGGTGGAGTCGTGGTACCAACTTGGCAAGTGCTATAGTGAGGGAAAAGGCGTGGAACGTGATGATGCCGAGGGAAGGCGATGGTTGCAGAAGGCCGCCGACTCCGGCTCCATGTCCGCCAAGAAATACTTGAACCAATTGAGCAAATGACATGAATAGCGCAGTCAGGATCAAATGTCCCAAGTGCTCCGCGACGCTGGAAGTGAGAAACGCGCAGGGCGAGGGGGTGAAAAACATCCGCTGCCCTAAGTGTGGCAGTACCCTTCAGGTGAGGTTTGGTGCGAGGAAGACGGAGCAACAGTCCATTCCCCTTGATGTGAATGATGAGTTAGGGGTAGAGACGCAATTTGGCGGAGAGGTGTTTACCCGTGCTTTCCTGGTGTGCCAGGGCATCAGGTATGAGCTTCGCGAAGGCCAGAACGTGGTGGGGAGAAGTAGCAGCAAGTCGGTTGCCGACATCCAACTGCCCACGGGCGATGTGTATATGAGCCGCTCCCATGCCAATATTCTCGTCGTCAAGACGGGGAGTGGCAGGTTGAAGTGCATTCTCTCGAATGGAAATAACAAGAACCCCATCTATATTAATGACGTGAAACTGGAGCAGTCTGACGAGGTGGTGCTGTCAGAGGGTGACGAGCTGAAGATGGGAAACACCCTCGTGACATTCACCAACCAAGAGTAGGTTGATTGCTTATCAGGTTATTAGATTTTGAGATAAAACCCACGAACCCACGATGCGATATTCCTTTTATCAGCCATACTCCATCTACGAACAGGGAAAGCGACCCAACCAAGAGGACTCCATCTTCCCACGACATCATGAGGCAACACCAGGAAGCCGATTGTTTGTCCTTTGCGATGGCATGGGAGGGTATGAGTGTGGAGAGTTGGCAAGCTCCACGGTTTGTGAGAGCCTGTCTTCTTTCCTGCTGTCAAAGCCCGTCTTTTCCGAGCGGCTTTTCTTGGAAGCCTTGCAATACAGTTTCCAGAAGTTGGTGGAGAAGTCGAAGGGGAAGGGCAACCGCTTGGGTACGACGTTGGCATTTCTCGCATTCCATGAAGGTGGTTGCCTCGCCGCACATATCGGTGACAGCAGGATTTACCACATTCGTCCCAAGGATGGCAAGGTGATGTATGTCTCCCACGACCATTCTTTGGTGAACGACTTGTATGATGCGGGGGAGATTACCAAGGAGGAAATGAAAACTTCCCCGCAACGACATATCATCACACGTGCCATCAGGGGAGGCGAGAAAGGGCACCTGTCGCAGCCGGAGATGAAACATATTACCGATATTCGCCCCGGCGACTATTTCCTGCTGATGTCTGACGGTATGTTGGAACACATGGATGACGATGACTTGCTGCGGTTGTTGGCACGTCAGGACATCGATGACGAGGGTAAGATGGAGTGGCTCAAGGATGCTACCGCCGGCAATTCGGACAACCATTCTGCCATCATGGTCCATGTGGCAGGTGTGGAAGACGGGGTGATGGATGTGTCTGTCCCTGCCCCCTTGATGCAAGATGAGGTACGGAAGGAACGAAAGAAGGTGGACTGGTGGAAAGTGTATTTCATCGCTTTGTGTGTATTGGTGGCTTTGTTATGGCTGATCATGAAAATGTAGTGTTCAATACTTTGAATACCAATTAGTTATTAATGACCATAAAGACTTGATATAAAGATGGAAATGGATTTAAGGGAAAATACCAAGTTGAAGAACGACACCTACCAAGTGGTATCGGTATTGGGGCGTGGTGGCTTTGGCATCACCTATAAAGCGATTACCCATGGTGCCGTATCGGGGAAACTTGGGGGAGTGAAGGTTGACATTCCCGTCACGATTAAGGAGTTTTTCATGAAAGACTCATGTGTGCGGGAAGAGGAAACACAGCGTGTGTCTATCCCAACAGCCAATGGCAAGGAGCAGATTGAAAGATACAAGAGGAAGTTTATCAAGGAAGCGTATAATCTATCCAAGCTTGACCATCCCAACATTGTGAAGGTAATAGATGTCTTTGAGGAGAACAACACCGTCTACTATGTCATGCAATTCTTGCGCAATGGTACATTGACACAATATATCCGCGAGAATGGGAAGATGAATGAGGAGATGGCGCAAAAGTATATCCTCCAGATAGCGGATGCCTTGGACTATATGCACACCAAGATGCACATGTGCCATTTCGACGTGAAGCCCAGCAACATCCTGTTGGATGACCATTTTAATGCCAAGCTCATCGACTTCGGCATCTCTAAGAACTATGATGAAAAGGGGAGTGCCACCAGCAGCACGCCCGTGGGAATCAGCAAGGGCTATGCCCCCCTGGAGCAGTATCGGCAGACGCTTAATGAGTTCTCGCCAGCCTCGGATGTATATAGCTTAGGTGCGACGCTCTATACGTTGTTGACGGGCAATGTGCCACCCGAGGCGAGTGAGGTGTTGGACAACGGTCTCCCCGCATGTCCCGCCGATGTGTCGCCAAGGATTTGGAACGTCGTGGAGAAAGCCATGACCCCGCGAAGGAAAGACCGTCCCCAGCGCGTCAGTGATATCGTTGCCCTGTTGCGCGAAGAGAAGGCACCTGTTATCGTGGATGACGATGTCGAGACACAATTGTTTGACGAAGAGGAGCCACATGTCAAGGAGGAGAAATCGGTTGGCGTTCTTGGGCCTTTGTTGGGCAATCCTTTATTGAAGAAGGTTTTGGCAGGTGTCTTGTCGGCCTTGATAGTCCTCGGTGTCGTCATCCTCGCTTGGAAGGCGATGGGAACGGGGCAGGAGAGTGCGCCCCAAGTGGTCGAAAGCCCCCATGTTGATGAAGCGGAGATAGATTATATCCTCCAAGGAGAGAATGGCAGTGAGGACATTAAGTTCCATTATAAGGGACAGGTAGTGGATGGCGTACCCGAGGGTAAAGGGATTGGCGAGTATGCCGAGGGTGTCTATGAGGGCAATTACCATGCTGGCAAGCGAGAGGATAGCCATGCCGTGATGAAGATGGCGAATGGCGATGTGTATGATGGGTCATGGGAAGATGACCATTATGCGCAGGGTCGGTATACGATTAGTGTGAATGGGATGTATTATGAGGGTGACTACCTTCAGGGCGAACCCTACAATGGCACTTATTATAACCAAGATGGCACAGTGTATAACCATGTCAGGAATGGCAAAGAAGTGAAATGAAATGAGAGTTGTAAAAAGGTCAACCGTGAAGAGGGCGTGGCATCTGCCCATTCTGCTTTTCTGCCTTGTCACTATCTCACCCTTGTCTATATGGGCGCAGGATGATGCCTCCGCATGGATGAAGAAAGGCAATGACTGTTACAAGGAGGGGCAATATTCCGCCGCTGTGGGTTACTACAAGAAAGCCGCAGACATGGACCATGCCGAGGCGCAGTTCTGTTTGGGCTATGCCTACTATGTGGGCGAGGGCATCATCCGCAACATGGAGTCTGCCGCAAGGTGGTTTCAGCTGTCCGCCGCCCAAGGCTTTCCCAAGGCTCAGTACAATCTTGCCTTCTGTTATATGGAGGGGAGAGGCGTGGAGAGAGATTATGATGAGGCTCTACGGTTATTGCGGGCGGCAGCCGAGAATGGACTGCCCCAGGCGCAAGTGACCTTGGCGGAATGCTATGCCAATGGTATCTTGGTGGAGAAGGACACGGTGGAGAGCAATCGATGGATGGAATTGTCGAGGAAAAGGGCTTCTGCCGAAGAAACGCAAGCATCCGTGGGAGAGGCTCCTAAACCGCGTGTGGTGTACGGACCGACGAAGATCAAGAAGGATACTCCTATAGAGAACGAGCAAGGCAAGGCTCCTGCGAAGAAGAAAAAACGCAAGGAGGTGAAGCCAGAATACCAAATAGAAATCAATTTAGATTGAAATATGAAGAAGAAAGTGTTATTGTTGACGTATGTGTTTGCCTGGTTCCTTGTTGGTATGGCAAACGGACAGAATGCGAAAATGGATAAGGCGGAAGCTGATGAACTGCTCTACAACGAGTTGAAGACGGCTTTACCTCCCACTTCTTTCAAGGAGGAAATCGTGGGAACGGAAGACATAGTAGAGAAAACCCATGAGCGAAACGTGTTGAAGGTTGTGGGTAAGTCTTATCAAATAGAGTCGTTGAGGTCTGATTTCTATGTGACGCAAAAGGGTGGGAGATATGTCGCGCTATATGATGCGAGCCATCCAATGGAGTCATTTGTCAACCTTTTACTAAATAAGGTGAAAGACAATCGTCACCCCATCTTGATTACGCATCATCAATATGGCAACGTTATCAAGAAGCTCAAGATGCCTATGGCTAACCTGTTTAACTTGTTGGGTAGGACCATGGAAATCTATTGTTTCGTCACATCTATCGACAAAAAGACGGTCAATGGCGTGTTGGTGTTCCACAATCCCAAGGATGACATCATCCACCTGTTTGAGGTGTCTGCCGAAACGCTGGCTGTCACCAAGGGAGATGCCGTCATCAATGCCGACTTATATAGCAATATACCACAAGACAATATTCGGTCATTATTTAAGGAAAGGAACAAGAAATGAAAAAAATTACCACTCTACTATTTATTAGCCTTGCCCCCATATTGGTTTTGGCTCTACTCCCCACAACGATTATGCGGGCTGGCGGGGTGTTCAAAATCATTGAAGGCATGAAAGACCCAACAGTGAAGATGACAATGGAAGCCAATGTCAATACCATGTTGGATGCGTTGGAGTCAGCGGCTCAGAGCCATTCCAAGTCATTGAAATTGTCGAGAGACCAATTTGAAAAGGGCGCCATCAATGACTTAAACGAGATATGGAGCACCAGTGAGATGACTTGTCCCTCTTCCATGTTGGCCTGCCGATGCCTGAAGACCACCACGGGATGGCAGGTGAGGGGAATTCCCATGGACTTTGTCGAGGCTGACCCTAACGAGAAGCGGCAGGAAATCTCCATCGACTTCCTTCCGGATGGCAAGATTGCCAACGTCTCGGTGGCGATGGAACTCCATCGATATGATGAGATCATGGCGCAGGCTGATGATGATGACCTCGACTATGCTCATCGGCAAATCATTGTGGACTTTGTGGAGAATTTCCGAACGGCATATAACCGCAAGGATTTGAAGATGCTTAGGAGCGTCTTTGGCGAGAAGGCGTTGATTATCACGGGGCGTGTCGTATCGGAAAAACCCAATACCGACATCTCTAAGATAAAATTGAATAATGACCGGGTCGTTTATACCAAGCAGACAAAAGCCGAATATCTGGCAAACCTGGAACGGGTATTCAAAATCACCAAATATATTAATGTGACGTTCAAGGATATTGATGTGGTGAGACACCCCAAGTACGATGACATCTATGGAGTTACCCTCAAACAGTTTTGGCACACGAATCGTTACAGTGACGAGGGGTATCTGTTCTTGCTCATCGATTTCAGGGACAAGGACCACCCGCAAATCCAAGTGCGTACCTGGCAACCCTACAAAGATAAGCAAGGAAACATTGTCACCGATGAGGAACAGGTGTTCCACCTCGGCTCTTTCCGTATCACAAGATAATAAAGTCGATAAATCAAGATGTCACTATGATTATTAGAAGTAAAGCACCTCTTCGTCTTGGCTTAGCGGGCGGCGGTAGCGATGTTTCGCCGTACAGCGATATTTACGGGGGGTTAGTCCTCAATGCCACGATTAACCTCTATGCCTATTGCACCATCGAGGAAACCGATGACGGAACCATCTATATCAACTCTATAGACACTGATACCACGGAGTCGTATGGGTTTACCCCAAAATTGCCTATAGATGGGAAGGCCATTCTCATCAAGGGAGTCTACAACCGTATAGTGAAAGATTTTGGGGAAGTGCCATCCGCTTTCAGAATTACAACTTACAATGATGCCCCTGCCGGTTCTGGTCTTGGGACGTCTTCCACCATGGTGGTCTGTATTTTGAAAGCTTTCGTGGAATGGATGAACTTGCCGCTCGGTGACTATGAGATAGCCCATTTGGCATACGAGATAGAGCGAAAGACCCTCGGGCTGGCAGGAGGAAAACAAGATCAGTATGCCGCAGCGTTTGGTGGTTTCAACTATATGGAATTTCTTCCCAATGACGTGGTGATTGTTAATCCCTTGAAAGTTAAACGATGGATTGTTGACGAGTTGGAAGCATCCATGTTGCTCTATTTCACTGGACGGTCGCGGAAAAGTGCTGCTATTATTTCCGAACAACAAACTAATACTTCTGAAGGGAACAAAGAGGCGATTGAAGCCATGCACCAAATCAAGCAAAGTGCCATCGACATGAAGTTGGCAGTGTTGAAAGGCGACATAGACAGCTTTGCCACAATCCTTCGCAGGGCCTGGGAAAATAAGAAGAAGATGGCAAGAAACATCACCAACCCACATATACAGGAAGCCATGGAGGTGGCGTTGACAGCTGGTGCCAAGGCAGGGAAGGTGTCGGGAGCTGGTGGTGGCGGCTTTATCATCTTTGTTGTGGACCCAACGCGAAAGAGAGAAGTGGAGAAAGCACTATCTAAACTCGATGGAATGGTGGTCTTTTTCCAGTTTACGGAAGGGGGCGCGCATGGTTGGAAAATATACCCTACGGACAAGGTAGAGACTCTCAAATATTAATTTAGACATGGAGAATATCCTAATACAGTTTGTCGCAAATCTGATAAATCGTTATCCCCTGCTGAAAGTATGTCAAGGGGATATATCAAGTGCCTACGAGATCCTTGAAGAAACATTCACGAAAGGAGGAAAACTGCTGGTCTGTGGTAACGGCGGTTCGGCATCAGACTCAGAACATATCGTTGGAGAGCTTATGAAAGAATTCCGCTTGAAACGTAAGGTCTATCATGAGCAGGCGGAAAAACTGAGAGCCATCAGTAATGACCTCGGACCAGTATTGGCCAACCATCTACAAGGGGCATTGCCAGCCATCTCATTGACAGGACATTCTTCACTGACCACCGCTTTCATGAACGATTCAGAGCCAGAGCTTATTTTTGCCCAGCAAGTGAATGGCTATGGTAAACCAGATGATGTCTTCTTGGGCATATCCACTTCGGGAAACAGCAAGAATGTACTGTATGCAGCGGTGACGGCGAAATCGAAAGGCATGAAAGTGATAGGCCTTACGGGGCAGCGTGATAACCTTTTGTCTCACTATGCCGATGTGTGTATCAAGGTTCCCGAAACAGAGACATATAAGATACAGGAGTTGCACTTGCCAGTGTATCATTGTCTGTGCATGATGCTTGAAGAACATTTTTTCGGTAATATAGTAACTGGTTAATGAGTATGAGAGTAGTGATAATGGCTGGTGGGAAAGGGAGTCGCATCGCATCGCTGAAGGCTGACGTGCCGAAACCCATGATTGAAATCTGCGGGAAGCCCATTTTAGAATATCAAATAGAAAACTTGAAGTCATGCGGGCTGACGGATATCACAATCGTCATAGGGCATCTGGGGCATGTCATACAGCAATATTTTGGCGATGGCTCTAAACATGGAGTGAGGATAAACTATTTTGTCGAGGATGTTCCATTGGGAACAGCTGGTGCCCTTTACAAGATACCAGAGCTGACAGATGACTTCTTGTTGCTTTGTGGAGATGTGATACTAAATGTTGATTTCAATCGATTCATCCAGTTCCACAAGTCACACAATGCTTGGGCAAGTCTGATGACACATCCTAATGACCATCCCCAAGATAGTTCACTCATAGTGACAGAAAAGCTTTTCCCAAATGGGGATGGTGGACTTCCGAGAGACACCCATCGTGTCGTTTGTTGGATGAATAAGGAGGATGAGCGGTTGTTTTACCAAAACAGGGTCAATGCGGGCATAGAGATTATTTCTGCTAAACTATTGGAAGAGGCTAAACGGAATTACGAGCCGCGCCACCCACAAGCGCCAGAACGGATGGACTTGGACCGTGACATCTTGAAACCCTGTGTCAAGACGGGACATATCTTCGCATACGACACCACGGAATACATCAAGGATATGGGAACGCCAGAAAGGTTCTATGAAGTGGAAAGGGATATGAAGGCTGGAATAATTAATGCTCGCAACCTGTTAAAGCACCAAAAGGCGATATTCCTTGATCGTGATGGTACGATAAACTATCATATAGGTTTCCTGACCAATCATCAACAGTTTGAACTCATACCTGGTGTAGCCGAGGCTATTAGCCTTATCAATAAGTCTGGGTATCTTGCTATCATAGTAACCAACCAACCCGTAATAGCTCGAGGTGAATGTACATGGGAAGAATTGCAAGTGATACATAACAAGATGGAAACGGAGCTTGGAAAGAAAGGAGCTTTCGTCGATGCCATCTATGTATGTCCTCACCATCCTGACAAGGGGTTTGCAGGAGAAAGACCAGAGTATAAATGTGATTGTGACTGTCGAAAGCCTGCGGCTGGCATGTTGAAAAAAGCCGCAGAAGACTTTAATATTGACCTGTCTGCTTCCTATATGATAGGAGATGGTCAAAGGGATATTGAGTCTGGTGAGAATGCTGGATGTCTTTTTTCTGCCAAAATACGGACAAATCAAGATTATTCATTAACAAAGATAATAGAAGAAATATTCACTAAATAAGAAAAAGGAAATTATGAAAAAGCTGTTTATCCTTATGGCGTTTTTGGCACTTGCAGCGCAAGTGATGACCGCACAGAATGTGTTTGAGTTGACAGACATCTCCCAGCCCAACGATATCTATTCTGGCGAAGAGAATGAGGGAGCTGTACTGATTCGATGCAACCACTCCATCCCTTTGAGTTTTTCATCGTCTATGGACAAGAGTGCCACGCCCTTCATGACTGACATCCAAGGTACAGACTCCTTGTATTATATCGTGTTCCCAACGGGCAAACGTTACCGTGGAAGGCAACTGACCATCTCGGCAAGAGGATATAGGTCGGTGACGATAGACATTAACCTGGAGCCTAAACAACTTTTGTCGTACCAGATAATCGACCCTAACAGCATGGTGGATGCGGGTTGTTACAGGGGGCATCGCAATAAAGGTATTAGTGAGATGAAGAATTGCAACTACGCTGAGGCGAAGAACCAGTTTGAGCTTGCCAGTGAATGCTCTGACGTGAACAAGGAGGAGAATGAAAGGAACATTGCACTCGTGGACACCATCCTTCGCTATCGGGCACTCGCCAACAATGCATACGAGCTGTTGGACTATCGCAAGGCAAGTGCATATTATGGGAAAGTGATAGAGTTAAACTCTTTCGACTGGTTCTCTTCTGATAGGAAGACGGAGTGTATCACGAAGTTCACGGACGACTGTAACGTCCTATATGAACAGGCCGAGCATTATTTAGGGGAAAAAGACTATGACAAGGCGAAGGAGCTGTACCAACGTGTCATCAACAAGGAGTGCAACAATTATACTTCTGCCGTGGCTCGTCTCACTGAAATAGAAAAATATCAGACGGCAAGAAAGAACCACAATACGGTCATCGCATACAATTTTGACCTCAGTGGCGACTGTCCCGTGGGCTTGCATATCGGTGGTTACCGTCAAAAGAAGACGGGTGGGTTCTTCCAGTTCAGTTTCAGTACGAAGAACATTGGCGACTGCATTCGTGGCGATGCCGAATACGGCGACTATCAGGAGGTGAATGTGGCATTTGGCTTCACGCATAAGATTGCGTCGCCCGTGTGGTTCTATATAACGCCTTTCGGTGGAACTGTAAAGACTTACTACGGTAATTTTGCAAAAGACACATACCCTGGCAAGGATTATCCGAATGATAAGGAAAAGGCAGCACTGGAAAATGACAAAGATGATGATACTCTCACTAAGATAAATTTCGCTTGTGCTTGGTCGCCCACGGTAGGCTTGATGGTGAAGTATAGTTATTTTGCCTTCCAACTCGGTTATCAATACCGTTTCCCCATCAAGAAAGGTTATGAAGATTTTATGGGAACGAGTCGGTTTACCATTGGTGTTGGTGTCGCATTCTAAAAAGTTTCGTGTATAAATCGGGGTATTTCGTGTATCATGTGTCAAATTATTTGGTGAGTAATGAAATAATGCCGACATTTGCCATGTAATTCATTTAAATACATAAAGTTATGAAAGCAAATAATGACGAGACCATGTTCCTTGATGGTTTACAGGAAGAGAGGAAAGAAGACAATGTGAAGAATGACTTAAGGTCCATGTGGAAACCTGTCACCATTGGTGGCACAAGCGCCATGATGCTGGGCATCGGGGCCTTGGCTGCCAATCAGTTGGCAGATGGTGTCCTGCAAATGGGTGATGAAAAGTCGTTTGAGGAAGCCCTGGACGAGGCACGTGCGGAGTTAGGGTCAGATGGAGTGTTCCAATACAAGGATGGCGTTTATACCACATGTTCGCCCGAGGAATGGGTGGAGATGTCCGACGAGCAGATTGCAGACTTGATGACTAACGCGGTGTCAAACGACTTGATGGAAATCGATTTGAGTAGTGCGGTGCATCCAATGGACGACAGTTCTTCCCCCATTGTCGTTGAGGTAAATGACAATTATGGACCTATTGCCATGGAAACAGGTGGTCAGGCTGTCCAGGTTGTTCCTGAGGAAATCGACCCCTCTGACGTGGTGTTGGTTGATGATGAAGCGGTCGCAGCAGAAGAGGTGAGTGTTGTGGATAGGATTATCGACGAGATAGTTGACCTCATCTCGCCCGATTCTGTTCCCGTGGGTGATGTTGATGTCGCCACCCTTCAGGCATCTAAGGACGTAGAGGAAGTGGAAGATGTCGATGACTCCATTGAAGTCATTGACGATATGGCTAACCCCGAGGTCGCACCCGACATGCCCGACTACATGGAAGATGCCGATATCTCGTCAATCATATAATGATGAGAACGGTCTTCTTTGCCTGTCTGCTTCAAGTTGCGCTTTCTCTATCCGCCAAGACCTATCTTGTCGCCGTTGGAGTCTCCGACTATCCTGGCACGAACATGGATCTTAGGGTCAGTGCCAATGATGCCAAGACGTTGTCGAGGATATTTGTGAAGAATGGCCATTCCGTTGCCCGCTGCATTAGGGACAGCGCGGCAACGGAAGCCCATGTCTTCGATGTCATGAGGGAATATTTCGCCAAGGCGGATGAGGACGATGTCATCATCTTGTTTTTCAGCGGTCATGGATTTCCCGGCGGGCTGTTCCTATACGACACTCATTGCTTCTACGAGGATATTTTTGAGGTGATGAAGCAGAGCAAGGCTCGCAACAAGGTGATTTTTGCAGATGCCTGTTATTCCGGGAAAATGCGTGTGGAGGCGAAACGTGACTCCACTGTCTCAGACAATAATGTGATGTTTTTTCTCTCTTCGCGTTCGGCGGAGAAGTCATCTGAAACCATTTACAGCAATAGCCTTTTCACCCTATATTTGGAAAGGGGGCTTCGCGGTGGTGCGGATGCCAACCGTGACCGCACGATTACTGCCCGCGAACTCTATGATTTCGTACACCAGAAAGTGTCAGAGAACTCAATGGGATTGCAACACCCCGTGATGTGGGGGAAGTTTGATGGTGGGATGCCCATTATCAAGTGGTGACTCCTCCTCGGTGTCAGTTGCCAAGGCCTTGCTTGGCGGGCATTGCTGTTCTCTCATCTCCTCTTGCCATTCCTCGTATAGGGTGACACGTGGAAGGGCTAAGTCAAATTCAGCTACAGGCTCTTCCTCCTCTTGACGGTAGGGGGTAAGGGTCTTTTTCCCTACTTTTTTCACTTCCACCATCGCCACACCTTGGGCAATAATGCCCAAAGCCTTGGCGGCTCCCCACGACAGGTCGATGATTCGCCCTTTGATGAAAGGTCCTCGGTCGTTGACTCGGACGACGACCTCTTTGCCATTCTTGGGGTTTCTCACGTGGAGGAGGGTGCCGAAGGGGTAGGTACGATGGGCGCAAGTCATGCTGTCGTGATGTAATCGTTCGCCGTTGGCGGTACGTGCGCCCGTTGCCCCTTTGGCATAAAAAGTGGCTTTACCACTCTGCGTTTGCGCTTGCAGGGTAGTAAAGCCAACCATAATCATTAATAATGATAAGAAACTTCTTCTATATTCCACTATTCATTGTTTAAATTATACAATACCTTGTGCCATCATGGCATTGGCCACCTTCATGAAACCGGCGATGTTGGCACCTTTCACATAGTCAACATAGCCATCTGCCTCCTTGCCATATTTCACGCATTGCTCGTGGATGGAGTGCATGATGTAGTGCAGTTTCTCGTCAACCTCCTTGTCGCTCCAGTTGAGTCGCATCGAGTTTTGGGTCATTTCCAAGCCCGATGTGGCAACACCACCGGCGTTTACTGCCTTGCCCGGGGCGAAGAGAGCCTTGGCTGCCACAAACTTTTCGGCTGCCTCGGCGGTGCATCCCATGTTGCTCACCTCGGCGATGCAAAGCGGTTGGTGGGCAAGAATCATGTCTGCGTCGTTTCCGTTGAGTTCGTTTTGCGTGGCGCAAGGTAGGTAGATGTCTGCTTTCTGTTCCCAAGGTTTCTTTCCCTCATAGAAGGTGGAGCCATCAAACTCATCCTCGTATGGCTCGCAGACATCGTTTCCGCTGGCACGTAGCTCAAGCATGTATTCGATTTTCTCGGCATCCAAGCCCGCTGGGTCGTAGATGTAACCATCGGGACCGCTGATGGTGATGACCTTCGCACCCAACTCTGTCGCCTTCTTGGCGGCACCCCAAGCCACGTTACCGAATCCGCTTAGGGCAATGGTCTTGCCCTTGATGTCGATGCCCCGTGTTGCCAGCATGTGGTTGACGAAGTAAATGGCGCCATATCCTGTGGCTTCAGGACGAATGCGAGAGCCGCCATATTCAAGCCCCTTGCCTGTCAGTACACCTTGGAACTGGTGTGTTAGCTTCTTGTACATACCAAAAAGATAGCCAATTTCACGCCCTCCCACGCCAATGTCGCCAGCGGGAACGTCCTCGTCTGGTCCGATGTGTCGATAAAGTTCCGTCATGAAGGCCTGGCAGAAACGCATCACCTCGGCATCGCTCCGCCCGCGGATGGAGAAGTCGGAGCCTCCCTTGCCGCCGCCCATAGGCAATGTGGTGAGGGCATTCTTGAAGGTCTGTTCAAATCCGAGGAACTTCAAGATGGAGAGGTTGACGGATGAATGGAAACGGAGCCCGCCTTTATAGGGACCGATGGCGCTGTTGAATTGCACCCTGTAGCCCAGGTTGACATGCACTTCCCCCTTGTCATCCACCCACGGCACGCGGAAAGTAACGATACGCTCGGGTTCCACGATGCGCTCGATGAGCTTGGCTTTCTCAAACTCTGGATGCTGGTTGTACACGTCCTTGATGGAGATAAGTACTTCCTTGACGGCTTGTAGGTACTCTTGCTCGCCAGGATGCTTGCGTTGCAAGTCTTGCATGATTTTCTCAACTTCCATGGTAATAATCAGTTTAATGTTTAGGTATTGAGTTTACAAATAGTTAATAAGACACTACAAAAATAGGCTTTTATGGGATAACCGCCAAATAAAAACCGAATATTTTTACAAAACTTTAAGACAATTTGAATGTTTAACGATAACAACAATGCTCTTTCGCAAAGTCTTTTTGTATGCAAAACAAGGAAAAAACCTTGATTTCTGATACTTATCTTGCCTCAAAACGTTCAAAAGTGGCAAAAACATTGGGTAAATTATACATTTTTGCTTACTTTTGCATGGTTTTATGAGGAAGACAAATGAAGAAACTTTTTTACCTTTTTACTTTTTTACCTTTTTGCCTTTTTGTCAGTTGTACAGACAGCCATTATGACCTTGACCAAGTGGATGCCACGGTGGGCGTGGGTGGCGATGACTTTTCTTTGTTGAAAAACAACACGACGGAAGAGATCCCCTTGGAGGATATCTTTAACATTGAGGAGAGTCGGTTCGTGCATATAGGGGAGAACGGCAATTACGTGTTGACAGGTACCAACACCGTACCGTTCAATATGTCCATGTCGATGAATCCTATCACCATTTCGTCAGCGGCAACCCGTGAGAAAGTTGTGTCTATTGACCTCAAGGACTTCTCCAGTTCGGAGAACGTCAAGGCACGTCGGGCGGTGAAAAAGGAACTCACCGTGGAGCGCACCCTCGCCTCCGTGGAGTATGAGTCCACTGACATTCCTGAGATGATAGAGGAACTCGACTACATGCAAACCGAGGCGACGATGCGCATGAAGGTGGAATTCAATGATAATGTTCTCAAGGTGTTCAAGAAAATGGCGTTGGTCAAAATCCAACTGCCTAAGTTTATCGATGTGGGAGACATCACGTTTGATGGGAATCCCTTGCAAGCAGATGCTGACAATTGTGTCACGTTGGTGGATGTCGTACCGCCGTCGGTAGGCTATTCCACTGTGACGATGACCGTGAAAGGTATCGACCTCACGAAGGGCGATGATAAGAACTTTGTTAAATTCGAGAAAGGGAAACGTCTCTATGCCAAGGGCGACATGACGGTGTTTGTCACGATGAAGCTCGAAGACGTGAATGTATTTTACTTGGAAGACCCTTATATCTTCTCTGCCAAATGTACGGCAGAGATGAGCGATACCAAGATTACTGGCCTTGAAGGGGTGTTCGACATTACCTATGAGCGCGATATGATGGGTAAGCTGATTATCAACAGCTACCCAGAGTTCTTGTTAGACCCTGATGTTCGCCTTAGGCTCTATGACCCACATATCGACCTTGTCTATGAAAACGACCTCCCCGTCGATGGCATCGTGAGTGGCCATCTTGTGGCGACAGACCGTTATGGCAACCATTTTGCCGACATTCCCGTGCCGCCTTTCAAGATGAAAGGGCAGGGGAAGGGCGTGGTGAGTCTGCGGAGGGTACCTGCCCCATCGACGGAAGACTCCACTATCGTTGCCATAGATAACATCATGGATATCGTCAACATCCTCCCGTGTAAGGTGGAACTATGGGATGTAAAGATTAAAAATGCCAATAGTGGACGTTCAAGTGTGAAGCTGGGCTACGAATACCAGTCTAATTCCCATTACATGCTCCACAACAGCCTGTCTCTTGCAGCAGGGGGGCAGGTCGTCAAGAACGATACCATCAAGGAATTGCACGACTGGGTGAAAGACTTACGTTTCAAGGAGACAGTCGTTGACGGTAAGAAAGGGATTGATGGCTACATGCAGATGGATGCGGACGTGGAGAACAAGATACCCGCCTATATCACCATCACCGCCTTTGGCATTGACCATAACGGCGATAGCATCAGCACCGACCGCTTGAATTTCACCATAGACAAGGTGGTTCCTGCATCACTTGATGGCGTGACACCCTCAAAGTGCCACATCACCATCATTGCCAAGGCGGCTGATAACGATGTGTTTAAGGTATTAGACCAAATCAAGTTCCACATGATTGGTGCGGCGAGTGATGAGAATGGGCAGAATCCCGTGGAGGGAATACCCATCAATGCCTATACCCAAACTATTAAACTCATCAATGTCACCTTGAAGAAACATGGGAAGATCGTGGGTGACTTTAACTAACGAAAAGCAACGAGAGAAATGAATAAGCGTTATATACATTATTATATATATATAGGAAGCGTCCTGCTTGCATGTCTGTGGGGGCAAGATTCGTCCGCACAAGTGCTGCATGGGGGTTATTTCAGTCGCCATTATCTGTATCGCCATGACCTCAACCCCGCCATTGGCAACGATACTACGTATGTGTCGATGCCTGGATTGGGCAACGTGAATGCCAAGACAATGGGTAACTTTGGGTACAAGGATGTGATTCATGACAATCCCTTATACCCCAATGAAAGCGACAAGCGGTTGACAACATTCATGAATCCTTATTTAGATAACCCATTGGAGGGATTCAGCAAAGGCAACAACAAGGTGAGTGGGCAGTTTCACGTAGGGTTGCTCTCGGCAGGATTCAATGGATTGGGCGGATATAATACCGTTGAAATCAACGCCCGTGCGATGGCGTATGCCAAGATTCCCTATCGGTTGATAGAGTTTGCCGCCAATACGGGCAACCAGTATTATGACATCGGCGACATCGGCATCATGGCGCAGGGCTTTGCGGAGCTTGCCGTGGGCCATTCCCGCCAGATAGATGAACGTTTGCGCGTGGGTGCCAAGATGAAGTTGTTGCTGGGCATCGGGAAAGCCTCCGTGGAGATGAATGGTGTCACGGCAGACCTTGCCAACGACCAGCAATGGACAATACACGGAGATGCCCAGTCGCATGTGTCGATGAAGGGCTTTAACTATAAGAGTGAAGCCAAGGAATATGAGGGGCGCGGCACCATATATCATCGCGTCAATGACGTTGATGTCAATGGCACGGGCATCGGCGGAATTGGTTTGGCGTTTGACCTGGGTGGTGTGTACAAGGTAAACGACGACTTGGAGGTGAGTGCCTCTTTGCTCGATTTGGGTTTCATCCATTGGAGCAACGACATGTATGCCATCAACAAGGAGAAAAGTTTTACCTTCGACGGCTTCCATGACCTTTCGATAACCAAGGAGAAAGTCACCCATGCCAAATACCAGATGCAAGACTATATGGACCAGGTGACCGACTTCTACAATCTGCGCGACTGCGGGGACCAAGGGGGAAGGGTGACGGGCATCGGCGCCACGCTCAACCTCGCTTGTGAATACACGCT
Source organism: Prevotella sp. (assembly GCA_017428055.1). Classification (GTDB taxonomy): domain Bacteria; phylum Bacteroidota; class Bacteroidia; order Bacteroidales; family Bacteroidaceae; genus Prevotella. The sequence goes on from JAFRRN010000035.1 coordinate 79,897, forward strand.
GCCCTCATATAGGCAACTACGTTTTGGTGCATTGAGTTCTACCCGCTTGCAGGGTAAGCATACCTGGACGGAGGCAAGGGTGAGTGCCAATTATGAACCGCTCTCCTGGCTCGACGGCAATGTCAGCCTCGCTGCCAACAGCTTTACGACGAGTATCGGGTGGATGCTGAACTTCCATCCCAAGACCGTGAACTTCTTTATCGGCATGGATCACCTCATGGGCAAGTTCAGCAAGGAGATGATACCCCTAAGCTCCAATGCCAGCCTCTCTTTAGGACTTAACTTTACATGGTGATATGAACAAGGCAATGGCTTTTATCCTGGCAATGCTGGGTATCGGGACTGGCACCGCTTGTAGCCAGCAGGATTATGAGAACGTGAATGTGGAGGCCTTCGCGCAGTTAATCAACCAAGATGGCATGCAACTCGTCGATGTGCGCACGGCGGAGGAATATGCCGAAGGGCATATTGGCGAGGCACAGAACATCGACGTAAAGCAAGATGGCTTCGTGCAACGAGCGAAAGGGCTGTTGGATGCCAGCAAGCCCGTCGCGGTGTATTGTCGTAGCGGTAGGCGGTCGGCAGATGCCGCAAGCCTATTGGTTAAGGAGGGCTTCCAAGTGGCAAACCTGCTCGGAGGCATCCAAGCTTGGAAGGAGAAACAGAAACCCACGACCACCGACATGGTGGAAATAGATAAGTTCCAAGCACCCAACGGCAAGACCGTGAAATTTTATGCCCTCGTCCATGCCAGCATCCGTATCGTCTATGATGGCAAGGAAATTGAGATAGACCCTGTGGGCAAGCTTGGCAACCGTGTCATCAATTATGCCGACATGCCGAAGGCTGACTATATCTTCGTTACCCATGAGCATTTCGACCATTTCGACAAGGCGGCGATAGCCACGCTATCTGCCGGGGAAACCACGCGGCTTGTCACCAACAAGCGTTGCGCCGAGATGCTTGGCTATGGGCATGTGATGGCAAATGGCGATAAGCTATCCTTGTCGGATGACATTACCGTGGAGGCCGTTCCCGCCTACAACATCACGGAAGGGCATACACAATTCCACCCCAAGGGGCGCGATAATGGCTATATCTTGACGCTCGGTGGCCTTCGCGTCTACATTGCGGGCGACACGGAGGATATTCCTGAGATGGCGAGCATCAAGGACATCGACATCGCCTTCCTCCCTTGCAACCAGCCATACACGATGACGACCGACCAACTCCAGCGTGCGGCGCGCGTCATCAGACCTAAAGTGATCTTCCCCTACCATTATAGCCAGACGAATGTGAGCCAGTTGCCCGCCCAGTTGAAAGCTGACGGCATCGATGTGAGAATCCGCCATTACGAGTGATGGCATAGCTTGTCAGGCCTATATGATGCCCTAATTCAGCGTTACCCTATCGTTTTAGTTTTGTACATGCGTCATGTACAAAACGTGAAGTGCATGTCGCTGACTGTTAGAGGATAGTAGCAATTATTTTATGTGATGTAAAGAGGGCGTTTGTTTTTGGTTGTGTCGTGGGTTTTAGTTGGTGGTTTTTGAGTATTTTTGCATCCATCATACGATAAAAAATACAATAATGAAACCTATGACTATGTTACGAAGGACTGTTTTCTGCACCTTGGCGATGGTCGCTGCTGTCACCTTGTGGGCGCAGGGCGTGAAGCCATTGCCCACGTTGCACACCGAGGGGCGTTGGCTCGTCGATGCCCATGGAAACCATGTGGTGCTGCATGGCGTGATGGATACGCCCAATGCCTGGTTTAATGGTGGGCGATGGGGCTGGAGTTACGATGAGTCGGGCCGTGTACAGTGTGTAAATTATTTCGAGAAGTTGTTTACGGGCTTGGAGAAGGCTAAGTGTGACGTGTTCCGTTTGCATCTCGACCCCGCATGGACTAATGACCCCAACAAGCAGAGCGACGGCAAGGAGAGTGGCGAGGCTGACATTTCACGGTTCAGCGAGACACGCTTGCGCACCTATCTCCGCACACTCTATTTCCCCATAGCGAAGAAGGCGATGAACCATGGGATGTATGTGGTGGTGCGTCCGCCGGGTGTCTGTCCTGGCAATCTGCAAGTGGGCGACTACTACCAGGATTACTTGATGACCGTCTGGGACATCTTCTCGAAGAACGATTCCGTTAGGAAGTATGCGGGACAAATCAGCATCGAGCTGGCCAATGAGCCGGTAAATCTCAAGAATGCCATAGGTCAGGACGATGTCGCTGCTTTGCATGACTACTTCCAGCCCATTGTTGACAAGATTCGGGAGAATGGGTTTACGGGCATCATATGGGCGCCTGGCACGGGATGGCAGTCGAATTACACGAGCTATGCCACGCGCCCCATTGAGGGTTACAACATCGGTTATGCCGTTCATGATTATACGGGATGGTATGGATGCAGTGACAATAGTGCCAATGCCAACAACTATATCCGCCAGTTCCGCCAACAGGTACCCGTGGTGGACACGGCCCCCATCATCATCACCGAGGTAGACTGGAGCCCTGAGAATCCCAATGCAGAGGGCCATTACAATGAACACAATGAATGGGTGCAGCCCAATTATGGAACATGGTCTACGGGTAGCACGTCGAAATGGGGCAAGGCATACAAGGCCCTGCTCGACTATTATGGCAACATCTCCATGACCTTGTCGGGCACATCGTGCCTCATCGACGTTGACCAGTTGCTCAAAGACGGGAGCGTCGTTCCTGCCTTCGGCGGTTTGGAGGAGGCTTGCGGCAAGGCTTGCATGGATTGGTATGCCGATTATTACAACGAGGATTGGGCCCATGCCGACTTCCAGAATGTCAATATGAGCGACCAAGGCAACGGCAAATACAAGAACCCCGTCATTTTCGCCGACTTTCCCGACCCTGATGTGGTACGTGTGGGCGACACTTATTATATGGTTTCTACGACCATGCATCATTTCCCTGGAGCCACTATCGTGAAGTCGAAAGACCTTGTCAACTGGGAGTATTGCGCCCAACCGCTCACGCAACTCGCCTCTACTGACCGTTACAACCTTGAGGATGGGCAGAATGCCTACGCGGCAGGCATGTGGGCATGCTCCATGGCATACCATGATGGCAAGTTCTACCTCCTCATCAATGGCAATGACACGGGCGGATGGCTGCTGACCACCACCAATCCCGAGGGCAAGTGGGACATGAGACGGTTGCCGCGCATCTACTATGACCCAGGTATGCTCTTTGACAATGGCAAGGTATATGTGGCTTGCGGCATAGGGAATATCCAGATGTGCGAACTGGATGAGGATTTTAATTACATCCGCGAGGAGAATGTCATCAAGGACAAGGATGGGTTGGAAGGGAGCCATCTCTACAAGATAGGCGATTATTATTATATCTATGCCACTTATGGCGGATGGCCATCGGGACAGGCGGTGTTCCGTTCGAAGAGCATCTTTGGCCCTTACGAGGAGAAAATGTTGGTAGAGAAAACCATTAACGGAAAGCCTAACACCGTCCACCAAGGGGCATTGGTCGAGACGCAGACGGGGGAGTGGTGGACTATCCTGCAAGAGGATTTAGGCGCATTGGGCAGGATGCCCAACCTACAGCCCGTGGCGTGGCAATACGAATGGCCAGTGGTAGGAAATAAGGGTGTGCCTTATTCCATCTACCAGAAACCCAACGTGGGTACGAGTTATCCCCGCCAGCCCCTGCCCACCAATGATAACTTCCGCAGTTATCCCCTTGGGATGCAGTGGGAGTGGAACCACAATCCCGACGACGGGGCTTGGTCGCTGTTTGAACGCCCTGGATGGTTGCGGTTGAAGACATCGGGGACAGCCTCCCGTCTCACGCAAGCCCGCAACATGTTGACGCAACGGATCTATGGAGACACCAGCCGCTCGTCGATGGGTACGGTCCGCCTTGATGTGAGTCACTTGCAAGAGGGTGATATGGCAGGCATTTGCGTCTTCCAAGACCCATGGGCGATGATTGCCGTGCAGGTGAAAGACGGCGTGCGGCAACTCGTCTGGCGGCAGGACACTCTACGGATATCCAGTTCTTTTACCCCCTCCGAGAAAGTCCAGTCCATCGACATCGACAGCGTGGTTTATCTCCGGGCCACATTTAATTATAGCACAAGCAAGACGCGCTTCTTCTATTCCTTAGACAATAAGAAGTTCTCTGTCCTGGGCGATGCGACGACGTTAGGCTATAACTTGAGCGTCTTCGTGGGTGCGAGGTTTGGACTGTTCTGCTATGCCACCGAGGAGGGGAGCGATGGCTATGCCGATTTCGACTGGTTCACGACGGAAAAGACTTTTGAAGAGGCAACATTCTATCCCGAGAAATTTGAGGGATATAGTGCCGATATGCTTACTGCCAGCCAATTGTCGATGGCAAGCGACGAGATGGAAGTGATGGTCGGGCGAGGCACGGCCTTACAACTGACCGCCACCTATCGTGATGGGCATTCGGAGGATGTGTCTGCCAAGGCAACCTTTGATGCCAATGCTGATGACATCATCACCATCAAGAACGGACAAATATATGGAATTGCCGAGGGAAGGGCGCAGGTGACCGCCACCTATACCGACCCCATGGGCAATGAGTTGAGGTCTACCTTCCAAGTTCGCTCGACTTTCTTCCCCTTCGCCACGCAATATATCAACACGTCCCTGTTCGCGCAAGGCACTTATACGGAGCGAACCCGTACCTTTAAGCCTGGTCAATGGGGACAGATGGGGTGGGAATATTCCAATGGTGCTGACATGTCGGGGTATAAATACCTTGTGATAAAGTTGAAACAGGTGCAGAATTGCGACGCGCACTTGAACATCTTTACTTCTCCCAGCATCTGGGGCGAGTGTTACTCCACTGCAAGCTTCGGCTCAAAGAAGCAAATCGTCGTGAACTTGGAGACGGCGAAATACACCTCTGACGCCAAGAAGGGGCAGCCCCTCAATACAACAAACATCCGTATCGTCTGCTTCTGGTCGAATGGCAGTGGTACCATCGTGGTGGATGACATGTATCTCACCAACAACGAAGACTATTCACCGCAAGTGCCTTCGGCTATCCTTGACATGCAAATAGAGCAGGATGCCCCGGTCAGCGTGTATTCCCTTTCCGGACAATGCCTTGGCAGGTATGCCTCTATGCAGGATGCGCGGACACTTCCTGCGGGTATTTACATCGTGAACGGCAAGAAAATCGCTATTCGATAGGTGGTTTGTGGATATGAAATGAAGATGGAAGATTGGTTGCCAAGACACAATCTTCCATCTTCATTTTGGCATTTCCGCCTTCCGCCTTACAGCTTCAAGAGGGCTTGCTTGATGTCGTCGATGATGTCATCCACATCCTCTATACCCACCGATAGGCGGATGAGGTCGGGTGCCACGCCAGCTTCCCTCAATTGCTCGTCGCTCAATTGCCGATGGGTGTGGCTGGCGGGATGCAAGACGCACGTCTTGGCATCGGCGACATGCGTCACGATGCTGATTAGTTCCAGTGAGTCCATGAACTTGATAGCGGTATCGCGGTCGCCCTTCAGCCCGAAAGCGATGACTCCGCAAGAGCCGTTGGGCAGGTATTTCTCTGCCAAGGCGTGGCATTCGTCATCACCTAACCCACTATAATGCACCCATGCCACATGGTCGTCGTCGTGCAAGAACTCGGCAACCTTTTGCGCATTCTTGCAATGCTGTGCCATGCGGAGGTGTAAAGTCTCCAATCCTAAATTCAACAGGAAAGAGTTTTGCGGAGCGGGAATCGACCCCAGGTCACGCATCAACTGGGCAACGAGCTTGGTCATATAGCCCATCTTCCCGAAAGACTTGGTATAGGTAAGGCCGTGGTAACTCTCATCGGGTGTGCATAGGCCAGGGTATTTCTCTGCTTGGGATTCCCAATCGAAGTTGCCACTGTCAACGACAACGCCTCCAACTTGGGTGGCATGGCCATCCATATACTTTGTCGTGGAGTGTGTCACGATGTCTGCGCCCCACTCGAAGGGGCGGCAGTTGATGGGTGTTGCAAACGTATTGTCAACAATCAGTGGCACTCCGTGGCGATGGGCGATGTGGGCAAACTTCTCAATATCAAGCACCTTGCACCCCGGATTGGATATGGTCTCGCCGAAAAGTGCCTTGGTGTTAGGTTGGAATGCCGCCTCGATCTCTTCCTCGCTTGCCTCGGGGGAGACGAAAGTGCATTCAATGCCTAACTTTTTCATGGTCACGCCGAAGAGATTGAACGTCCCTCCGTAAATCTCACTCGATGACACGATATGGTCGCCCGCCTCACATATATTGAAGATGGCATAGAAGTTGGCTGCCTGTCCCGATGAGGTGAGCATGGCGCCTATGCCTCCCTCCAGTGCCGCGATCTTCTTTGCCACGGCATCGTTGGTGGGGTTTTGCAAACGAGTATAGAAATAGCCTTCCTTTTTCAGGTCGAAAAGCATCGCCATCTCGTCGGAGTTATCATACTTGAATGTAGTGCTTTGGATGATGGGGAGTTGCCTTGACTCCCCGTTCTTGGGTTCCCAACCCCCATGTACACATAGGGTGGAGCTTTTCAGGTTCTTTTTCATGTCAATAGTTTAACTGACTGCAAAATTAACAAAAAATGGCGATGTAATGTCTGTATGTCACCAAAAAATACGGTTACGGAGGCATTATCGCTGTTTTTTAGGTAAAAAGTTGTATCTTTGCATCATATCAACCAATTACAACAAGTATTATCATGAAGACAATTGCACTCATTCTCTTGAGCCTTTTCACCTTTCACTCACACGCGGAAACCCTGCCATTGAAAGGAAATGTCGTCAAACCGTCAGACCCCCATATTCGTTATATCGGACGGGTAAGCCTGAAAGATAGCCATGTGGCACGGTTCAATTTCCCCGGGACACAGATAGTCGCTGCATTCGAGGGTACGTCGTTGAAGATGATTGCCCGTCCGGAGAGCGGCTATTTCATGGTGCAGATAGACAAGGCGGCAGCTTTTAAGGTGGGGTTCAACGCCAAGAGAGACTCCGTGGTGACATTGGCGACCGCCCTTGCCGACGGCAGGCACGTCGTGCGGGTGATGTATGTCATCGAGGGGTTGTTCCGGCAACCCGAGTTCCATGGGTTCATCCTTGATGAGGGATGCTCTTTGCTCCCTCCCCCCGTCCTTCCCGAGCGTAAGATAGAGTTTATCGGCAACTCCATCACCTGTGGATATGGTGTGGAGAGCGTGACGAAAGAAGACCCATTTGAGGACGAGACGGAGAACCACTACTACACTTACGCTACATTAACGGCACAGGCACTCAACGCCCAGCATACGGCTATCGCGCGTAGTGGTATCGGCGTGTATCGCAATTATGATGGGCCGAGGGCGGGAAACAAGGAGAACATGCCTTGGCAATATGGTTATACGTTGTTCAACCAGCATGATGAGGCATGGGATTTCTCACGCTACCAACCGCAGTTGGTGTGCATCAATCTTGGCACCAACGACCTTTCGACCAACAATTACGACATCAAGCTCTATGAGAAGGCATACCGTGGATTCCTCCAGACGGCGCGCGGGTACTACCCACACGCCAAGATCGTGCTGCTCACCGGTCCCATGCTCGGTGAGAAAGAGGCTTCCCAGCAACGCAAGGTGCTTGACTCCATCCGTAAGGACTTCAATGATGCGGGCGACAAAGAGGTGTATCGCTTCGATTTTTCTTTCCAGACGGGCGACCTCTATTATGGCGCATCGTGGCATCCGAGCTACTGGCAACACCAGAAGATGGCGGGCGAACTGGTTGCCTTCCTCCGTCCCTTGATGGATTGGTATTGATGTTGGTGGTATTGGATAAGGGCAAAAAAATAGGGCTCCGCCGAGCCCAACCTTCGTTAACCTTAAATCTAATACCATGAAAAACTGTTGCAAAGATAAGTAACTTTTCGCATATTGATGGCAACGAGGGCATCTTCTTCAAAGAAAATGCCCTCGTTCTTGATGTATGTCAATTGCTCTTCTCGTCAAACATCACCACGCCAATCTGTTTCCTGCCGTCCATCTTGATGGTTAGGGGATGTTCAAACCGCACATGACGAACAAAGTTGGTCTCCTCAACGGCTGGCATGGCATCCAACAACTCCTTGCGGAAGAACCCCTGGTTGGTATTTTGGTCGATGGTGAAATAGCCGACGCCAAACGACGTAAGGTTTTGGAAGAAGTGGGTTCCTTGGCTCGGATCGACCCGATAGTTCTTCAATGCCACCTCCACGATGACCCGCGCCGCGCTGATATGCGGCCATTTCACGGGGATGCCAAGCCAGAAGTCGCTCGATCCCCACCTGCCTGGGCCGGCGAGGATGTAGTTCTTGTCGTCTGTTAGGAACTTGCGGTTGATGCGCTCAATGTCATCGGCTATGGCGGGGTTGTTCATTGCCGTGAAAGATTCGTCGGTTTTGACATATACCACATCGACAATATCCTCGCTGATGCCATGCCCCAATGACATGTTGGAGCGCATCAGGCAACGGTCATCGGGAATGGTGGTGAGGTCTTCCTCCAACATCTGCTTCGAATCGACGATGGGACGGATCTGCAAGAGGTAGAAGTCGCCCGTCTTGTCTTCGTTCACATTGCAAGCGAACTCTATCTCTACGGGGCGGCGCATCGCCGCCATGCCATATTCCATAGACATCTGCAACACCTCGGGCAGGGGCAATACACCTTGTTGCAACACGCCGCTGAAGGTGATGACCTTGCGCCCGCCCTCGTAAATGCCGTCGCGAATCACTTGGTCGTAGGGGTCGTAGGTGGAGGCGATGTAATTGAGCGACTTGTCTTTGTCGGCTTCTTTCACCTTGAGTTTGAGGATGTTGAATCCGTCATCCACCTTGAAGTCGTTGCTCACATGCGTGAGGTCAAGGGCATAAAATTTCGTTTGCGTCTCTTTCAAGGCTATGTCCATCTCACTCGTTTGCAACACCTGTGTGGGATGATACGGCGAGACGCGCAAGGTCTGCCCGCCATCCACGATATATTTACCCAATCCCAAAGCCAACGAGGCGATGCCATCCTCCGCCTTCTCGTCGCCAATCGGATAGTAATTCAACGACCGCAGCACGCCGCTGAAGTTGGGATAGTAACGGTCACCATACGTCTTGCCCACCACCTCTTGCAAGATGACCGCCATCTTCTCCTGGTCAATGACATTCGATGTTGCCGCCATGTAGGTTTTCGAGTCCTTGTAATACACCGAGGCATACACGCCTTTGATGGCGCAGGCGAGCATTTGCAACATGGCATATTTGTCTTCCACGTAAGGAATCATATAGGTGGAGTAGATGCCGGCGAAAGGTTGGTAATGGGCATCTTCCAACAATGACGACGAGCGGACGGCTATTGGCGAGCGGGTTGCCTCAAAGAACGTGAAGAAGTCGGCTATCAGCACGTCGGGCAACTGCGCCTTGAGGAAATGCCGGAGAATCTCTTCGTCAGGGGCATCGCTCAGCGCGATTTGGTACAGGTTGTTCTGTTCCATGAACTGGTCGAACAGGTCGGTGCAGAGAACCACCGTCTTGGGGATCTGCACGGTCATGTTCGGGAACTGGTTGAATTGCGGATGGCGTTTCACGACGTTATCCAAGAAAGCCAAGCCTCTGCCTTTACCGCCCAAGGACCCCTCGCCAATCCGGGCGAAATGGGAGAAGCGGTCGAACTTGCCGCGGTCGAAGACGGCGACGACGCCGATGTTCTTCATGTGCCGATACTGAACTATCGCGTCATATATGATTTTTCGGTGGGCATCGACATCCTGCAACTTGTGCCACGTGATGTTCTTCAGGAATCGCGAGATAGGGAATAATGCGCGGGCGGTAAGCCAACGGCTCATGTGGTTGCGCGAGATATGATAGAGCATCGAGTCGTTGGGAATCTTGAAGATGTTGTCTTGCAACTCCTTCAAGCTATGGATGCGGGCTACCTCCTCGTGGGTATGTGGGTCGCGGAAGATGAAATCGCCAAACCCCATGTGTCTCTCCATGATGTTCCGTAGGTCGATATTCATCTTCTTGGAGTTCTTATCGACGAAACGGAAGCCCTCCGCCTCCGCCTCCGCACGGTTGCTCGCCTCGGCACTCTCCATGATGAGCGGCACGTATTCGTCGTTGGCGCGGATGGCGCGTAGCAATTTCATGCCCGCATCGGGGTCTTTCTCGATGCCCGAAAGGCCTTGTCCGGAGCGAGAGGGGCTGTCGGTCATCTCCATCGGGAAACGCGCATCGGAGATAACACCCAATGTGTTGTTGGAATACTTGGTGTACAAGTCCCATGCCTCCTCATAGCTTCGTGCCAGCACCACCTTGGGTCGCCCGCGCATACGGAGCGTTGCGGAGTGCCTGTTAAGTGCCTCCGTGGAGAACCGTTGGCTCTGTACGAGCAAGAAACTGTATAGGTTGGGAAGGATGGATGAATAAAAGCGGATGGAGTCTTCCACCAAGAGAATCATCTGAACCCCCGCCTCCTCGATGTCGTGTTCCAAGTTCATGCGGTCCTCGATGAGCTTGATGATGGAGAGGATGAGGTTGGTGTTGCCCAACCAACAGAACACATAATCGAAGATGGAGAGGTCTTCGTTCTCCATTCGCTTGGTGATACCGTGGGAGAAGGGTGTCAGCACCACGCAGTGGATGTCGGGAAACTTGTCCTTGATGGCATGGGCGACGGTGAATGCGTCGTTGTCGGCATTGCCGGGCATACAGATTACCAGGTCGATGTTGGTGGTTTCCAACACGCTCTCCGCCTCCTCGGTGGTACTTACCTGCGTGAATGTAGGGGGATAGCGAAGCCCCAATTCCATGTATTCATTGTAAATTTTCTCCTCCACACGCCCATCGTCCTCCAACATGAAGGCATCATACGGATTGGCGACAATCAGCACATTGTAGATGCGGCGCATCATGAGGTTGACGAATGTCACGTCTTTCAAGAGGAAGTTACTCCATTGCTGCGGGATAGTTGTTTCCATGCTCATCATTCATTGATGATGCAAAAGTACGATTTTTTTGCCAATATCCTTTAAAACCGTACCATTATCTTATCTCTATGGACTGATTTTGGATTAAAACAAGGTACCCATCGCCGATGAGAGCGAGACCTTACAACGGTCGCATATATCCGTGAGAGTTGCGCCATTGGCAGACAACATATAGAAATCATCCTCATTGATAAGCACACATTCCCATTCGCGATTCATCCGCTCATGAGGCATCAGGCCATTAATCCTATGAGTCCACTCCACCGCTGCCGTCTGCTTCTGTCGCACATTCTTATCAAAGAGTTTATCTTTGCCTTTTGTCTCTATGAGATAAACCTTTTTGTCTGTTGCCACCATGAAGTCGGGATGATATGTCGCCATCAGTCCATCACTACGCATATAGTAGATGATAGCGAAGGGGTGCATATTCTCGCCGATTTTCAAGAAACGCTCCACCTCTCCGTCTTTGTCAAGGAACTCGATAAACGCTTTTTCCAATCCCCCGCCATGTGTGGGATAACCCTGCCGCCCATAGATGCACTTGTGTACTTCCATTGAATACGACTCCCTCATCTTGATTACCGCAACAGACGAAAAACTGGTATGGACAACCTGGGCATCCGTCGTCAAGATGTTATTCTGCATGTTGAATATCGCCCGTGCCATTTCCTCCATGATATGTTTCGTGACGATGGCATCTTTAGACAACAGAATCTTCCAGTCACTTCCGTTGAAAGGATTGAAGGGCTGTCCGAACAATCGGGTGCGGATATATCGGTCCACCGCAGCAATCGTCCTTGCCTCATTGATTTGCAGATTGGGTACAGGCATCTCCCTATGTGATGAAATCTTGTCAAACCGCAACATGATGGTACGGAGTATCTTTTGTAAATATTCATTGTAACTGGTTGCCGTAAATAGGTTTGCCGTCACTTTGTACCGTCCAAATTGCGTCTTGGAGATAATCTCTTGCGCTACGAACGTCTCACCGTCCTGTGCGAGGAACTGTCGAAGCATCTCCAAGGGGAAAGCCGTGAATGGCCGCAAGCCGCGTATGTCAATCTCCATATCCTCCAATTCCTCTTCCGCCTCCCTGATGATGATAGGCCAAACGAAGTCAAACTGTTCATAGTCCTCGCGCAGCCCTACCTTGATAAGGTCGCCCGTAGAGCCGCCTGTACCCGTTTCGCCCGTTTCCTCAATGGCCAATCCATTGGCAAGCAGTTCCTCGTAGAATTGGATGAAAGCGGGATGCTCAATGATGCTCAACATGTCGATATACGTTTTGGGTTGGCTATGCAATTGCAACACGCGCTTACGGTCATCCTCCTTGATGCTTTGGTATTCAGGTTCACGCCACATCAGGCGCAACCCCCTTCCTATTATCTGTTCCAACAAGATGGGTGCCTCAGAGGAGCGAAGCGGCACGATTACGCAAATGTTGTTTACGTCAAACCCCTCGCGAAGCATCAACACCGAAATAATGACCTTGGGTTTCTGGTATTTGTCTATGTCAAAGAGCCTCTTCTTCGTCTCCTTCCATTCCTCTTCCGACACCTCGCCCTTGGCATTGCTGTCAATGGTGACTATCTCATCTCGTGACAATCCGTCATCCATCATCATCCGTTCCACAAAAGGAGCCACGGTGGTATCCTCGCAAATGACAAGCATCTTGGGATTCTTCTTCTCGTCAACCACCGTGAAATCTGTTTCCAGTTTCTTGAGTTTCGTCAAGCCAGCACGGAGCATCAACCGCTGTCCGTCGCTCAAGGCACAAACCTTATTGCGCTCATCACGCAAAGCCTTATAATCCAAGTCTTTGAGTTCCGTCAACTCTTGGCGGCGATCCAACAACAAGGTCTTCACCAATCCCTTGCGCATAGCGGTTGCCAAGTCGAAGTCAACGATGATATGCGGGAAGTAACACTTCTGCATCTTTCTACCCGACCCACGCTGGTCGTAAGGCGTAGCCGAGAAGTCCACTTGGAAGAATCGATCGCCTTTATTCTCGGCAATGACATTCAAGCCCTTTTGCCATTCCACCTCCTCAATCTCGCCATTGCGTTTCAACTCATGGATATGGTGAGCCTCGTCATTGATGACCATGATGTCTTCCAACTCCGCCAAGTATTCCAACTCAGAGCCACGCAAATAGCGGCGGTCCAACATGCCAAGGTCATTGCCCGCCGACTTGCCCGGACAGATGGGCAACAACTCACCAATCATCTCTGGCACACTCATTCCCTGCCCTTCATCCGATGCCTCTTCGGGAAGTTGGTTCTCAAACAGATGCCAATTGGTCAAGGCTATCAACCCGTCGCCCGTCGTCTTGCGCCCAATGCCCTCATCCTTTGTCACCACATTGTTTTGGATAAACGAGAACACCTCCTGCCGATAGTGTACAGGAATGAACACCTCTTGATTCAGATAGAAGTCATTGGTCTGTATGTCGCGTGTTTCCTCCCCCCGTTTCATTCTGCCGCAAAAAGCATCCAACAGACGGTCATATACTATCAAGCCAGGTGCCACGATGAGGAAGTTCTTCGTAAACCGCCCACTCTTCACATCCTCATGCCGTGCATTGAGCATCTGCCAAAGCAGCAAGGCGTGCATCACCCATGTCTTTCCCGTACCCGTTGCCATCTTCACGGCATACTTGGGCATTTGGTACTTCTGCCTATCCAATGTTTCTAAATCCACGACGGGCATCAAGTCTGGAGTCAATTCTTGGTAATAATCCAAGACATTCCTCACACCCATCACCTCATGCAGATAGATGACATTGAGGATGGCTTGCCGTTGTCCGGCATGGAAGTTGCGGTTGCGTAAAGAGCAGTATTCCTCAGCGAACCAATATCTCAACAACTCTTGCGTCATGGGTGTCACCTGTTCCATCATCTCACCACTCTCCCAAGCCTCATTCACCCTCTCGCTCAACCGCTTGGCCAATTCCAGCGAGGCTTTTGTATCGTTTGTTTTCATTGTTTTGGTTACGTTTTGTTTGTATTTTCGAATAATTTGTGTAAATTTGCACCGTACAAATAATAAAAGATAATCACTATGGAAAAGAAAAAAGTCACTTACGAAGAGGCTTTGGCACGCTTTAAGCGCTCGTTGGAGATTAAGCATACTGCTGAAGAGCGCATGGAAAGAGAGTTTAGGGAAATGGGACTTACAGGTACAATAGTGTCGCTATGATTCAGCTTTCCCTTGAAGAAATCAACGCTCTGTCGCCATACGAAGTTTTTATGCTCCGAATGGCGATTTTGTGTTTGCCACCAGTCTCAACATCCATTATCTTATTTCTTTTGAAGCCGAAGAGCCTTTGGGTGAGTGTGATACTTTTCAGTTTGTGATTAGGAAACTGGAAAGCCATCGTTCCCCACATGATGCAAAAATTGAGAAAGCCATTCTTGCTATTCTTGAAGTGTTCTTCAAGGAGCATCTTAATGTTTTGCTCTATATGTGCGACGATAGTGACGGGCGAGAGGCCAACCGTAACCGTTTGTTTCTCACATGGTTCAGAAAACATGCAGCGCCAGGACGGTTTACCATCAGAACGGCAAGTGCCGTAGTAGAGGGAAAGGGATTCTATGCTGCCATTATCATTGAAAACAGGAATCCCAAGCTGCAGACTGTCATAGATGACTTTGTCCAGACTGCAGAAGCCTTGACGAATGGCAAACCCTAATAGCGATACTTTCATACGCTCTCCACCACTTGACTTTCAAACCCAAACACATCCACCGCCTTGATGCAAACCCTTCGGTGCTCCTTATGTGCCACCCGTAGGCGCGTCTTATAGACACAATGCAACGGGTCGTTGTCGTTCTCTATATTCTCCCTGTAGTCCTGCCACGTAGAGCGGAACGTCACGCCATCATAGTCGGGGTCGATGCTCCAATATTCAATCAACGACAGCGGGTCGCGTTCCAACACCTGTTGCAGTTTTTCCTTGTCCTTATCATCCAAGGGGATGTTGTCGGGCGATAGCAAAACGTAGTTTTCCAGCTCCACATCGATCTCATCCCATTCCCCTGCGGGTGTCACCACCAACGGCTTTGCCACCAAGTATTGCAACGAGGAGAAACGGACGGACTTGTCATCTATCAACTTGCGAAAACCTTTCTTCGCCAACTTATCCAACAAATCGGGCGGGATGACCAACACCTCCACATTCGAGCCTTGGTATTTCTGGATGGCTTGCGAAATGTCGAAGGCAAAGTTCCAACCCAGCACAACCACCTTTTCCCAGTCGCCACCCAATAACGATGCCTTGGCTTCCACCGCCCTGCGGATGGTGGCAGCCGTGGTCAGGCGGTTAGGGGAATCGACCATCACCAATGTCCGCGTACCTCTCACATACCCAAAGTTACGGTCATTCGTCTGTTCGGGAGTGAAAGGCAATGCGCCATACAGCCCTAACACCACTTGGCTCAAGTCGCCCACATGCTTATAACGCTTGTTGTTCCGAAAAGCCTCCTTCTGATAGTCGCCGATACTCTGATACAAAAAGGGCTTTACCTCTTGGTCAATAAACCGCTTACGCATCACCAATGAGGCGGGCTTGCCAATGTCGCAAGTAATCCAACGCCTACCTAAACGCTCGGCAACGGCAGCGGTCGTCCCACTTCCTCCAAGGAAATCACAAACGTGGTCGCCTTCGTTGGACGAGGCTTTGATAATGCGTTCAAGAAGTTCTGAAGGCTTTTGGGTTCCATATCCCACAGCCTCAACTGCTTGGGAATTGATATAGTTGATCAACCAAACATCGGGAGCAATCGTTTGGGTGGTATCTACATAAACTACTCGCCCAAATACTGATAAGTCAATTCGTCCTTCTGCGATTGCCTGTTCCGTTTTCTCTCTATGAGCTTTCGATTTATCGTGAAATCTATTGAGTCTGCTACAAATAACAATTACGGCTATGGCAATTATATTAATCAGTATCGAATTGCCTAAAGGTGGTATGAGCGAACTCGCCAAGCAAACTATCAGCAAGCCCATCATGATAATAGCCAGCAATCATATGCCCGAATGGCTCCAAAACCCTCAATTGAGTGGTGTACACGTCACCTTTGGCATATTCCTCCGCAAATATCATGTTTCAATATCAGCTGTCAGCGGGTTCTTAGTTTCCCAACACCGAGAGGTAAGCAGCGGCAACTATGCCGGATTCATCGGTCATGATTCCCTCTCCGTTCAAATAACCAACTACTTGATTGAAAACAATCTCATGTACATCACTTGGTTGAATGTTGATTATTGGATTGGGTTCCAATTTAAAATTCTTGATAAAGTTGCAATTACTTGATGCAATCATAGAATTCTCCTGGATGCGAATATGTCCGTCAAAGATGTTATATGCAATCAAGTTATTCGAATTCACATCATTATAGCTCCCGTTTGGAGTCTGCCCAGTGAAAGTTGGGCTTACATCATGGCAATCAATATCGTAAAAGTTTTCCGTACCCGAGATGACATTCCCGTAGATTTCCATGTTGTAGGCTCCATTGTTCCCATAGATGCCGATGTTTTTTCCAGGTCCGCCACAATCAACAATCCTATTGAATCGGACAATAGCCTTTTCATTGTTGGTTACGATAGTAATGGCTCCAGAATTCTGCAACCCAAGATACTTTCTTTCTTCTTTCCATTCGGGCGTATAGTGGATATAGTTCCATTCCACCAGGTTCTCGCTATGGCGGCTCGATACTGACGTGCAATTATCCAATCCAAGCCTTATGGCACCGTAATTGGTGTCAATAAACTCATTATAGGCAATATACGCCTTTCCCGTACTCCATACGGCAAACGAGGTAGAGCCGTAATGCCCGATGTTTTGGAACAAACACTCCGTAACGTCCATGTAAGGAGTGTTTCCTTCGCTGTAGTTTCCATCTATATGGTCAAGACGCACCGCATGGGTTTTTATGCCAGAGAAACAGCTCTTCTTTACGGATAACTGTAAGAAGTTACAGATTCCGCCTCCGATGCCATTCGTGAAATGGCATTGGTTGACTTTCAGCTTACCATCATTCCTGATGGCATAACTCATCCCGCCAATAAAGTGAACATTATGGAACACGATGTTTGAATTCGACTTGACCCTGAAAAGGTGAGAAGCCCAGCATTGGCTTATATCAGAACCATAACTTTGTGGTAAGTAAACCTTATAGTTCTTTATGAGAGCACCGTCCCCTTCTCCCATATAGTTAATCAGGAAAAAATCAGTCTGTGGAGTATATGCATTGAGGTGACTTAAAGTGAAGGAATCAATATTATTATCAAAATACACGACACCTGCTGCCGCATTTGCAATTTTTCTTACCAGACGCTGATAATTCAAACGAAAACAGACGAATACATTATCAATATCTGTCTGATATAGGTTTTGCAGTTCCGTGGGAAGATAAAGCCCATACCTTGATCCGTTTATGGTCCATCCGCTGGAATGATAAACACCACTTCTTGCCAAAGGAATGATGCTTCCGTCAGACTTCATAAAAGCTTCCTCTCCTGTAACGTCATCCATGAAAGGTGCTTCATAACTGTTATCGTTTGGATTGTAGGTGGTTGGAAGGATTTTCCCTTTCTCATAAACCTTGTGGCCATTGCCCTTGATGACAAGATTTTTCCCTCTGAAATTAATCAAGGTATTCAAGTGCTCAATAGTATTGGGATCTTCAATATCAGATGACAAGCCGGCATCTTTTTCTATCGCAATATCACTGGTTAGGTTAATGATGGCATTGTTGTTTTGTACGATTGCGGTTTTTAACTCATTGTAATTCGCTACAGAAACAATGCCTCCTGAATCATTGGGGTTTGCCCATGATTCTCTGGTAAATAGGTAGTTAGTAATGGCATCCCGTGAAAGTTCGTCCAAGGCATGGTCGTAGATAAAATTCTTGATAGTCAGGGAATTGTCAAGTACGATGGCGACATCCTTGTTTATCATAGCAGCAAAGTTCACCATCCCATTGACATCTGCTATAGAGGGGTCGCTGATTGCACTCCAGTTTACAACGGCATAACAGTCCACTCCCTTGTAAATCCCGTTACTTTCCAACTTGATGGGGTTAGTGGGAACATTGGCGCTAAATTCTTGTTCAAAAGAAAAAGCGTCAGAATTATTAGCTCCACCATTGATGGATATTGTGATGCTGAAGTTTTGGTTGGCATTACCATAACGAGCTGTAGAGAGTTTAACATTCACTGGAGAATTCCAGTTAAATCCGATGTATAGTTCTTGGATAAATGAGTTCGCCAGATTGTTGTCGTTTATAAATGAGATATTGCTAATGATGCGTTTTGTTTTCTTGTTCAAATATAATAAGGTTACTTACAAATTACTTTCTTTACCGTCCCGTCATCATACTTCACCACGTGGATGCCCTTGCCGTTGGGAGATATGCGGGAGCCGGAGAGGGAATAGTGAATGCCGTCATCGGGCTCTCTCATCGTAGTTGGGCCAATTCCCAACTCCTCGCTTGTCAACGGGACGATTTCCTTGAACTTGCCCCAGTACTTGTGGTTGCGGTACAATCCCACGGATTCGGCAGGGACATGCAATGTCTTTTCGGATAGATTGCCGAATGGGGTACAATCGATGGGAGTTACAACATAGCAATAGATGTCCTTCAAGTCATCAATCAAGGATGAATAATAGTGGTAACGGTCTCCATGGGAAAAGGCGCCACTGCCTATCTCCTCCACTCCAGCTGGTATCACTACGGTTTTCAGGATGCGGTGAGGATCTGTGTAATTGGAAAATGCCATATATCCGATTGTCTTCAACGAATTGGGGAGGATGATAGAGGTTAACCGGCTATTATCGGCAAAGGCATATTTCCCGATATGCTTCAATGATGGTGGCAAAAACATGCAGGAGTCATCTCCCTCCTCTGCCATGGTTGAAGGAACTATCCTGCTGAAAGCACACCCATAAAATGTACTGTCCTCGATGGATTCCAGACCGTCAGGCAACTTGACCGAAATTAATTTCGAACAGTTGGCGAAAGCGGATTTACTTATACGCTTCACGGAGTTGGAATTGTCTGGAAAGTTCACTTGGCGAAGGTTGCGGCAATCCTTGAATGCGCTGCCGAGGTGTGTCAACGACGGGGGGAGGGTGATTGACAGCAAGCTCTTGCAATACTGGAATGCGGAATCGCAGATTTCTGTCACGGAATTGGGAATGTTGATGCCCGTAAGGCTCGTGCATTTCTTGAATGCAGAACGACCAATGCTCCGCAGGGAAGAACCAAGAATCTTCACCTCGGACAGTCCCTCGCATCCCCAAAAGGCATTTTCTTCAATATTGACAACCGTCTCGGAGATGGTGACGGAAGTCAGAAATGGGCATAAAATAAAAGTTTCTTCCTTGATGGATTCAAGGTTACGAGGATAAACGACGGAGGATATGTTTGAAAATGCAAAAGCCCTTGTTCCCATATAGTCCATCGAATCGGGTAACGTTAAGGAGATTAAGGAGACTTTTTTGCCACCGCCATAAATGAAAGCACTGTCTCCAATATGTCTAAGGGCATTGGGCAACTTGATGGTGGTCATGGGAGTGGAGAAAAATGCACAATTACCGATGTATGTGAGGGAGTCGGGAAATCTTAATTCCATAAGGCTTGTTGTGGAGTGGAACGCATGATCCTCTATGCGGGTAACGGAATTGGGCAAGATAAGCGATTTCAACTCTTTAAGGCCAAAGAAGGCACCCTGGGCGATGGTGGTAATGGAGTCGGGGACAACAGTATTGATAGACCCTGCCAGCAGGGTGTTAGTGCCAGTCTCTATCAAGGCGTTGCAACCGTTGCGAGAGTCGTATTTACTGTTGTCTGGATCCACCACTATCGAAGACAGAATCCTGGGGTATCCATAAGAAAAAACGGGAATTCCAATTTTCGCAACGTTACGGGGTATGGTCAATGACTCTAAATTATAGCACCCACCGAATGCCTCCGCGCCGATGCTTTCAAGGGATTCGGGCAAGGAAATCGACAATAATTCAGAGCAACCATAAAATGCCCTCCTGCCGATGGACTTGAGGGAATTGGACAAGGTAATGGAAGTAAAACTGGGACAAAAACGAAATGCCTCATCCTCAATGGTTACCACGGAGTTGGGGATGGTTATACTGGTTGCATAGCCGAGAATATCGAATGCCTTGTAGCCTATGGTAGTCACGGGAAATTCCTTTCCCTCATACTCCACGGTCTCCAGGATGGGGTATTCGGCAAAATTATGGCTTGTTACGTTGACGACCTTTGCCTCGCCGCTC
>JAFRRN010000036.1 GCA_017428055.1 Prevotella sp.
GCTACTTTTTAGGAGTGGGTGGTGATGGATTCGAACCACCGAAGTCGAAAGACAACAGATTTACAGTCTGCCCCATTTGGCCACTCTGGAAACCACCCATTTGTTTATGCAACTTATTTTCTTCAACTCCCAAGCTCGCTTGCTTTGAGCCTCTTGTCGGATTCGAACCAACGACCCCGAGATTACAAATCACGTGCTCTGGCCAACTGAGCTAAAGAGGCAATCTTTGCAGCCGTTAGGCTTCGCTTTTAAAACGTGTCGTAAAACGGCTGCAAAGATACTCATATTTTTTTAATCACCAAAACTTTTTGGGGAAATTTTCATCTGTTGCGAAGTTTTTCCTTGAATTTAGACAGTTGAACTTTCATAGCATCAACACATTGGTCGATACTTTCCTCAAAAGTATCGCAAGTCTTCTCTACGTAGAGTGTGTTCCCAGGAACGGTCACGGCGAGACTCGCCTCTTTGTTCAAGGCGGTAGCAGGCTTGACTATCTTTAGCAGAACCTCCACCTTCTGCACATCTTCAAATGATTTTTCCAACTTGGCGGTCTTTTTCTCAATGAACGCCTGTAACTTCTCGGTTGCGTCGAAATGAATCGACTGAATCTTAAGTTCCATAGTTTCCTCCTTTTTTAATAAGGTTAAGCCCTTGGATGGGCGTTAGAATATGTTTTCTTCAATTGTTCAAAAGTCGTATGGGTATATATTTCCGTAGTGGCGAGGCTCTCATGTCCTAATAGTTTCCTTACACTTTCCAACCCAGCATCATGATTAAGCATGGCAGTAGCAAATGTGTGTCGTAGTACATGGGGTGACTTCTTTTTCATGGTAGTAACCAAAGAAAGATGCTTTTTCACCTCGTTCCTAATTTGGAAATGTTTCATCCGCTCACCATTCTCTGAGACAAACAAGGCAGCCCCCTTCCTTTCTACATATTTATCTCGCTGCTCAATATATCTTTTTACAGCCTTAACCATCTCACTTCCTATTGGAATGAGTCGATATTTATCCCTCTTACCATGTACTTTTATTTCCAAATGGTCAAAATCGACGGAAGAGTCATCCAGTGAGGCAAGTTCTGCCAATCGCATTCCCGTCTCGTAGAACAATAATATAATGGTACGCGCGCGAACATCGTTAAAGCAATCCTTATTCCATTGAATGTCATCTATGAGTCGATCCATCTCTGTTTCGCGCAAATATTGGGGCAAAGGTTTCTTATCCTTGGGTCCTTTAATGGTATGGGCAGGGTCAGAAGCCACGAAATGTCTTGACAGGGCATAACGATAAAAGGAACGCAGCGCACTCAATCGTCGATTGATTGTTGTTGCCGTATTCCCTTTGTCCATCATGCTTTCCATCCACTCACGTATAATGTCAGCGTCGATGTTTTCCCATGTTAATCCATCGATATGAAGATTTTTAAAGAAAGATTCAAAAGCCCGAAGATCTTCCTCATAGCTTTTCACACTTAACGGCGAGCGATTTCGCTCATACCGCAAATACTCCAAAAACCTATCAATCATCATTCGTTGCTTCCTTCGTTTGGTTTTCGGCAACGAAAATACGAATTTTTATTTAAACCGCCAAATTTTTGGGAGGATTATTCTTCGCTATCACGTAGTTTCTGTACATAGATAGCATGTTCCATCTTCAGCCTTTTCAAGACAGAAGGCTTGTTGTATTGCTGACGCTTACGCAATTCTTTCACAACACCAGTCTTCTCAAATTTTCTCTTGAACTTCTTTAAGGCTCTCTCAATGTTCTCGCCATCTTTAACGGGTACGATAATCATGTTTTATAATTTATTTTTTTGTTAAACTTATTGTCCTTTTGTCATTTCTACATTAAGCGGATGCAAAATTACATCTATTTTAGTAAAAAAACAAGTTTTTTGCTTTTTTTTATCAAAAAATATGAATATCCTAATCTTATTTTTTGCTTATCTACATCTTTCCATAAGTTATTTTGTTATTAACATTGTTGTTTAAATAACGAAAAATGATTACCTTTGCATCGTGAAACAGCTTTTTGCTTTTTATA
The DNA here is from genome assembly GCA_017428055.1 of Prevotella sp. GTDB lineage: Bacteria > Bacteroidota > Bacteroidia > Bacteroidales > Bacteroidaceae > Prevotella. The sequence continues at coordinate 2,046 of JAFRRN010000036.1, forward strand.
AAAACATTAGACAAATTACTTTTAAACATCAAAACATGAAAAAAGCAATTTTTATGATGCTCTTCATGGCAGTTTCCGTAATTTCTTTTGGGCAAACCAAACTTGAATTATCACAGGCGACTGCCAACGGAGATTGGACGTTTACCAATGGATGCAGCATCAGCAACGAGTCTGGGAAGAGCTATTCGACGGGGTACGACGGCACCGTCAAGTATTCCGCCGGAGTCACTTACACTATCCACATCCCCTCTGGCATCAACATCGTGCGCGTCCTCATCGAGGGTTATGACAACTATGACACGACCGATGCTTACCTGAGCGTCTTGGGAAACATGACGTTTGATGCGAACAGCTACGTATTCCCACAGAAGACGAGCGACGGAACAATCACGAAGAGTTACACCATCGACCTCGACACACCCGCCACCGGAACACTGGCTTTCAGGGCAGACGGTAGGCAGGTTTGCTGGAAAATCACGCTCTTTGACTATGCCTATACGCCAGGCGTGACATACATCACCCCAGAGAACCAGATGGAAGAACTGAATCGGGGGGTCGTGGTGTTACCCGCTAAATCAGGCACCGGACAGTTTGTGAGCTGGCGATTCCTCGGCACGGAGAACTTCAAGTCCACGACCTTTGACCTCTTGCGCGACGGCGCAGTCGTCGCTTCCGACATCTCAGGGGCAACATGCTACACCGATGCGCAAGGCAGCACGACGAGCAGATACCAAGTGGTGACAAAGGTCAACGGCAAGGAGACGGATGTCACTAATGCCGTCACCTCGTGGGGCAAGGAATATCTCGCCCTCAAATTGAATCGTCCCAGCAGCATCTATACCCCTAACGACATATCCGTGGGCGACATCGATGGCGACGGGCAATATGAGTTATTCGTGAAATGGGATCCGTCCGACTCCAAGGACAACTCCCAAAGCGGCAAGACAAGTAATGTCTACATCGACTGCTATCGCCTCGACGGTACCCTCGTCTGGCGCGTTGACCTCGGTTCGAACATCCGTGCGGGGGCGCATTACACACAATTCATGGTATACGACTTCAATGGCGACGGCAAGGCGGAGATGATTTGCAAGACCGCACCAGGGTCAAAGGACGGCCAAGGAAACTATGTCAGTGCTGCCGCAGACGACAGCAACATAAAGTCTACCGATAATGCCACCGCCTATCGCAATTCAAAGGGCTATATCCTCAGCGGTCCAGAATACCTCACGGTATTTGATGGCAAGACGGGGACAGCCATCCACACCATTTGGTATAACCCTAACCGAGGGGGCACGTTCAACGCCACGGCATCCTATCCAAGCAGTTCCAACTTCTGGGGAGACAGCTATGCAAACCGCAGCGAGCGGTATCTGGCGTGTGTGGCATACCTCGATGGACCGTCAAGCAACCCCTCCGTCGTCATGTGCCGTGGCTATTACACCCGCGCATACGTTTGGGCAGTGGACTTCAACGGATCGAAACTGGTACATAAATGGCTCCATGCCAGCGTGAGCAATAGCAGTGTGGAGCATTATGATGCCAACTGGAACAAGACGACCAAGACATATAGCTCCAACACGAGCGGCAAAGGAAGCCTCTATACCCTTTATGGAAACGGCAACCACAACCTCTCAGTAGGAGACGTTGACGGCGATGGATGCGACGAGATCATCTGGGGAAGCGGTGCTGTGGATAACGACGGGCAACTGCTTTATAGCGTAGGTTACGGTCATGGCGATGCCATACACCTTGCCGACTTCGACCCCGACCGCTTCGGGCTGGAACTTTTTGACGTACATGAGGAGAATGTTAATCCCTACGGAGGCGACTTGCACGACGCCGCCACGGGCGAGGTGCTCTATTCATTCACTGCCAGCGGTGACACAGGACGCGGCATGGCTGCCGACGTGGATGCCGACAACAGGGGCGGGGAGTTCTGGTCGTCGGCGAGCGGTGATGTACGCGCTGTGGACGGAACGACCATCAGCACCAGCCGACCGTCGCAATGTATGAGGATTTATTGGGATGGCGATCTGCAGGACGAGCTCTTTGACGGTCATTACGACTCGTCCACAGGCAAGTGCAGCCCCGCCGTTGAGAAATGGAACACATCCAAGAAGAAAGCAAGCACCTATAAGAGCTTCACTGACATCGGCAACTCACAGACCTGCAACACCACTAAGGCAACGCCCAATCTCATTGCTGACCTCTTCGGAGACTGGCGCGAGGAAATCATTATGTGGGACTATTCCGACGGTTGCACCATCAACATCTTCTCCACCAACGAGGAGACGGAATACCGTATACCCACCCTCATGCACGACCATGTATATCGGATGGGCATCGCCTGGCAGAACGTAGCATACAACCAACCCGCACATGTGGGCTACTACCCACCTGCCTACGTGGAATATCTTGCCACAACCAAGCCCTTGGAGGACAATTCCGAGGAGATGGAGACCGTCACGGGAACCATCACGCTGCCCTTCTACGACGGCAACACGGACTTTGCCATCATCTATGCGAATGAGGTGAAAGGGAAAGTAACTGCCTCTGTTACATTAGGTAACGCTTTGGGATGCAGTGGCAAACGATATGTCAATGGCGCACCATTCAACGAGATCAGCACGACCGAGGCGAATGCCAGCAGCGGGAGTGATGCCAACGCCCTAACCATTCGCATCACAACGACGGTCGAAAACGCCACATTCCGACCCACCGCCATCTCATTCAACGCCTGCAAGATAGGCACCAACGGCGGCACATTTGACCTCGCCCTCGACGGGAAAAGTCTCTATGCCAATGAGGCTCCCAACAGAAACAATGAGGCAAATGGCTACTATTCAAGTTACAACAAGACTCTCTCGTCCAAGGATGGCACGGAACACGAATTTGTATTCAATCTCTACAATTACAACTACGATAAAGTATTCGGACTGGGTAGCATCGTCATTACAGGAGAGTTGACCGCTCCAGTCAGCATCCTCATAGGCGATGTAAACAGAGATGGACTGGTAAACGTCACCGACGTGGTGTGCCTCGTCAACTACATCTTGACATCCGATGCCTCGAACATCGACCTTGAAGCGGCGGACGTGAACGGAGATGGTTCCATCAATATTACCGATACGGTGGCATTAACCAACCTCATCCTTTCGATGGATTGATGAAAAGGGAAATCCCATCAAAGAATAGTGTGTTCAAGAAGACATGAGACAGTTTAAACTACTTATCATTCTAATTGCATTACTTCCACTTGCAGCATCTGCGCAGGAAGAGTGCATCGACACAGTAATCCCGAAATTCCTCTCCAACGGTTATTTCTTTCGCGAAATGCCCCAGTTACCCGATGGCGAGAAGACTATGACACGGCTGAAAGACAAAGAGGGCAACAGCGTCACTGTTATCAACGTAAATGCCACTTTGCCTAAGTCAGTCATACGTAAGGCCATCCCGCGCGAACAGGTACACAACGCCAACCAGTTCTTGGATGGTCTCAATATGATGGCCACGATGACCACGTTAACCCAGGCAGGCGTGAAAGCAGATGGCACGTTCTATTCACCCAAAGAGGGTGAGCCTTTTCCAACATTCTCCGAAAAGGATATAGAAGGACGTATATGGACTAACGACAGCGTGAAAGGCCGCGTCATGGTACTCAATCTGTGGTACTCTGGCTGCGGTCCCTGCCGTGCCGAAATGCCCATCCTTTCAGAGTGGAAGGAACAGCTGCCCAAGGTTATGTTCTTTTCTGCCACCTATCACGATGCAGAGACTGCTAAACGTATCACTGACAAGCATCACTTTACGTGGACACATTTCATTGAGGCTAAGGGCATGATGTCATGGATTGGCACCGAGGGCTTTCCACTCACCATCGTTGTCGACAAGAAAGGCATCGTACGCCACGCCGTCCATGGAACCAACGAGGCGAAACGTGAGGAACTGCTACAAATTATCAAGGAGGTAGAGACAGAATGAAACACCAAAAACACTTCAGACAACTCTTATCCCTGCTGGCCATGCTGTCGGCAGGGACCATTTCATTTGCACAAAATGAAACGAAAGCCTATCAAGTAAGCGGCATCGTGCCAGAAGGTATAAGCAAGATTTATATCTACAGAAGTTCAGGATTAGGTTCTCGCGAATTACTGGACAGTGCGACCATCAAGGATGGCCATTTCGCAATGAGCGGCATACAACCTACACACGACCTTCTTTCTTTAGGTTCGGGCGCAATGAGCATCCAGTTCTTCAACGATGGCGTACCCCTGACGATGGATTTTGTGAAGGACTCTTTATCCGCCTCACAACTAAATGAGAGATTCTGTCATTACTGCAAAGAGGAGACACTTTTTACAGACGAATTCTATCGGCTGTTCATCGCTACCAAACAAACAAACGACGAGGCAAAGAAAAAGGAATTGGAACAACAGATTGCAGCCAATCAAGAAGCAATGAATGAACATGCAAGATCTATTATCCACAGCAATCTTGACAATGTGATAGCCGCCTATTATCTGGAAACCGTCAACGACTATATGGATTACGAGGAATTGGCTTCTTTACTTGACAGTACGGCATACTATTATAATCATCCTCTATTGACCGAGGCCAAAGCCCGATTGCAGATGCTTCGTAGACGGCAGATAGGCAAGACTATCAACGATGACGTAGTCTTGCAATCACCAGACGGGAAGCAACACCGGTTGAGTGAATGGTGCGGACACGGGAAGTATGTACTTATTGACTTTTGGGCAAGTTGGTGTGGCCCTTGCCGTATGGAGATGCCCAATGTCATTCAGAATTACGAGCGTTTCCGTGGCAAAGGTCTCGAAGTGATAGCCGTCTCGATAGACGACAGGAAAGATGCCTGGAAACGTGGCATCAAGAGTTTTGACACCCCATTCATACAACTCTCCGAACTGCAAGGTCGCAAATCCCGCCTTTGTAGCATTTATGGTATCAACACCATACCCGCAAATCTCCTGATTGACCCTCGTGGGATAATTATCGCTGCCGACTTGCGAGGGAAGTCACTGACATGGAGACTTGAAAACATATTCGAAGACAATTTGGAAAGGTGATTCAACCTCACTAAATGTTCCGTTCCATCAATAAATAAAAGTACTATTTTTTGCGGTTTGACAGATACAACCCAACCAATATCATCAGCGACCCCATAATAAAATAAGGTGTGATTTTCTCATTGAGTATCCACGCCGCAAAGATGATGGTGGTGATTGGGTTGACATACACATAATTGGTGACAACCATCGCTCCGAGTTGTCCAAGTGCCCAATTCCACACCACGAAACACACAAGGGATGCCACGATGCCGAGAAACAACAGGTTGAAAAGAAGCGTTGGATTTAATAGCATAGACACATCGGGGACGTGAGGGTCATAGAGATAATACGGCAAAATCGTCAATAAACCATAGAAGAACACCTTACGTGTGATGAAAAAGGCACTATATCGACCAGCCACATATTTCATCAAGAGACTGTAAACCGCCCAGCAGAGACAGGCACAAAAAGCCAACGAATCGCCTAAAGGCGACAAGCGCAGCACGAAGTGACCATTGAGAACCACCGCCACCATACCCACGAATGCCAGGATGGCACCAATGGCTTGCGCCGTGGAGAGTCTCGTCCCCTTGACAAAGAGGCGGAAAAGGATGGTCGTGAACAGGGGGCATGAGCATACAATGAGCGACACATTGGTGGCGGTTCCAAAGCGCAACGCCTCGTTCTCCGTGAAGAAATAAGCCGATCCACCCGTCACTCCCAATGCCAACATCAGCATTTCATCCATCCAACTATCGGCAAACCACCGGAAACGCCCTTGATGACCTACCATCGAAGGGAAAGCGAGCGACAATGCAACTATCAGCATATATGCCAATGCAAAACGCAAAGTGAAGATCTGGACGGGCGTAATACCATTCAAAATCAAAACCTTCGTGGAGATAAACGTCGTACCCCATACGGCTGCGGTAACAAATGCCGTGACATGGGCGAGGATGTTCGTGTTGCGTCGCATGGCGCAAAAGTACAAAAAAATCTACAAACAAAAAAGCTTCCCCCATGATTTGCTCACGGGAGAAGCTTTTTGATGATATAATCACTAAAATTACTTAATCACAACTTTCTTGCCATTCTGGATATAAACACCCTTCGTAGCTTTCTTCACGCGGATACCGTGGAGGTTGTACATCTCGCCGTTGGCAGCATCTGCCTCTGCTTGGTTGATGCCATCGACGAAGCCACCATCCTCGCTTACCTCCTTATTTGCGATGTTAATGCCAGCGAAGTTGAATGCCAACATAGCTGCACTGTTGCCCGTGTGGCTCTTGAAATATGCACGGTAAGCTGCAACGCGATTGCCACCAGCCGCCTTCTTGAACTTGGCAGCACCAGCAACATAGTCACCGTTCTTCACGATGGCGTTATTCTTGCCAAAGTCAGTGTATGTGCCGACGAAACTGAAGTTGTCATCGCTGACGGTCAAGTCGTTTGCCTCAACAATCGTCTTGTTCTCGAAGACAGGAAGTGAAATGTCTTCGCCTTCGATGATGACTGCGTAAGGTACATTGGCTTCCATATCTGACATCTCCTGGAAATTGAGCGTGTAAACGCCGTCGTCCTCTGTCGTACCCGTATAGGCAAGCACGTAGGTAGCACCAATCTCTTCCTTTGAGGTCTCGAAAGGCAACACGAGGGTATTCAAGCCACTATACAACGTACGCTCGTATGTCACGGTAGCGTAGGTGCCAGCGGCAGGAGCCTCGGTGTCGGTGTCTGACAATGTAATGCCAGCATCGACAACGATAGGTTCGATAGCCTTGCTCAATCCACCAAACTCATTGGCTGCTTGGACTTTGTATTCTGCCCCATCGACATAGTCGTATGAGGTTTCGGTGGTAAAGTCAATCACTTCGCCGTCTTTGGTTATTACGTAACAGATGGCGTATGGAACAGCACTCCACATGAGTTTAGCATTAATAATCTTAACTTCTGGAGCATCACAAGCCTCACACTTCAAATCTGGTTGCCAGTTATCATCGCCACCCATCACATTCTTGATGGTGTATTGCGCAGCCTCCTCGTCCGTGAGGTAGTTCTTCACATTGAACTTCTCAACTTTTTCGCCAGTATTACTGTCAATATAGTAATAGTATGTCTCACGCTGTGAGAGGTCTACGGGGTTGCCATTAGCATCCACGGTGTTGTAGTCCGCCCAGAGAGCGGGCAGTCCGCCCATGGTATTGTACCAGCCCTTGGCGGGGATATTGACGAATGTCTGCGTGTTGATGAATACGGTCTTCGGCTCATCGTGCCAAGGACGTCCAAACCATACGTCTGTAACGTTGATACCTGGACGCGGACGAATGATGTTGTTCATGAACACATAGCCCCACTTCGTATCAGCGGTGTGGCGCGGTGCCACGATGTAGCCACCTGACGGACGGTTAATCTGCAATGTGTCGCCATCGAGATAGACATTGCCACCGTTGTAGATGAAGTCAACAGCACCCTCAATGAGCGAGTTCTTGATGTAGTGGCGGTTTTTCTGTGTAGAGGTGGTAATCCATGTATCTTGATAGCTAAGCAGTGCCACGTTGTTAAGCACTACACGGTCAGCTTGTGTATTCAAAGCGAGAGCTTGCGGGCCAGCCAATTGCTCGTAGCCATAGCTATTCTCAATGGTGAGGCTCTCGAAGAAGGCATCAGCTCCCTTTACTACGACCGTTGCGCCTGGATCTACTGGATAGGCATTGTCTCCACCACTCAAACGGTTGTCAAGGATGACCGCCTTGTTGCGTTCCTGACCGATAAGGTGTAGGTTAGGCTTGTTGGCTGGCATGTCAACATGCTCGCTGTAACGACCGTTCTTGATGAAGATGAGCCAAGGCTTGGCAGCTCCAACGGGAGCAGCATCAATGGCAGCCTGTACTGTTTGATACACGGGGATGCCGGAGATTTCAGTAGTTGTGGTAGCACCAGCATCGACCACGGCATCATAGAGACGCATCTCAGGTTGTTGACGTTCCATTGTGGTGAAGTTGAGGGTCACGGCATCCACAGCATTGCCACTACGGCTCACGATAACACCTTCGGGCATGGTGAAAGTATACGGTGTGCCATACTTCAGACCACTGTAACGGAAGATGGCAGTCTTGCCAGAGATAATCGGTGCGATTTCCTCTCCGTCGAGAGACGCATAGCCCTGTCCTGCTTTAATCTTGTTATCGAAGGTTAGGATGATGCTGCCGTTGGCACTCACGTCATCTGCACCTTCTGTCGGGGTGGTACTTACGAGTGTTGCTGTTTGCTCAGAGCCACCCATCTGGTCGGCCAGCACGAAGATCTCGGCAATGGAGGTACCATCGTAGTCGCTGGTTACACCAATCTTATCACTGGTGCGGTCGGGCATCCAGCGAATCCATACGCGCTGCTGGTCATTGGCATCCTCAGGCAATGCAAACTCCTTTGGACCATCCCATCCGCGTGCCGGCGGGTTGAAGGTACCGATGGTAGTGAAAGTCTCACCATCGATGGAATATTGTACGTTATTAACAGAATATGTGTTATAGTCATCGCCAAGGCAACTGCTAATAATCAAATTCTCATAGCCCTTCGAAGAGAATGAGATTTCCCAGTACCATTCCTCGGAGAGATATTTCCAGATGCGGGCAGCATACTTGCCATTCTCCAACCCATTGCCAATGCCACGTGTCAACCAACTGCTGGTGGTGCCGTCGGCTTGTCTAACGGTCAGCATTCCCGCATTGTCACTTTCAGCCTTGTAGTCGGCAGCGCGGTCGCGTGAAGGTTGGTCATAGTAGAGGTCCCAACCCACGATGTAATCGACTGCGGAGAAGTTGGCGGTGACATTCTTTTCGCCTGTCATCTTCAGTTCGCATTCTTGGTCTGTACCCTGTGCATCACCTTCCCAGCCTGTGAAAGTCAAAATGCGATTATTGATGGCTGTGAGTTTCACGTAGGTTCCCTCCTCATAATAGTGTACGCCATCCACTACATTGCCAGTCGGCGTGTACTGCACGAGGTTGTCATTCACTCCCTCTGAACGGGTCAGGTTCAACGCATAGACATTGTTCTTGGTGTAAGTGGCGATGAGGGTGGTGTTCTCACTGATCTCGAAGCTATAGGGATTAGCTGTTGATACCGTCTCGCCCTGCTCATTGACCCATGCAGCGAAGTGATAACCGAAGTTCTCGGTGGCAGAGACGGTGATCTGTGTGCCCTCGTCAAACTCATTATCGGCAGGATTGGTCGATACCTTACCGGCACCCTCTGTGCCGAGGCCCACATTGAGTGTATAAGCGGAAACAGCCTCGATGGCACCCTCCACGTCGGCGGTGAACACAACGTCGCTGAACGCATACTGCTTGTTGGTGGCGAGTCCACGGATATAGATCTTCACCTCAATGATGTCATCGCTTGAGGGAATGTTTGTCAAGTCATAGCTATAGGCGGTGTAGTAAGGACTCTCCTTCACTAACTGCGGACGCTCATTCGTCGCCAATTCATAACGTTGTTCTCCACTGAAAGCCACCACATCGAAGTTACCGCCATTGGTACCCACACGGCTGGCATGGAAAGCAAAGCTCTTCGGGGTAACGGTGAGACCCTTTTTGGGTTTCATGGTGAAGGTGATGGCGTTACCATCCTCTTGACTTCCAGCCTGCTCGGTGGGTTGGAACATGGTTTCCAAGATTCCGCCATCGCTACGTGTGCCGTTCATTACGAGTTTGTCGCCCACGGTCATCTCTGCCACGCTGAACACTCCCTCTTTCACAGCCTGTGCTGTGGTAGCACTTGCGGCTCCCTCCTTCAAAGGCCATGTCAATGTGAAGTCCTGTTCGTTGACAACTTCACTAACAGGGGCGGCTGCCACCACGGCATTCACCTTGATATAATTAAGATTCCAATTGGAAGCAAAGCCGTTACCGGCGATGAGGCGCAGGATGACTTTCTCCTTGTTGGCGGCAGAGAGTTGTACAGTATTGTCCTTATAGAGCCACCAGTTACCCATGGTCTCAAAGGCTCCGGCATCGAACCAGGTCTGGCCGCCGTCGGTGGAGACAACAGCCTCAAGCGTAGCCACGGCATTGGCACCGTAAGCGCAAGCGAAATCGACAGTTACATCCTTATAACCTACCGTGGAGAATTGGATCTCATAATAGGCATTGTGTTGCGAGGCATCGGTATAGTCGCTAATGTCATTGGCTGTATTATTCTCCATGCGCAACACATGATTCTGATAGCCGTCGCAAAGCTGCCAATAGCGGTTCTCGCTCCAAGCGGTCAAGACGAAGTCGTCAGCATTGCCCATCTGGCTGTCGGGACGGATAATGGGAGCGGGCGACTGGTTGAACCATGTGGCAGAAACGCCAGTCCAATCGCCGCCATTCGGTGTATATACATTCTCAACCACATCATAGCCTTGCTCGATGTTCCAGTTGGCAAGCGTGACAGCGGTACCTTCGGGCAGTGCTGCCTCATCGAAAGTTGCCACGATGTCCGTAGCGGCATTGATGGTAACAGCATAAGGATTCTCTGTAGAGAGCGTGTTGCCTTCAGCATCTGTCCAAGCAGCGAATGTGTAGCCCAAGTTGGCAGTAGCAGTAAGTGCCACCTCTGTGCCAACTTCATACTCTGTTCCCGACGGGTCGCGAGTGATGCTGCCAGTCCCTGAGGGCGAAACGCTGGTTGTGAGTGCATACATATCGACAAACGTCGTAGAAGCCACACCATTGATGGTCAGGTAATCCAAATTCCAGTTCGATGAGAAATCATTGCCAAAGATGAGACGCACGATGACCTGCTCCTTGTTCTGTGCTGAAATATTCAACGTGCCTACATCATAAATCCACCATCCGCTGGCGGTGGTGTAAGTTCCTGCTGTAGCCCATGTCTGACCGCCATCCACTGACACCACTGCGTTCAGCGTGGCATTAGCATTGCCGCCGTAACTACAAGCCAGTTCCATTTGAATATCTTTGTAGCCCGTAGTGGGGAATCTTACCTCGTAGTAGTTGTTGTGTTGCGAGGGGTCAGTGAGATCGGTAATGGCGTTAGCCTCAGTATCATTCACGATACGAAACACCTGATTGTTGTAACCCGTGGTGATAGCCCAATAGCGGGCTGTCTTCCCAGTAAGGGTGTAGTCAGCCGCATCGCCCACTGCCTCGTTAGCCACGATAGTGGGCTGTCCGTCCTTGAACCACTTGGTTGACACTTCGGTCCAACCATCGGCGTTTGGAGTGTAGACACCATCCGCCACGGTATAACCTGTGTCGAAGGTCCACTTTGCCAATTGTGTGCTCTCTTGTGCCAAAGTAATGGTTGGCATGAGCGCAAACAACGCAATGATTAATTGTGATAAAATTGATTTGTTTTGCATAATGTTATTGAATAAAAAATGTGTGACAAAAGTACATAATTATTCACATGACATTCTCCATAATTGTTTCATATAGGGGGAAAACTGATGCAAATCTCTCATTTTGGTTCAAAAAAAGGTGTTGCTGACATTTTTTTACCCCTCCTTTGCCAATGGGTTAATTCTTCAACATGCCAGTCTGATGATTTCCATAAAACAAAAAAGTTCCAGCCATACAGAACACCTAACGGCATTTCTGTATGGCTGGCCATCTTTTGCTTTGACCAATCGGTCAAAATCAGATAATCCTAAAGATTATTTGACAACGACTTTCTTGCCATTCTGGATGTAAACACCCTTGGTGGCATTCTTGACACGGATGCCTTGCAAGTTGTAGATCTCACTCTCGGCAGCATTGACACTATTCAGGTCGATGCCATCAACGAAACCTCCGTCCTCACTGACAACCTTCTCCTCCAAGACGATGCCGGCGAAGTTGAACGCCACCATGACCGCACTATTACCAGTGTGGTTCTTGAAGTAAGCACGGTAAGCAGCGACACGGTTTCCACCGGCGGCCTTCTTGAACTTTGACGCGCCAGCAACATAGTCGCCGTTCTTTACGATGGCGTTATTCTTACCAAAGTCGGTGTATGTACCGACAAAGCTGAAGTTGTCATCACTGACGGTCAAGTCATTGGCCTCTACCACTGTCTTGTTCTCAAAGACAGGAAGAGAGATATCGTCACCTTCGATGATAATGGCGTATGGAACATTGGCTTCCAAATCTGATACCTCTTGGAAGTTAAGAGTGTAAACGCCATCATCCTCTGTCGTTCCTGTATAGGCAAGCACGTAAGTAGCATTGATTTCTTCCCTGGTGGTCTCGAATGGCAATACGAGGGTGTTCAAGCCACTATACAACGTACGCTCGTATGTCACGGTAGCGTAGGTGCCAGCGGCAGGAGCCTCGGTGTCGGTATCTGCCAAGACAATACCAGCCTCGGTAACGACAGCCTCGGTAGCCTCGCCAAGACCACCCATCTCGTTAGCGGCACGGACAGCATACGTTGCCGTAGCATCGTCAACCTCGTAGGTAGGCTCGGTGGTGAAGTCGATTACGCTGCCATCTTTCACGATAGCCCAGCAATAGACATAGTTGCTGTTGTCCCAAGTCAAGGTGTTGCCACTGAGAATGACATTCTGCGGAGCGGAAGCCTGCTCTGTGTAATAGGTAGGATCCCAGTCTCCGTACATGTTGGTCATGTCAGAAGCCTCGGCAGCCTCGGCAGCCGTCAGCACGGGATCGTTGGCATGGCCATCGCCGAAGGTCGTCTTACGGCCGCTCAGGTCAACAACCGTGCCGTTGCTCAACAGGGTAGAGTTATACTCAGCGAAGCGCTTGGGCCAGCCATTGCTCATCTCCGACCATCCGATGGCCGATGGTGCATACTGCATCTTGGTGTTGATCCATAGGGCGCTGGGCGTACCCTGTCCCCACGGACGGCCAAGCGTGTACTTGCCGTTGAGGCTGCTGCTCTCGCAATAGATGGTACAGTTATTGAACACATAGCCATACTTGACGCACTTGGACGGCACGGCGATGTAGCCACCCGTGTTCATGCAGACCTGGATGTCGCACTCATTGAAGTAGATGTCGCCCTTACCACAGAGGAAATCGGTGCGTCCGCGCAACAGGCCGCCCTCGAAGTAATAGAGGCCATTGTCGTTGTTGGAGGTCCAAGTGTCTTGGTAACCCCACAGCTTCACGTTCTTATAGATGTTCTTCTTACCCTTGTCTTGCACGGCGATGTTGCGTCCGAGGGCATCATCAATACCGCTCTTCACGGTCACATCTTGGAAGTAGAGGCCTTCGGCACTGCTCTGAATCTGTAGCACGTCGCTCTTGCCGATGCCATCATACACGCTCGTCGTGCCGTAGATGCCAGCGTATGTGGCAGCGCCATCGGGCAGGTTGGTGATGATCACGCCATCGCGGCTCTCTCCATCAAACGAAATGTTGGATGCGGATATCTTCGTGTAAGGAGCGGGATAGGTGTTTCCATCGTCACTATTGATGGTCTCGGTGGTGTTCAACGGCAATGCGTATGTGCCATTGTACAGGAAGATGCGGTAACGCACATTCTTGTCGCTTCGGCTGTTAGCGGCATTGATGGCTGCCACGAGGTCATCGGTGGTCTTCACATAGTAGTCATACAAGCCCTTCTCGATAGCGGGACGGGTCATTGTGCTGAACGTAATGGTGATAGGCTCTGCCAGGAAGTTCTCCGTCAGGTCGCTCACACTGTTGGCGGGCAACGTGAAGGTGTACTCCGTGGAGTATTCCAGTCCCTTGTATTCAAACATGATGGTCTTGCCGCTGACGGTACCTGTCAGTTCCTGGCCATTGAGCGTAGCGACAGCACCATCAGCCAAACTCACCTTCTCGTCGAAGGTCAACACAATCTTGCCATTGGCAGAAGCGTTGTCGGCACCCTCCTCGGGAACGGAGGACACCAATACGGGAGCAATACCATCGTTCACCAATTCCTCCGTACCTGTGATGAATACCATGGCAACGGAGTTTCCGTCGTTGGCTGATGCCGTACCCTTCACCTCCGAGTCATAGTCGGGAATCATGCGGATGTAGAGGGCAGCTTGGTTGTTGACATCCTCGGGAAGTGTTCCTTCGTAATGGCAAACAGCCTTGGCACCCGTCAGCGTAATGCTGCCATTGGTTGTCCAGTTCTCGCCATCAGTAGAATAATCCACATTATATACCGTATAGGAATTGTAGTTATAGAGCATGTCAAACTGCACCTTGATGTTGGTGAATGCCTCGGCATTGACCTTGGTCTGCCAGTAATAGTGACCCACGTCGCCATTGCTGCTTCCCGTACGCCAGTTGACAGCGGCACCCTTCATCGACTCATAGCCGCCAGCAGCCTCGGTACTCTTGTCGAGCCAGCCAGAGGTGGTCGTGCCATCGGTGAGTGAGAAGGCGCTTGCCTCGTTCTCTGTAGAATAGAAGTCTGCCACGCGACCATTGTTGCCGCTCTTGTAGAAGTCCCATCCGGCGATGATGTCCTCCTGTGAATATACGGCGGTGATCTCCTTGTCACCGTCCATCTTCAAAGTCATCTCGCTGTTGGTCGTGCCATCGCTCCAGTTGTTGAATGTCACAAGGCCTTCATAACTATTAGCGGTAAGGGTCACGTAAGTACCTTCCTCATACATCACCTTGCCATCCACCACCGTTCCTGCGGGGTTCACCTGCACCATGTAGTCATTGGTGCCGTCAACCGACAGGTTCAAAGCGTAGGTGTTCACTGCCACGAAGTTGGCGGTCAACACGGCATCGGCATCGATAGTATACTTGAACTTGGCATCGGTAGACACCTCGTTGCCCTCGCCATCAGTCCAGTTCACAAAGTCGTAACCGAAGTTCTCGGTGGCGGTCAATGTCACCTCCGACCCTGCCTCATACTCAGCAGTCTTAGGATAGACGGTCACCGTACCACCCTCCTCAGGGCTTGCCGTAGCGGTGAATGTATAGGTAGCGACCTCCTCTATCGTGCCACTTACCTCGCCACTGATGATGACATTGCCAATGCAGATGTTCTTGGTGTTCGCGCAATTGGAGATATAGAAACGGAAGGTGAACTCCTCTGCCGAGCCGGCATTGATGTCATGGCTATGAATCAGCTGGGCGGTTGATGAGTTTGCGCCATTGTTGCGGAGCAAGTCTTGCTTGGCATCCACCGTCGTGATGCTGCTCTCCGTACCGTCCATCGTGTAGCTCCATGAATAGGTGGCACCGTCGGTACCCACCTTCACGGCGGCGTAGGACACATTCGTCGGCTTGAACTTGATGCCCTTGGCGGGTTTCACGCGATACTCAATCATCACACCCTCCACATTGCCGGCGTTGGAAGTGGCAGGCGTATATTTCACCATCGGCGTGTCGAAGTAGGTTGCCTCGGCTACTGCCAAGTCGCTGCCCACGCTCACCGTGGCGGAAGAGATGGCTGAAGCCAAGTCCTCTGATACCGTTCCGCTCTCCTCATTGCCCACGGGCCATGTGATGTCGCCCTCTGCCTCAATGGTAGTGGCTGCGCTGACGGTCTCTCCTGTGATATTGACATTGCCGATGCAGATGTTCTTGGTGTTCGCACAATTGGAGATATAGATGCGGAACGTAAACACCTTGGCGGCATCGACATCGATGTCATGGCTGTGGATCAGCTGGGCGGTCGATGCATTTGAGCCATTGTTGCGGAGCAGGTCTTGCTTGGCATCCACCGTCGTGATGGCACTCTCCACGCCATCCACGGTATAGCTCCATGAATAGGTGGCATTGTCCGTACCCACCTTCACGGCGGCGTAGGACACATTCGTCGGCTTGAACTTGTTGCTGCCCGAGGCCTGCACACGGTATTCGATCATCACATCCTCCACGTTACCGGCATTGGAAGTGGTAGGCGTGTATTTCACCATCGGCGTGTCGAAGTAGGTTGCCCCATCCACTGTCAATCCACTACCCACGCTTACCGTGGCACTACCGATGCTGCCGACGATGCTCTCGTCAATGTCACCGCTCTCCTCGTTACCGACAGCCCATGTAATCGTGCCTTCCGCTGACTCCGTGGAGCCGCCACTTTGCACAACAGGCAATACCGTCTGGATATAACGGTAGTAGGAACCGTCGCCAATGACCACATCAATGGTCTCGGTGCTGCTCAGCACCGTATAGCTGATGGTCGTACCTGATGTGTAGTCACTCTGTCCATCTATGGTCGTGGTCGAAATGTCACTGAATGCCTGCATCGAGACGACGGCATCCTTGCACGAGGGAATCGTGAATGTCGTCCCATTGTTCATCTGCGCCCAGTCGTTCCAACCGCTATTGTTGATCTTACCGGGGCTTGTGCTGAAGTCAAGCTTCACATCGATGGTCTCACCATTCACAGTTGCTTGTGTTACCCAAACGCCCGTGACATTCTGGAATTGCACGGTAGGCGCACCATTTTGGCGTTGAAAATCAAACTTCAAGGTGACGGCTTCTGTGCGGTCTGCCAATGTCACGCTGTTCTCCGTGAATACCGGGGTGAGCGTCACATCAGCCTCTGGCGTGACAGTTTCACCGGCCGCATACGTGTTTGTGCCATCGGTCCATCCCGTCAGCGTGTAACCCTCCTTGTAAAGGGTGAAGTTGGCGGGAACGGTAAACGATTCCCCGGCAACGAGTTCGCCAGCCGCAGGCACGATGCCCTCGGCAGTCTCATCACCAAGCGAGAATGTGTAGGTGTACTTCGTAACCACCTCTTCCACAGCCTCCACGGCAACGTATGGACAATAGCCCATGCCGGAAATGGTCAGTGTCGTGGCATCTCCCGTGTAATAAAGCTCATCCACGTTGGAACGGTCGTTCTTCCAACATGCGGGTGAAGACGGTGTCTTCGACACGACGGTCTCACCATTGCTGTTCTTCACCGTAATGGTGTTAGTGCTGTAAGTACACTGCCCGACGGTAATTTTCACATTACCTTCGACAGGCACCACTACAGTTAATCCTGTGCAGCCATGATCACTGTGGTAAGTACCACTGACTGTGGCAACGACCGACTCGTCATCGGCCTCCACGCGGCTGACAGTCCCATCCTCTGCCACCGCCACTCCAAAGGAGACAGCCGTGCCTTGCACTTGCTCCTCGCTGGTCAAGATCGTACCAGTTTGGTTGTTCACAATGACACTAAAGTCCTTGAAATCAGCGGCCTCAGCAGTTTGCGTCATCCCTAACATCATTAGGAATGACCAGACGAAAAGCCTGAAATGCTTTTTGGTCATAAATGATTTGTTTTTAGTTAATAAAATAAATTGAATGAAATAATTGTTTCGATTTCGTTTACAAATATAAACAAAACATTTGAATGATGTTAAAAACCGCCGTTGGAGTTTAGCAAATCTTAACGTAAACGTTTACGAAAGGATTGATGGAAATGCCATATAACAACAAACAACAAAGAATCCAATGCTGTTTTTTCACAACATCGGATTCTCTGTTTGACATTTTACTATCGGTTAATCTCTATATCGCGCCTCACGTTGTCGCGGATTTTCTTCAAATAACCCTTCATGCCGTCGGCATCCTTGTTGTCGATGATTTCAAGGAGTTCCTTCAATTCCGTGCGGATTTGGCTCACTTGGTCGTGGGTATAGGGGTTGAAGAGGATTTCCTGCAAGAGGTAATCATCCTCGTTGAGCACTCCCTTGGCGATGCGCATGTGGCGTTTGAACGTTGTGCCGGGCGCATCCTGGTGCTTCATCACGGCGGCAAAAACGAAAGTGGAGACGAAAGGAATGCTCAAAGAGTACGCCACCGTCTTGTCATGCTCGTCAAACGAATACTCATAGATGTGGAGCCCCAGGTTCTGATAGAGGTCCTTGAAGAACAGCCGCCCGATGAAATCGCCCTCATTGATGATGATGGCATTCTCCTCGGAGAGTTGGTTGAGGTTGGCAAACGTCGGTCCAAACATGGGGTGTGAAGAGGCATAGCGCATCCCCGTTGACTCGTAAAACTCCTTCAATCCCGTTTTCACCGACGAGATGTCGGTAATGATACAGTCTTTCGGGAGATGGGGAATCACCTCCTTGAATGCGGGAATCGTGTATTTGACCGTCACGGCGTTGATGACCAACTCGGGCTTGAAGTCCCGTATCTCACCAAGTTCGGTAAACCGTTGGCAGTTATAGGTGAAGCGCATCCGCTTGGGATCCTTCTCAAATACCGCCACTTCATGCTCGAAACTCAGCAGGTCGATGAAGAACGACCCCATCTTCCCTGCGCCCATCACTAATATTTTCATCCTTTTATATTATTAAAGGAGTGCAGGAGTGTCAAGGAGTTTAGGAGTTCAGACATTAGTCCTCTTTATGAAAAGGTAATGTCTGAACTCCTTGAACTCCTAAACTTCTGAACTCCCAAAATCATTCTCTCTACTGATTAACAATCTCTATCTGCTGCCTGACACTCTCCTCATGGATATGCTCAAACACTTGGGCGACAAAAGAGGGAGCCATGCCACACAACGACCCTTGCGCACCGCGCTTTTCGAGAATCTCGTTGTAACGATTGGTTTGTAACACCGTCATGTTGTGTTCCTTCTTATACTGGCCGATTTCGCGGCAGACGCGCATCCGTTTCGCCAACAAGTCCATCAACTGGTTATCCAATTCGTCTATCTGGTGGCGCAGCTGCGTGATGCCCTCCGTGGAGATCTTCTCGTCGCGGATGACCAACAGGCTGAGGATATAGTCCAACACATCGGGAGTGACCTGTTGCTTGGCATCGCTCCATGCCTTGTCGGGCTCGCAATGGCTCTCCACGATCAACCCGTCGAAGCCCAAGTCCATCGCCTGTTGGCAAAGCGGTGCCACCAACTCACGACGGCCTCCGATGTGGCTGGGGTCACAAATGATGGGCAGTTCGGGATAACGTCGGCGCAACTCGATGGGAATCTGCCACATGGGAAGGTTGCGGTAAATCTTTTTGTCATACGAGGAGAACCCACGATGAATGGCTCCCAATCGCTTGACTCTCGCTTGATTGATTCGCTCCAAGGCACCAATCCACAACTCTATATCGGGATTGACGGGGTTTTTAACGAACACGGGAACGTCCACGCCCTGCAACGCATCAGCCAATGCCTGCACGGCAAACGGGTTGGCAGTCGTGCGGGCACCCACCCACAAGATGTCTATGCCATATTTCAAGGCTAACTCTACATGCTCGGGAGTGGCAACCTCCGTGGCTACCATCATCCCCGTCTCCTTCTTCACCCGCTGCATCCAGGGCAGGGCTTTCTCGCCATTCCCCTCAAAACCGCCGGGCTTGGTGCGTGGTTTCCATACCCCTGCGCGGAAGTTATGGCAACCCTTCATCCTCAGTTCGAGGGCGGTTTTCATCACTTGCTCTTCCGTTTCCGCACTACAGGGTCCTGCGATGACGAAAGGGCGTTCATTGTCACTCGGCAATTTCAAAGGTTCTAATTCCAGTTCCATATATCCTTTATTGTTTCATTGTTTTGATTCTGTTGAGAGCCTCGCATATCTTCTCCTCCTTCGCACATAGGCTGATGCGGATATACCGTTCACCATTCGTGCCAAAGATAAACCCTGGCGTGATGAATACCCGCGCCTCATGCAGCACTCGCTCTGTCAAGTCCTCCACGTTATTATATTTCTCGGGGATTTTTCCCCAGAGGAACATACCCACTTGATTGGGGTCAAACGTGCAGCCCAACACCTCCATGATTTGCTCCGCGATGTTCCTTCTGCGGCGGTACACTTGGATATTCGCCTCACGGTGCCATTCCAACGTGTTCGTGTTGTAAGCCTCGGCTGCCGCCAACTGTATGCCACGGAACGTACCGCTGTCGATGTTGCTCTTCACCTTCAATATCCACGAGATGAATTGGGCATTGGTAGCGCACAGCCCCACGCGCCAGCCAGGCATGTTATGGCTCTTCGACATCGAGTTGAACTCAATGCAACAGTCCTTCGCGCCCTCCACTTGGAGCAGCGACATGGGGTGTTCGTTGAGGATGAACGAATAGGGATTGTCATTGACGACAACAATATCATGGGCCTTGGCAAAGGCAACGAGCCGCTCGTATGTCTCCATCCGCGCATTGCCACCCGTAGGCATATTGGGGTAGTTGGTCCACATCAACTTCACGCCCGACAGGTCCATCTGTTCCAACTCGTCGAAGTCGGGTTGCCAACCGTTATCCTCGCGCAAATTGTAATTGACGATTGTCGCACCAAGGATTTTACTCAACGATGTGTAGGTGGGATAGCCGGGGTTGGGAACCAACACCTTGTCGCCAGGGTTGCAGAACGCCAACGTCACATGCAGAATGCCCTCCTTGCTACCAATCAAGGGTTGTAAC
This sequence comes from Prevotella sp., assembly GCA_017428055.1. Taxonomy (GTDB): domain Bacteria; phylum Bacteroidota; class Bacteroidia; order Bacteroidales; family Bacteroidaceae; genus Prevotella. The sequence continues at coordinate 22,415 of JAFRRN010000036.1, forward strand.
TCTGTCTTTGGGTCGAGTTCCACGCCATACCATTTTCGGTAAAAGTTCGCCATTGCCTGTCGCAATTCGGCTGTACCCATCGTCGGCTGGTAGCCATGGGCATCGGCGCGGCGGGCCACCTCGCAAAGTTTCTCCACCGTCTGCGGCGACGGCGGCATGTCGGGGCTGCCTATGGCGAGGCTGATGATGTCTTTTCCCTCGGCATTGAGCCTTGCCACTTCCTTCAGTTTCCTACTGAAATAATATTCACTCACTAAGTTGAGCCTGTCTGCTGGTTGTATCATTTTTTATCATTTATGAGGTTATAGGACTTATAGGGCATATAGGACTTATAAGACTTATAGGTCTTATAGGACTTATAAGATAGTAAGGCTTATGCTCCTTTGTATTCTCCTAATATTTTAAGTTCACGAGTTAAAGGGATAATGGCATCTATGCTCTGCCTATATCTGATTAAATTATTGTAAGTAACATCCACATAGAACAAGTATTCCCATTCATGCCCTATCACGGGAAGTGACTGTATCTTTGTCAAGTTAATGCTATAGAACGACAAGATGGTAAGAACCTTCGAAAGGCTGCCCTCCTCATGGGGAACGAGAAACACCAGGCTCGACTTGTCTGCCTTGTCCAAAGGACGGAGGAAGTCGGCTTTCTGGGGGGTAGAGACCACAAGGAAGCGGGTGAAATTATGCTTGTTGTCCTCGATATGGTCCTCCAACACCTTCATGCCGTACATCTCCGCCGCCGAGGAATGGCAGATGGCAGCCCACCCACGGCATCGGTTCTTGCTGATATACTCCGCCGAGCCAGCCGTGTCTTCCGCCTCCACCGCCTTCAGGTCGGGATGGTTGACAAGGAATCCGCGGCATTGCATCAACGCCACGGGATGTGAATGCACCTCCTGGATGGTGTCCCAGTCGTCCTCGGGTAGGCAACAGATGCAATGCTCAATATGCAACTTATGCTCCCCCACGATGGTTACTCCCGAGGCACGCAACAACTCATAGTTGTGCAATAGCGACCCCGCGATGGTGTTCTCTATGGCAAGCATCCCGATGACCGTCGGGTCGCGCTTGATATTCTCAAACACCTCCTCAAACGTGGAGCAACAAATGACCTGTACTTGCTCGCCTTCGTAATACTGGCGAGCGGCAATGTCGTGAAACGACCCAAGCATTCCTTGAATGGCAATTCTCTTCATCTTCTCATCTATATGAAAAAACGGCCCTGCTTTCATGCGGGACCGTCTTGTATATTTTATCTCTCCATTGGTCGAAAATTACACGCAACCTCCCGCTTCACAGTTCCCTGCAAAGTAAAAATAAAAGTAAAAGAAAGATGCGCTTATATGATTCATGTCTGTTACCAAAATCTCAAATTCGGTTGCAAAAGTACAAAGAATTATTGAATATCAGCATTAAAATGTAACTAAATGCCGCCATTTAACATTTTTTGAGAGTTCATCAAGCAAAAGATTCCTATGGGTATTAGAAGTTGGTGAGTGCAGACATGGGCCTTTCTATAGGAAGACTATTGTCTGAACTCCTTGAAACTCCTGAACTCCTGCACTCCCCAATCACCCCAAACCGAATGGGTTGCTGTTGCGATAGGCCTGCTCCACCTGCCGTCCAATATCTTCTTTCCCCTCGGCGGAATATTCGCCAGTGACTTCATCCATCCCCTCTGGGTTGAGTTCCAGGTAACTCCGCATGTCCGCCTCGGCACCCTCCTTGTCGCCTATGGCGAGCCTCACCGCGCCCCGCTCCTTGAACGCGACGGCATGGAAGGGGTTGGCCTTGACCACCTGGTCATAATATTCGACGGCTTTCTCGTGGTTTCCCTTGCGCTCCTCGATGCGGGCGCTGAGCATCAGCACCTCCTCGACACCCGAGGAATGGTCGTCAAGCCACTTGGCATCCTCGTCGGCACTCTCCACGTCGCCCATCTCCAAGAGCATCTCGCCACGCAACAGGCGGGCATCGCCATTGTCCTCGCGCATGGTGATGGCACGGGTGAGCATCGCCACGGCATTCACCAAGTCGCCCCTACCGATGCAAGCACGGGCATACAGCACCATGAGCATGGGGTTATCCTTGTCTACCAGCATCGCCCGCTCGCACAGTTCCTCCATGCGGTCGTAGTCTTCGAGCATATAGGCGACATCGGTCATGCGCACCAACAATTGCACATTCTCCGGCTCGGCCTCCGCCAACTGCTGCAATTGGTCGTAGGCTTCCTCTAATCGGTTGACATGAATCAACGCCTGGGAGAGGTAATCTCTCACCTCCAAGTCGTCCTGCATCTCCAAGGCCCGCGTGAATAGTTCCACGGCATGCGCCGACTCGCCCAACCGCAATGCCTTCACGCCATCGTATTTCAACACGTCGAAGTTTCTCGACTCCTCCTCTTTCTTCTTCTCCTCGGGTGTCTCCACCTTCCCGTTGAACAATGATTTCAAAAATCCCATGGTGATATAAATATGAATATGGTATAGACCTAATTTTGGTGTCGTTCTTTTTCCGACTGCAAAAATACACTTTTTTCTGGAAAAAACACGCTAATCGAATAATAAACACAGAAAAAGCCATGGGCAAGGAAGAATGGACAAAAGCGACCGCGAAGCGTCGTTCCACTTTCGTCCAAGCATGTTGGACGAGTCGTCCAAAGGGCTTGGACGGGCCGTCCAACATGCTTGGACAGCCGGCAAACAATAGGGTAATTGGCCGTGAAGTATGCCAAATGGCATTAAAATATCTAAAAGCAAGCAGATTTAACGATAAATTAACACCATGCTAACGAATTAAACCGTACCTTTGCAGATGATGAAGAAAACACTCATATTATTCTTGGCAGCCCTCACCTTGGGAATCGGACGGGGATGGGGGCAAGAAGAAACCGCTCCATTTGCCATCGAAGAGCCGACAATTACCACGGGCGAGGATGCTGACTCGTCTCTCTATCGCCTCAACCTGCCCACCTACAATACTTACGGGCACGTGGAACACATCGGTCTCTACCCCATGCACCTCGGCGGACTCTATGACTGGGACCTCCACGAGGGGCTGAACGTGAGCCTCGGGGCATCGGTGTTCGCGCAATTCGGCAAACACGCGCGGCGCGGGGCGGGGTTCTCACAGAACCTCTCTGCCATCTATGCCGTGCCGTTGACCGACAAGCTGTCGTTCTCTTTGGGTGGTTATCTGTACAACATGAACTGGCAAAAAGATGCCTATCGCAACGCGGGGCTTACCGCAACGATAGGCTATCGGTTTAACGAGCATTGGGAAGGGTTCCTCTATGCACAGAAAAGTCTCACGCACAACATACCCATGTATGGCTTTTATCCTACCCGCTGGGCGATGGGAGGCATCTATTGCGACCCCTTCGATGCGGCCTACATGGGTGCCGCAGACCGCATCGGAGCGGGATTTCGCTATTATTTCAACCCTACATTTAGTGTCGAGGTGAGTTTTGAACGGATTTCCTACAACTCACCGTTCCGTCCTCCCATGTCTCGCGAATGATATATATCCCGCTGGCGGAACGCGATACCTGGCGGCCATCGACGGTGAAATACTGGCGGGAAACCACCTTTTCCTTTCCATTTGACATACTCTTGATGGTGCTAACGGCATCAACGGCGGAGGCGATGTCGCCCAACACGCCATGTTCGCTGACGGCTTGCACGGTAACATGTTGGCTGCCGTCCCAAGCACAATGGGTGTCAGTGGTGATGGTTGCCACGCCATCGACTACCACGAGGAAACACTTGGCGTATCCCGTTCCATCACTCCATGAGAGCGCATTATCACTCACAAGCAGTTGGGGAGCGGGCAAGATGTATGCCGTCCAATTGGCATCCCACCCGTCAGTGCCGCGCAACACATTGTCAATCGTATAGTTCGAAGCCTCCAAGGGGGTGAGTCGTGCCTTGCTGCCGCCCTTGGCAACGCCATCGACGGTGAATGATGTCTTGCGCTGTGAGAGGTCTACGGCGTTCCCATCGGCATCCATCGTGTTGTATTCCGCCATCTGGAGAGGGTATGTCCCCATGTCTTGCCATCCTTCATTGGGAATGGTGACACCTTGTGTCAATCGGGTATTGATGAACGACACCTTGGGATTGTCCTTCCAAGGGCGACCGAGGTGTGTCTTCGTGTTTGCCGATGCGGCGGTGATGACGGCATCGCGGAACACGTAACCATATACGGCACGCTCGTGGGCGGGGGCGGTGATGACATTCGACGTGCGCAACACGTGCAGCGTATCGCTGTCGAAAAACACCTCGCCATCGCCATAGACGAAGTCGGTAGTACCCGATATCTTACAGTTGCGCACAATGTGTCGCTGGCCGGTCTTGCCCGTGCGATAAGTGTCTTGCCATCCCTCGAGGTTGCAACTCGTGAGACTGATGCGGTCGGCCTTGGTGTAGAGAGCCAATGCCTGTCCCTCGTTAATACGGGTGTTGCGCAGGGTGAGGTTGTCAAACGACACATCCGCCGCCGTCACGTTGACCGTGGATGCCTTGTCCACGCCCCCGCCATCGGCATTGGTCTTATCCCACGAGAGGATGGTATTCGCCTTGTTCTGTCCCGTGAGGTGTACATGAGGCTTGTCAATCTGTACATGTCCCTCGTATGTACCTGCCTTGATAAATATATAATAAGGTGTAACGCCGTCGGCATGGTCTACAGCCTCTTGGACTGTCTGGTAGTCTCCCGTGCCATCCTTGGCAACGATGGCATTGAACATGTCCATTGCCACCACGGGCTGGTGCTTGGTATAGCGGGTGCCGTCGATGATGCCGTCAGCCACGCCATTGAGGAACACCTCCAAGTTGGAATAGCCACTCTCCGTCAGCCGTACGCCGTCGGCAGCATCGTTTGGGTTCAATCCCACCTCCAACTCGTAGGCATCGGGCAGGCCGTCGCCGTCGCTATCGACCACACGGCAGTCGGTCTCGTCCATTTGCAAACGGGGATAACAGGTGACATCGACCTCTTGACCCGTCGCCTCATCGAGAGCCACAAGGTCGTCATGCGCCGAAAGGGTAATGTCGTTGGGCGAGTCGATGATGCCATACTTACCCAATGTGCCGCCATATTGCGGGTCTCTCGTGCCGGCAGCCTCTGCCAACAGGCGGGTATCAGTCTCATCATAACGCGGCAAGGACGCTCCCGCCCGCTGCACGACAGTCTGGTAAGCCTCATCGGCGGTCTCGGTGTTCACGCCACTCGACAGTGTCTGCGACTGCAAGATGTACTGATTATACGTAGCTTGCGAGTTTCCCACCTCTTCCAAATTGATGGCTTTGTAGGAGGCATCGCTTGTGAAGCCATAGAGATTGTCGGCGTTCACCCTTTCGAGGACAGTCTTATCCCAATTGGAATTGGTGGGACGCCATTTGCCATCGACCTCAAACTTGTTGCCACTTAGGTACCATTGCCCCACACCATTGCTGCTCGACGCACCCACAAACCACCGTTGACCAGTGACACGTTGCTTGGTGGCGGGTCCCGGACGGAAATAGTTGTTAATCATATAAGTACGGTTATAGCCGTTGCAGCTCGCGTCGTTCTCCCCTCCATAGATGCTGTTGCGCTTGCCCCAGTTGAAGATGACATTGTTGATGAACTCATTATCCACGTGTCGGTCATTGGTGCTGGCACGGACACCGTTGAATCGGGGCGAGCGGCTGTTACAATTTGAGAACAGGCAATGGTGCAACGTGCCATGCTCCCCACCCCATTGGGTAGCGTAGGAGCGCGACCCCTTGACATTCTTGGAGTAATATAGCCCTTCCGAGAAGATACACCATTGGACGGTAGTCGAGTCGGTGTCGTACAAAGTGAGATTCTCTTCCATCGACCAGGTGAACGAGCAATGGTCGTAAATGACATGGTGTGTGTTCTCCGTATCGACACACGACATGCTGCCATTGGGGAGGTCTCCAGCACGGAAGCGGATATGGCGCACGATAGTATTGGGCTGGCAGAGCTTGATTTGGTACCCTGCGATGCAGATGCCTCCCCCCGGTGCCGTCTGCCCGGCTATCGTCACGTTGGGGTGGCTGGCAGAGAGACGGGAGGTGAGATAGATGGTTCCGCTTACCTTGAACAAGATGGTGCGGGGGGTATCATCCCCCGTGCGCAACGCCCAACGCAGCGTTCCTTCTACAAGATTGTTATCGGAACAGTCGTCCAAACGGGTGACATAATACACCTTTGAGCCGCGTCCGTCAATGGCGCGTCCGCCCGTGGTAAAACGTCCCCACCCCTCTGCACCAGGGAATGCCACGAGGTCTGGGCGGTAATTTTCCAATGCCGTGAAGACAGCATAGACGGCACAATCTTCCGTGACGGTAAAACGATACTGTGCATTTGCCGAAAGCGTCTCGCCGTTGCCATCTTCCCAATGGCTGAATTGATAGCCCTTTTTGGGTGTGGCAGTAAAGGTGACGGTCGTTCCATAATTGAACTTACGGCCGCCATCGACGACGGTACCCTCGGGACTCACCTTCACCGTTCCCATGCCTTGGCAAGCAGGACTGATGAAACCGATAACTGTATTGGCGGGCTGGGCAGCAAACTGGGCTATGATCTCCGTGTCACTTTCCAAGGTAAACGTATGGGGATTGTCGGTTGCCACCAGATTGCCACCGATATACCACCCCTCGAAAGCATAGCCGGCGTATGCGGTAGCCGTGGCGGTGAAGTCCGTTCCCTTCAAAATGGTCGTGCTGGAAGGTGAAACACTTCCCGCCCCAGAGGGGTTGACCGTCACCGTCGCCGTTACCTCATTGCTTGCTCCTGTGGTAAAATAAAACCCATAAAGCCCCACTTGGCTTCTCGGATTGAACACGTAATAGCTCTTTCCCGCCTCCACGGGGAATGTGATATAGCCGAGCGCGGGGCGGTTTTGTGTGCCGCTGTTGGTGTGTTGGATGATGTAGTCGTCTGGCATCGTTCCCCTGACCATAGCACCAAAGCCATTGTTCTGGTAATAAAACTCCACGCCGATGTCTTGGTTCTCCAACTCCATGATGGTCGACTCCTCCACGATATACAATGGGTGGTTGCCCTTGTTGATATAGACACCCATCTTCATCATGCCCGAAGCCTTGGCCATCACTTTCAAATACATGCCATGAAGGGGCAACTTCCCACAGCCCACCGACCACGGCTTGGCATTCGGGTCGTCACGCCACGAGCGGCCATTGTCAGTCTCTTGCCAATAGCCGCCCGCATCCTCCACGTATGGATTGCCCATGCCCTTGAGGCATCCCGTGAATTTAGGTGAGCAATCGTCCGTATTTAAGGCGATGTTCTCAGTGACATCGAGCAGCCAAGGGTTCTTGCCGTCCTCGATGTCTTTCTCATTCAAGACGGAGGCTATCTGCAACGTGATGCTCTTCGTTGCATCAATGGTTTGCTCTGCCGTTGCCAAATCGGTCACGGATGCCGCCTCCCAAATCTCTTGTGCCTGTGTTAATGATGCCCATAGCATCATTAACACGACCCATAATCCTTTCTTCATAAGTTGTGATTTGTTATTGATTTGTTTGTTCGTTTGTATTGGAAAGACGCTCACCATGCATCTTTGTAACCATTCAACCGCAGGCTGTTCAGCACGACGCTGACACTCGACAACGCCATCAACGCACTCGCCCACATCGGCGTGATTTGGAAATCGATGCCGAAAGCGTAGGGCAACCCTGCCGCCAGCGGTATGCATACCATATTATATATAAAAGCCCAGAAGAGGTTTTGATGGATCATTGACACCGTGCGGCGCGATAATGACACGGCATCGGGCAGGGCACGGAGGTCGTTGCCCATCAACGTGACCTGCGCCACGTCCATCGCCACGTCCGTTCCCGTACCGATGGCAATGCTCACATCGGCGGTGGCAAGGGCTTGGGAGTCGTTGATGCCGTCGCCAACCATCGCCACGACCTTGCCTTCTTGTTGCAACGAGCGCACAAGGTTCTCCTTATCCTGCGGCTTGACATGATTTTGTTGGTTATGTAGGGGCGGATACGCTGATCCGCCCCTACAACAATGGATGATGCCTGCCTTTTTTGCCCAATATGCCGCTGCATCCTCGCGGTCGCCGCTTATCATATAGACCTCGATACCGTACTTTTGGCGCAACGCAGACATCGCCTCCTCGGCATGGGGTTTGAGTGTTTCCCGCTCCTCGTATGGCAAATCGTCGGCTTTGGTGAAGTCTATGTCTTGGTTGGGGATGGTCAGCGTACCCGTCTTGTCGATAACGAGAGCATTGACTTTACGTAATAATTCAATGGCAGTGGCATCCTTGACGAGGATATTGTGTTCTGCCGCCTTGCCAATACCCACCATCAACGCCGTGGGAGTGGCGAGTCCCATCGCGCAAGGACAGGCAATGACCAATACGGCTACGGCAGAGACGATGGCATGAGGCAATGCCCCGTCGCCCCCAACAGTCATCCAGATGATGAAAGTGAGTAAGGAGAGTGCCGCCACCGTGGGTACAAATATCATGGAAAGACGGTCTACCACCCGCTGCACGGGGGCTTTCGACCCTTGTGCCTGTTGCACCATGCGGATGATTTGTGCCAAGGCGGTCTGCTCGCCTACCTGTGTAGTGCGAAACCGCAACGTGCCTTGTTGCAACACGGTGCCAGCCAACACCTTGGCAAAGCGTTTCTTCAACACGGGCGTAGGCTCGCCCGTAATCATCGACTCGTCGACGTATGCCCCCTCGGCGGACATGAAACTGTTTGCCCAAGTCACCATGCCATCCACGGGAATCCTTTCCCCTGCCCTTACTTCCAACACGTCGCCCACGGCGATAGTGGACAATGGCACTTCTTGTAGGGGCGGATACGCTGATCCGCCCCTACTATCCTTCACAATCCTTGCCGTCTTGGGGCGCAGTCCCATCAACGTGCGGATGGAAGAGGCGGTGGCTCGCTTTGCCCTTTCCTCCAAAAACCTACCCAAGAGGACGAAGGCGATAATCATCACCGACGCGTCGAAATACACGGGCGTGTCAATTTGCATGATTGTCACCACGGCACTATAACCAAAGGAGACGGCGGTGGAGAAACAGACGAGCGTGTCCATGCTCGCCATGCCATGCCTTAACTGTTTCCATGCGTTGACATAGAACGACTTTCCACAGGTCAAGATGCTTGCCAAGGAGAGAGCCAAGGCGAGTTGCGCCCCATCCTTCATGAAGTTTCCCACCACCATCACCAACACGGCAAACACCCATGCCAGCAAGGTCTTGCGCCCCAGCAACGTATATTCGCGACGCTCAATCTCCGCCACGGAGCGGTCTTGCTCTATCACCAAGTCGAAGCCGATGCCATTGACCGCCTCCTTCATCTGTTGCAGGGAGATGACAGAAGGGTCGTATTCCACCAACGCCGACCGCGATGCCAGCGACACGCTCGCCTTCTTGACACCTTCCAACGAATTGAGTTTCTTTTCCACATGGGCAGAGCAAGACGAGCAAGCCATGCCCACGACGGGGATTGTGATCTTTGTTTCCATCTTTACCTATTGTTTCTTTCGGAAGACTTAATTGATTCCAGACATGCAAATATACGTCTTTTTTTAGCAAAAACGGTAGATTGTTTGGGCAATTCATTATTTTTGAGTACATTTGTGGGATAATCGAGCAAACTTAAACAACAAACAACAAAACATGGAAAATGAAAAACTGGCGTTGAACGCCAACCCCGTGGTGGCTTACCTGCAAAAAGAGCCACGAGACTTCACGAAGGAAGACATCATCAAATTCATCCGCGACAACGAGATCCGCATGGTCAACTTCATGTATCCCGGCGGCGACGGCAAACTGAAGACCCTTAATTTCGTCATCAGCGACCAAGACTACCTACGCACCATCTTGACATGCGGCGAGCGCGTGGACGGCTCCAGCCTCTTCTCATTCATCGAGGCAAGCTCCAGCGACCTATACGTCATGCCGCGCTTCTCCACCGCTTTTGTCGATCCCTTCTCTGACATCCCTACCCTATGCCTATTATGTTCGTTCTTCGACAAGGACGGCAACCCGCTGGCATCGTCGCCCGAACAGACGCTGCGTCGCGCCGCCGAGGCGTTCAGGCAGGCCACGGGCATGGAATACGAGGCGATGGGCGAGCTGGAATATTATGTCATCCAAGCCACAGAGAATGTCTATCCTGCCGTCGACCAACGCGGATACCACGAGAGTGCGCCCTATGCAAAGACCAACGACTTCCGCGCCACGTGCATGTACTATATCGCACAGACGGGCGGACAAATTAAGTACGGACATTCAGAGGTTGGCAACTTCGAGCAGAACGGCCTCACCTACGAACAGAATGAGATTGAGTTCCTGCCCGTGCCCGTATGCGATGCCGCCGACCAACTATTGGTTGCCAAGTGGGTTATCCGCAACCTCGCCTGGCGCAAGGGGCTGAACGTGACGTTTGCACCGAAAATCACGACGGGAAAGGCGGGCAGCGGACTCCACGTTCACATGCGCATCACCAAGGACGGACAGAACCAAATGCTGGGCAGCGACGGCACATTGAGCGACACGGCACGGCGAGCCATCGCGGGAATGATGGAAATGGCACCGAGCATCACCGCCTTCGGCAACAAGAACCCCACCAGTTACTTCCGCCTTGTGCCACACCAGGAGGCTCCTACCAACGTATGCTGGGGCGACCGCAACCGCTCCGTCCTCGTCCGCGTGCCCCTCGGATGGACGGCACAGGCAGACATGTGCCGCAGTGCCAATCCGTTGGAGACTCCCGTGGCATTCGATACCACGCAGAAACAGACCGTCGAGATGCGCTCGCCCGACGGCTCTGCCGACATCCATCAATTGTTGGCGGGTCTGTGCGTTGCCTGTCGCCACGGCTTTGAGATGGAGAATGCCTTGGAGGTTGCCGCCCGCAACTATGTGGATGTCAACATCCATGATGCCGCCAACGCCGACAAACTTGCCACATTGGCACAGTTGCCCGACTCCTGCGTCGCCTCCGCCGACTGTTTGGAGAGGCAACGCGCGGTGTATGAGGAGCAAGGAGTGTTCAGCGCAACGATGATTGACGGCATCATCCGACAGCTCCGCGCCTTCGACGACCGAACCCTGCGGGCAGACATCGCCGATGACCAGGAGAAGATAGCCCGCCTCGTCGAGACTTTCTTCCATTGCGGATAGCCTTACGAACACTATAACTTTGTAAGAACGAACACGAATAACACGAATCTAACGAATAAGCCACATACACTTTTTTCGCATTCGTGTTATTCGAGTTATTCGTGTTCGTTCATATATATTATTGGTTGGAAAAACACAAAATATCATCAAGATTAAATTCACATTTGTTTTTTGGGCTTTTTCCTTGCACAGTAAGGGAAAAATGCGTATATTTGCAGTCGGTTTGGGAGAGGAAGCCCAGACCTTCATGCATTAGCTGATTATTTCGCACTTACCGAAAAGACCTGAGAAACCTGTTTGGAATAGTTCGATTTAAGAAGCAAAGGGAAAGACCTTTGAAGGTGTTCCCTCCGCACAATGGCTATGCACACGCTTTGGCGTGGTAGCATTTCTTATTTGTGCGGTGGGGTTCCAATTTCTCAGGTCTGCCCCTTAGGTAAGTGCATAAGAGTGGCCACGCCATTCTTCATGCCCTTCTGTTACACATGCAAATTGCGGGCGAACACGCAGATTCGCCCCTACAGGCTCACCAAAGCACCGTCATCCCGTGAAAAAAGTTGAGACGTTTGACCACGAATTTCAGACAAATGACTACGAGTATGGGGCGAATAACCACAAAGGGCGAAATGTGCGGTTGCACAGATGGGCGGCATTCACTAATTTTGCAGACAGATTTTCATTTCAAACAAACCATTATTTCAAACTTTAGAAGTTGCGCACGACACGGATTCCAAGTGCAAAAAAACAATGAGAAAACAAATCTTGACATTGGCTTGCCTGTTGATGGCAACCATGGGTGTGAACGCACAAATCAGCAAGGTCGCCCTGCAACACCGGGGCGAGGTGACACTCTATGACACCGACCAAATTCAGCTTGCCATTGACAACTCTGTGGATGGAGATACCATTTTCCTTAACGAAGGAGAGTTTCCAGGGTTTACTGTCAATAAGAAGATTGCCGTGATTGGAAAGGGAAATGGAGAAACGAAAGTAACAAGTAACATCACTATAGCCATTCCAAACTCACCAACGCTAACGGCAAGGGTGTTGGATGGATTAAATTTAATCAACAGCTCTAATATAATAGTATCTAATGCCGTCAATTCACTTGTCATTCGGAAATGTCAATTCTATCAAATTAGTTTTACAGGAGTAGTTGATAAAGTGTTAATTGATAGATGTTATATCAATAGCTACATTAGCCTTTCCTCCAATGTTGTTGGTATGGATATTGTTAATTCAAGAATCATTTACGGTCTGAGATCAAATGCATATACACCTAGTGCCGTCAATATTATTAATTGTTTTGTTGGAAATGGTACTTATTCATCCGTTTATAACGAATCTAATGCTACCTTTATCAATTCAATAGTATATAATTATCACGATGGCAGTGACCACTTAGGTACTGGCTGTAATTACGTAAAATGTGCCGTGGTAAATCAAAATTATGGTATTTATCAAAATTGTTGGAATGTTTATAGTACCGTTTCTTCATACACTAAAGACCAATTAGCTCGCGATGGTTATCTTGGAACTGACGAGACTGTTATTGGTATGTATGGTGGCCCCACCCCCTACACCCTCGTCAGCACCGCCCCAAAGATTACCGACTACACCTTGAAGGTAGATACCGGCGAGAAGAAGTTGAACGTGAACGTGAAAGTAACCCCGCAATAACCATTCGATATGCTCAAACGAACATTGAATCTTTTGCTGCTCATCGGCATGGGGATGGTGGCGCAGGCGCAAGGCGAGGTGGAGACACCCGTGGTGGAGCCTGCCGACAGCTCCGTGTGGCAATATGAGTACTGGATTGATTCGGATTATGCTGGGCATACGGCGGTGGATGTGTGGGAACCGATAGAATACGACGCGGACAGCGTGGAGATAGAGAAAGGCGCGAGAGACATTGCCTTCAGCCTCGACGTGAGCGACTTGGCGCAAGGAATCCACTTCCTCAACTATCGTGCCAACATGCACGACGAGTGGAGCAGCATTGGCCGCTACATCTTTTACCTTCCCGCCACCGACCCCAAGAGTGCCAAGATTACCGAATATCAATATTGGATAGACAACAACTCCGCCAACAAGAGCGTGAGGCGCACGTCAAGCACTACGTTCACCTTCACGCCTCCAGGCATCAACATCGCCTACTTGAAGACGGGCGTACATTATTTTAATTTACGCGCACGTAACAATCATGGCGAATGGAGTTCGCTGGCAAGGCTGTTGTTCTATAAGCCCGACCTACCCGTTGACTCTGCCGAAATCACGGAATACGAGTACTGGATCGATGATGACTATGCCTCGCATGTGACCGACTCCGCCACGTTGGAGAATGAGTACATCGCCACGGTGGACATCAGCGAGTTGCCCGTGGGCATCCACTTCTTCAACTTCCGTGCGAAGAACTCCAACAAGGAGCGCAGTGCCATCAAGCGCATGATCTTCTACATTCCCGAGATGGAAGACCCGGATGCCGAATTGAAGGAATACGAGTATTGGATTGACGACGACTATACGTTGCACCACACGGAAGCCGCCAACGACGGGGAGTTCATTGCCACGTTGGACATCAGCGACCTGTCGGTGGGTGTGCATTACTTCAACTTCCGCGCGAAGAACACCAACGATACATGGAGCAGCCTGGCACGACTGATATTCTACAACCCCGAAATGGAAGACACCACCGCCTCGATGAAGGAATTTGAGTATTGGCTCGACAACAACTATGCCGAGCGGACGAACCTCGACACAGACAATGGCGACTTCGTGGCACGGGTGGACATCAGCCAGTTGTCGGAGGGTGCGCACTACTTCAACTTCCGTGCGAAGAACACCAACGAGGTATGGAGCGCGTTGCTATGCTTGGAGTTCAACCGTCCTGACGAAGAGGTGGGTCCGGAGCCTGAACGCAATGATACCATCATCGTGCCGGAGGAAGGCTGGCGCACCTACGCATCGGACGATGCGCTTGACCTGTCGCACATCCGCGCCTACATCATTGCCAGCTACGACGGCGACATGGTGTATCTGTCGCGCGTGACGGTGGTGCCTCCCGGCACGGGTCTCGTCATCAAGGAGGATGCCGGCACCTACGTTGTTCCCGTGGTGAGCAACAACAGTTACGTGGTGAACATGCTCAAGGGCGTGACCGTGAACACCACCGTCTATCCGACGGAAGGTTCCTTCACCAACTTCCTCTTGGGCAAGGGCAACCGTGGCGTGGGCTTCTATCGCGTGAAACAAGCAGGGACATTGGCTGCCAAACATGCCTACCTACGCTTGCCCACCGATGTATTGGTCAGCTCGGCGAAATTCTACCGCTTGGTGTTCGACGACCAACCTACCGACATCGACGGCGTGGAGACACAAGTGGAGGACGACGAGTCCTACTATGACCTGCAAGGCCGCCGCTATGAGAGCAAGCCCACCGTACGTGGCGTGTACATGCACAACGGCAGAAAGGTGGTGGTGAAATGATGACAACTCGTCAATATTCAACAGGTATGAACGAGCGCAACCAATATCACACCCCGCAAATCGTCGTCATCGACATCTATAGCGACGAGATGATGCAAGACTTCGTACCCTATTCAGAGACGGAAGTCGTAGACTTACCCATCGACACCGACCCCAACGACGGCATCCGTCCCGAGGATGCCTTGGGTAAGGAAGGCAGCATTTGGGATTAATGCTTAATTCTTAATGCTTAATTCTTAATGCTTTGGCGCAAGCCCTATTAAGCATTAAGAATTAAGCATTAAGCATTCTTATGGCTTCGCCTATACCTTATAGCAAAATATAAGCACAAGAGCAATGCCACCAGCACGATGACAAATGTCCAAAGGAATTCAGGCGGAGTATCCATCGCCGTCTCAGCAACGTCATTCATTGTTAAAGAATCTACAACATCAAACTCAGCTGAGACATCAATGGTCTCAGGAACATCATGAATGGTTGTTGGATTTATATCCTCACCCCATAAATCCTCCCTTCTTATAGGAGCTATATCTAACAATTGCATTTTTTAATTCTTAATTCTTAATGCTTAATGCTTAATTGGCTTGCGTCAAAGCATTGAACATTTTGTTTAGGATTTATAAATATCTGAATTGATTAATCACAAATATCACAACAAGAATCAGCAACACACCCGTGAGGAAACTGATAAGATTGCAAAACAGGCTATAGGCAAATGCCTGTTTGAAATTCCCCACTAACCACCGATAACAGAGAGCCTCCACGAAGACAATCAGCACCTCTGCCCCCAACAGACACACGATACCCTCAGGGTAATTGAGAAGAGACAAGTTTAAAGGTACATTGGTAAACGTATTAATGAGGAATGAAGAAAAAAGCACCTTTTTCCTTCTCTCTCCCAAAAGTCGCAAAACACCATATTCTATCAAGATGGTGGCTATCAAGGGAATCCAAACGAAGAGGGTAAATTCCATAGAAGAGAGCGACAGGCCACTCCTATTCACAAGATCGACCAAATGACCCAAAATCAATGCGGCAGCAAGAAGCCCGAAGGCAAAACCCTCCCTTCCTTTCAACAAGACATTAGCCCAATACAAAGTAACGGGCATCGTACAATTGATGGCGAATAATCCCAACAACAGGAACAACCAGAATGTATTTCCCAGCACATAACATACAAGTACGACAAGAAGGATGACAACTACAGTTTTCAAGATGCCAATGCCCTTTGCTATCCATCCTCCCGCTACCTTTCCCAGCATCGACACGATGCCTATCGCCACAATGCCCATGCCCTCCATATTCAAACCATCTGAAAAATCTTCTGACAGATAAGCCCGCAATACCACAAAAACCATGACGGCAAGCATCAACTGCCATATCACATTCTGGCTAAAAGCAGCCCCCTCTATGGGAGCGGGAGACTGATGTGTCTTTTCGTCAAGATGGAGAAAGGCTATCCCCAACAAACAGATTGACAGAAGAAAGAAATACACCAACAACCACGAATGGAAAAAGATACCGACAGTCAAGCCGACTGCCCCAGGAGCCACGAACACACCCAACGCACGGATGTCGTTCCCTGTCTTGACGGCCACCTGTTTGCCTCCCCATACATGAAACATGGAATTACCCATCCCTAACAAAGAAGCGACGAAAAAGGTCCCTAAATAAGAAGCCCTTGGAGTGAAGAACACTGAAAGAGCTAACATCACCATTGACCATAGCAACATCCAGTGTTTCTGCCCCATCTTGTCAACAAAGAAACCCGTAACGGGCTGCGTCAAGAAAGCAAAGACATTGTAAGTGAGAACCATGCCAATGAATGAGTGTCGCGTCATTTCGTCCGCCATCAAGTAGACGCAACACAAACACAAGGCATCTACAAGGAAATGCAACACGGAGGCAATCCCCACCATCAATGACACTTTATTCATCTCTTCACGCATAGATCGATCGTGCAAATTTACACAAATTTTCTGTTTATCGTTTGTACAGACAAAAGAAATGAAGTATTTTTGCACCACAGACAATCATCATGCTATGAAAAAAGGAATATAAGAATGGAAAAGAACACTGAATTGAGACAGGCATGGGACTTCGTGGAACACACGGGGCGCAGCATATTCTTGACAGGAAAGGCGGGAACGGGTAAGACTACGTTCCTGAAGACCGTGATGGAACGGTCGAAGAAACGGGCTATCGTGGTGGCACCCACGGGCGTGGCGGCAATCAATGCGGGTGGTGTCACCATCCATTCATTCTTCCAACTGCCCCTTTCTCCCTTCGTCCCCAACGCCCAAATCAAGGACAAGTACGAATTTAACCGCAACAAGCGGAAGATCATCGCATCATTGGACCTTCTCATCATCGACGAGATCTCGATGGTACGCGCCGACCTCTTGGACGCCATCGACTCCGTGCTGCGCCGCTTCCGCGACCGTTACCATCCCTTTGGAGGCGTGCAACTGCTGATGATTGGCGACTTAGGGCAGTTGACCCCCGTCGTCACGCCCGAGGACGAGCGCATCCTGTCGCCTTTTTATGACACTCCCTACTTCTTCGGTTCCAAGGCGTTGGCGCAGATCGAGTACGTCACCATCCAGTTGACCCACATCTATCGCCAGCAAGACAAGGTTTTTCTCGACATCCTCAATGAAGTGAGGGAGGGAAACACCACGCCCGAGACATTGGCAAGGCTCAACAGCAGGTGCATACCATCGTTCATCCCCGCACCCGAAGAAGGATATATCCGCCTGACGACACACAACCACCTCGCCAATTCCTATAACGAGAATGAGCTCAGGAAACTGCAAAAGAAGTCGCATTACTACAAGGCGGAAGTCAAGGGGACGTTTCCCGAATACCTCTACCCCACCCAAGAGACGCTCGAACTGAAGGAGGGGGCGCAGGTGATGTTCGTGAAAAACGACCCCTCTGCCGACCACCTATATTATAATGGGCGCATCGGGCGCGTTACATCCCTCGACCAGGACTGCATTACGGTACGTTGCCAAGGCGACGAGGAGGACATCGAGGTCATGCCTTTGGAATGGGAGAACGCCCATTACACGCTCAACAACACGACGCGAGAGATCGAGACGGAGGTGCAGGGCGTGTTCCGCCAATACCCACTGCGCCTCGCCTGGGCGATTACCATCCACAAGAGCCAAGGCCTGACATTCGACCATGCCATCATCGACGCCAACCTGTCGTTTGCCCCAGGGCAGGTGTATGTGGCATTGAGCCGCTGCCGCACGTTGGAAGGCATGGTGTTGGCAACGCCCATCACGCCCCATGCCATCATCAACGATGAACGTGTGGACACCTACATCATCCACCAAGAGCAAGAAGCGCAGAGGAGCATCGAGCAGTTGCCCTTGCTCAAGGAGGAATACTTCCGCCATTTGTTGCTCGAACTGTATGACTTCCATGCCATCCTCTACCAACAAGAGAGCATGGTGAGGGTGTTCACCGAGTTCTTCTACCATAGCTACGCACAATTGGAACTCATGCACAAGCAAGCCTTGGAGGACATGAGGCGCGACATCATCCTCATCGCCAGCAAGTGGATGGTGAAGATCAAGCAGATGCCCACCGACCATCTCCACGACGAGGCATTCCTCCAACGGGTGCAAAAGAGCGCGGAATACTTCGATAAGAAGTTGGAAGAGCTATTTGCCAAGCCTCTCCAACTAACAAAAGAGGTTAAGACAAACAACAAGGAGGCGATGAAACGGTTGGGAAACGTCTTGGCAGACTTCCGCCAAGCCTACCTCTCCCGGCGTTTCCTGTTGGTGAAAATCTCCGAAGAGCCGTTCTCCATCCCCTATTACCTACAAGCCAAACAAATGTCGATGCTCGATGCCTTGGACGAGAAAGCCCTCAAGAAGAAAAAGGAAAAGAAGGCAGCAGAGCCCAAGAAGGCGAAGGAAAAGACTTGGGAAACATCGTTCCACCTGTACCAACAAGGGTTGACACCAACACAAATCGCCAAGCAACGGGATCTTACCGTTGGCACGATCTTCAACCACTTGGCCCGCTATGTTAAGTCAGGGGCCATTCCCATCGACAAACTCGTGCCCGAAGAGAAACTACACGCCATCGAACAAGCCATCCAAAAGGTTGGATATGACCAAAACACCACCGTCATCAAGGAGCATTGTCCCGAAGACGTGACCTATGACGACATCCGTCTCGTGCTGAAAATCATGTTGGAAAAATAATCTTTTTGATTGAAAAAAACGGACAAAAAGACTCTCGGCAAAAAACATGAAATAGACTCGCTGGGGATTACCAGATAGTCCGGATATTCCGGAAAATCTGGATAATCCTGACAAAATCATCCATTTAACATTTTTTCTGTGGCATCCGTCGGCGATGGATGCCACATTCGTCACCCATAAACGTGGCATCTATCAGCCGCGGAGGTATCAGAAATAATGTTAAAATGCCACATTTATCGCCATAGAAAAACGCGTCAAAAAGCCAATTCGTTGATAATGAGCGCATTACGATAACCGCCACCATTGCGTTATTTGCGACCAAAAGTCTTTTCGTTTGGAAAACCGCCCTTCATTTGCGCCCGTTTCGTGATAAAAAATTGACAAATCCCCTCACTTCAAAAACACAGCATCAATACAGTCCATGAATCGTTTTTTATCGAAAAAAGAACAAAACCGTAACTATATATGAAAAAAAAAGAAGTATCTTTGCATATTGAACACAATAACTGATAACCCATCAAAGAAAAGAGTCATGAAAACTAACTGTTATCTTAAAGCCTGTTTGTTCCTGATCATCGGGACATTGGCTACAATCCAACCAACATTCTCAACACCCATCACGCGCCAACAGGCGCAAAAGAATGTCAGCGAGTTTCTCCAAGGCAAGGGCGTAAACGTGAAACGCCTATCCATGCGCCACGCCCCCATGTCGCAAGAGGAGGAAAATGCCCCTTACTATGTCTTCAACATCGGTGATGACAATGGATTTGTCATTGCCGCCGGCGACGACCGCGCATATTCCATCTTGGGATATTCCGATAGCGGGCATCTCGACACGGACAGTATGCCCGACGGGATGAAATACATGCTTGACTTCTATGCACAACAGATTGCCGCCGCCCCCGAGACGGCAGGCTCCGTTAAGAAGAAAGCCGCAACATCCTATCCTGCCGTCGAACCCATGCTTACCACAACATGGCACCAAACTTATCCCTACAATGCTAATTGCCCTTTGGAAAATGGGAAGAGGTGTGTGACAGGCTGCGTGGCAACGGCGATGGCACAGGTGATGTATTATCATCGTAAGAAATCAACCGACAAAGTATTAAAAAGGATTCCAAGTTACAATATTGGTTATTATCATGGAAGTACTTATGAGCAAAAGATGCATGTAAATGCAGTTCCTAAAGGCTCTCCCATTGACTGGGATAACATGCTTGACGACTACAAAAATCAAGACTACACAGAAGAGCAGGCGCAAGCTGTTGCTAATCTTATGCTATTTTGCGGGACCTCATTAGGCATGTCGTATGGGTATTCCAGTTCATCGACTTATACATCATATATTGCCAATGCCTTATATGAATATTTTAATTATAAAAAACCTGATTACATCAAACGGGAATACTATTCTGACAAGAAATGGGAGGATATAATTTGCGATAATCTGACAAAAGGATATCCTGTTATTTATGGTGCAAGTTACCATTGCTTCGTCATTGATGGATATGACGGCAATGGCTATGTGCATGTCAATTGGGGTTGGGGCGGAAATTCTGACGACTATTTCATATTGAGTGCCGTGGAAGGAAGCGGTGACACACCTTTAGATGGATTCACAAGAAACCAAGGGGCAATCATCTATGCAGAACCTGACGAGTCTTCATTGGAAGCAATGAACCTATCAATACGGAGTAATAGCGTCGTCGAAAACATTTCATCCCTTAATTTTATCCCGATTGAAATCGATATGGAGGTCAAAAACGCCTCTGGCGAATCTAATAGCTATTGTGTGGGGTTCATGCCGAGTTTGGACGGAGAAAACCTTCCGTGGTTCGATGAGGTAGCCAATAATTTAGTCAATATACCTATTCATGAAAACAGAACCTTGACACGCAATTATTCCATCCCAACTAACCTGAAGCAAGGTTTATATAAATTGGTGCCCTGTTATTCCAATAGCGAAACATTAACGGATGATTCGCATAAACTTAGCAATGGATTTTCATACATCTCAATGGTGATTAAAGATGACAAAGCGTCTTTTTATATAGGAGACCCTATTTTAGGCGGTGACATTGTCACATTTGAGGACGAAAGAGTTAAGGAAGTCTGTATCGACAATTGGGATTACAACGGCGATGGGGAGCTGAGTACGGAAGAACTGGCTTGCGTAACGCAACTGGGGCATTTCGGAGGAGGAGGAATGATGAAATCGTTTAATGAACTCCGATACTTTACAGGACTGACATCTATTGGACGCGAAGCTTTCTATTATGCAAGAAATCTGGAATCCGTCATCATTCCAGAAAACGTGACAAGCATTGAGTATGCAGCATTTAAATCTACCAAGTTAAGCTCTATCATCATCCCTGAAAACGTGACAACAATTGGACATAGTGCTTTTATGGATTCAAGACTTAGTTCTATTATCATTCCAGAAAGCGTGACAACGATTGAATATGGTGCTTTTAGTGAAACGAAACTTAGCTCCATTAACATCCCTAAGAATGTCAGGAGTGTCTCGTCGGGTGCTTTTATAGGAACACCGCTTCAGTCTATTACCGTCGATGAGGACAACCCATGGTATGACTCCAGAAACGACTGCAACGCCATCGTAGAGACATCCTCAAACGCACTTGTCGTGGGTTGCCAGAATACGGTTATCCCCGAAGACATATTGGTGATTGAAAGCAACGCATTCAACGGATGTTCAAACCTCAAGTCCATCACCATTCCCGAAAGCGTAACCCAAATAAAAGATGTCGCTTTCAAAGCCACTGGGCTTTATTCCATCTCGATTCCCAAGAACGTGAAATCCATCGGATATGGTGCGTTTTCATATACTTCTTTATCATCTATCGAGGTCAATCCCGACAACCCCTGGTATGACTCCCGATATGATTGCAATGCCATTATCAAGACTGCCACCAATGAACTTATTGCAGGATGCCGAAACACCATTGTTCCAGATGATGTCAAGACAGTTGGCATGAGTGCCTTTGAAGGGATGAAAGGATTATCACACATCGAACTACCAATCAGCGTGGAGAGCATCGGGAGTCAAGCTTTTAGGGAATCGGACATCAGTTCCATAGAGATATGGGGAGTGAATGATTGGTTTTATAGTTGGGGAGTTTTTTATGATTGCGACAACCTCACTTCTATACAAGTCAATATAGCTAAACCTTCTTATGACATTTTTGATGACGATTCTCCTTTTGACTATCATAGTTATAATGCCACGCTTTATGTTCCCATAGGAAGCAAGGCTGCATACGAAAGTGCTCAAGTCTGGCGGAATTTCTCCAACATCGTCGAGAAAGAAGACATCGTGGAATTTGAAGATGACCAAGTGAAACAGATCTGCGTGGACAACTGGGATATCAGCGGCGACGGAGAGGTGAGTAGGTATGAATTGAGCCAAGTGAAAGATTTGAATCACGCCTTTGCATATTTTAGCCATCAGTCCACCGATTATCCCAACCCTCCTGATGAAGATGGACCTATGGAGGTTAGAAAAAAAGAAAGCCCCGAATTATATGAAAATGTATTCCGCGAACTGAAATATTTCACGGGCTTGACATCCATCGACGATTATGAATTTGAAGGTTCTGATATTTGGGATGTTGACTTCCCGGAGAATCTGACCAAGATAGGAGATTATGCGTTTGAAAAACTGGAGTGGATTTACATTCCAACACATGTTGAAAGCATCGGACACAAGGCTTTCGGCAATCATTTGACCGGTATTTCAGTCAGTCCCTACAACAAGTGGTACGACTCACGAAACTATTGCAATGCCCTTATAGAGACCGCCACCAACACATTGATTCAAGGTACTAATTATACGGTCATTCCCGACGATATCGAAATCATCGGAGAAAGCGCTTTTGAGAGTTGTGATTTATATTCCATCATCATTCCCGACGGTGTCAAGATTATCGGAAACAGTGCTTTTGAGTATTGTTCTTTAAGCTCCATCACCATTCCGAAGAGCGTGAGGGAGATAGGCAGTTATGCTTTTACTTGCGATTTATTTAGTGTAAAAGTGAATTGGTATCAACCCATAGAAATCAATGAAAATGTGTTCTATGGTCTATGGAATAGGTATTCAACATATAATTCCGCCACGCTCTATGTGCCACGAGGCACCAAGGCTGCATATCAGGCTGCTACGGGATGGAAGCGATTCAGTAAGATTGAGGAATACGGCTCATTGGCGGGTGACGTGAATGGCGACGGGGTGGTAAATATTACCGACGTGACGATGACCGTCAACCATGTCCTCGGCAATCATTCGGAATCATTTGACGAGACGGTGGCAGACATGAATGACGATGGAAAGATCAACATTTCAGACGTGTCACTCATCGTTGGTGTCGTTTTAAATGGACAACAATGATGTAGCCAAACTACTGATTCATGAAACGAGTGGAGAATATGTCGGAACTTGGCATATTCTCCACTTATCAACAAGTAAAGGTTGTTGTTTGTCAATCATACTTTCGTTAATCATTGTTCTGACAGAAAGCGCAACTCGGCTTCTAGCATTTCCAACTTGGGCATGGGGAAGCCCGCCTGGCGGGCGATTTCGATGGGGCGGGTATAGATGTAATGGATTTCCAATGGGCGATGGAAGTCATAATCGAGGCGCATGGAGGGCGAATAGGGTGTCATCTCGTCGGTCATCTGCATCATCAGGTCAACGAAAGACTCGTCCAGGTTGTTCACACCGAGGCATTGGGCAGCCCCCACCACCTCCATCATCTGCTCGCGGATGAGCCGTCGGGTGGCAGGATGCTTGAGCAAGAGGTCGGTCTGGGTGTGCAGGGCTACGGTCATCCCATTGAAGGGCATGTTCCATACCGCCTTTTTCCATCGCGCCTCCATATACTCCACCAATCCCGCCTTGATGCCCGCATGGTTGAACTCGTCGACGAGACGGTGCATCTTGGCATCGTCCTTACACGAGTAGTTGCCGAAATTGATATGGCCATAGCATTGGTGGTTGACCCTCCCCGGCTCCGTCTTGGCAGAGCAGATGAATGCCAGTCCCGCCGCCAGGGCGACCTCGGGGAACAACCGCTGCACGTCTTCCTCCACGCCGATGCCGTTCTGTATCAGCACCACCAACGAGTCTTTCTGCAACAAAGGTGGAAGCAAGTCGCGAAGAAGATGGTTGTTGATGGACTTCAGGCATACCAGCACCACGTCGCAAGGGGGCATCTCTGCCGTTGACTGATACACATAGGGTTGGTCAAGATGGAACGAGCCGTCGCAGGAGTCAATCTGCATTCCATACTGTTTCACATATTCATAATCACGATGCAACAAGAAATGCACCTCTTGTCCATCATTCGCCAACTTCCCTCCATAGAAGCCGCCTATCGCGCCCGTACCGATTATTCCGTATCTCATCGTTTTCCTTGTTTTTTCAACGGCGCAAAGATACACATTTTGAAAACGTTTTCGGACATTATTTCCAATTATTTTCTGTTTTTGCTTTGCCAATTGAAATTATAATGCTACTTTTGCGATTGCAATGAGTAGCAAGATCAGTCATTCCGGCATCATTGAATCAGTAGAGGACGGACACATTCGGGTGCGCATTCTCCAAGCGTCTGCATGTGGCTCATGCGCCGTGTCGCGCCATTGCCATGCGTCGGAGGCAAAGGAGAAGACCATCGATGTCTACCCTGCATCCAACACCCAACACCCAACACCCAACATGCAATGGAAGAAAGGCGACGCCGTGACCGTGGTGGCATCTACCCAAACGGGGGTCCGCGCCATCATCTTGGGGTTTGGCATCCCGTTCCTGTTGCTGCTCGCCGTGCTGTTTACCACGATGGGCTTGACGGGAAACGAGCCCGTTGCCGCCCTCGCGGCAGTCTTTTCACTCCTACCTTATTATATATTGCTCTATATGTTCAGGGACAAAGTGAAAGAGAAACTCACATTTTGGATTGAATAACAAATCAAAATACAAACATTATGAACTTTATTACGATTGCGGTCATCGTTCTTGGAAGCATTGCATTGATAGCGGCTTTGATATTATATGCCGTTTCCAAGCGATTTGCCGTGCAAGAAGACCCACGCATTGGCCAGGTGACGGAACTACTCCCCGGTGCCAACTGCGGCGGTTGTGGCTTCCCGGGATGCGGCGGTATGGCCGACGCGCTGGTGAAGGCAGCCGACAAGGGGTCGTTGGAGGGCTTGAACTGTCCCGTAGGCGGTGCCTCCGTGATGGGTCAGGTCGCCGATTTGTTGGGTATGGCCGTTGCCAATACCGAGCCCATGGTTGCCGTGGTGCGGTGCAATGGCACATGCGAGTTACGCCCCCGTGTGGCAGAATACGACGGGCTGCGCACTTGTAACGCCATGAATGCCTGTAGCACGGGCGAGACCGGGTGCGGCTATGGTTGTTTAGGCTGCGGCGACTGCGTGGCGGCTTGTACGTTTGGAGCCATCAAGATGGACGAGGAAACGGGGCTGCCCGTTGTCGACGAGGAGAAATGCACGTCGTGTGGGGCTTGCGTCAAGGCTTGCCCGCGCCACATCATCGAACTACGAAAGAAAGGACCTAAGGGCCGTCGCCTATGGGTCAGCTGCGTGAACAAGGAAAAGGGAGCGGTTGCCAAGAAGGCTTGCGCCGCCGCTTGCATCGGATGCGGCAAATGCACGAAGGAATGCAAGTTTGAGGCGATCATCGTGGAAAACAACGTGGCTTACATCGACTGGAAGAAGTGTAAGATTTGCCGCAAGTGCGAGGCAGTATGCCCCACGGGTGCCATTAAGAGCATCAACTTCCCAAAAAGGGAGTCCAAGGAGTTAAGTAGTTCCAGGAGTTCAGACAATAGCGTTCAATCGAATGAAACTAATGTCCGTACTCCTAAACTCCCTGAAACCCCTGAACTCCTAACAACAAGGAAAACAACCCCTAAACCCCAAGCAAATGAAACTACAAACATTTAAGATAGGCGGTGTACACCCCGAGGAGAACAAGCTCACATCGGACAAGGTAACCCAAGTTGCCGCATTGCCTACACAGGCGGTCTTCCCCTTGTCGCAACACATCGGCGCACCCGCCAAGCCCGTGGTGAAGAAAGGCGACAAGGTCAAGGTCGGAACGATGATTGCCGAGGCGGGAGGATTCGTGTCGGCACCTATTTACTCATCCGTGTCAGGCACCGTTTTCAAGATAGACGAGGCAATAGATGCCACGGGTTACCGCAAACCTGCCATCATCATCAACGTGGAAGGCGACGAATGGGAGGAAAGCATCGACCGCTCCGACAAGTTGGAGACATTGGCTGACCATCCCGAATTGACCCCCGAAGAGATCGTGGAGCGTATCAAGGTGGCGGGCATCACGGGCATGGGCGGTGCCGGGTTTCCCACTTTCATCAAGCTATGTCCACCTCCTACCGCCAAGGCGGAGTGCATCATCATCAACGGTGTGGAATGTGAGCCGTATATCACGGCAGACTTCCGCCTGATGATGGAACATGCTGATGAAATCCTTGTAGGCCTCGACCTACTGATGAAAGCCGCCAAGGTGGAAAAAGGATATATCGGCATCGAGGAGAATAAGCCCGAAGCCATCCAACTATTGACAGAAAAAACAGCCAATGACCCACGCATTGAAGTGGTGGCATTGGCACAGAAATACCCACAAGGAGGTGAGAAGCAATTGGTGGATGCCGTCATCAACCGGCAAGTACCCGCCCCTCCCGCCATCCCGGTGAACGTGGGAGCCATCGTGCAAAACGTAGGGACAGCTTTCGCGGTCTATCAAGCCGTGATGAAACGCAAGCCTTTGTTTGAGCGTTACACCACGGTGACGGGCAAGAAAGTCAAGAGTCCCGGCAACTTCCTCGTCCGTATGGGAACGCCCATGCGCAACCTGATTGACGCTTGCGGTGGTATGCCCGAAGGCGACAACAAAGTATTGGCGGGTGGTCCGATGATGGGAAAAGCCCTCATGTCTATCGACGTGCCCGTCTGCAAGGGTACCAACTCCGTCACGATCCTCTCCGACGAAGACGCACACCGCAAGGCAGCGCAGCCCTGTATCCGCTGCGCCAAGTGCGTGAGTGCCTGTCCGATGGGCCTGGAGCCATACTTGCTCGCCGTCTTGTCGGAAAAGAAAATGTATGAACGTGCCGAGGCGGAGGAAATCGTCTCATGTATCTCTTGCGGCTCATGCCAGTTCACCTGTCCTTCCCATCGTCCCATCCTTGACAACATCCTGCAAGGCAAGGCTGCCGTGATGGGTATTATCCGTGCTCGCAACGCTAAAAAGTAAATGTCTATGAATAAATTAGTAGTTTCACTATCGCCTCACGCTCACGGAGCGGACAGCGTGGAAAGAAATATGTATGGCGTGATTATCGCCTTGCTCCCCGCCCTTCTCGTCTCATTCTATTTCTTCGGGCTTGGCTCCGTCGTGGTATGTCTCACGAGCGTTGCCGCCTGTATGTTCTTTGAATGGGCGATTACCAAATTCATGTTGAAGACACAACCCACACTCACCGACGGCTCCGCCATCGTGACAGGTCTCCTATTGGGCATGAACTTGCCCAGCAACTTCCCCATCTGGATGATTATCCTTGGCGCATTGGTTGCCATCGGCATCGGCAAGATGACATTCGGCGGATTGGGATGCAATCCCTTTAACCCCGCCCTGGTGGGTCGTTGTTTCTTGCTTGTCAGCTTCCCCGCCGCCATGACATCATGGCCTGTGGCTGGTCAGTTGACCAACTATATTGACGCAGAGACAGGTGCCACGCCGTTGAGCCTGATGAAGATGGCGATCAAGACAGGCGATGCCTCCGTGTTGGAAGGGTTGCCAAGCTCGCTCGACATGCTGCTTGGAAACACCGCCAACGGACTTGGTGCCGGCACGATTGGCGAGATTTGCGCCATCGCCTTGATCATCGGCCTGGTATACATGCTCTACAAGAAGATCATCACATGGCATATTCCCATCTCCATCCTTGCGACGGTGTTCGTGTTCAGCGGGCTGCTTCACTTGGCAAGCCCCATCTATGCCAACCCCATCCAAGTAATCTTCAGCGGCGGATTGATGCTCGGTGCCATCTTCATGGCAACCGACTACGTGACATCCCCCATGACCCCGAAAGGCCAACTCATCTATGGCGTGGCGATAGGATTCCTGACGGTGGTCATCCGCAACTGGGGAAGTTATCCCGAGGGAATGTCTTTTGCCATCCTCATCATGAATGCGTTTACGCCATTGATTAACATGTACATCAAGCCAAAACGCTTTGGCGAGGTGCCAGCAACCAATAAGGAGGACAAGAAATGAAGAAATTAGAATCATCATTGCTCAATATGATATTGACGCTCGTGGGAGTAGCACTCGTCATGGGTGGCATTCTCGCCTGGGTGAACCATGTCACGGAAGGCCCTATCGCCCAACAGGCTGAGCAGATGCTCGCCGACGGCATCAAGGAAGTGATGGGGGGAGAGAAACTGACCGTCATTGCCAACGACACCATTGTCAAGGAGTTTGACGGCAAGGAATACACGTTCATCGTCCACCACACACAAGACGGGCGCAAGCACAACCTCGGTGCGGCGGTAGAATCGACGACCCTCGGCTTTGCCGACAACGTGAAAGTGCTGGTGGGATTCAATCCCGAAGGCGAAATCCTCGGTTATACCATCCTGCAAAGCAGCGAGACGCCAGGGTTGGGTGCCAAGGCTGACAAGTGGTTCCAAGAGGGGCAAAAGGGAAACATCATCGGAAAGAGCCCTGCCTCCGCTCCCCTTCAGGTGAAGAAAGACGGTGGGGAAATCGATGCCATCACCGCATCCACCATCACATCACGTGCATTCCTGAAAGCGGTGAACCAAGCTTACAGTGCTTACGCCAACAAAGAGGCAGACGCACAGAGTGGTGCATCCAAACAAGTTAAGAACTCATAAATCACTATCGCATCATGAACTATATCAAGATATTAAACAACGGCATCATCAAGGAGAACCCAACATTCGTTTTGCTCCTTGGAATGTGTCCCACGCTCGCCACGACGACAAGTGCCATCAACGGCATGTCGATGGGACTTGCCACGATGGCGGTGCTGATTTGCACGAACTTCGTCATCTCTTGCATCAAGAGCATCACGCCCGACAAGGTACGCATCCCCGTGTTCGTCGTGGTGATTGCCGCCTTCGTCACCGTCCTGCAAATGCTCATCAAGGCATACTTGCCCGACATCGACAAGAGCCTCGGCATCTTCATCCCCCTCATCGTGGTGAACTGCATCATCCTCGGACGGGCAGAGGCATTCGCTTGCAAGAACTCGCCTTTGGCAAGCATCTTCGACGGCATGGGTATCGGTATCGGTTTCACCATGGCATTGACCCTCTTGGGAGCCGTCCGCGAGATCCTCGGCGCCGGCTCATGCTTCGGCTTCACAATGTTGCCAGAGAGCACCAACATCCTTCTCTTTGTCCTTCCTCCGGGAGCTTTCATCTCGTTGGGTTTCCTCATCGCCATCATGGATCGCCTCAATGGAAAAACCAAATAACGCTTAGACTATGGAATATATATTGATTTTCATCTCCGCGATATTCGTCAACAACATCGTCTTATCGCAATTCTTAGGCATCTGCCCATTCCTTGGCGTATCGAAAAAGGTGGACACGGCATTGGGAATGAGTGCCGCCGTGGCATTCGTCATGACACTTGCCACCATCGTAACCTATCTTGTACAGGTGTACGTGTTAGACCCCAACGGCTTGCAATACCTACAGACACTCGCTTTTATCCTCGTCATCGCATCATTGGTGCAGATGGTCGAGATCATCCTCAAGAAGGTTTCCCCCGCGTTATACCAAGCGTTAGGCATCTTCCTGCCATTGATTACGACCAACTGTGCCGTTTTAGGCGTTGCCATCCTGGTCATCCAAAAGGAGTTCTCACTCATTGAGAGCGTCGTCTATGCCTTCTCCACCGCCCTGGGCTTTGCCCTCGCGTTAGTGGTATTTTCGGGCATCCGCGAGCAATTGGAGTTGGTCAAGATCCCGAAAGGGATGCAAGGCATGGCCATTGTAATGGTCACGGCAGGCCTTCTCTCGTTGGCATTCATGGGATTTAGCGGTGTTGACGGAGGTTTAAGAACCTTGTTCGGATTGAATTAACTATCACCAATCATTTATTATCAATATGAAACAAACCATTCTTGTTACTGGAGGAACCGGGTTTATCGGTTCGCACACCACCGTCGAACTGCAACAGGCAGGGTATGAAGTGGTCATCGTAGACAACCTATCTAACTCGAAGATAGAAGTAGTGGACGGCATCGAGAAAATCACCGGCATCCGTCCCGCATTTGAACAAGTGGACTTGCGCGACATGGAGGCAACAGAAGCCGTGTTCAAGAAATATCCCAAGATCTCGGGCATCATCCACTTCGCCGCATCCAAGGCGGTGGGCGAGAGCGTGGAGAAGCCCCTACTCTACTACCGCAACAACATCGTGTCGCTCATCAACCTCTTAGAACTGATGCCCAAATACGACGTGAAAGGCATCATCTTCTCATCCAGCTGCACCGTTTACGGACAGCCTACACAAGAAAACCTGCCCGTCACGGAGGAGGCTCCCATCCAGAAAGCCCTCTCCCCATACGGCAACACCAAGCAGATCAACGAGGAAATCATCAGCGACTATATCCATAGCGGCGCACCTATCAAGTCGATTATCCTGCGCTACTTCAACCCTATCGGCGCACACCCATCGGCATTGATTGGCGAATTGCCCAATGGCGTTCCCATGAACCTCATCCCGTTTGTCACGCAGACCGCCATCGGCATTCGCGGACAGCTCAAGATCTTTGGCAACGATTACAACACGCCCGACGGCACCTGCATCCGCGACTACATCTATGTGGTAGACTTGGCGAAGGCGCATGTGGCAGCCATGGCCCGCGTACTTGACCAAGAGACCGACCCCATCGAGTACTTCAACATCGGCACAGGCCGTGGATTGAGTACCTTGGAGGTTGTTGAAGGATTCGAGAAGGCAACAGGTGTCAAGGTGAACTGGGCATACGCTCCACGCCGCGAGGGCGACATCGAGAAAGTCTGGGGCAACGTCGATAAGGCGAACAAGGTACTCGGATGGAAAGCTGACACCCCATTGGAGGATGTCCTTGCCAGTGCATGGAAATGGCAGGAGAAACTCCGTGAAGACGGAATCATGTAAATTCAGCAGAAAAAAAATACCCGCAAGGTTGCACCTACGGGTAATTTTGTGTTTGTGTTGTCGTTATCCCTCGACGTGAGTCGGGGGATAACTTTTTCCACAAACATGAAGTTTAGTCCTCCCAGACATTCATGGACCAAGGCTTCGCACCGCCTTCGTCGTCAGAACCGCCATGGTCTACATCAATATCAGGCTGGTTGGTCGTGGAAACATCCATCAAGTATCGACGGGTGGTTATTACTTTAACAGATATCGCAGGGGAAAAGTAACTGGACTTCCCATCACCTTCATATCGTTCGTTTCTCATCATGACCATTCTGGTATCATTTTACAACGAACTTCCTGCCTTTCACCACATTCACGCCTTGATATGGTTGGCCGAGGCGCTGCCCTCTCAGGTTATAGATTTGCCCGCCAAGCAGTTCGTCCACTTGCACGGCCTCAAGGCCTGTGAGCAGCTCCCCATCGAAATTGATGGACTTAATACGCAGGGCAGCGGAGTTTATGGCAGGTTCCTCGGCGCGTAAGTAGCAACGGAAAGCCCGTATCTTGTTCTCGCCAGTAGCCATCACCAATCCCCTCTCGCCTACGACATAATCACCATACTTGATGGGGGATTTTAATTCGTCGTTGTCATAATATACATACGATCCCACCATCGAATAGGCTCCATTGATGGGGTCTGGTAACACCATCTCGTCAGAAGGCAACACCTCCTTCTCATAAAACTCGAAGCCATCAACAGACCTGTTAAAATAAACAAGGTATGGGACATTGGCACGGAGCGTCGTCACCGAGTTGAAATTCACGGAGACACCTTCTTTTACTACCTCTGTGCCCACGTATTCCATCGCCTTGACAGCATCAATTTCTGACAAGGTGACATCGAAAGGAAGGCAAATGGAGTTCCATTTCGTCGGCATCTTTCGAGGGAAAGAGACATAACGCTTGTCCTTGGATATCAACCCATACATGCCATCGGCATTCGTTTGCAACTCGTCCAACTGGTATGTGGTGATGTATCTCAACCCCTCCACGGCATCAATCTTGCCATTGGCACCAAACCGTTGCTCACCTTCGGCATCGGTGAAGGCATCATGGCGAGACGTGAGTCGTATCACCTCCTTGATGTCGTCAGACGATAACGTGGCATCAGCCTCCAACCATTCCGCCACGATTCCCGCCACGCAAGGCGCAGACATCGACGTGCCACTCATCGCCCCTATCGGGTTTTGGTCGTCGTAGCCAAAGATATAATTGGCAGACTCATTATCGTCATTGTAATCAGCATCATCAAAACGGCCGCGATTGTATGCCGCCACCACGCAAACACCCGGGGCGGAGACGGTAGGAAGCCGCCTTTGGGTTGGTCCATAGCCATCGGCCTGATAGCCAGAGAAGTATATCATCCCATCCATCGGGGAGAGCGTCTCATTCGTATAGGCATAACCATAGCCATCTGCTCCCACCCAAGACCTGTTGCCCACGTATGCTCCCACGGAGATGACATCAGGACTACAAGCCTCATTGGTGACACTACAGGAGTCTGACCCCGCCGTAAACGCCACGGGCTGGCCATCCAACGTGGCATCGACATGGGTATAAAGGGCATCACCCTTCACCACCCAACTGTCTATCACCGTGCCTTCCCCATCGGAAAGCGGGAAGTAAGCCACGCCAATCTGGTAATAACCTTTCTGGTCATAGATACTACCGACGGACATCTGGTCAAATCCCCTACTCCAACAATAATACGGACGAACCAAAACATTATATTTACCATTGACAGCATCCTGCCCCACATACACAAAGACAGACCCAGATTGTTCCACATGGGCAAGACCAGTGGGTATGCTGGCAAAATAGAAGCCGAACAATCCACCTTTCGCTCCCTCTGTGTCGGCGTTGATCTTCGTATCAGTAGTCATGTCCTTCGACACCCAAACCACCTCGTTTGTCTTGGTATTGACAACATAGACACGTGCGCCCAACGGCACATTCGCCTTCCTTGCCCATGTATCCGTCGTCCAATTGGCAAGCATGTCGCTCGTATTGTAGTGATAGGAGATAAACTTCCCACTATTATAAGACAACTCGTCAGATGGCGGGCAGACAACAGACTGCAAGGGAGCGGCGGGGCTTGTCGCCGTTCCCCAGAGATAGACACCGTCCTGGGCATCCATCTCCGCATCGTTGCCGGCGGCAAAGACGATGACCTTGCCACGGTCGGAGTATTGGCGGCACACCTCGGCGAGGGCATCCGACCCATCGTGGGCACCTAACTGCCCTCCCATACTCACGTTGATGACGCATGGTTTACCCACGGCATCGGCATAGTCGCTGATGCCCTGGATGCAAGCAGCGATATTGGCATCGGTCAGCTCACCCCTCAAACCGCATAACACCAGTGAAGCATCGGGAGCCATACCACCAAGATGAAACGTCTTCTGGGTGAACTGTTGACCATCAAAGTTGTATCCTTCAAAGTCGTAATCGGAACCTCCCGCAATGCTACTCGTATGCGAGCCATGGTTTTCCGACGTGTCATCGTAGCCGAATCCCATCACTTCGCCCTCACTATAGTCTCTCATCGAGGCGGTAGAGGGGTCATACACCATAGCCTTCCAGATACGAGAATAACCATTCTGCGACTTAAACATGTCATGGTCGAACTGTATTCCCGTGTCAATCATGCCCAAGATGACATCCGTCCCTTGGTATGCCTGTTGCAAGTTGTTCAACTTACGGGCATACTCACTGTATGTGATGGCATCCAAGGCATGGGTCTTCATGCGCATCTTGTCGGTCAATAAGTTCAATTTCTTGGCGACATTCACCTGCTTGACAAACCACAAAGACGCCACCATCTGCATCTTGTCAACGGGAATCATCGCCGTCACCAACTTATTGAATTTAGCGTCTATGCGCACGCCAAGCGATTCCAACGCCGCGTAATTGTCTGCATACAGGTGGATAAAGGCCTGTATCATCCGCACACCAGCCACATCCTTGGTATCTGCCACCAAGGTTGTACCGTCCTTCAACTGTTTCGACTGCACGTTCTCGGGCTTGCCAATCCCTTCGAGGAATATCTTGGTCGTGGTCGAAAACTTTTTTTGTGCCTCACCTTGGGCATTGACTTCTTGTGAGGATATACCCATCAAAGCCACAAGCAGCCAGAATAATTGTCTATGGAGTATTGCTTTCATATCACACATATTATAATTACTTCAGTATTACCATCATTTCACGACGACCTTCTTGCCGTTCACGATATGTATTCCCTTAGAGACGGGACTCACTTCCACGCCCGACAAACCATAATGGCGGGCATCAGAGGGGCCAAATTCCATAACAGAAATCCCATCGACCACACCGGCATCATCTGATACGATGGTATCTCCGTCGTTCTCCCAAATATCATCTGGCACGTTGAAATTGCCAATCTTGGCAGCCGATGCCGTCATCTTCTTGATATACGCACGGAATCCACGCAGGGCATTGCCCCCATTGGCGGAAACCAAGCCAGCAGTATTGATGATATAGTCGCCACTGAGGATGGGCGATGTGGTGCGAGAGTAATAGGTCTGTGTGCCAATCATCGAATAGGCACCATTCACGAGGTCTTCCAACACATAACTTCCCAAGGGGTGGATGTCTTTGTCGGTAAAGACAAGATCCTCGGTGTTCGGACTTTCACACTTCACCATGTACGGCGTATTGGCTTGCAGGGTGTTCACAATGTCAAAGTCGGCTTGGTAGGTGTCAGTGCCAAACTGGGTCGTACCGATGTATTCCACGGCCTTCACCACACCCAGCTCGTCCAACGTCACGTCGATAGGCAGACAAATCGAGTTCCATCCTGTAGCGAAACGTCGGTTGTAAACAACTTTCCGGGCAACAACCGTTGGCGGCTCCGTGGTGGAATATTCATCCAAAAGGATGGTTCCGTCATACTCTACCCGCGAAACCTCGGCAGCGTTTGCCGTGGCGTTGTCGTCAAACGTGATATTGAAGATGAAATAGGCGGTGTACAGATAGCCGTTATTGTCCTTATAACGCAACGCCTCGCGGATGGTGCGGGTGTCGCCGTCGGCGTTCAGTCCGGGGAATTGCCCCACGGTGAACGTCATATCGGATGGGGTAAACTCTGCAAAGACATAACTATTGTTGTTCCAATTCGTCACGTCGCCATTGGCATCAAACCAATAGCCATAGCCGTTAGCCGTGTTCGTTTGCTCCACCAATGCCTCTGACGCATCGGCGGCATAGAACATCACCTGTTCCTCCGACGGTCCGGCGGCGGAATAATTCACGCAGTTGCTCACGATTTCAGCCTTCGTCAAGCCGAAAGCCTGGCTGATGACCGCCATAGCATTGTCGTCCACCGTGGCTGTCGCGCCACTATAATCCGTTGCGGGCTTCATCGTGACATCGAATGTCACCCACACATGCTCCTTCTCCTTGTCCTCGGGCTCTATCGTGCCGCCGTAGTCGATGTCCGTACAGATGCCGGAATTGGTGCCGTCGGCATCAAACGTGATGTTGAAGACGAAATAGGCCGTCGCCTCGTTGCCGTCCGAATCCTTGTAACGCAGGGCTTGGCAGACCGTGCGGGTGTCGCCCGCGCTGTTCAAGTCGGGATATTGCCCAATAAAGAAATGTATATCCGACTTCGTGAACTCGGAGAAGACATAACTGTTGTTGCCCCAATTCGTCACGCCACCCGTGGCATTGAACCAATGTCCGCCGTCGCCATTGGCGGTCGAACCATTCTCAATGAATGACATATCAGACGGATTCACCGCATAGAACATGACTTGGCCATTGGAGGGACCATTGGCAGACCATGACACCCACTTATCGGAGATGTCCGACGAGGATAATTGCAGGGCGGTACAGAACGTTGCCAAAGCCACGCCATTGACGGTCACGGTCGCTCCGGAATAGTCACTCGCGGGTTTGAGGGAGACATCGTAAGTCAACGTCACGTCCTGGATGTCGCGCCCGTCTAACGTCGGTGACACCTGTGCCGTGGCACGGGGGCCGATGTCCGTGTTGGTGAACTTCACCCGATAGGGCCATTGGTCGTCGTTGGTGACGCTTTCATCCCATTTGTGCTGGTAATACGACGAGGGCGTAGGTGCCACGACGAGCCACAATTGCTTCACGTTATTGGGCACGGTCATGGTGAAATTCTCCGTCACCTCGCCCGTTCCCGTGCAATGGATGTTGCCATCGTCGAAATACTGGCGCGTACCATCGTTGAGCAATGCCACATACCCCGCACGGAAGCCGCGCGACGAGGCATTGCTCACGCTATTGTATTTGGTCACACCGGCCGAGGAATAGACCGTATTACCATCCAGATACTGGGCGGGGTCGCCGCTGGCGAGGGCGCCCCCCGGTGCCAATGCCGTCAGTGCCGTGGTAATCTGCGTTCCCGCTACCGGCACCTGGAGGGGGATGACATTGAATCCCGTCGCTTGCGGTGCACTGGCATACGCCACTTGGTAGCTGCCATCGGTCAACGGAACGTAGAAATAATTGAAGTTCCCAATATACGAATCGTTGCGATAGTTGACACAAGCATCCAAATCCCATGTCACGGCACGGAGGGCGAACTCATAGTGCAACCGATACAAGTCGCTAACCGAGAGTCCCTTGAGGTCCATCAACACCTGGTTGAAGTCCTTGACCGTCGTCTCTGGATAGTTCCATACCTTGGCGACGGTTTGGATGTCATTATAATATTGGCATAGGTAAAACAGGAACATATACGCCTGGTAGCGGTGCCATTCGTGGGAGAAGGCATAATTGTGCGACTTGGAGAAGACATCGTAGGTATAGCTCTCCGTGAAGATTTCCTCGGGATAAGACTGCAACGCCTGCCAGTTGGCGGTCGTCTCCCATATCGCCGCACCGTTGCCGACAGCACCGTGGAAGCCCGTCTGGCAAGAGGACACGGCACCGTGATTGGAGTCTTCTGCGTAACACATGTAATGGAACGAGTGGCCCACCTCGTGTGCCACCGCCGACCCCACGGGATGGCATGTGCTGGGACTGAGCCAAAGGGCGGAGATCTGGAAGTCATACCCACCACCGTAACATATCCAATCGGTGGTATGATTGAGCAAGATCATGATCTTGTATTTCGACACATTTGACGTGGAGGGATCGACAAACCCCAGCGTGTTGCACTCCAACTGGTAGAAAGCCTCCGCCTTGGCGAGCAAGTCGTCAATGTCTACATAATACTCACTCGATGTTGAGAGTTGGTTAGGTGCCGTGCTGCCGTAGCCTTTGTCCCAATAAACGATGCAATTGTCAGACTGCTTGCTTCTCGTTTCCGACCAAGTGTATTGGTTGGCGGTATCGGTCTTCTTGTAGAGCAACGTCTCATTTTCATTGAAGTTTTGCCATTCCACAGGGGTATACAATTGCTTGGTCTGCGCCGAGGAGGGCAAAGCCATCATCAGGAGAGCCGCTAAAAAGACTCCGAAATGTATCATTTTCATAGGCTTATAGCTGATTAAACGACAATTTTATATTTTGTTGACAAAAATACACCTTTTTTTTATTTCAGCCAAGGCATAGGCAAAAAAAGTTCACATTTACACGTCAAAACGGCCAAAACCTATGAAAAGTTCGGACAAAATGCCCCCCGCCAAAAAACGCGAAATAGAATGATTTGAGATGCCCGTGCATTCCGGAAAACCTGGATTTCCCGGAAAATCTGGGCAAAAACATCCATTTAACATTTTTTGGGCGGCATCCGTCGGCGGCGGATGCCACATCCGCCACCCATAAACGTGGCATCTATCAGCCGCGAAGGTATCAGAAATAATGTTAAAATGCCACATTTACGCCCATCGAAAAACATTCAAAAATCGCAAGACGTTGACATTCAGCACGTTACGCAAAACGCTAAAAAACGCCGTTTTTACGCCCAAGGAGGAGGTTGGTGACAAATAACGCAGCCATTTGGCATGGTTTCGTGACTTTTTCTTGACAATCCTTCATCAGCAGACAGTCACCTCAAGTGTCGTTTTGTGCCATATTCATTCACTTTTTCCCACAAAGCGTCAACTCTTTCAGACCTACACATTAAACGTTGCTTTACAACAACGGTGTCATATAAATCGGCAGTTATGTAATGGAGTCGTGGTTTATTGAAAGTCAAGCTCCAACTCCTCATTGCCAAGGAGGTTGTAGGATTTCCGATGGTATGGGGAAATGCCGTATTGACGGATGCCGTCACGGTGTTCCTTAGTGGGATAGCCCTTGTTGGTTTCCCAACCATAGAAAGGGTATTGTCGTGCCAATTCGTCCATGTAATCATCACGGTAGGTCTTTGCCAGGATGCTGGCGGCGGCTATGCTTTGGTATTTTCCGTCGCCCTTGATGATGGTGGTGAAAGGAAGGTTTTGGTAAGGCTGGAATCGATTGCCGTCTACAATAATCGCCTCGGGACGGATGGCGAGCTGGTCCAAGGCGCGGTGCATGGCGAGGAACGAGGCGTTGAGAATGTTGATTTTGTCGATTTCATCGGGCGTGACAATGCCTATTGCCCATGCGAGGGCATCCTGTTGGATTTGCTCGCGCAGCAGGTTTCGCTGGCGGTGGGTCAGTTTCTTGGAGTCGTTGAGCGAAGGGTTGTCATAGTCAGGGGGCAGGATGACGGCGGCGGCAAATACACTTCCCGCCAAGCATCCACGCCCTGCCTCGTCGCAACCTGCCTCTATGAGGTCGGTGTAATAATGGGGTTTCAAGGGGGTATTCATCTTATAGGCTTTTTAGGCTATCATAGGCAATCATAGGCTATTCTATGATTACTATGATAATCTATGATTACTATGAAATCTATGATGATTAGAACATGGTGGCTACTCGCTTGATGCCGGCGACCAGCGCATCCACCTCCTCCATCGTGTTGTATAGGGCGAAAGAAGCGCGGACGGTGCCTTGTATGCCGAGGCAGTCCATGAGTGGCTGGGCGCAATGATGCCCCGTGCGCACGGCAATGCCGAGGCGGTCGAGCAACGTCCCCATATCAAGATGATGGATATTACGCACGAGGAAACTCACCACGGCATCCTTCTCGTCAGCCTCACCAAAAATGGCGATTCCATCGACCGATTGGAGCTGTTCCATGCAATATCGGGTCAATTCGTGTTCATGGCGGGCGATATTGTCAAGCCCTATCCGCTCGATATAGTCAATCGCCGTGGCAAGACCGTGTGTGGCGACATAATCGGGTGTGCCAGCCTCAAACTTGAAAGGCAACCGCTCGAAGACGGTTTTCTCGAAACTGACGCTCTCAATCATCTCTCCCCCACCCTGATATGGTGGCAGTTTCTCCAACCATTCCTCCTTGCCATAGAGTACACCCACGCCCGTGGGACCATACATCTTATGCCCGCTGAAGGCGAAGAAGTCGCAGTCCATGTCTTGCACGTCCACCTTGAAATGCGGCGCACTCTGCGCCCCGTCCACAAGGACGGGCACACCATGTTCGTGGGCAACGCGGATGATGTCCTTCATGGGATTGACCGTACCCAAGACATTGCTCACATGGGCGATGCTGACGATGCACGTCTTCTCATTGAACAATTTAAGGTATTCGTCGAAAAGCAATTCTCCCTTGTCATTGATGGGGATGACACGGATGGCAATGCCTCGCTTTGCGGCTTGCAACTGCCATGGCACGATGTTGGAATGATGCTCCATGGTGGAGACAATCACCTCGTCGCCCTCGTGCATGAAGGCATCGCAAAACGACGAAACGACAAGGTTGATGCCCTCGGTGGTGCCACGGGTGAAGATGACTTCCTCGGTCTTGGCGGCGTTGATAAACTTCCGCACCCGCTCTCGCGCCGCCTCGTGGAGGTCGGTGGCCTGCTGCGAGAGGTAATGGACGCCCCGATGCACGTTGGCATTGGCATTGAGGTACTCGTCGCGCATGGCATCGAGGACGCATAGGGGCTTTTGCGTGGTGGCGGCGTTGTCGAGGTAGACGAGGGGCTTGCCATATACCTCTCTTGAGAGGATAGGGAAGTCTCGGCGAATCTGGGTGATATTATATTGCATTGTTGATGGGATAAATGGGGTTGATGGGGTGAATGGGGTTGATGGGAGGATGGTGACGGGCATTACTTGCAGAGCTTGCAGCCCTCGCATTTATTGAGCTCGCCACGGAAACGTTTATCGACAAGATAGCGCAGACGGTCGCGAAGAGGCTCCATTCTTATCTGGTCGATGACCTCATTGACGAAGGCAAACTCCAACAGCAACTTCGCCTCGCGCTCGCTGATACCACGCTGGCGCATGTAGAACATGGCGGTATCATTGAGCTGTCCCACGGTGGAGCCATGCGAACACTTCACGTCGTCGGCATAAATCTCCAACATGGGCTGGGTGTACATGCGGGACTCCTTGGTGACACAGATGTTTTGGTTGACCTCATCAGAGATGGTCTTTTGGGCATTTGGGCGAACCAACACCCGTCCTGCGAAAGCCCCGACGGCCTTCTCGTCAAGCACATATTTATATAACTCATGACTTGTACAATGGCCTACTTGGTGGTCGATAAGCGTATTGTTATCCACATGCTGTTCCTTGTCGGCTATCACGCAACCACAAAGGTTGCACTCCGCCCCTTCGCCCTTGAAAGCGAGGTTGGCTTGGTTACGTGTCAAGCCATTATGCAACGTGATGACATTGTGGTTCAGGCGGCTATTGGCTTCCTGTTGGATATACAGATTACTCACACGGACATTCTTGTAATGGGTCTCTTCCAAGCAGTACAGGTCGAGCGAGGCATTCTCGCCCACATACGCCTCTATCACCTGTGTCGCCAGGAAATGTCGGTCGTCGGCGGCATGGTCGCAAAAGAGCAACTTCACCTCCGCCCCTTGTTCCACGATGATGAGGACACGGCGGTTGACCATCAAGTCTACATCGGATCGCAAGATGTTGATGACTTGTATTGCCTTATCCACCTTGACGTTCTTCGGGACATAGACAAGCAACCCGTCTTGTGCCAACATCGTATTGAGAGCCGTGACGGCATCGTCTTCCACTGATGCTATCTGGGCATAAAACCGCTCGATGAAATGGGGATTTTTTGTGGAATAACCGCATAAGGAGTCGATGACGACACCCTCGGGAAGTTGGCTTTTGGGCAATGCCTTGTCGTAGAAAG
This sequence comes from Prevotella sp., assembly GCA_017428055.1. Lineage (GTDB taxonomy): Bacteria > Bacteroidota > Bacteroidia > Bacteroidales > Bacteroidaceae > Prevotella. The sequence goes on from JAFRRN010000036.1 coordinate 63,780, forward strand.
CATCATTGAGGACGAAATAGAGCGACGTACTCAAATTGGGAACATCGCAACGGAAGGCATCATAAGGGTTGACGGGAATCGCCAAGCGGTTGAGGTTCAACCCGTAATCGGGCGCAAAGACCTTCGACATGTCGGTGTACTTGTATCGCTCCACCTTGCGTGTGGGAAACCCTAACCGCTTGAAATGGGCAAAGGCATCGTCGCGGACAGCATTCATCACCGATGACGAATGGCTGCAAACCATCGCGCGAGCTTGTTCGTACAAGTCGATATATTGTTGTTCGCTACCCATCGATCTCTTCTTTAATCCAGTCGTAACCTTTCTCCTCAATGACTTTTGCCAACCCTGGCCCGCCCGTCTTCACGATTCGCCCCTGATAAAGGACATGTACCACATCGGGGTTGATCATGTCGAGCAACCGCTCATAGTGCGTAATGACGATGCGGCTGTTATCGGGGGTACGCAACTTGTTGACACCCTCGGCAACGATACGCATGGCATCGACATCAAGACCGGAGTCTGTCTCGTCGAGGATGGCAAGCTTCGGCTCAAGCATCGCCATCTGGAAAATCTCGTTGCGTTTCTTCTCGCCGCCGCTGAAACCCTCGTTCACGGAACGGTTACTGAGCTTCGAATCCATCTCGACAACCTTACGCTTCTCGCGCATCAACTTCAAGAAGTCGGCTGCATTCAAGGGATCCAGGCCCTGGAACTTACGCTTCTCATTGATGGCTGCCCGCATGAAATTGGTCATCGACACCCCCGGAATCTCCACAGGGTACTGGAAGGAGAGGAACAACCCCTCATGCGCCCGCTCCTCGGGCTTCATCGCCAAGAGGTCCTTGCCGTTGAAAAGGGCGGTTCCATCGGTCACCTCATACAAGGGATTGCCCACCAACACGGCACTAAGCGTAGACTTGCCCGACCCATTCGGTCCCATGATGGCATGGGTCTCACCATCCCGAATCGTCAGGTCGATACCTCGCAATATCTCTTTGTCGCCAATTTTGGCGTGTAAATTCTTGACTTCTAACATATATATTGTTTACATATTATATTTGTGAAACTAACTCATTCCATTTTTGTTTATGTTCAAACTTTATGGCTTTATCAATTTGTAACAATTGAAGATAGTAATCGATAAAAGTCACTGTATTTTCCAATAATCTCAAATGATACTTGATTGTGGGCAAAACAACATTGACAATCAATTGACAACCATGAGTGTTCTTGATTTGCCTTATCTCCTTGGTAATAGTCTCCATGTCTTCCCCTTTCATCTTTGAGGTAGAAAGGATATAATAACGTTCAACTTTCGTTGGCTGTAATTTCTCTTTTGCTGTTAAAATTATACCAATGGAAACAGGAATATCAAGTTTTACCTCAACAGACTCAAAGGGAGTATTATCCAGATTGACAATATCTATGTCACCTATCCTACCACTCCTCGTGTCAGCGGAAGTATGACTTTCCAATGGTAGAAGCCGCTTCTCCTTGTATCGTTTAATATCATTGTCAAATAAACTTTGATACATTGCGTACAAAGCCAATACTGGCAACCGAGATGCACCAAATGCTATATAACCCGCATGGAAATGCTGATCTAAAAGCGACACCATTTCATCAATAGACAGGTTGCGTGGAATTGCCAATTGAATCATGTTCTTATCTCGCTGGATAATCAATCCTTGAAGTAAAAAGGCAAGCATATCTTCTGCATCAACCCCATCCTCCTCAACATCTGCCATCACATCAAGGAAAGCCTCCTTCAAAACTGCGGGTTTAATTGCTCCTGTATAATTCTTATCGTAAGCCACCTTATGCTCCAACGAACGAGTAAGCCATCCACTCTCTGCCATCGCAGGAAAATGATGGGCTTTCAAAAAAGGGGTAATATATGCTGTATCAAATGTCCTGCCAGAATAACCACCAATTATGCCCGACTGATGCTTCCGAATATCCTGTTCTGGGTGAAGGCATTTGTATACAAGACTTGTAAAAACTACCGTTATTACACCTTTATTGTTTTCTGCATGATTAACTATCATCTGTAAATGATCTTGCACAGCCTGTGGCAATGTACTCAAAGGAGAGGATTTGCCTGAAGAAAGTGCCATTGCTTGATGGTATGAATGTTGCAAGAATTGATTTACTCTGTCTTTCATAGCAATTGAATTTTAATCTGTTTGACAATCTCTTCTATCATTGGAATGCAAACCGAATTGCCAATTTGACGATATTGTTCTGCCAAATTGGTATCGCGGATGAATGAATCAGGAAATCCCATGAGACGATAACATTCGTCTATTGTTAGTTTCCTTACTCTTTCTCCATCATAAATAAAGAAGCGACCAGAAGACTCTTGCGAAGGAAGGGCTGGATGTACCCCGTCAATCGAATAAATCCTGTTAGGCTGTTTATGTACTCGTGACAGGTTTTCGGTACCGGGTCTCACCCCTGCTTTTCTAATTTTCTTGTTCCGATACCCCACGAAGATCAATCCTGAAGGTTGAACAGTCACTTCATCGAGCAACGTATAGGGTTCATTCAGATACTCATATTTATTATCATCCATGTCCATGATGTCACGAATGACAGTTTTTGGTTTGTTTTCCAACTTAGAAAAGTCAAATATCTTATGCTTATGGGCTATGATGATGATACGCTCCCTATTTTGAGGAACGCCGAAGTCTGACGCATTCAACACCTTCCAAGAATATTTATATCCCAGATTATCCAACCCTTCCAATATCGTTTTAAGGGTATTGCCATGATCATGATGGACAAGATGCTTCACATTTTCCAGAAAAACAACTTTGGGCCTTTTTGCCTCAATGATTTGAAACACATTATATATTAATGTGCCTCGTGTATCTTCAAAACCCTTCATTTTCCCTGATATACTGAACGGCTGGCATGGAAAACCCGCTGTCAACACATCATGTTCGGGGATATACTTTAAAGGTATTTGGGTAATATCACCAAAAGGATATTCGCCGAAATTAGCCTCATACACCCCCTGGGCGTGAATATTAAACTCTGAAGAAAACACACAACTCCCTCCTTGCCATTGGAAAGGAATGCGAAAGCCACCGATTCCCGCAAACAAGTCGATAAACGTAAAAGAGGGTTGTGTGGGGGGAGGGAATGGAACATCGTACTCCAAAGGCAGTTGAAGAGCATTTTGGGAATAATAATCAAATGCCGCTTCTGACACGAACCCATCCCCTTTCTCCTCTATACATCCTTGAGCGTATGCTTGAAAGGAACTTGTAATATAGGCCTTGTCATTTCCCTTGAACTTTCCTTCTATTTCTCCTTTTATTTCAGAATATTTCATGCCTTTCCACTCCGATAATTACAAAAACACAATTTAGGTACAAAAGTAATAGCCACCCAACCATCCTCTCCAAGGAAATGTTGAAGAGTTTTTGCACATCCACTGCAAATCATACAAAGCATTGTCCATCAGAACCGCACTGGACGTAGACTTGCTCACCTCCTTCGATCCCATGAAGGCATAAGTCTCGCCATCCTTCATCACAAGGTTGATACCTTTTATTATTTCCTTGTTGCCAATCTTGGCGTGTAGGTTCATTACTTCTAACATATAAAGGTATTGTTAATCTTGAAAAATGGTTATGGTAAATAGCGAATGGCAAGCATCGTCAGGTCATCGCTCTGCTCGGCACCACCCACGAAGGTATGAACCGCCTCCGCCATTTTCCCAACGACAGCTTCTGATTGTGTGATTTGTGCCGCCGACAAATCCTCCATCACCTTGTGGACACGTTCCATTTGGAATTGATCATGAAACATGTCTTCCGCCTCGGTGAGACCATCGGTATAGAGGAATATCGTAGTTCGTGACCCAAGCATCATTTCTTGTTTGGAGAAAGTCCAATTAGACATCACGCCTCCAGGGATGTTTGCGTCGCAAGGCAACTTATGGCAACCATTCTTATCAATTACTAACGGCGCATTATGACCCGCATTGCAATAAGACAAATGCCCCGTGGCGAGATTGAGCACACCTACGAAGAGGGTTACGAACATATTCGAGTCGTTTCCCTCCACCAAAGCTTGATTGATTGCCGTGACGATTGACTCTGGGGTAGACACATAAGCCGACACATTACGGAACAGGGAACGTGCGACAGCCATCACAAGCGATGCCGGGACACCCTTACCAGACACATCTCCTACGCAAAAGAACAACTTCTCATCACGGATATGGAAATCAAAGAGGTCACCACCAACGGCCTTGGCCGGTATCAAAGTGCCATAGATGTCAATGTCGCTACGCTCTGGATAGGGTGGGAACGTTTTTGGCAACATGGCCATTTGGATGTCGTGGGCAATCTTCAACTCGTTTTCGATGGCAGCCTTCGATGCCGTTGTCGTTTTGAGTTCCTCCATGTGTTCCATCAACGAGTGTTGCATGTCCTCAAACGAATCGCGCAACAACCGTATCTCATCGTTGTGCTTGATCTTGGGCAATGATGCCATATAATTACCTGCAGCCACCTCATTGGCAGAGACCGCTAATTCCTTCAACGACTTGGTGGTACGCTTAATGATCATCCGAGCAACTATGCGCAACACCAACAACCCCAAGCCAATCAGTATCCATAATACAACACCAAAAGCCATGCACATACCATCGACCATCAGTCTCGGGACGACGATAGCCACCGACCAATTGGTATTCTCAATGGGTTCATAGAACAGATAGGTAGAAAGGAACTCGATGTCGAACAACTCGAAATGATCTATTTCACCCTTGGCATTCTTGTAAGTACCTTTCTTGCCAGCCACCATCTGACGCCCAATATAGTCATCAATGGTATCTTTCGTTTCCTTGACGCGGTCGAAATAGTTTTGCTTGAGCACCTTATCCGGATCGGGATGTGCCACAAATGTGCCATCACCATCAATGATAAAGTTATAAGTTACAAAACGCCATCGACGGTCTTCAAATACTGAAGTTATTGTCCCGTCTGGATTTTGGTTGCTATTGATATAAAACTCAATTGAGTCCTTCTGGTTGTTAAATGAGCCACTCCCCACTATTTCCCCCTTGAACCAATCAAGCGACATGTCCGCTCCAAGAACAGCCACCGTCTTACCTTGTTTATCTCGGATGGGTACCAAATAGGACACCAACGGCATCAACGTGTCGTTGGCTGAAAAGAATGGCTTTGACCAATATGCCTCACCTGCTTCTAATGCCTCCAAGAACCATGGGGCTTTTAGATAGTCATGACTGGCATTGGCATCGTTGTACACTTGCACGTTGCCAAGCGTATCCCTAATGGCGTAAGGACAGAACCGATGACCTTTATTTGGGTAATAGTCAGCAACGAAACTAATGCCACAACTACGGATATGCGAATTTTGGGAAACCACCTCTTTCATGAAACCAAACATCTTGTCTGGCTGGGCAAGGCTTCCCTCAATCTCGGAAACATGGTTGATAGTAGCCGTAGAGACATCTGTGAGAACACGCCCTACATTCGCATTTGTTATAGTCAGATAACTTTTATATAGGTCGAGTTCTTCCTGTTTGATGACATCCTTACCTAATGTATAAATGAGATAAGCAGCACCGCCTACAATAAGGAGTTGTGTGTACACAATCCATCGAGTCAGCCGCCGTGAAAAAGACTTCATATTATTTTGTTTCCTTCCCATCCTTATGACATGCGTTTTGTTTGTTAGCCAACAGTACCTTCTAAAGAAACGGAGAGTAATTTCTGGGCTTCCACGGCAAACTCCATTGGGAGCTTGTTGAGAACCTCCTTGGCATATCCGTTGACAATGAGGCCGACGGCTTGCTCGGTGGGTATTCCCCGTTGGTTGCAATAGAACAACTGATCCTCGCTAATCTTGCTGGTTGTCGCCTCATGCTCAAAGATGGCAGTTGGATTATGCACGTCCATATAGGGGAACGTATGCGCACCGCATTCACTACCGAGCAACAAGGAGTCGCAACTGGAATAGTTGCGGGCATTGTCGGCATTCGACGTTGCCCTGACTAACCCGCGATAGGAGTTTTGCGAATGCCCTGCCGAGATGCCTTTCGAAATGATGGTGCTCTTGGTGTTTTTCCCGATATGAATCATCTTAGTACCCGTGTCCGCCTCTTGGTAATTATTCGTTACTGCCACGGAATAAAACTCTGCCACGGAATCGTCACCCCGCAAGACACATGAGGGGTATTTCCAAGTGATGGCACTGCCCGTCTCCACTTGCGTCCAAGATAGTTTTGACCGACAGCCTCGAAGCTCGCCGCGTTTGGTAACGAGGTTCAAGACGCCTCCTTTCCCTTGTTCATCGCCAGGGTACCAGTTCTGCACCGTGGAATATTTCACCTCCGCACGGTCGTTCACGACGATTTCAACAATGGCGGCATGTAACTGGTTCTCATCCCTCATGGGTGCCGTACACCCCTCCAAATAAGAAACATAGCTATCATCATCCGCCACAATAAGCGTCCTTTCAAACTGTCCCGTGTTGCGGGCGTTGATGCGGAAATAACTACTGAGTTCCATTGGGCACCGCACACCTTTTGGGATATACACAAACGAGCCATCGCTGAACACGGCACTATTGAGAGCGGCATAAAAGTTGTCACGGTATGGAACGACCGTGCCAAGGTATTGACGCACCAAGTCGGGATGGTTTTGGATGGCTTCCCCTATCGAACAGAAGATGATCCCCTTCTCTGCAAGTTTTTCTTTGAAAGTCGTCTTCACCGACACGGAGTCCATGATGGCATCAACGGCAGTACCGCTCAATGCCAACCGCTCCTCCAAGGGGATGCCCAGCTTGTCGAAGGTTTTCTCTACGGCGGGGTCAATCTTCCCATTCCCCTTGGGCTTTTTCGCCATTGGGTCGGCATAATAGCTGATGGATTGGTAGTCGATGTCGGGGAGATGGACATGTCCCCAAGTTGGCTGCTTGAGCGTTTCCCAATAATGAAACGCCCTCAAACGAAACTCCAACATCCACTCTGGCTCGCCCTTCTTAGCAGAGATGAGCCGAACGACTTGCTCGTTCAGCCCCTTCTCGATAATCTCAGTATGTACATCAGTGGTGAACCCGAACTCATATTTCTGCTCGGCAATGCGCCGTACCAGTTCGTTGTCATCCTCCTGCTTGTCTTTTTTCTTCTTGTTCTTGTCGTCTTTCATTGATTACAACTTCTGCTGAACCTCAATCTCTGTGAAGGTCTCGATGATGTCGCCCTCTTGGATGTCATTGAAGTTAGACAAGGAGATACCGCACTCCAAGCCCGTCGCCACCTCCTTGGCGTCGTCCTTGTAGCGTTTCAAGGCGGCAATAGGAGCGGTATGAATCACGATACCATCGCGCACCACACGTGCCTTGTCCTTGTTGTGTACCTTGCCCTCGGTAACCAAGCCGCCGGCAACCGTACCCACCTTGGAAATCTTGAACACCTGCTTCACCTCGATTTCGCCCGTGACAATCTCCTTCTTCACCTTGTCGAGCATACCCACCATCGTCGCCTTGATGTCGTCGATGGCATCATAGATGATGGAATAGGTATTGATGTCAACGCCCTCGCGGTCTGCCACCTTACGGGCATCGGCAGAGGGACGCACCTGGAATCCCACGATGATGGCATCGGAGGCACTGGCGAGCATCACGTCGTTCTCGGAAATCTGTCCCACAGCCTTGCTGATGACATTCACTTGCACCTTCTCCGTGGAAAGCTTGATGAACGAATCGCTCAACGCCTCAATAGAACCGTTGGTGTCACCCTTCACGATAATATTGAGTTCATGGAACTCTCCAAGGGCAATACGATGTGAAATGTCATCAAGCGTGAATTTCTTCTGTGTCCTCAAGCCCTGCTCGCGCTGCAACTGCAAACGTTTATTGGCAATTTCACGAGCCTCTTGTTCCGTCTCCAACACGTGGAACGTGTCGCCAGCCGTAGGCGCACCATTGAGACCAAGGATCAAACAAGGCTCGGCGGGACCCGCTTTCTCCACCCGTTGGTTACGCTCATTGAACATCGCCTTGATGCGTCCAAAGCTCGTACCAGCGAGAACGATATCTCCCACCTTGAGCGTTCCGTTGGAGACAAGCACCGTCGAGACATAGCCACGACCCTTGTCGAGGGAGCTTTCTATCACGCTACCTGTTCCCTTGCGGTTAGGATTAGCTTTCAAATCGAGCATTTCAGCTTCCAAAAGCACCTTCTCCAACAGGTCATTGACACCCATTCCTTTCTTGGCGGAGATTTCCTGGCACTGGTACTTACCGCCCCAATCCTCGACTAAGAGGTTCATCTGTGCCAAATCCTCACGTATCTTCTCGGGATTTGCACCTGGCTTGTCAATCTTGTTGATGGCAAACACCATCGGCACATTGGCAGCCTGGGCATGGGCGATGGCTTCTTTCGTGGTGGGCATCACGCTGTCATCAGCCGCAACGATGATAATGGCGATGTCGGTCACTTGCGTACCACGGGCACGCATAGCGGTAAAAGCCTCGTGTCCTGGGGTGTCAAGGAACGTGATGCGACGACCATCTTCCAACTTCACATTGTATGCACCGATATGCTGGGTGATACCGCCAGCCTCTCCTGCAATCACATTCGTCTTACGAATATAGTCGAGCAACGAGGTCTTGCCATGGTCAACATGTCCCATCACCGTGACAATCGGCGCACGGGGAATGAGGTCGTTCTCGTCATCCTCCACCTCGCTGACAGCCTCTTGCACCTCGGCGCTCACATACTCTGTCTTAAAGCCAAACTCATCTGCCACCAAATTGATGGTCTCAGCGTCCAAACGCTGGTTGATAGACACCATGATACCCACGCTCATCAACGTTCCGATAACCTGGGTCACGCCAATGTTCATCATCGTTGCCAACTCGCTGACCGTCACAAACTCTGTCAACTTCAGCGTCTTGCTCTCGGCGCGCTCTGCCGACAACTCCTCATTGAGACGTTCCTGCACAGCCTCGCGTTTCTCCTTGCGATACTTGGCACCTTTCTTGTTTTGGGTCGTCTTGCTTGTCAGACGTGCCAACGTCTCTTTCACCTGACGTGCCACATCTTCCTCGTTCACCTCCAAAGGCTTCTGACGGCCACGTGGTTTCTTCTTCTTGTTGTCTTTTTTCTTGTTGTCGTTGTTATTTGAGGGCATCGGCTGGTTGGCTGCGGCATTGATATCCACCTTCACCTTGTTGATGCGGTCACGCTTCTTGCGCTCGCCACGTGTCTCCGACTGCATACCACGTTGCTGTTGCACCTTCTCCTCACGTTCCTTACGCTTCTCCTCCTTGGTCTTTTTCTTGGGACGAGTACTTTGGTTCAACGCATCCAAGTCCATCTTGCCTTGGATTTTCAACTGCGGAGCATTCTCCAAAATTTTCTTCTCGCTCTTGAGTTGGAACACGTTGGTCTTGGCCTTTTGGTTATCTTGTTGTGGAGTTGGTTGCTTGGCGGAAGCTGGCTCTTCTGATTTAGCCTCCTTTACCTTTTCCTTTACAGGAGTGATAGGAACTTTCTCTTCGTTGACAGGAGCCTCCGCCACCTTTTCGTTCTTGACGGGGGTCTGTGGTTTGATGGGTTGTTCCTCCATCTTTTGGACAGGTTTTTCTTTGGGCATCACTTCCACTTGAGGCTTCTCAACCACAACAGACTCAACAGGCTTCTCTTCTTCCTTAACAGGAACGGGAGCTGGTTCTGTCTTCACCTGCGGCTTCTCATACTCTTTCACCTCCTTGGGAACGGCTTTCTCGGCAACAGCGACATTCTCTTGGGGTTTCGACATCACGGCAGTTGTCTCCCCCTTCTCTTCTTTCTTATCAGGAGCAACAGACTCAACAGGCTTTTGTTCCGTGAGTTCTGGTGCTTTCTCCTCGGATTTCCTCTTAAAACTGGTGAGATCTAACTTACCCAAAGGATTGAATCTCTGTTGTTTCTTCGATTCCAGCAACGACTCCGCACGGGTGTCTTTCGCCCCTTCTTTCTCTTTCTCCTTGGGCTTCCTCTGGAAGAGTTGCGCCACACGATTACGTGTCTCCTTGTCTTTCTTAAACGCTTCTATCAATGCGCCATACTGGTCATCATCAATCTTTGAAGTCAGTTCAAGGCTTCCATCCTCCAGGTTAAATTTCTTATTTAGGAATTCAACTGCCGTTTGAAATCCTATATTTAGTTCTCGAATTGCTTTGTTTAATCTGATGCTCATTGATTTGATGTTAATTATTATCTATTTAATACACATTATATTATATATTATTGATTAGGAAAGCCCTACGATCCGCTTATCCCGTCATAATTCAAACTCAGCACGAAGAACGGAGAGTACATAGTCTACGGTCTCCTCTTCCAAGTCAGCCTTCTCGGTCAGCAGTTCGCGCGGGGCTTTTAGCACAGCCTTGGCAGTGTCCAAGCCAACAGACTTGATGGCATCGATAATCCATTGGTCAATCTCGTTGTCAAAGGCATCGAGATAGACATCCTCATCCTCTTGCTCATCCACCTCGCGGAACACGTCTATCGTATACTCTGTGAGCATAGAAGCAAGCTTGATGTTCAAGCCATTCTTACCAATAGCGAGACTCACCTCCTCGGGTTTGAGGTAGACTTCCACCTTATGCTCCTCCTCGTTGATATTCATGCTTGAAATCTTGGCGGGACTCAACGCACGGGTGATAAACAATCGTAGGTTGGCGGTGTAATTGATTACGTCGATATTCTCATTGCATAACTCGCGTACAATGCCATGCACACGACTACCTTTAACGCCCACACAGGCACCCACGGGGTCAATGCGGTCATCATAACTCTCCACGGCAACCTTGGCACGCTCGCCAGGCATACGGGCAATCTTCTTTATCGAAATCAAGCCATCATTGATTTCGGGAACCTCGGCTTCTAACAACCGTTGCAAGAACAAGTTGTTCGTGCGCGAGAGAATAATCTTGGGGTTATTATTCTCGTTGTCCACACGGAGGACAACCGCACGTATCGTAGCTCCCTTATGGTATTGGTCAGAGGGGATCTGTTCTGCCTTTGGCAAAATCAACTCATTGTTCTCATCATCCACGAGCAGCACCTCACGTTTCCAAACCTGGTATACCTCGCCCGAAATAATCTGGCCTTCCTTATCCTTATATTTATTATATAATGTCTCATGCTCCAGCTCCAGCACCTTCGATGCCAACGTTTGGCGGAGGTTCAAGATGGCACGGCGACCAAACTTGGAAAAGTCTACACGCTCCGACACCTCCTCGTCCACCTCATAGTCATCGGCAATCTTACGTGCCTCGCTCAATGAGATTTGCTTGTTTTCGTCTTCCACCTCACCATCAGGCACGACGATACGATTGCGATAAATCTCGAAGTCACCCTTCTCAGGATTGACAATCACGTCAAAGTTCTTGTCGCTGCCAAAAAGTTTGGAGAGCACACTGCGGAAACTCACCTCCAAGACATTCATCAATGTGTTGCGGTCAATCTTCTTGGTCTCGTTAAACTCTTCGAAAGTCTTCACCAGACTTACCGCCTCTGATTGTTTTTTTGCTGCCATAGCTTTACTTAAAACTGATTAGATATTTTGTATATTTTACTTCATTCATGTCAAACGTGTGGTCAACATCCATCGTCACGGGACGTTTCTTGCCTTCTATTTTCACCTTCTCGTTTACGGAGACGACGAAGGAATCGCCCACCACGGACTTCAATATGCCCCTGTATTTCTTGCCATCGGCATCCAGCACCTCCACTTCCTTACCGATGAAGTTGAGGTATTGGCGCACCACCTTGAACGGTTGCCCCAGTCCTGCCGACCCGACTTCCAACTCATAGTCCTCCTCGTCGCGGTCGAGACGCTCCTCGATGTACTTGCTGAGTTCCACACAGTCCTCAATCCAAACACCGTCGGCATGGTCTATCTCCACCACGATCCGATTGTCGGGGCTGATCTCAATGTCTACAAGGAAATACTCTTTGCCTTCCAACCACTCCTCAACGATGTCTGTTACGATGTCTTTCTTAATCATAAATATTACTTTAAATAAAAATGAAGGACTCTTTTGGAGTCCCTCATTCCACTGAACGCTGCAAAATTACTGCTTTTTCCGCAAATGTGCAAATAAATTGATAGTTTTCTAAAAAAATGTTGTAACTTTGCGCCTGTTAACAATAAAATCAAAAACGAATAACACTATGGCAAAGTACTTAGACCCCAAGGCAGACCTTACATTCAAGAAGATTTTCGGCGAACACCCCGACTTGGTGATGAGTCTGCTCAATGCGCTGTTGCCCTTGGACGAGGGCAAGGAGATCACCCACATCGA
>JAFRRN010000037.1 GCA_017428055.1 Prevotella sp.
AAAAACTGAAGGAGTTACAGGAACTGAGAGAAGAACATTATTCCTGACAGATGAGCAGAAGATTATACAGCCACTTTTCGACTTAGAAAAACTGGTGAGGCGTTTTGGGTGACGCATCGACGAAGTCAGGAGGATTATTCCACCACATGACCCTATGCTATGGGTACATTCTTGAAAGTGAGTCCGCCATAGGGGTAGCAACGACATTCTTTACCACCTTTTCGCAGCACATGTTCCCACATGTAGTAGATGAATGTACCAATTGTTTACTCCATTTGAGGTTTCTGATCAATGGGTACGTGTTAGGTACCGGCAGGGAGAATGACATCCATAAGCGATTGATAATTTTGCTGGCAAACGACAGCAAAATGGAAAATCTATTCGCTTTCTGCATCAAGGGGCTATTGTTGATAGCGACGCTCCTTCACGAAGATACCCAGACGCTATGGTATACCCAACCGGTATCGGAGCGCAACGTGGCAAACCGATGGATGGAATATGCGCTGCCCATCGGCAACGGGCAATTAGGCGCGATGGTGCAGGGCGGAGTGTGGACGGATGAGGTGCAGTTTAACGAGAAGACCCTCTGGACGGGCAGCACAACTGTGCGTGGCGCATACCAGGATTTTGGCTATATCCATATAGAGGAATTGGGCGCGAAGACGTCTTATACCGACTATCGATAGCGGCTGGACATGCCCCGTGCGGTGGTAAGTGCCACATGGAAGAGGGAGGGGGTGCGATATGGGCGGCAATATCTGTCAAGCTATCCGGCCCAATGTGTCGCGATTCATACCACGGGAGACACAAAAGGGAGTGTGAACCTACGTTTCACCCTCCAAGGAACACATGGCGAGACGGTAAGTTATCATCATGGTGAAGCCTCGTTTGGCAAGCGTATAGACCTCCTGACAAACCAATGTTGTCTCATTGTGTCATCAAGTGACGGCATCATCACGACCCATGACGATGGCATCGAAGTGAGGCAAGCTACCGACGTGTTGGCGGTCTTGACAGCTGGAACCGACTATGATGCCACATCGCCGACCTATCTCCGGGAGACATCTCGCCTTCCTGCCATCATGGAAGAGCGAGCCAAACGTGCTACAAGGCAGGGTTGGACACAGCTATACGCCGAACATGTGGAGGACTTTGGCGAGTATTATAACAGGGCTTCGCTGGTTCTTACGGCAACTGACAACACATTACCCACCGACCAGTTGGTTGACAATTACCAAAAGACATACGACCCACAGATGAAGAGACAGCTGGAACAAATGTATTTCAACTACGGCAGATACTTGCTCATCAGTTCGTCAAGGGGGGTGGCGCTGCCCAATAACCTACAAGGGATATGGTGTAACAGCAACAGTCCGTCGTGGACATGCGACATCCATGCCAATATCAATGTGGAGATGAACTACTGGCCAGCGGAGGTGACGCACCTCGGAGATATGCATACTTGCTTTCTTGATTACATCTACAATATGTCGATGGTGCAGCCCCAATGGCAAAAGTATGCGCGAGACATCAACAAGCAGACTGCGGGATGGTCGTGTTTTACGGGTAACAACATCTTCGGCTATGGCTCGCCGGGGCATAGCGAAGACTATAATGCCGTTCCGGCATGGTATTGTTGGCATCTGTGGACGCACTATCTATATACTCTTGACGAGACATTCCTCCGTGAGAAGGCATAGCCGCCAATGGTGGAGTGTGTGAGGTTCTGGATGGAACGACTGATCTATGACCCATCTGACGGCACTTGGGTGTGCCCGCAAGAGTGGAGTCCTGAGCATGGATCGACCGAGGATGGCACGGCGCACACACAACAATGCGTGTGGAATCTCTTTGACTTCTTCCTGAAAGCCGTAGATATCGTGGGCGTGGATGGGGCTGGTGGTTCTGTTTGTTGTGGCAATGCCACAACATACGTTACGATGGGATGGGTGGAAAGTGTCAGGGAGCGGTTTGCCCATTTAGACAATGGACTACACACTGAGACATATACAGGGCGGTATGGGGTAACGTATAATGGTGTGAGTCAAGGAGAGCCATTGCTCAGGGAATGGAAGCACACCGACTATTTCACCGGCAACGTGAAGGATGGGAGCGGGGCGGTAGAGAGAAACCATCGCCATGTGTCGCACCTGATGTGCCTCTATCCATTCAACATGGTAACGCTGGCGAGTGATTTCTTCGTTCCTGTGGTCAATTCCATGAAGTTGCGTGGTGAGCAGAATACGGGATGGGCGATGGCATGGAAGATGAATCTTTGGGCGAGGTCATGGGACGGAGAGAGGGCATATTCAGTCTTGCAGACCGCCCTGCAACATGCCCGCACGTACAATGTCAGCACTGACCCTTGGAATTCTGGCGTGTATTATAACCTCTTCGATGCCCATCCGCCATTTCAGATTGACGGCAATATGGGTGTTACGGCAGGGATTGTCGAAATGCTCTTGCAAAGCTATGATGGGGTGTTGCATCTTTTGCCCGCTTTACCAGACGCATGGAAGAATGGTGGTAGTGTCAAGGGGCTGCGGGCTGTGGGAGGCTTTGGCGTGGATATGGAATGGGAAGAAAATGACCTACGTGTCACCATCTTGTCAGAACATGGTGGCACCTGCCGTGTAAGTAGCCCTCATATCAGGCAGTGTACTCTCACCGATGGCAGCAGAAACACGTTGGGGTTTGACGTGTTGTCGTCAGAAACCATCTCCTTCCCCACGGAAAAGGGTGGGGTGTACGTACTCTCTGTAGGGCAATCAGATATGGTGGAGCGGAACGCCGAGCCACTTGTGGACGATGGCTATTATCTCCTCAATGGCATGCGTGTGCAACAACCCACGCGAGGCATTTACATTCACCATGGGAAAAAGGTGGTCTTTTATTGAGAGATGATGTCATAGAGTAATGGCCGGGTCCATTCCAAGTCCAAGATGACCAACAACTGCATGAAAAGGTCTTGGCCGATGTGTTGGCGATGGATGTTGCCGTCTTCGTCCTCCTCCGTGAAGATATTGGTGATAGATACGATGTTGCCGCTCAACGTGCAGGAGTAATACTCGTCGGTATCGGCATTGGCTGATAGAAACGCCTCTTGCGCCTCCTCGATGTTTTCGTAGGCAATCTCCATCGTGCTTCCTTCCACTTGCCTGTATGTGTCGTGGATGGCGGTCACGTTGATGGTTATGCCTTGTCCGGGTAGTGACAATTGGTATGTTTGCTTGAAAAGAAAGCTATATTCGCCAAAAACGGGTTTCACAGGCAATGCTGTTGAGTCTGCGCCAGACAGGGGGATATAGGTGTCGGAGGGGAAGTTTTGCCAGTAGAACAATGCCTTGCGGATGTCTTCGGGATTTTTTCCTTCAAAGAGGTAGGAGTAGTCGATAGAGATGGCTTCGCCTTCCGATGATAGCTCTTCGTCGGTTGTGCGGCGACGGGTGGGTATCCTTCTTCCTTTTGTGATTGTCCGCATGGTCTGTTTCCAGTTCTTCGATTGCTGGGCATATCGTAAGGCGAAAGATTGCATGGAGGACTGGTCCTCGAAGATGGCGTGGAAATGAACTTCATTGTTGGGTTGGCCGAAAAGCACATCATAATAGGCGGCATGGCTATTGATGTTTCCCAATGGTGGAATGATGTATCGGATATGGTTGTTGGATTCCGTTTTTGCCCATCCCAACTTCTCGCCAGGGAGGTTTTTGGGGGCTGTGAATACGATGCTGTCAACTGTCTCGATGGGGTATCTCATGTTGAGTCCGAGGTGGACGGTGTTACTTAACGTGGCGATGGAGAGGGTTTCGTCGCGTTCCAAGCCAATGGCGTGGTAATGGTCTTGCCGGCAGACGAAGATGGAGTCTTGTGCCTGAAGGAGGCAAGGGCTGAAGAATGATAGGATGAGGATGATTCTTTTCATTTACGTGAGTGTTTGGATAAAACTGTCCCATTGCGACGGGCTGCCTTTCTCCCTGAATGTACGTTCAAAGAGTCGTGACCGGGTGTTGTTGATGGCTTGCTTACTCCGTGCGGTGAGAATGGCTATCTGCACGGGAGGGATGTCGGCCTTGGTAAGAAGACACACGTGCCTTTCCTGTGTACTGAGCTTGCAGACGCTGGAAAGTTGTGGCATGAAGAGAGGGAATATCTGTTTGATGGCATTCTCCAATTGTTGCCAGTCGGTATCATTCATGGCGTTTCTCTGGTCGATGAGTTGTTGGATGCGTGTATAGATAGGGGTGGCATGGAAGGTGTCAATGGTGTATTTCGTCTCTTTGCTTTCGTGGGTGGCTTGCCGTTGTTGTAATTCTTTTATCTTTTTGAGTTGCAACTGGAGTTCGGTCTTTTGGTAATTGTATTTTTGCCAGAGGGCATATAGCAGGAGGAGAAGGCAGGCAATGGTAGCCATGATACCCACGATGACGAAGCGTTTACGGGCATTTGCCTCGCGCAACCGGGCGTTTTCCATCATTTGCTTTTGGTGTTCATACATGGCATTGATGCGGCTCACGGTCTCTGTGGCGGTGATTTCTTGGAGGGAGTCGGTCGCTTCTTCGTATCGTTTGGCATAGCGCAGGGCTTCATCGGCGTTGCCAGAGTCAAGATAGAATGTAGTCAAGGCCTTGAAAGCTTCTTGTTGGGAAAAGAGATTTCCTGTCTCTTCCATTTTCCTGTAATAAAAGAGGGCGGAGTCTTTTTGTCCCAATTGGCGGTACATCTCTGCCGCAATGCTGTAAATGCCGCCGATGCTGGCACTGTCAGGTGATGCCAGGGCTGGGAAGATATATTGCCGGCAGAGGGCGATGTCTCCTGTCTGTAGGTAGGCGGCTGCCATTTGTGATTGTACGTCGATGACCATATCGGTGTCGCCGATGTGATGGGCGAGTGATAGTGCCCGTGAGAGATAATGGATGCAGCTGTCATTGTTTGCCTTGCTTCTGTGGATGTTGCCTATGTCTCGCAAGTCGAAAATCATGCCCGTGGTATCATGTTGCCATTCATCGTAGCGGAGAGCCGAGAGGATATGTTGCATGGCTTCGTCATAGAGTTGCTGGCTGAGAAACAACGATGATAGCTGGCTATGGATGAGGCTGTGCAGATGCAATTCTTCCTGAGGATGCAGGAGATCAAGTGATTGCTGATAAGATAGCAGTGCTTGCGCCGTTTCTTGGTGGTCGCTGTGGACTCTTCCCGCAAGATAATATGCCAGTGACAGCATCTTCTGGTCACGGTCTTGCTCCAAGAAATGGATGATGGAGTCTATTTCCGCTGATGATGGTTGGGAGATATAGGCCTTGTCTTCCGCCTGGATGCGTAAGAGCTTTTGCTGCATCCGTTGGTGTTCTTGCCCTTGATGCCCAGTGCAACAAACCAACAAAAGTGATATGTAAAATAGAAATGCACTTGTCTTCATGACGGGCAAAGATAGCGAAAAGAGCGGAATGGCTCAAAAAAATGGGTACACAAATCGTACCCATCCCATGTTATCGGTTATATTTCCGTAAATACTGGCGTGTAAGTTTGCCTGAACGCTTGATGACATCGTCGGGCCAGGGACCTGTGGAAGTCGCCCGGGGCAGTAGCATTGAGCATGACTCGTTCTTGTCGCTGAGGCTCCAGATGAGCCAACTGACTTTCAGTTGTTCCATGCGGTCGAGCCAAAGCTGTTGAGACTCCTCGTCTATCTTGCCGTCGCCCGATGCCTCTGTCACGCCACTCTCGGAAACGAAGATGGGAATGCCCCGTTTCACGGCATCTTCCATGCGGTCGCGTAGGTATTCCTTGTGTGTGGAGGCATAGAAATGGAGGGTGTACATGATGTTGCTGAAACCCTGCAAGGGACTTTCCGCCACAAGGTGAATGTCCTGGTCCCAGTGCGGACAGCCCATGAGGATGATGTTGTCGGGGTCGTATTTTCGTATCTCCGTGATGATTTCCGTGGCATATTGCTTGAGGTCTTCCCATGAGTCTTCCACGGGTTCGTTGTACAACTCATAGATGACATGGGGGTATTTGCCATATTTCTGTGCCATCATGGAGAAGAACTCCTTGGCCTTGGCGGTGTGCATCTCGTGGGAATGCCAGTCGATGATGACGTACACATTGTTCTTAATGGCGGCCTTGATGACGGGTTCGATACATTGCAAGGCGAAGGTGGGGTTGTCCATGTAGTTGTCTTCCACCGTCGTGACACCCATCGCGGCGCGGATGACGGTGGCGTTCCAGTCGTCTTTGAGTGTCTTCACCACTTTCTTGTTGTAAAAGCGGGGCCAGATGTTGTGCCATCCGAGGCTCACCCCGCGCAAGACGACGGGTGTGCCTTGTTGGTCGCAGAGCTGGTTGCCTATCACTTGCAGCTGTCCCCATTGCTTGACGGGGGCTGTTGCTTGGACTTGTAAGGTGATGATGAGCGTTATTGCTATGGAGAGGAGTTTCTTCATGGGGGTATGGGATGAATGGGGTTAATGTGATGGTGGGGGATATTATAATAATGTGAGGGTATATAGGTAGATGACGGCTGCGGGAATCGCCATGAGCGAAGAGTCAAACCGGTCGAGCATCCCACCATGTCCGGGCATGATGTTGCCGCTGTCCTTGATGCCGAGGGTGCGCTTGAAGAGCGATTCCACAAGGTCGCCCCATGTGCCGAAGAACACCACGACAAGCCCTAACCCCATCCATTCCGCGATGGAGAGGGCGTGTGTGCTGTCGCCATTGTTGGCAATGGAGCCGATGATGGCTGCCACGATGAGGACGAGGATGCCGCCGCCGATGCTTCCCTCCCAACTCTTCCCCGGTGATATGCGTGGGAATAGCTTATGCCTTCCGAGGAGAGAGCCGCTGCAATAGGCACCGGTGTCATTGGTCCAAAGGAAAATGAATACGCTCAAAGGAAGAAGTTTGTCGAAATGGCGAGTCGTGCCATCGGGCGAGACCTCAAAAGCCAAGATATTGATGAGGACAAATGGCAGTGCGATGTACATTTGTCCGAGCATGGTGTATGCCCAGTCGTTGATGGCATTCTTGTTTCCTGTGTACAGTTCACTAATGAAAAGGTACACGATACTGAGGATATAAGGCACGAAGACGATGAAGTTATCGACCATGCCCGTGCGTATTCCTGCCACCGCAAGGAAGAGGTACATACCCGCGATGGTGGAGATGAGGCGGTTGACGGTCACGTCCTCTATGTTGTTGACCAATCCCGTATACTCCCAAAGGGTCATTCCCGTGATGAGGGTAAACAGGAAAATGAAGGCATCGGGGCGAAAGATCATGCCCACAATCATGATGGCGAGGAATATCACGCCGCTGATGCTTCGGGTAATCAGGTTTCTTGTCTTGTCGCTCATGATGTCTCGTTTTGGTTTTTCTCGTATTCCTCTTGGGCTCGGCGCACCTCTTCGGGCATGTCTTCCAACTTGGGAGCCTCGGCTTCTGCCAATCTTTCGTTCTCGTCGATGATTTCCTGTGAGCGGCTTACCCATGGTCGCTTGCCGAAGATTCGTTCCACATCTTCCGCATAGATGACTTCGTTGGTAATCAATAGTTCTGCCAGTTCGTTGTGTCCTTGGCTATGCTCGGTCAGGATTTGCTTGGCACGGGCGTATTGTTCGTTGATCATCTTCAGCACTTCATCGTCGATGACCTTGGCGGTCGTCTCGGAATAGGGGCGTTGGAACTGGTATTCTTGGTTGTTGTAATAGCAGATGTTGGGCAGACGGTCGCTCATACCAGCGTATGCAATCATGCCATACGCACTCTTCGTGGCACGTTCCAGGTCGTTCATCGCACCCGTGGAGATATGTCCCGTGAACAATTCCTCGGCGGCACGACCGCCAAGCAGGGCGCACATCTCGTCGAGCATCTGCTCCTTGGTGGTGATTTGCCTTTCCTCGGGTAGGTACCAAGCGGCACCCAATGCCTGTCCGCGCGGCACGATGCTCACCTTCACCAATGGGTTGGCATACTGGCAGAACCACGATATGGTGGCATGGCCCGCCTCGTGGAGGGCGATGGAACGTTTCTCTCCCGCCGTCATCACCTTCGTCTTCTTCTCCAAACCGCCGATGATGCGGTCTACGGCATCGAGGAAGTCCTGCTTGCTCACGGTCTCGGCGTTGCGACGGGCGGCGATGAGTGCCGCCTCGTTGCAGACATTGGCGATGTCCGCCCCCGAGAATCCCGGTGTCTGTCGTGAGAGGAAGTCAATGTCTAAGCTGTCATCCACCTTGACGGGTTTCAGGTGTACCTTGAATATCTCTTTCCTTTCGGGCAGGTCGGGTAGGTCAACATTGATTTGGCGGTCGAAGCGACCCGCACGGAGCAACGCCTTGTCGAGCATGTCAACGCGGTTGGTGGCGGCGAGGATGATGACGCCACTATTGGTGCCGAAGCCGTCCATCTCCGTCAACAGGGCGTTGAGGGTGTTCTCGCGCTCGTCGTTGCCGCCCATGGCGGGATTCTTGGAACGCGCCCGTCCCACGGCATCAATCTCGTCGATGAAGATGATGCAGGGGGATTTCTCTTTCGCCTGTCGGAACAGGTCGCGCACACGGCTTGCTCCCACACCCACAAACATCTCCACGAAGTCGGACCCACTCATCGAGAAGAAGGGGACACTCGCCTCGCCAGCCACGGCCTTTGCCAACAATGTCTTGCCCGTTCCCGGCGGTCCCACGAGCAATGCGCCCTTGGGGATCTTGCCGCCGAGGTCGGTATATTTCTTCGGGTTCTTGAGGAAGTCCACGATCTCCTGTACTTCCTGCTTGGCACCAGCTTGTCCGGCCACGTCCTTGAACGTCACGCCGAGGTCGTTACCTTTCTCATACATCCGCGCCTTGCTCTTTCCAACGCTGAACACACCGGCTCCTCCGCCCATGCCTCCGCCCATTCGGCGCATGATGAGTATCCAAATGACCACAAGGAAGATGATGGGACCGAAGCTGATGAGGATGTCCATCAGTCCGTTGTTGTTCTTGTTGTCATAGCTGAAGTCAACAATTTTCCCTTCCGATTGTACTTGTGTGAGGTATTTCTCCAATTCGTCCACGGAGCCGAAGTCCACAGTGGTGTATGGGTTCTTGCCCGTCTGCTGGGCTGACATGTTGAAGACATCGCGGATATTCTTCGCGCGCACGTACATTTTCAATTTGCTCTCGCTCTTGTTGACCACCACATTGTTGACCCATCCCTTGTCCACGTATTCCTTGAATTTCGTGTAACTGGTGGGTTGGTTGATGTTGTTGTTGGCCGTTGGCTCCATAAGAGTGCCATTCCCGTTGAAGATAAAGGCGACGGCAAGCGTAATGATAATCAGCCCGTAAAGCCAGCCCATGTTGAACTTGGGCATCTTTGGGTCCTTGTTATTGTTAGGCTTGTTCTTGTTATTGTTGTCCATGGTTGTAATGTTCTTGTTGTTTGATGGCATGAGAGATATGCCGAAAAGTCAGTCAAGGTTGGGTATTTGCGTTTGCTTGGCATCCTGCCAAAGGCTTTCGAGGTCATAATAGGAGCGTAGCCCGGGTACGAAGATATGTACGAGTACACTTCCGTAATCCATCGCCACCCATTGAGACAGCCCCAAGCCAATGACATGGGTGGGCTTCTCGTCCAACTTTTCACGGGCAAAGTCGCCGACCGATTCGGTGATGGCCTCCACCTGTGTCGGTGAATTGCCTTGGCAAATGACAAAATAATTGGCTATGGTTCCCTCTATGCCTGACAAATCTATGATGACGATGTCTTGTCCTTTCTTCTCTTGGATTCCCTTGGTGATTACTTCAACTAATTCTCTTGTTTCTTCCATTCTTTTCTCTTTCGTAATGATAACTTGCTACAAAGTTACATGGTTTTATTGGAAAAAATGTGAAAATGGTTGTATATTTGATTTTTTTTATAAAAAACTACCCCAAAGTATTGCCCATTCAAAAAAAAGATGTACCTTTGCAACCGCATTTAGACATCATGGGATGGGTAAGTGCAAGGGCTTTGGGGTATGGTGTAATGGTAACACTACAGATTCTGGTCCTGTCATTCTTGGTTCGAATCCGAGTACCCCAACAGAGTAAATCGTTAAGTCATTGGAAATCAATACTTAACGATTTTCTTATATGTTGGTAGGGCGTGTTTTTGGGCGATTTCGGACCACTTTCGGTTATATCCCTACGCCCTTCTTTGTTTTCACAAGTTGTTTCAATACTTATACCTTACTTTGTTGCTTTCCCATATCGATAATAGAAAAAGGCTTCCAATTGGAAGCCCTTTCTGTTTATTGTTCTTCTTTCGCTGTTTCTTCAGCATTGTTAGACTCGTCTATCGCCTTGATCTTATCGCGCACCAAGGCGAGGTCGTCCTTGAGTTTCTGCACCTTTTGGTTCATCTCCTCGATGAGCTTGTTGCCCTTCTTGCTGCTGGCATTGAGGAATCCGAGGTTGTTCTCGTAGGTCTGGATTTCTTGTTTCAGCTTTTCGAAGCGGCGCATGAGGCGGTCGCGCTCGTTGTCGATGGCATCCTCGCCCTTCTTCGCCATGTTCTTTAGCGTTGAGCGGAAGTTGTCGAGTCTACGGCGGTTTACGGAAATGTTGAGTTCCTTGTAAAGCTTGTCAAGGACATCATGGTATTCCTTGAAGAGCTTGTCCTTTTCCTTGAAAGGCACGAAACCTATCTCTTGGTATTTGCCGACCAGTTCGGTAACTTTCTCTTGTGCGTCTTCCACGGCATTCTCTGCCAACTCTTTCAGCTGTGCGATGATGTCGCGCTTGGCGGCGAGGTTCTCTCTCTCTTGGCTGCGTGTGCCGGCGTTGGCGGCGTTGCGAGCCTCAAAGAACTTGTTGCAAGCACCGAGGAAGTCGTTCCATAGCTGGTCGCCCAGTTTCTTAGGTACCATGCCGATGGTCTTCCATTCCTTTTGCAGGGCGATGAGCTTGTCGCTTGTCGATTTCCAGTCGGTGCTGTCTTGCAGGGCTTGTGCCTTCTCGACGAGAGCCTTCTTCTTTTCGGCGTTCTCTGCGAAGCGCTGTTTCATCTCCTTGAAGTATTCTGCCTTGCGGCTGAAGAAGTCATCGCATGCTGCGCGGAAACGCTCAAAGATCTTCACGTTCATCTTCTGCGGTGCGAAACCGATGGTCTTCCACTCGTTTTGGATTTCGATGATTTGCTTGGTATGCTTCTCCCAATCGCTCGCACCCTTGTTCTCCTCTTGGTTGATGGCCTCCACCTTCTCGCAGAGGGCGGTCTTCTTGGTGAGGTTCTCCTCCTCTTGCGAGCGGAGATTCTCAAAGTGCTGCTGGTGGCGTTTGTTGATGACGGTCGATGCAGCCTTGAATCGCTGCCACATCTCCTCGCGCAAGTCTTTCGACACGGGACCTATCTCGCGGTACTGCTGATGCAGTTCCTGTAGGCGATGGAACGCATTGATGACATCGGGCTCCTCTGCCAGCTTCTCGGCAGCCTCGCAAATCTTCGTCTTGAGTTCAAGGTTTTTCTTGAAGTCATACTCGCGAGCCTCGTTGTTGAGTTTCAACAGGTCGTAGAACTGCTCCACATACAACTGGTAATTGCGCCAAAGCTCGTTGGCTTTCTCGGCGGGAACGGCTTTGATTTCGTGCCATTGCTGCTGCAGCTCCTTGAATTGTGGGTATGAACGGTTGGCCTCGTCGGGCGACGTTGCCATAGCCTTGATTTTCTCTATGATGTCAAGTTTCTTCTTGAGGTTTTCCTGTTTCTCAGACTCCTGTGCCTGGAACATCTTGGCGCGTTTCTCCTTGATGATGTTCATCTCGGCTTTGAAGGCCTCTTCCACGTCGTCGGGGCGCACCTGGTATTTCTCGGGGTCGCCTCCCTTGTCAAGATAGTCCTTCAGCTGTGCCTCGCGCTCTGCCACGTGCAATTTGTAGAATACCGTCTTCAGGTGGTCAATCTCGTCCTTTTGCGGGGCTTCCTCGTCGTGGGCGATTTCCCTGACGCGCGCCAGGATTTCTTCCTTCGACGCATACGCCCTCTTGGCGGGTGCATCTTCCTCCGGCTCGGCAGGTTGCTCCTCGGCTGTTGGTGTGGCTTCTTCCGTGACAACGGGTTCTTCTTCCACTGTCGGCGTGGCTTCTTCCGTAGCAATGGGCGTTTCCTCCACAGCCTCTTCCACGGCGGTTTCTTTAGGGTTTTCTTCTGCCACTTGTTCTTGTTGTTCTACTTGTGAAGCTACATCTTCCTCGTTTTTTACAACGTTTTCAACAATTTCTTCACTTTTCTTCACTTCTTCCTGTGCCTGTTCAAGGACATTTTCTTGAGAGTCCATCATTTCACTGATTTGAGTTTATGGTTCCGGTTATTCAATAGGTTGTATTGTCTTCTATGCTTGATTTAATGCAGATAAATCTGCGCTTATCTCTTAATGAACTGCAAATTTAGATAAAAAAAATGAAAAACACGAAAGAATGTCACTTTTTTTGTTCATTTTTCGCTCAAACGAGACGTTTGTATCGCAAAATCGCCCAAGTCAAACCCGATACGACGATGGAGATGACGAGTGCAATGAAGAATCCGAACCGGCTCGACTCCATGCCGTTGACGAGGTTCATGCCGAAGAGCGAGGCGATGAGCGTGGGGAACATCATGATGATCGACACCGAGGTGAGGGTACGCATCACGGTGTTCATGTTGTTGTTGATGATGCTCGAGTAGGTGTCCATCGTCGATTCGAGGATGTCGGAGTAGATGCTGGTGGTCTCCCTGGCCTGCGACATCTCGATGCTCACGTCTTCGATGAGGTCGGCGTCGAGTTCGTCCACCTGCAACTTGAACTTCAGTTTCTGCAATAGGTTCTCGTTGCCGCGGATGGATGTATTGAAGTAGGTGAGCGAGTCTTGCAGGCGCGACAGGCCAATCAGGCTCTCGTTGTTCACGCCGTGGTCGAGGTTGTGCTTGGCTTTCTCGATGAGGGCGTTGATTTGCTTGAGCCGTTTCAGGTACCATACGGCACTGGAGAGGAACAGGCGGAACGTCAGGTCCACATAGTCGATGAATCCCTCCCCGCGCTTCTGCTGGTAGGAGACGAAGTCTATCATCATGTTGGTCTCGTAATAGCAGACCGTGATGGTGACATCGCGCTTGTGGATGATGCCGAGTGGGATGGTGGTATAGGGTGTGCGCGAGCGTATCTCCTTGACGTATGGTATACGCAGGATGATGAGCATCCAGCCGTCGTCGTACTCATAGCGGGCACGCTCGTCGGTATCGCTGATGTCCGACATGAAGTAATCGGGGATGTTGAATCGCTCTTCGAGTTCGCGCTGGTCCTCTTCCGTGGGGCATGTCACTTGAATCCAGCAGTTAGGTTGCCACTCGCTGAGGTGGCTCAGTTTGCCCGTTGTGTTCCAATACGTTTTCATTTGCTAATCCTCCACGTGTATAATCATGCGTGTGAAAAATGCTATTCTTGCATGAGGATTAGCTCATCTGGCTCAATCCTCACGCTCTGTGCTTCAAGTTTTCCGCGTGATAGTCGTCCATATTTAATGATTGATAATGAATTGATTTGGCTGCAAAATTAAAAAAAAATCCTGAAAAATGGCAACGAGGCGCACATTTTTAAGGATTTATTTGGTCTTTTTCCCACAATCAAGTGCCGTGTGGCGTCTGTTCATCCATGTTGTACGCCAAGTTTTTTGGTGGATAAACAATTTGTTTCCGTATCGTAAACTGTTTGTTTAGGTATCGCAAACAGTTTGTTTATGGTACGGAAACAAATTGTTTATGGTGCAAAAAATGGCGTGTACAGAATCATAGGCGGCGCTTTTCCGCGTTTCCCGCGCCCGTTCCCTTGTACTTCGACGGGGTGACGTTGAATCGGTAGCGCAGGGAGAGATATACAAACCGGACGTCTTCCTTGTCTGTCCTGTGGAAGAGCATGTGGTTGCTATAGAGTGTGAAACGGTTAGTGAAGCCATTGAAGATGTCATTGGCAGCAACCTTTACGTTGAGTCTGCGGTCGAGGAAGTCCTTGCTTAGGCTTAAGTTGGCCATCGACTTGGGTTTTCTGAAGAAACTATTGTTCTGGTTTCCCGTGGTAAAAGCCATGAAGTCGAGCGTCACTATCCAGTCGTGTCTCAAGTTGACGACGTTGTTGAATTGCACGACGCCTATGGGCCGGTTAAATGTCTTCATCTCGCCAAGGTATTCGCTCTCGAACCATTGTTTCATGAAGCTCACGCTGTATTGCGGTAGCCAAGATGCCCCTGTGAGCCATCCTTTGAGTCCGATGCTCTTGTTGAGACCAGCTGTCACCAACAACTGGTTGCGGTGGGGGTAGTTTCGGAAGGTGACGAGGTTGATTTTGGGGTCGTTTTGATAAAAGTCTGTGGTGAAGAAGAACTCGTCATTATACCTGCTAAAGTTGACGTTGAGGAAGAATCCTCTGTGCATCGCCATGAAAGAGATGTTGTGGATGAAGCACGGCTTGAGCATGGGATTGCCGATTTGGTAATTCAGCCGGCTTTCATAGATGATGTTGCCGTTGAGGTTGTTGTATGTGGGACGGAAGGTGCGTGAGGCATAGCTGAGCGACAGGGAGAGGGGTTGCGGCGACTTCGAGGCAATCTTGACAGGCAGGGATGCGGAAAGGGCGAGGGATGGAAAGAGTTTGTCGTATGTGCGGCTTTGCCCCGGTTGCTTTTCGTCGCCAATGGTGATTTCTGTGGATGTATGCTCATAGCGCAATCCTGTGGACAGATGCCATTTCCCAAGGGGCTGTTCCCATTCTATGAAAGGTGCGGTGTTGCGCTCGCGAGTCTCGTTTTGGCTGTTGTCAAGGTAGCCTTCGGCATTGTTGAACATGTTTTTCCGCTTGGTATCGGTATATTCCTCTCCAACCGAAAGTTTCCCTTTCCCGATGGGATATGACAAGATGAGTTTTTCCGCCACCATGTTTGTCTTGCTGATGTTTTGCGTATTCACGTTGCGGTTGTCGTAATTGTCGCTCTTCTCGTCGTTTTTCCCTGTTATTGTCCCATGGCGATGGATGAGGTCGGCATTGAAGTCGACGGTCCACTTCCCTATGATGCCGTTGTAATAAAGGTTGGCAGAGAGGGAGGGACTCCATTGGGTGGTTCCTTCGGTGTTAATTCCCAATTTGTCATAGGGAATGCCAAATGCCTCTATGATGTCTGAATTGGTCTCATAACTGTTGATCTTGTCATATTCGTTTTGGATGAACGCACCGACGGAATGGTGGTCATTTGGTTGGTAATTGACCCCTACCTTTCCCTCGAAATAGGTGTTTTTCTCCCGACATTTCCCATCATGGCTGTTTGTCCAGATGGTGTCAGAGAAGGTTGTCTCGTTGAAGATGTCTTGAGTCCTTATATCATTGTATGCGCCAAAACCCATGGCGAACACCTCAAGCCCACCCGTGCGATAAGTCAGGTTGACGCGCTCGTTGTTGATGCCTCCCCTTGACTTGCGGGAATAGGAAGACAGTTCCACGCCGAGGCCTTCGCCTTGTGGTCGTTTGGTGTGGATGACGATGACGGCTTTTACCGTGGCATCATATCGTGCGCCGGGGTTTTGCACCACTTCGACGTTCTTTATCTGGTCGGATTGGAGTTGGCCCAACTCCTGCGGGTCGCGTACCTGTCGCCCATTGATGTAGATGGTAGGTGCTCCCTTGCCCAACACCTCAAACTTATCCCCATTCTTGATGACCGTGGGAATGCGGCAAAGGATGTCCTCGGCGGTGCCAAGGCGTTCCAACACCGTGTTCTCCACCGTCATCACGAGCGACGCCCCTCGTAGGTCGAGGCGTGGAATGTCGCCCTTCACCTCCACGCCGTTGAGCGTGAAAGCCTCGGGTGTCATCTGCCATGTGCCGATGTCGTGGATGCGGACTTGCTTTTCCAGCGTCTTATAGCCTATGTACGTGACCCTTACCAGTGCCTCCCGCTCGTCGCATGGGATGACAAACAGGCCACCCTCATTGCTCACGCCTCCATTGATGAAGCAGGTGTCTCTCGGTGAGAGGATGGTAATGTTGGCGAAAGCGATAGGGTGACCTTGCTCGTCGATGAGCCTTCCGATGAGCCTCCGCTCTTGTTTCTGCGTACATTCCACGAAGATGAGCGAGTCGTTGACGGTCATTCGGATGGGATAGAAGCCGATGCAGTCGCCGATGGCATCGGGTATGGTTCGGTTGTGGACGGTGTGTGTGACGGAGAAGTCCTCCAGTTCGTTGTAGATGAATGATATCTTGTATTGGGAAGAGGCATGGCTCAATTCCACGAGGATGTCTGATAATGACGTTTCATGGTAGTCGCGGCTGATGCGCTGTGCTGACAGGGCATTGGTGAAAAGTGCCAAGACGAGGAGTGCCAGGGTACGTGGGTGGTGGGTCTTCTGCATGGTGGTGTGGCGTGGTTTAGTGGATGAATAGAATGCTGTCATGCCGTGAGATGCTCACATGCTCAAAGGAGTTGAGTTGTCGCACCACCTCGTCGAGGCTGTTGTGCTGGTCCCATTCGTAGTAGAGGCGTAGTTGGCTCGTCGTCATGTCGTCGAACTCGATGTTGATGCCATAGAATCGTGCCATCTCCTGGAGCATCGCATGGAGCGTGACATTCTCGAAGATGCGCGTGGAGAGGGTGTCTGTAGGAGTGCCCAGTGCCTTTTCCGCTGCCTGGAGGGTGTCGATGGGGTGGGAGATGGCTTGCTCGGTGGCGATTGGGGGTGTTTGCCGCCCCTCGTTGGTGAAGTACCTGACGGTGGCATAAGTGATGCCAGTGAGCATGGCCAACCCTGCCAAGGCGGCAGCCCAGCGCAAAGGGGTGGTGTGGAGGCGTACGTGGCGTGCTTGGTATTGGTGGGTAATGTCGTCCCAG
Source organism: Prevotella sp. (assembly GCA_017428055.1). GTDB lineage: Bacteria > Bacteroidota > Bacteroidia > Bacteroidales > Bacteroidaceae > Prevotella. Next base: position 16,872 of record JAFRRN010000037.1, read on the forward strand.
GCATCCTTTTTCTCCTTTTCTTGGAGGGGATTGCCGCCCACGAGGTTGTGCCAGTCTTGTGCGGAATAGCGTTCGGGATGCTCTGTCATGTCGAAAAGTCTCTCAATCTCGTTCATGGTTATCGGGGTTAAAGTGTTGTCTTAATGTGCGGAGAGCTTGCGACAGATGCTTGTAAACTGCCACACGGCTGATGTTCAACTCACGTCCGATGGCTTGGTACGACATCTGTTTGTTGAAGCGCATTTGCACGATGCGCTGGTTCTCGGGGGAAAGGCGGTTGTTGATGAATGCCTCGATGTCGTCCAAAAGCCGTTCCCGCTCCATGGCTGAGACGGGGTTCTCGTCGGTTTTGGCTATCGACAGGAGGAGTCTTGCCCTCTCTTCCACCCGCTTGTGCATGATTTGGTTGAGGCAACGGTTGCGCACGGTGGTGAGTAGGTATGCCTCGTTGACATGGGTGGGCAGTGTATCGAGCAGTTGCACGAATACCTGGCTCACCACGTCGCGCGCCTCCTCGCTGTCTTTGAGCAGCCATTGCGCCAGGTGGAGCATCCGCTCGTAATGCAGATGAAATAAGGATTCTATGTGTTGATAGTCTTGCATTTCGTCTTGCCTTTATCCTAATAACAAGAAAAGAGGGGAAATGCTAACCCTCCGAGGCGATTTTTTTAGGTTTTATAGAAATCCTAGATATTCTAGTTTTTCTAGGATATCTAGGATTTATAGTATTGCCCGGCAGGCTCATCCCTTGGCGGGGATTACCTCCAAAGCCTTCCTCAACAGCTTCCAGAAAGGCTCCACTGTGGCGATGAGTGCCCGCTCTGTGGTGGTGTGTGGGCTCTTCATCGTCGGTCCGAGGCTCACCACGTCAAGGTGTGGGTACTTGCCGAGGATGACGGAGCATTCCAGTCCGGCATGGTCTACTTGTATAATGCCGTCTTGGCCATTCTGTTCCTTGTAGATCTTGAGCAACAAATGGAGGATTTCGCTATCGGGATTGGGATCCCATCCGCCATAACTGCCGGCGGTCTCCACCTTCATGCCCGCCATGTTGAAGCAACTCTCCAAGGTCTTGACGATATAGTCCTTCATGTCCTCGCGGCTGGAACGTGCCAGCACCTTCAACGATGCGCTGCCGTTCTCGATGTCGATGATGGCGAGGTTGGAGGAGGTCTCTACCACCTCGGGGTAGCTTGGAATCATGCGCAACACGCCGTCGTGGCAGCCATAGATGGCGTTGATGACGTTGTCTTGTATCTCAACAGGGATTTCGTTAACAGGTGTTTCCACTTCCTCTGCATAGAACTCGATGCCGCTCTCGATACCTTTGTATTCATCAGCGAAGTCTTCCTTCCAGTCTTCCACCAGTTCTTTCAATGCTTCCACATTCTCCTTGGGTAACGTCAGCACCACTTCTGCCTTGAAAGGAATGGCGTTGCGCATGTTGCCGCCGTGCCAGGAGGCGAGGCGAGCCTCACATTCCTCGATGGCCTCGCGCACGAAACGCACCATCAACTTATTGGCATTGGCACGTCCCTCATGGATTTCCAAGCCCGAATGGCCTCCTCGCAGTCCTTTGAGCGTCACACGGACGGCAGCGTCCTCGGGATCGGTCTCCGCCTCTTTATAGTCTAATGTGGCGGTAACATCGATTCCGCCCGCGCTACCAATGACAAACTTGCCCCAATGCTCGGAGTCTAAGTTCAAGAGGATGTCGCCTTGCAGCATCTTCTCGGGTAGGTCGTTGGCACCATACATGCCCGTCTCTTCGTCGGCAGTGATGAGTGCCTCGATGGGACCGTGCTGCAAGTCCTTGGCTTCCATCACCGCCATGATGGCGGCAACACCCAGTCCGTTGTCTGCACCGAGCGTCGTGCCTTTCGCCTTCACCCATTCGCCGTCAATCCAAGGCTGTATGGGGTCGGTCTCAAAGTTGTGTGTAGACTCAGGGGTTTTCTGTGGCACCATGTCCATGTGGGCTTGCAGGATGACGCCCTTGCGGTTTTCCATGCCCTCGGTGGCGGGCTTGCGCATCACTACGTTGCGCCCCTCGTCGATGAAAGCCTCCACTCCGGCCTCTTTGGCGAAGTCGAGGAGGAATTGTTGTACTCTCTCCAAATGTCCCGAGGGACGTGGAACTTGTGTCAGTGCATAGAAGTTTTTCCAGATGCACGTGGGATTTAAGTTCTTAATTTCACTCATAGATTTTGGTTTTTATTTTGGTTAATGATGAATGTTTCCTTTTTTCCTTTCTTGCAGAAGCAAAGCCCCCCAGGCGTAAAAACCGAGCAAGACGACCAGCAGTGTCTGCACGGAATGCACGATCAGCACGAAAAACAAGGCGTCGTTGTCTGCCACACCATAGAGAATGAGCATCGTCTTGACGGCGAAATGCCATGGGCCGGCACCGTTGGGAGTGGGGACAATGACCGCAAAGCTACCCACAATGAATGTCACCAACCCACATCCGAAGCCTACATGCGACGTGGCATCGAAACAGAAGAATGCCAGGTAATGGTGGAGGAAATAACATCCCCAGATGGCAAAAGACATCAGGATGAATAAGGGGACATCTTTCACGTCCTTCAGGGAGATGATTCCCTGCCATATTCCCTGCAAGGCATTTCTCACCTTATTATATATATATAGGCGTTGAAGCAGGATGTGTGCCAACCATAACACGGCAATGCCGCAGATGGCGGTCACCACATAGCCAGTCAGGGAGAAGCCTCGCAACACGGTATCAAGGCTGGTGCCTGTGTGGGCAAAGAACTTTGTGAAGATGGGGATGTGCAACAGGAAGGTGAGAATGGCAATGAGAAAGATGAGCAGGGTATCTACGGTGCGCTCCGTTACCACTGTTCCCAAAGCCTTGGGGAAGGATACGCCATCATATCTCTTCAGCACTGCGCATCTGGCAAACTCACCGATGCGGGGGATGACAAGGCTTGAGGCGTAAGAAAGGAATATCGAATAGAGGGCGGTGGATGTCCGGGGATGTTCGCCTATGGGTTCCAATGTCTGTTTCCAACGCCATCCACGAAACATCTGCGCCAGGATGCCAAAAGGAAACGATAGCAACATCCACGTCCAGTCCATCTCGTGCAGCAATACATGCTCCACCTGCTTGAAGTCGAAATCACGGTACATCCAATACAAGATGGCACCACCTAACGCCAATGATGCCACAACCTTGACAATGTCGTTGCTCTTCTTCCTAAAATCCATCTTATTCACTTTCAATGGCAAAAGTAAACAAAAATATTGAAAAGCGGAAGTTTCAGGGAAGATTTCAAAAATAGTGGTTATAGTTTTTCTTTATGAATAACATAATTTATAATAAAAAATGGTCAAATTTTAGTTTGTTGCATACTATCGTATGTTGATAATTTAATTCCAACTTGTTACTTTTGCACCATAAAGATTTTTGAATATGTCTTCAATTTTGGAAATATTTGCAAGCAATGTTCGCAATCTTCGGTTGCAAAAGGGACTTTCACAAGAGAAATTGGCAGAGATGTCTAATTTACACCGTACTTATATAGGTATGATAGAACGTGGAGAAAGAAAAGTGACGATAGTTGTAGCTGAAAAAATTGCACGTGCTTTGAAGGTGGGAATATGTGATTTGTTAAAATAATATGAGACCAAATTCGAATTATATTACTATACCAACAAGTAAGGAACTAATTGCAGATTTCCTTCAAGAAGTTGTTATCTCACCTCGTAGCGTAATGAGAAAGTGGGCGAAAGTGACAAACCAAACTCCTGCCGCAAAATTGGGGTATGTCGGTCAGCATTTAGCTTCATTAATAACAGGTGTTCCTGGAACAGGAACGGGTGCAAGAGGTGATGATTTAGCAGATAAGAGTGAAGTAAAATCATGCAATAAGGTCGATCAAGTAGATAAGTGTAAACAGTGTGGAGGACGTGTAATGAGAATGCAATCAGAATGTCCCTATTGTCATTCTTCTTACATTGAAAGAAAAGAGGATAGTAAATGGTTGTTTTCTATTCGTGATGAACATGAACTCCAACAATACAAAGAATTAGATAGAATTATTTTATTGTTGTTTGATTATCCGCAATTCTCCCAAGGAGTATTTCATGATATAAGGATTCGATCTTTTGAGATATATCCTCAAGAGGAGCGTATGAATGTTTTTTGTAAACTGATAGACAACCATTATTACAACATCTATTTGCCTAAAATCTCAAGAAACTTGAAAACTAACCCTATGAATTTGCATCCAGACAAATTCCAATTCTTTATGTGTAATCCTATCAAAACCTTTGAATGTATTATCAAAGATATTGATTCAAAACCAAAAATTCAAATTCAATTCTTCCTTTTACCAAATGAAGAAAGGGGAACAAATGTGAAATCAGAAATGATGCCAATTAACCTTTTAAAGAATAGTGAAATTAAGCATATGTTAGATTCAGCAGATTTTGAGGGTGAGGTTTTTCCTTTGCTTGTCTCAAGTGTATCTAAAGAAGATTTTAAGAAAGTACCTTTCAATAAAATTCGAAATTATTTACCTTATATTGATGAGAATCTTAGAAGATATATTCCTTTAAGGGATATTGTTTCAATCAGACATGAGGTCGTCATTTCAACTGTGTCAAGCTAAGGCAATAGAATAATAACCTGCTGCGTTATTTATTCAGGCGCAGCCAAATTGTTAAAGCAATGACACAAGAAGAGTATTCAAAGATGCTGGCAGAAGCCAGAGAGCAGTTCA
>JAFRRN010000038.1 GCA_017428055.1 Prevotella sp.
ATCAGGAAGTGTCCGCTCGACATCATCATGTACATACCCAACAGGGTTGAGACGACGAGCATATAGAATTCTCCCTCGTAGCGGCGGCTCACTTCATGCTGTTGCAGCCACGGTTGCGCCATGAGCAACACAACCAACGTACCACCCGTGAGGATGACTTTCATCGCTCCCACGGCGGGTGTGGTGAAGTACATTCCTGCAAAGGCGGTGGAGGCTCCCGTGGTGATGCAGGGGATCATCTGCAGGCCTACCAGCACCAACGTCATCGTGCGAAGGATGCTATGACGCTTCTCACTCTTGCTCAATGCAAAGTCAGCAATGAACAGAATGATCAAGATGGCAACCAATGTTGCCTCTGGAATCATATTTAAAAATTGTCCGTAGTTCATATCTTTCTGATTTTACATGGTTGGAGTGATGACTTGAAGGATGGGCACCAGCGCGTTGTCGACGATGGGCTTGAAGAAGAAGGGTGTCAGGCCAAGGCCCGCCACGCAGAAGATGAGACATGCCACGGCGACGCGCTCGTCCCAGGTGGCATCGGTGAGATGCTCATAGTGTGGGTCGGCGACCTTACCCATCAGGATTTTGCCCGCCACGCGAAGGATGTAGACCGCCGTGACGACGATTGACGTACAGGCAATGATGGTGCAGACGCGGTGGAAAGTGTCGTTGTTCTCAAACGAGCCGACGAAGATGGTCATCTCTGCCGTGAAACCGGAGAATCCCGGGAGGCCGAGGTTTGCCAAGCCTGCTATCAGGTAACCGACGGCAAGGAACGGCATGATCTTCATCAAACCGCCGAGCTTACGCACGTCGCGGGTGTGTGTACGCCCGTAAATCATACCGATGAGGGCAAAGAAGAGGGCGGTCATCAGACCGTGGGAGAGCATCTGGAGGATGGCTCCCGAACAGGCATTCTGTGTCATCATCAACAGGGCGAACAGCACCAGGCCGCAGTGGGACACCGATGAGTAGGCGTTGATGTACTTCAGGTCGGTCTGCACACAGGCAGAGAGTGCGCCGTACACCACGGAGATGGTGGTGAGGATGAGGAAGAACCATGCCAACTCACGGGCAGCGTCGGGCAACAGGTACATCGCCACGCGGAAACAGCCGTAGCCTCCGAGTTTCATCAACACGCCCGCATGGAGCATGGAGACAGCAGTCGGGGCGGAGGCATGACCGTCGGGAGACCATGTGTGGAATGGGAACATCGCACCGAGCACGCCGAATCCGATGAAGATGAAGGGGAAGAACACCTTCTGGATGGCAACGGGGATGTTGTGCATGGCGGCGATGTCGATGACGTTCATCGTCGTTGCGCCCGAGAAGAAGTAGATGCCGAGGATGCCGATGATGAGGAGGGCGGAGCCTCCCATGAGCATGAGCGTCAGTTTCATGGCAGAATATTCCTTCGCCCCGCTGCCCCATACGCCGATGAGGAGGTACATCGGGATCAATGCCACCTCATAGAACATGAACATGGTGAACAAGTCGATGGAGATGAAGAAGCCGAAGACACCTGTCGAGAGGAGCGTAAACCAAAGGAAATACTCCTTGGTGAGCGGCTTGAGTTGCCAGGAGGCAAACGTTCCCGTGAAGACGATGATGCTCGACAGGAGCAACATCACCACGGAGATGCCGTCGACGCCCACGGCGTAGCAGATGTTGAGGGGCTTGAACCAGTCGATGCTGTCGCGTAGCAACATCACATCGGTATTTCCTGCCGCACGTTGCTGCACGAAATAGACCGTCAGCCATATTGACAGGGCCAGCAGGCACGATGCGCCGGCCACCATCACGCCACGCACTTGATAGAGGTTCTTGGCGAGCCAAAGACCGAGCAGCATCAAGGCGGGGATGATTACGAATAATGTTAGTATATTCATTTTCGTGATTTCGTTATTGCGATATTTCGTTATTACGATGTTACAAAGCAAGCAATATGAGCGTCAGGGCTATCGCGCCTGTCAAGAACCATACGACGTATTGGCGCACATCGCCACTCTGCCAGGGACGGAGCGACTCGCCCGCCTCGTTGGTTCCCCAAGCGAGGAAATTGAACGTGCCGTCGATGACGCGGCGGTCAAACCAGGCGATAGGCATGGAGACGCAGCGGAAGATGACCTTGTGGGTCACGAACTGCCAGATCTCGTCTTGGTAGAAACGCTTATAAGCAGCCCGCCAGAGGTTGGGGAACTTCTTATAGAGCGTGTCGGCGATGGGCTGCTGCTCACCTTTATAGATATAGGTGGCGAGGCAGATGCTCAGGATGGCGATGACGGTCGAGGTCAACGCTATCTGCTTGTCGAAGTGGATGGTGTAGTCCTGCCCTGTGGCACTGACAAAACTGCCAAACGAGCCGCCCCATCCGAGGAACCCGCCGAGGGTGGTGTAGATGCCAACGCCAACGGTAATCAGGCAAAGGACAATCAATGGAATGGTCATTGACAGGGGTGCCTCGTGTGGCGTGTGATGCTCGTGCGCCTCTTTGTTCTCCGTGCCCCAGAAGATTCCGTAATAGAGACGGAACATGTAGAAGGCGGTCATGGCGGCGATGCCAGTCATAATCCATCCCACGATGGGACTATACTGGAAGCAAGCGGTGATAATCTCGTCCTTCGAACTGAAGCCCGAGAAGAAGGGAATGCCCGCTATCGCCAAGCAAGAGACGAGGAACGTGACATGCGTGATGGGCATGTACTTACGCAAGCCGCCCATCAATGCCATCTCGTTGGAATGGACGGCATGGATGATACATCCCGCCCCAAGGAACAGGCAAGCCTTGAACATGGCGTGGGTGAAGAGGTGGAACATGCCCGCCATGTAACCTAACTGGGCATGGTTGTCGAACAATCCCTCATGACCGGGCAAGCAGACGCCGAGAGCCACCATCATGAACGCGATTTGCGAGATGGTGGAGAAGGCGAGGACACGCTTGATGTCGGTCTGTGCACATGCCACGGCAGCGGCATAGAAGGCGGTGAACACGCCTATCCATACGATGACCGACATGGCTTGTGGCGCATACTCGATCCACAGCGGGAACATACGTGCCACCTGGAACACGCCGGCAACCACCATCGTGGCGGCATGGATCAATGCCGAGACGGGAGTGGGACCCTCCATGGCATCGGGCAACCAGATGTGCAACGGGAACATGGCACTCTTACCGGCACCACCGATGAACATCAACACCAATGCCGTGGGGAGGATGAATGCGCCTGCCGCAACAGCCTTGGCGGGAACACCTGCGATAAACGGGGTTGTCCCGGCACCCATCACGATGTCGCCCGCGAAGGAGAAGCTGAACGAGTCGGTGTAGTAGCCAAAGATGAGAATACCGATGAGGAAGAACATATCTGCGAAGCGTGTCACGATGAATGCCTTTTTAGAGGCGGCGACGGCAGCATGCAATGGGTAATAGAACCCGATGAGCAGATATGAACTGACACCCACCAATTCCCAGAACATATACATCTGGAAAATATTGGTTGCCAACACAAGTCCGAGCATTGACATGGAGAACAGGCTGAGGAACGCATAGTAGCGTTGGAAGCCCTTCTCGCCATGCATGTATCCGAAGGAGTAGATGTGTACCATGAGCGACACCGTCGATATGACGATTAACATCACGACCGAGATGGGGTCGAGCAAGATACCCATGTCAAAGTGCAAGTTGCCCAATGGCAACCATGTGAAGTTATAAGGCACAAAGGTTTGGTAGATGCCTTCAGCTGTACGGGCCGTCGTGAAATATTGATAGGCTGCGTAATAGCTGAGGGCGGTGACCACCCCAAGCGAGCAGGTACCGATAAGTCCTGCCGTTTTGTGCGACATCTTCATTCCCGCAAGCCCTAACACGAGGAATGACAATAGCGGTAGAAGAAGTATCAAAAATGAATATTCGTACATAATCCTTTTAAATTTTTAATCTTTAATCATTAATCTTAAAGAATTACCATTTCATGTTTTCAATACTGTTCACCTGGTCACTCTTGAAGTTGCGGTAAACATTGATGATGATAGCGATGGCAACGGCACTCTCGGCGGCGCTTACCCCGATGGAGAAGAGCGTCATGAACATGCCTTCGAGTTGCCCGGGGAAGAGGATGCGGTTGAACACGGCGAAGTTGATGTCAACGGCATTCAACACCAGTTCGACGGAGATAAGCATCGCAATCAGGTTGCGACGGGTCACGAAGCCGAAGAAGCCAATGAAAAACAACATGGCGCTCAGCGCGAAATAACACTCTACAGGTATCATTGCTTATCCTCCTTTCTTGCAATCATGATTCCACCGATGATACAGGCGAGCAGGAAGATGGAGATGAACTCGAAGGGGAGTACATACTGGTACTTATCCGCGCCCACCATGGCTGCGCCGATTTTGTCCATCGGCACCTCATTGTCAACGGACATCATCGCCATACGGTCGAATAGTTGGTTCTTGAAAAATACGATCATCACGGTGCCAAAGCCTATCAATGCCGCCAATGCGCCCGTAAGGACGCGGCTGCCCTTGACATGCTCTTGCAGTCCTTGCAACGTGCGCTTGGAAACCAGTTGGATGGCGAAGATATACATCATCGTGATACCTCCGGCATAGATGCTGATTTGCGCCGCGCCAAGGAATGTGTAGTCAAGCAGGAAATAGATTCCTGCCACGCCGAAGAGAACAAAGAGCAGGAATGTCGCGGCTCGCATGATACTCTTGGTCGTTACGCATAGGATGGCAGAGCCGATAATCAGCACCGCCAAGATGCAAAACATTACTAAATTTGCCATATTCCTTACTTTGTTTTGGTGTTAAACTTACCGATAGTCAATGGTGCGCCGCCGTCGATGAGCTGGGGCAGCGAACCGCCATCGTAGACTTCCTTGTCGAGATGCAATACCAACGCGTCGCGGTCGAACACGGCATTCTCGAAGTCGTTGGTGAACTCGATGGCATCGAAGTTGCAGGCATTGGTGCAGAGTTGGCAAAACATGCAGTCGCCCAAGTCATAGCGATAGTCGATGAGGTGGCGTTTCTTCTTGCCCGTGTCAGGGTCTTCGCGCATCTCCGACGTGATCTTGATGGTGCCGTTGGGACATGCCTTCTCGCACAGGGTGCAAGCGGTACATTTGTAGCTGCCGTCCTCGTTGCGCTTGAACACCAAGCGTCCGCGATGGCGTTTTGCCACATGCAGCGTGGTCTTGCGGTTTTCGGGATATTGCTCCGTTGACTTGGGGGAGAAGTACTCCTTGAGTGTTACCTTCAATCCCGTTGCCAATGTTTTTATGCCATCCGCAAGCTCGCCGAAATATGAATTATTCTGTTCCATTTTCTTTTTCTAGTATTTCTAGTTATTCTAGATTTTCTAGTTTCTCTAACACATTATTTAATATATAAGCCCAAGGCTACCACCACAGTCATCAAGATAAGGTTGATGAGCGACAATGGCATCAGGTATTTCCACTCAAGCTTCAAGATCTGGTCGATACGCAGGCGGGGATATGTCCATTTAATCCACATCAACAACCAAACGACGGCAAAAGCCTTGCCCAAGAACCAGACGATACCCGGGATGTAGTTCATCACGTTGTCGAATGCCTCTATGCCAATGTTCAATGGTGCCCAGCCCCCGAGGAACACGGTGGTGGCGATACCAGAGATGATGAACAGGTTGAGGAATTCTGCCAAGTAGAAGAAACCGAATCCCATGCCGGAGTATTCCGTGTGATGGCCAGCCGTCAACTCGCTTTCTGCCTCCGCCATGTCGAATGGCCCGCGGTTGGCTTCGGCATTGCCGGCGATGAGGAACACGATGAAGGCGATGATGGCAGGGATATGGCCTTTCACGATGAGCCAGTTCCATGGCCCCGTTTGGTAATCGACGATGGTACTCACCTGCATGGAGCCAATCAAGATGACTGCCGTGATGAGGCAGAGGCAGAGCGACATCTCGTAAGAAATCATCTGCACGGCGGCACGCATGGCGGAAACCACCGAATACTTGTTGTTGCTACTCCAACCAGCGAGGAAGACACCCAACACGCCTATTGACGAGATGGCGGTGATGAGGAACACGCCCACGTTGAAGTCGAGGACACCCGCCCCTTTGTTCCAAGGGAGGAACGAGAATGTACCTATCGAACCGATGATGACGAGGAATGGAGCCAGTGCATAAAGGAACTTGTCGGCCTTGTCAACGAAAAAGATCTCCTTGATGAGCATCTTCAGCACGTCGGCAAACACCTGGAAGATTCCCCAAGGACCAACGCGCATCGGGCCAAGGCGGCACTGGAAATAGGCGCAGACCTTACGCTCCATGAATATCAGCGCAATAGCAAGGAGGGCGTATGCTGTCAGAATGATGAGGCCCACCAGGATGCACTCAATAAGGATTGCCCAGAAGTCGCCGAGACCAAGTGTGTTTCGGAGAAGTCCGTCAAACCATTGCGTTACTATTGAAAAATCAAACATGTCTATTTGTGATTTTGAGGTTTTTCCTTTTAGCCTATCTGTCAATATCGGGAATCACGATGTCGATGGCGGCACCCGTGGTGACGAGGTCGGCAATCTTCTGCCCACGAAGCATCGCGTCGAGGGCACCGACGAGACTCAAGCCCATCGGGCGCATCTTCATGCGGTACGGGCTCTTGTCGCCTTTCGAGTCGAGATAGATGCCAAACTCACCTGCCGCTCCTTCCACAGAGAAGTACCACTGTCCTTCGGGAACCTTGATGATGGGCTTCTGCTTGACATAGAAGTCGCCCTCAGGAATGTTGTCGATGAGTTGCTCGATGATGTTGAGACTTTGGTACAACTCTTTGATATGTACAAGGTAGCGTCCCATGGAATCGCAACTTGTCAGCGTGACTTGTTCCCATTCCACTTGGTCGTACATATCGTATGGGTGGTTCTTGCGAACATCGTTCTTCCAACCCGATGCACGTCCAGCGGGACCTGTCACGCCATAGTTGATACAGTCTTCAAGTGACATCGGACCAACTTGCTCCATACGATTGTGGGTGATGACGTTGTCGCCAAACACATCCATATACTCCTGAATCATCGGGCGAAGGTATTTCACCAAGTCTTTCGTGTTCTTTACGAAATTGGGGTCAATGTCGTCTTGTAGTCCACCAATCCTGTAATAGTTCTGGATCAGACGGCCACCAGTAGTCTCCTCCATCACGTTCAACACATGTTCGCGGTCGCGCATACCATAAAGGAAGGCGGTCAATGCGCCCAAGTCCTGTGCGCAACACGAGGTGAACAATAGGTGCGAGTCGATACGTTGCAACTCGTCCATGATGGTGCGGATATACTTGATGCGGTCGGTGAGTTCCACGCCCATCGCCTCCTCGATGACTCCCACTAACGCATGGCGTTGCTGCATGGCGCAAAGGTAGTTCAGTCGGTCGGTCAGTGCCAAGGTTTGCGGATAGGTCATCGACTCCCACATCTTCTCGATACCACGGTGAATATAGCCTAAGTGTGGATAGATGCGCTTCACAGTCTCGCCGTTGAGTACGGTCTGCAAACGGAGTACACCGTGGGTGCTGGGGTGCTGCGGACCGATGTTCACCACATAGTCGTCATCGGTGAAGAGGCGGTTTTGCTTAGATTGCAGATAGCCATTCTTGTCGATGAAGTATTCCAAACCGTAGTCGGGTTCCTCGTCGTCTTCCAACGTATAGGCATCGGTGGCCTTGAAGTCCTTGCGTAGGGGATAACCTTGGAAGTCATTGCGTAGGAACAGGCGGCGCATGTCGGGATGTCCCAGGAACACAATGCCCAAGAAGTCATACACCTCGCGTTCCAATAGGTTGGCACCTTTCCATAAGTGCGATACCGTGGGAATATACGACATGGTCATTCCATCAGTCTCACCCCTGCCATTGGATGCTATGTTGTCACCGCATGTTTGCGTTCGTGCTAATATCTTCACACTGACGCGCTTGTGGCTTTCGGTGTTTTCCAAAAGATAGACGCATCCCAAGCCTTCCTCTCCGAAGTCCTCACCGACGATGGTGATGAGATAGTCGAAATGCTGCTTGTCTTTCAGGTCTGCCATCTTGGAGGCAAACACATCGAAATCGAATATCAAATTCTCTAATTTCATTTCGTCGCCTCCTCTTTCTTTGGTTCTTCCATCTTCGATTTCATTTCTTTCTCAAACTCCTCGGGAACGTCTGTCACCACGATGGGCTTGCCTTTCTTGCCATAGATGAGTTCCTCGTTGGAGATGCCCAGCTCACGTTCTTCCTTCGTTTGCTTGTGGTTGATGCCACCAAAGAACTTTTCGATTTTCACCTTGCGCTGCAATTGCATCATGCCGTAAAGGATGGCTTCGGGACGCGGGGGGCATCCGGGGATGAATACATCCACGGGAACAATCTCCTCGATGCCTTTTACCACATGATAGCTCGACTTGAACGGACCGCCACTGATGGCGCATCCGCCCACGGCAATCACATACTTCGGCTCTGCCATCTCGTCGTAGAGACGTTTCAGGGCGGGAGCCATCTTGTGGGTAATGGTGCCGGCGCACATGATCAAGTCTGCCTGGCGAGGGGAGTTGCGCGTCACCTCAAACCCGAAACGGGCGAAGTCATAACGGGCGCAACCCACAGCCATGAACTCGATGCCACAGCAACTCGTGGCAAAGGTGAGCGACCACAATGAGTTCGAACGCCCCCAGTTGATGGCTTGGTCAAGCGAACCCACCACAATGTTCACGCCGCCCTCATGAAGTTCGTCCACGATCTTCTCCAATGCGGCGTTGTCCTTAAACTCGTCATAAGGAATACTCTTGATGTGCGGTTTCCTCACTTCCATTCTAATGCTCCTTTCCGCCAGGCGTAAGCCAGGCCAAAGATGAGTACCAACAGGAAGAAACCGATGCTGACGAGTGCCATCGGACCAAACTGCTTCACAACGACTGCCCATGGATAGAGGAACACGGTCTCAATGTCGAACATCAGGAAAAGGATGGCGAAGAGGTAGTAGCCTATTGACACGGGCAGCCACGACGAGCCACGCGTGGGGATACCACACTCAAACGGTTCACCTTTTACTTGGTTGTACGAGCGGGGACCGATGAGCTTGGCGATGACGTATGCGCCCACTACCAAGACCACAGCCGTTAATACAACGGTAATCAGTAAATAAGAAAACATAAAAATTATAACGTTATAGATATATTTTGCAATCGAATGCAAAAATAATAAAAATATTTAAAATATAAGTGTTGGCATACAAAAAAAAGAAAACTATGAGGTTTTCTTCTTTTTTGTTACATGTGAAAAAGTCACAAACGATAGGAATGAAATAAATCCAGCTTACAGCATCTCCTGACTTCGGGAAAAAATTTGTTAAATCCCGTAACTGCCTGATAATCAGATATGCGTTTTCTGGCTTGGGTGACTCGGAAAATTGCACGCGAAATAGAACGCCGTACCCCCCTACGAGGACTTCTTGATTTAGGCGAT
>JAFRRN010000039.1 GCA_017428055.1 Prevotella sp.
GGCGGTGCCCCACCTCTTCCCATCCCGAACAGAGAAGTTAAGCCCGCCTGCGCCGATGGTACTGCGATGCTATGCGGGAGAGTAGGAGGCCGCCCCCTTTTCGGTGAGTCCCCCCGTCCGTGAAAGGGCGGGGGGATTTTTCGTTGTCTGCTACCCTGTATGGACATGGGAGCATATTAATGGTTATTTTGGTTTTTGCTAATGAAAAACATGTCCACTTTCATCATTTGTACTAAAAAACGTTAAACTATAAGACATAATTATTATATTATTTTGTGTTTTCGTTAGATATTGTTACTTTTGTAAATCGAAACGTCCAGCGTGGGCGTATGTTTAACAAGGTTAATCAATACTATGATTATACACGAGGAGGAGAGGGGTGTCTATAGATGGGCATGTCTCTCCTTATTTTTATGCCTTTATCGTTTTGTAGTTGATACAATAATACCCATTGTTTGGCGTTATTAGTTATATGCAATGGACCGATAGAATCCGACAAGTTAAGATTGTTCTTGTTGCCATGGCTGTTTTCATAGCCGTGGCATCGTTGGTTGTTTCTAACCTTTTAACCCGCGATTTGTATCTTGAAGAGCATAAGAAGATGGAAATTTGGGCAGAAGCCATGCGTACCTTGAACATGAATGACGAAAATTCCGGTATGAATTTAGTATTGAAAGTTATAGAGGATAATACTACCATTCCTGTGATTGTCATGGATGAATATAATAATGTGGAAATCTTTCGGAATATCGAGGTTAATGCCACCGATTACAATGATAGTATATCTAAAATATCTCGATTAGGTGCAACCATGAAAAATGCTGGTCGTAGCATTCGAATTTTTCTTAGCGAAACGTCCAAGAATGAATATATTGATGTTTGTTATGATGACTCTTTGATGTTGAAACGCCTTGCCTTATATCCTTATGTGCAGCTGGGCGTAGTCTTATTGTTCGTTGTCATCGCAATTTTCGCCTTGCTTACGTCAAAGCGTGCAGAGCAGAATAAGGTTTGGGTTGGTCTATCCAAGGAGACAGCCCACCAATTAGGAACGCCAATTTCCAGTTTGATGGCTTGGACAGAGGTGCTGAAGGAGTCGTACCCTGACGATGACCTTATTCCCGAAATGGGGAAGGATGTCGAGCGTCTGCAACTCATTGCTGACCGATTCTCCAAGATAGGGTCTATCCCGGAGCCCGTTCCGTCGAGTCTGACCGAGGTGATGGACCATGTCATTGAGTACATGGATCGCCGCACATCCCACCGTGTGGAGATGAAAAAGGTGTTCCCTCCCGAGGACATCATCGTGAAAATTAATTCATCCCTCTTTGAATGGGTCATCGAAAACTTGTGCAAGAATGCCGTGGATGCCATGGAGGGGGCTGGGATTATCACCTTGTTCATGAACGACGAGGGTGAGCGCGTCGCCATCGAGGTGTCAGACACAGGCAAGGGTATTAAGAAAAAAGACATCGCCAACGTATTCCGCCCAGGTTTCACCACCAAGCAACGTGGATGGGGGCTGGGGTTGTCGTTGGCGAAACGCATAGTCGAGGAATATCACCACGGGAAAATATGGGTGAAAAGTTCTGAAGTGGGCAAAGGCACTACTTTCCGTATAGAACTGCACAAGTAACTTTCCCGTGTGCAATTACATGGGATAATAACCATGAAATCCCATGCAAAAAGCCAAAAAAAACACAAATAATTGTATTTAATCGGAATTTTTCGTAACTTTGCACCTCAAAAGTGTAATATGGAAGCCTATAAGATTGACTTGCGAGAATTGAAAGATGACGTCCAGGCGTTCAAGTTTCATGTGGATGACGATTTCTTTGAGGCAATCCAGGCACCTGAGATAAGGCGTGGCAATCTTGATGTGGATGTTCTCGTAAAGAAAGTTGCCAACATGTTTGAGATTGAATTCCACTCCAAGGGGGTGGTTTTTATTCCATGTGACATCTGTTTAGATGACATGGAACAACTCATAGACACAGAGGATTCCCTCATTGTCAAGTTGGGGTTGGTTGATGAAGAAGATGAAGGCGACGATATCGTGACGGTAGACGAGGAGCAAGGAATCCTCGATGTCTCATGGTTCATCTATGAATTTATTGCTCTTGGCATTCCCATCAAGCACGTCCATGAGCCAGGGAGGTGCAACCTTGAAATGCTCCAGGTGATACGAGAGCATCAAGTGGGCGGTCAAGACGAAATGTCGCAACCTATAGATTCACGGTGGCAAGAATTATTGAAGATTAAAGATAAAGATTAAAACATTAAACAATTATGGCACATCCTAAAAGAAGACAGTCAAAGACCCGTACTCGTAAAAGAAGAACTCATGACGGAGCAGTAGTACCCACACTTGCTGTATGTCCCAACTGCGGTGCATACTATGTTTACCATACAGTGTGTTCCACCTGCGGCTATTATCGTGGAAAGGTGGCTATTGTGAAGGAAGCAGCCGAGTAATAGATGGGTACAATCAACGCGATAATCACCGGAGTGGGTGGCTATGTGCCCGATTATATCCTCAACAATGAGGAGTTGTCGCGCATGGTGGACACCAGCGACGAGTGGATCATGACGCGTGTAGGCATCAAGGAACGCCATATCCTTACCGAGGAGGGCATTGGCACAAGCTACATGGCACGTAAGGCCGCTAAGCAGTTGATAGAGAAGACGGGCGTATCCCCCGATACTATCGACGCGCTGTTGGTTGCCACGACTACTCCCGACTACAAGTTTCCCTCCACGGCATCTGTCGTCCTTGGCAAGTTAGGCTTGAAGAATGCCTTTGCCATGGACTTGTCAGCGGCTTGTGCAGGGTTTATGTATGCGATTGATATGGCCGCCTCTATGATTAAATGCGGTCGTTGCAAGAAAGTGATTGTCATCGGAGCCGACAAGATGTCGTCGATGGTCGATTATACCGACCGTCAGACCTGTGTCCTCTTTGGCGATGGGGCAGGTGCGGTGTTGATGGAAAGGACGGAAGAGGAAGGCATTGGCGCACAAGACGCATTCTTCCGCACAGACGGCAAGGGCTTGCCCTATCTGCACATGAAAGCGGGTGGCTCTGTTTGCCCGCCATCCCATTTCACCATTGACCATCATCTCCATTATGTCTACCAAGAGGGTCGCACCGTATTCCGCTTCGCGGTGACTAACATGGCGGATGACGTGTTAGAAATACTACGACGCAATGAACTCGCGCAGGAAGACGTGCAATGGGTAATCCCCCATGAGGCCAATTACCGCATCATCGAGGCGGTTGCCAAGAGAGTGGACATTCCGATGGAAAAGGTTGTTGTCAACATTGAGCGTTATGGCAACACCAGCGCGGCGACCATCCCACTTGCCCTCTGGGATCATGAATCCAAGTTGAAAAAAGGAGACAATGTGATATTCACCGCTTTCGGCGCGGGTTTCACTCATGGTGCCTCCTTCTACAAGTGGGCATACGACGGGCAAAGGTAAACGTATTAGAAAGGACAAGGGAGCGAGGATGAGTAGACATCGCCAGGGTCATGGAGCGTTCTACAGATTCTTACTCCCTTGTCCTTATTATAAATAATGTATATATGCACAAGGCAGGTTTTGTGAATATCGTGGGCAATCCCAACGTGGGTAAGTCCACATTGATGAACCAACTGGTGGGCGAGCGTATCAGCATTGCGACCTTCAAGGCGCAAACCACCCGACATCGTATCATGGGCATCGTGAATACCGACGACATGCAAATCGTCTTCTCCGACACCCCTGGTGTACTCAAGCCCAATTACAAGTTGCAAGAGTCGATGTTGGCTTTCTCTGAGTCGGCATTGAAGGATGCCGACGTTCTACTCTATGTTACTGACATCGTGGAGAATCCCGAGAAGAACATCGACTTCCTCGACAAGGTGAAGAAGATGACGATTCCCGTCCTCTTGTTGATTAACAAAATCGACCAAGCACCCAAGCTTCTGCCACAGGATGGGAAACAAAAGTCCCCCAACGAAGTCATTGCCGACCTCGTGGATAAGTGGCATACCCTGTTGCCCAACGCGGAAATCCTTCCCATCTCCGCCCTCAACAAGTTTGGTACAGACATGCTGCTCCGTCGCATCAAGGACCTTTTGCCCGACTCCCCTCCCTATTTCGACAAGGACCAACTTACCGACAAGCCCGCTCGTTTCTTTGTCTCCGAGATCATCCGTGAGAAAATCCTCTTATATTATGACAAGGAGATCCCTTACAGCGTGGAAGTGTACATAGACAGTTTCAAGGAAAGTGAGAAACGCATAGACATCCATGCCGTTATCTACGTGGAGCGCGAGTCGCAGAAAGGCATCATCATTGGGCATCAAGGCGTGGCGTTGAAGAAAGTCGGCACGGAGAGCCGCAGGGCCTTGGAGCGTTTCTTCGGGAAAAAGATATTCTTGGAGACATTTGTGAAAGTAGACAAAGACTGGCGTAGTTCCCAAAAGGAACTCACCCATTTCGGATATAACCCTGAGTGATTCATTTCACCCTTACCCTCAACTGCATGAGAGGGGACTTAACATTTTTGAAACATGGCAAATTTAGTAGCAATCGTTGGACGGCCCAACGTGGGTAAGTCCACCCTTTTCAACCGATTGACACAATCCCGCCGCGCCATCGTCAGCGACGAGGCAGGCACCACCCGCGACCGCCAGTACGGCAAATGCCAATGGAACGGCGGCGAGTTCTCCGTGGTAGACACGGGCGGATGGGTTGTCAATTCCGATGACATCTTTGAGGATGCCATCCGTAAGCAAGTAACCATTGCCACAGAGGAAGCAGACCTCGTCCTCTTCATGGTAGACATCACTACGGGTGTCACAGACCTGGACCAAGACGTGGCGGCAATTCTTCGCCGATCCAAATTGCCCATCATCCTTGTCGCCAACAAGGCGGACAACAATAGGCAATTGTATGACTCATACGAGTTCTACAGCCTTGGCCTTGGCGACCCGCATTGCATCAGCTCGGCGACGGGAAGTGGCACTGGCGACCTCCTCGACCTTGTGATGGAGAAACTGCCAGCCGCCTCGGGCGAAATCATCGAGGACGGCATACCGCGCTTTGCTGTGGTGGGGCGTCCCAATGCGGGCAAGTCGAGCCTCATCAACTCCTTCATTGGCGAAGAACGCAACATCGTGACGGAGATTGCCGGCACCACACGCGACTCCATCTACACCCGTTTCAACAAGTTTGGCTTCGACTTCTACCTTGTCGACACGGCGGGCATACGCCGAAAGAACAAGGTGACTGAGGACTTGGAGTTCTATAGTGTCATGCGTTCCATCCGTGCCATAGAGAACAGCGACGTGTGCATCCTGATGATTGATGCCACACGCGGTATCGAGGCACAAGACCTCAATATCTTCCAACTTATCCAGAAAAACAACAAGTCAATGGTCGTGGTGGTCAACAAGTGGGACTTGGTGGAGAAAAAAGACAGCAAGGTCATGAAAACTTTCGAGGATGCCATCCGCAGCCGCATGGCACCTTTCGTGGACTTCCCCATCATCTTCGCCTCCGCCCTGACTAAGCAGCGCATCTTCAAGGTCTTGGAAATGGCGCAACAAGTGTACACCAACCGCAAGGCTCGTGTTGGAACATCCAAACTCAACGAGGTGATGCTTCCTATCATCGAGGCATTCCCGCCACCATCCATCAAGGGCAAATACATCAAGATCAAGTATTGCACCCAGTTGCCCAACACGCAGATTCCCTCTTTCGTGTTCTATGCCAACCTGCCGCAATACGTGAAAGAGCCATACAAGCGCTTCCTTGAGAACAAGATACGCGAGAACTGGTCGATGCACGGATGCCCTATCAATGTGTTCATCCGACAGAAGTAATATGAGAAATATCATCTACGTTTTCTGCGCTTTCCTCTTGGCGAGCCTCTATGCTTGTGGAGGGAAAGACCCAGGAGAGGTGGCAGCCCATGCCGCCAAGCAATATTACGACTACCTCTTGCAAGAGAAATACGATGCCTTCGTGGATGGGCAATACCGTCCCGATGCCATCCCCTCCTCATACCGCGAGCAACTCATTGCCAATGCCAAGATGTTCATGGGCCAACAGACAAAAGAGCATCGGGGCATCAAGGAGGTGCGCATCGTCAACGCACAGGCAGACACCGCCCGCCATGCCGCCAACGTGTTCCTACTCTTCGCCTACGGCGACAGCACCAGCGAGGAGGTCAACGTGCCGATGGTGGAACACGAGGGCATCTGGTATCTTCGTTAATCAATGATGTAAAGATTGTCGTCTGTTTACGTATGGTAAACAGTTTGTTTTTGTATGGTAAACAGTTTGTTTTCCATACGCAAACAAATTGTTTATGGTGTTTCCTCCAAGGGTGGACGGATTCATGATCATGTTTTCATACCTCCTTTGCATCTTTTATTGCATCTTTTTTGTAAAATAATCAGTAATAATCTCAAGGATTATTTGTTAGCATCCATATTTTTTCATACCTTTGTCACGTGCTTTGATAAGCACGTACATTTTTATTTGCTCAATCGCTACTCGAACTGGACCCTCGAAATGTGAACGGGCAATGATTAGGAACTTGAGGCTTGTGTGTATAACGCAGGCTTTCCTAAGTTCCTAATGGGTTGGTCCAGACCTGAGTAGCGTATGGTGAAAGCCTGCGCTTTTCTTATGCCCATAAGTTTGAGGCAGGATTCTTCAGGGAACATTAACTGTTTATTAACAAATAAAAATGTGATTATGAGAAAGATGTTTAATTTGATGGTAGCCGCCATAATGATGATGGCTACGTCTGCATGGGGCGCAAATGCCGCCTCGTCGATTGTGGCAGGTAAGTATTATCTGCAAAATGTTGCTACAGGACTTTACCTAAACAATGGCTCGTCTTGGGGGACTCATGCGATTGTCAATGATGTCGGACTTGAGTTTGAATTGGAAACTGAAGATGGAGGTGATGTGATGATTAAGAATAATGGATTCTTTCTTTCGCCAGATAGTGATACACATATCAATGTGTGGGTAGACTATCGTACAGAACATTATTGGAGTTTCCAAAAACTATCTGAAGGCATTTACCGCATTGGTGTCAATAATGATGGAAACCTTACGGCAGGAAGTGATAGTATTGTAAATATAGAATCGTGTACGGATGAAAATGCACAATGGAAACTCGTAACTTTAGAAGATCGCTTAAAAGTATTGAATACGGCTACACGTGAGAATCCTGTTGATGTTTCATTCTTGATACAAGGTGCTAATTACTTTTTGCCAGATAAAGATAGAGGTGTTTATATAGGAAGTCATGATTATTGGATGGGTGACCATGGAGATAATGTCTGGCGTAATTCAAATCTTGGAGCTCATATCAATATTTTTAATAGTGAAGACGATTATGATAAGCCTTTTAATCTTTATCAAGATTGCGAAGTGAGAAATGGTACATATAAGCTAACTGCACAAGGTTTTTATCGTGCAAAGTATAACTACCATTTCCTCGTCTATGGCGAGACGGAAACGTTAGATGCCATCCTATATGCCAACAAGAAAGAGCAGCCTCTCGTATCTTTAATGTCGAAAGAAAACGAGTTGGAAAGATACCGTAGTGATTATTGGGGATTGAGCTGTGCTTGGCCAGGAAGTAACGAGGCTGCTGCGGACTTCTTTCATGAGGGTCTTTATGTCAACACCATTGATGATATTGAAGTGACCGATGGTAAATTAAGAATAGGTGTGAAGGATGAAGCTACCATACAACATGGATGTTGGATGACTTGTACTAATTTCCGTTTGTATTATTATGGCGACGGGACATTGAAGGAACAGACATTAGAAACAGAAATCTTGCCCAACATGACCTATGGCGATGCGGCATTGGATTTACCCACATCGACAGAAGAAGGATTGCCGTTGGCATGGAATAGTAATGACCCGACCATTGCCACCATAAGTGATAATATGTTGATAATCAAAAAAGCGGGAACCACAACCATCACTGCAACGCAAGAGGGAAACGGTGATTATCTTCCATTTTCACGCGATTATACTCTTACTGTTCAAAAGGCAGAATTGACCATCAAAGCAAACAATTGTGTCAAGAATGTGGGAGAGGCCAATCCCGAATTGACTGTGACATACGATGGTTTTAAGTATGATGACAATGAATCGTCACTCATCAAGCAACCTATCGTAACGACAACCGCAACAACCAATAGTTCCGTTGGAACTTATCCTATCACTGTCTCTGGTGCTGAATCTGACAATTACGTTTTTATTTATGTTGCAGGAACGTTGACGGTGAAAGCACATGAGGGAGAGATTCCCTCGACAGAAATAGATATAACCGATATTGCAGGAATGGATAATGCAATCTATATTGAGCCTTTTGATGCCCGTGTGGGAGATGATGTCGATATTGAGGTGAGACTGAAAAATGCCGAGTCGGCAACATCTTATGGTTTTGAATTGGTATTGCCAGACGGCATGAGTATCGAGGTGAGCGATGACAATGACTTCGATTCAGAGATAACCTTTAGCGCAAGGCATAAAGACCATGTGGTGACTTCAAACAAATTAGCATCCAATATATATAAGATAGGTGTAGCCTCTCTCAGTTCAAAAACGTTGGCTGATAATGATGGAACCGTCCTTTCCATTAAAGCACACGTTGCCGCCAATATGGTAGCGGCTCAATATCCGATAATGATTCAAAGTCCTTTATTGGTAAAAGCTGACGGTACAAAGCCAACAATGCAAGAGACTACGTCTGCTGTCACGATTGAGGATTACATGAGGGGCGATGTCGATGATGACGGCGTAATAGATTTAGCTGACGCAGTATTGGTCATAAACTACTATGTTGGAAAACCTGTGAATAAATTTGTAGAAAAAGCCGCTGATACAGATGGCGACGGAACAATAGATCTTGCCGATGCCGTCAAGATAATCAATTACTATGTTGGTAAGACGCCAAGTCTGGCACGGGAGAAAAGACAAAACGAACGTAATCCACAATAAAAAAAATAACAATATGAAAACAAAATCATTAACATTAATGATGATGTTCTTTACATCAATCATTGCCCAAGCACAAAATGCACTGACCGTTGCGAATACCTCCATGCCTCAAAATGGCGGTGAGCTTATGTTCAATTACACATTTGATGAAGAAGGGGTTTATTCGGCTTATCAGTTTAAGATCGAGACCCCAGAGGGAATCACTTATGTTACAGATGAAGTTGGCGATGTAGAATGCAGTTTAGGTGAGTGCCATACATCGTCACATACGGCAGTTGTCCATTGGAATTCAACAGATAAAATTCTTGGAGTGGGAGTAACATCCATGAAAAGTACCCTATTGATGGGAATTTCGGGAAAACTCATCTCCATTCCCTTGGCAGCAACAGAAGCGCCTGTTGGTACAGAATTCACTTTCACAGTCAAGGATCTTACCTATATCCGTCAAGACGGAACGAAGGATAAACTCGATGATGTTACATTTACGATTACGATTGGTGAACCAACAGAAATACGTACCATACTTGATGAGACTTCCACGGAGATGCCCGAGGCTGCATCGGGCGTGGATGTCCGTGTTAAGCGCACCCTTGTCGCCGACGTATGGAACACCATCGTCCTGCCTTTCGCCATGACGAGCCAGCAGGTGGTGGAGGCTTTTGGCGATGGTGTCCAACTGGCGGACTTCATGGGATATGAGGCAAGCTGTGACGACGATGACAACGTGACAGCTATTAAGGTGAGTTTCTCCAATGTTTCTGCCATGGAAGCCAACCACCCTTATATTATTAAGGTGAAAGAACCCATCAGCGAGTTCACGGTAGACGGCGTGGATATAGACCCAGCGGAAGATCCCGTGAATGCCGTTATCAAGAGGACAAGAAAGCAATGGAGCGAGATGATTGGAACGTATGTCGCCAACACGGTCATACCTGAGCAGATGCTGTTTCTCAACGGCAATCAATTTTGGTATTCCACTGGCAAATCGAAGATGAAAGCATATCGTGCATATTTTGATTTTTACGATGTGTTGTCGGATGTAGAAGGTGCCGAGACAAAGATTGGTTTCGTGGTAGATGGCGAGGCAACGGACATCGTGGGCATATCCGTCCCGAGGTGTTTTGAGGGTGATGTTTACAATGTGCAAGGCTTGTATGTAGGCAAGGCTGTTGACTTGAATCGTCTGCCCAAGGGCATCTATATCGTGAACGGAAAGAAATATACAGTGAAGTAAAACCAAAAGAAGGAGGAAAAATCATGAAAAAGACATATCAATCCCCATCATTGGAACAGATTTCTGTCAGTGATTTACAACTGCTGCAAACAGCGAGCGGCGTGTATGGCGACGGCGCGGCAAACGATATCACCTACGGCGGCACGGATGATGGTGGCGATATTAGCCCACAGTCTAAGCCCGCAAGCGTATGGGATGAATAAGAATTGCAGCTCAAGCTGAAAAAGGAGAGTGAAACATAGAAACGAAATGAGTCATGGACTTCTCATAAAGTTTAATTTGTGGTAAATCCGTGGCTCATTTCAGATTATTTCAGTATCTTTGTCCTCGGTAATCATGGCGATATTCTTTAGTACAATCTGTTTATTACATATTTACAAATTATCGCTGAACATCTAATAATCAATGAGATATTTCAAGACATGAAGAAATTGATGATGATTGCAGCAGCCGCGATAGTGGTCTCCTGCGGAAACAAGCAACAGGCTCAATTGACGGAAGATGATTCCACCATTGTAACAAAAGACTCAATTGAGCTGGTAAACGAACAAGTGGAAACTCAAGATGCCTTTGACAATCAGGCTATTGAGAACATCAAGGAGTTCTACCAGAAGTATGTCTTCGGCAATGAAGAATTGACAGATGAAGTCGTCAATAAGTATTGCACGAAGAAACTGGCTAAGAAGCTTGCCGATGACTATGAATATGAATATGATGGTGGCGGCTATGCTGTTTGGAATTTCCGAAGCGGAAACCAAGATGGTGATGAGGACACGCAAGAAGTGATGAGTGTTGAGGCATTAGGCAATCATACGTATCAAGTCCATTATAATGACTTGGGCGCAAAAGGCAATTGTGTTATATCTGTTGTTGGTGAAGAGATTCTTTTTGACGAGATTATAAGCAATTCAACGTATTAACATGTGAGAATACAATTGGTAAGTTTCTTTGTACTATGCTTCATGGGCATTTCAAACGATGATGCCCAGAATATATATCAGGGCAATTCCTCAAATCATTAATAATTCTTAATATTGTTCCGTTTAAGCCTATTCTTTGTGTTTTTATTCGTATTTTTGGCAAATTATGGGTGTATAGCCTTTATACATGGACAGAAACGGATATTAACTAACAACAGAAAATATGAGAAAACTATTACTATTATCATTATTGGCGATTGCCAACTTGCCGCTATGGGCGGGCAACACGACAACCACCGTCAGCCAAGTGACTGCCGCTGTGACGCTCAGCGAGGACGTGGATTACCATATCACGTCCACCACGCCGTTCACCACGACGGGAAGTATAGACATCACAAACACCGAACATGCCGTCGTCATCATCGATAACCTACGCCCCAGCCTTGCCGTCAAGCAATTGGGATTCATCACCATCAATGGGGAGAAGGCGGTCAATGGTGCCAATTGCCAGGTGAAGATGTACAACAATGGTGCCATCATCTTTCCTTATCCCGCTACACTCAAACCCCTGACGGTTTACAGCGAGGAGAACTTTGAGGGTGAGTCGTGTAACGATTTCGGGTTGGAAAACACCAACGGTTACATGAACACGCTGACCGCCGCCAAACTCAACAACCGCATCAAGAGCTTCAAACTCAAACGTGGATATATGGTCACGTTTGCCATAGGCACGGGAGGACGGGGCTACAGCCGTTGCTTCGTCGCTGACAAGGAGGACTTGGAAATAGCGACGTTGCCCACCATCTTGAGAGGCAGGATCTCGTCCTATCGTGTATTCAAATGGAACAACTTCAGCAAAAAGGGCCTTGCCAGTGACACGAGATACGATGCCACGCAAGCCCTCAACGTACAAGCATGTTATTCATGGGGCTTGGGAGAAGACCGTGGCGCGGATTGCGAGTGCGTTCCCAACCACATCTATGAGGACTGGCCATCGGCGGCGGCTTGTGGAGGTGTTTCCTATTCTCCTCACATGAAGACCAACAACGAGCCGGGAAACAGTGCCGACGACCATCCGCAGACGGTGGCACAGGTGTTGGACAACTGGCAAAATCTCATGCGCACGGGTATGCGCCTCTGTTCGCCGTCTTCCCACGACGGCAGTTTGGGGTGGTTGCGCGAATTCCTTGATTCCATCGATGCCCGTGGGTGGCGTTGCGACATCCTCGACATGCACTGCTACTGGCCAGAGGGAAGTTTTGGTAACTTGGCGGGATGGTATAGTAGCTACCATCGTCCGATATGGGTATCTGAGTTTGTCTGGGGAGCATCGTGGAACAGCAATGGTGCTTTCGCCTCGGGGGTGACCGAGGAGGACAACAAGAATGCCATGAGCCGTATCCTCACCCGCTTGAATGAGTGGGAATATGTGGAAAGGTATTTCTACTGGAACAGCGAACGTGACCCGTCCAAGATTTATAAGAGTAGTGGGCTCACGCCCCTTGGCGAGTTTTATAGGGACATGAACACGGGGCTTGGCTACAGGGAAAACCTCCAATATGTGCCACGACCCACGCGAATGTCCAACCCGTCAGACCTCACCATCGCCTTCAATCCCAGCACCACCATCGCCACCTTGAAATGGAATGATGCCAATGGCGAGTTGAACGACTCCATGTTTGTAGAGCGTAAGGTGGGCAAGGGACCTTGGCAGATTATCGCCCGCATCGACGTGCCTGACGATGCCGCCAGCTTTACTTACAAGGACACCGTGTCAACGGCGGGCAATTACTCGTATCGCATCCACACGATTTCTTATTCCAACTCGAATCGGTATTCCACGGAGGTGTATAATATCATCAACGGGTCGGAGGCATCGGGCAATGGCGATGTGCAATATGGTACATTCAATGCCGTCAGCACCGACGATACGTATAACTATTTTGCGAGCACATTCGACGAGCAACCTGCCATCGTCTTCGGTAGCGTGAGCAACCTCAATGCAAAAATCGCCCTCGTGGAACGTGTCTATCGTGTGTTCCAACAGAACATTGGCGGCAAGCGGGCTTATTCGTTCTATCGCGCCAATATGCAGGCACTCTCCCTCTATGACGAGACGGAGTTCTACCAGACCAGCTCCCCGGAACTCTCCTCCTATATCGTTGCCAAGACGGGTAGAGGAGCAGTGGGGACTTTGCCATACGAGGCGGGCATCATTCCGGAGATGACGGTGGGTGATGTTGCCACATACACTTTCACCGAACCATTCGCCGAGACACCCGTGGTGTTGGCAACGCCCATCTATACCTCCACCCAATACCCGTTGATGTGGCGCGTGTTTGATGTCACGCCGACAGGTTTCAAGGTGGCTTTGCAACGGCAGAAAGCATACGATGATGAAGGAAAGACGCGCGTCAAGGCTGACCTCTCTTTCTTCGCCATCGCCAAAGGCACCAGCCCTGATGGCACGGGAAGGCAGTTCACCGTGCGTGACACCACCGTTTCGTTCACCAGCACCACCTCGTTAAGGAAGGTGGAATATGGCTTTACCGTAGAGGAGCCTGTCGTTCTTGTGCAGATGCAGACGCTCAACAAGGACGTTGCCGCCACGTTGCGTACTCGCCCATACGGCCCCGAGGCAGACAATACGCGCGTCCGTTTCCAAGTCGACAACACCAATAAGGACATTACAGTCAGTACGAAAGACCCAGCAACTGAACGTCTTGGTATGATTATTATCGGCAAGGACCCGGTCTTCGATGGCATTGAGGCGGTGAGGACGGTTGATGGCAATGGCAAGCTGGCAGTCTACCCCGTCGTGGCACATGAATCTTTGGGCATTCGTGACGATGCCGCTACCATGGTAAGCCTTTACAACATGGGCGGCCAGCAGGTATATAACGGTTGTCTGCAAGATGGGCAGTCCACCGTCGATGTCTCTTCCTTGCCCTCTGGCATCTATATCGTGCGTACCAACGCTGGTCATAGCAAGAAGGTCATGAAGAAATAATGTAGGCCATTGTGTGGGTTTTTATCCAAGTAGAACTTTGTTTTTTATGATATGACGAGGGTGTGTTCAACGTGAAGTGCACACCCTCTTTCTCTCCATTCCGATGGTATAGCTACAAAAGATACCATGTTAGGTGTGCAGTTGTGAAAAATGAAAGGAACGACATTGGCGATAGGTAGTGATAAATGGACGAGAATCTTTGATATGAGGCAGTGTAAATGTACATTTAACTAACATTAACTATGCCTTATATGTCTTGAACTATGAACTTTTAGTAATTTTGCAAGCAATATTTAAATATTAGATATGGCATCATTTGTTGAAGACAGGATTGTAATGGACGGGCTTACGTTTGATGACGTCCTTTTGATTCCCGCTTATTCAGAAGTACTACCACGTTTGGTAGAGTTGAAAACCAAATTTTCCCGACACATAGACTTGAATGTCCCATTTGTGACCGCCGCCATGGATACCGTCACGGAGTCGTCTATGGCGATAGCCATTGCCCGCGAGGGTGGCATCGGCGTGATCCATAAGAACATGGCGATTGAGGAGCAGGCTCGCCAGGTGGCGATTGTCAAGCGTGCCGAGAACGGTATGATATACGACCCCGTCACCATCCGCACCGGTAGTACCGTGAAGGATGCGCTTGACATCATGCGCGACTATCATATTGGGGGTATACCCGTGGTGAATGAGGACAACCGTTTGGTGGGCATCGTAACGAATAGGGACTTACGCTTTGAGCGTTTTCTCGATAAGAAGATAGACGAGGTTATGACTTGTAAGAACCTCGTTACAACCCACCAGCAGACTGACTTGGCTGCCGCCGCCCAAATCTTGCAAGAGAACAAGATAGAGAAGTTGCCCGTCGTGGACAAGGATTACCGCTTGGTGGGGCTGATTACCTATAAGGACATCACCAAGGCGAAGGACAAACCTATGGCTTGCAAGGATGAGAAAGGCCGCTTGCGAGTGGCAGCTGGCGTCGGTGTTACAGACGATACGCTGGACCGTACACGTGCCTTGGTGGAGGCGGGAGCCGATGCCATCGTCATCGATACTGCCCATGGTCATTCCAAGGGCGTGGTGGAGAAACTCGTGGAAGTGAAGAAAGCCTTTCCGCAAGTGGATGTCGTGGTGGGCAATGTCGCCACAGGTGAGGCAGCGAAGATGCTGGTTGACCATGGTGCCGATGCCATCAAGGTGGGAATTGGCCCGGGCAGTATCTGCACGACGCGTGTAGTGGCTGGTGTTGGGGTACCGCAACTGAGTGCCGTCTATGATGTATATAGTGCCTTGCGAGATACGGATGTGCCTTTGATTGCTGATGGTGGCTTGCGCTATTCGGGCGACATCGTGAAGGCGATTGCCGCTGGTGGCAGTTGCGTGATGATTGGTTCGTTGGTGGCAGGAACGGAGGAGAGTCCTGGCGACACCATCATCTTCAACGGAAGAAAGTTCAAGAGTTATCGTGGCATGGGGTCGTTGGAGGCAATGGAGAATGGTTCGAAAGACCGCTATTTCCAGAGTGGCACGAAAGATGTGAAAAAGTTGGTACCCGAGGGTATCGCTGGTCGTGTGCCTTATAAGGGTACAGTGCAAGAGGTGATCTACCAATTGGTGGGCGGCTTGCGTTCAGGTATGGGTTATTGTGGTGCTGCCAATATCGAGCGATTGCATGAAGCTAAGTTTGTACGCATCACCAATGCCGGTGTGATGGAGAGCCATCCCCATGACATTACCATCACGAGTGAGGCTCCCAACTATTCTCGTCCTGAATAACCCAAGTGTTTTTTATTAAACTTTGAATACAATAATTGAAAATGAATATGAAAAAGAGAATGATAAATCTGATGGAGAGGAGAGTTGTTGTACTTTCTCTGGTGGCTTTCATGTCTATGATGGCGATGGCACAAGATGACCCCGTGATCATGAAAATCAACGGAAAGTCCGTCACTCGTTCTGAGTTTGAATACTCATATAATAAGAACAATGCCGAAGGAGTGATTGACAAGAAAAGCGTTGAGGAATATGTAGACTTGTTTGTTAATTACAAGCTAAAGGTGGAAGCCGCCAAAGATGCAAAGTATGATACCCTCCAGTCATTCAAGGATGAGTTTACCTCATATCGTGACCAGCAGATCCGACCCGCTTTCATTACCGACGAGGATGTAGAGATGGAGGCGCAGAAGATTTATAAGGAGACACAGACGCGCATCGACTCGATGGGTGGCATGGTGAAACCGTCGCATATCCTCCTCTTGGTTGGACAAAAAGCCACGCAAGAGCAGCAGGATGCCGCCAAGGTACGCATTGATTCTATTTACCAGGCATTGAAGAGCGGAGCCGACTTTGCGGAGATGGCGAAGAAGTATTCTGACGATAAGAACTCTGCCGTCAATGGTGGCGCACTGCCCTGGTTGACGAAGGGTCAGACCTTACCCGCATTCGAGAAGGCTTTGTTTGCCTTGGAGAAGGGGCAGATGAGCGAGCCTGTGCTTTCTGAGGCTGGTTATCATATCATCAGGTTGGACGACAAAGGTGGCTTCTTCCCTTACGACTCTGTTCATGCCGACATTCTCCAGTTCATTGAGCAACGCGGCTTGCGCGAGAGCATTATCGACCGAAAGCTCGATGAACTTGCCAAGGCAGAGGAGGTGAGCAAAGAGCAGATTGTCGATGCCAAGGCAGATGAGATGGCAGCCCAGGACATGGATTTGAAGTATCTGATACAGGAATACCATGATGGATTGCTCCTTTATGAGATCAGCAACCAGACCGTTTGGGACAAAGCCGCCAAGGACGAGGCTGGCCTTGCCGCCTATTTCAAGAAGAACAAGAAAAACTACAAATGGGATGCACCCCGTTTCAAGGGCATTGCTTACCATGTGAAGGATGCTGCTGATGTGAAAGCCGTGAAGGATGCCGTGAAGAATCTGCCTTTCGACCAATGGGCAGATAAGTTGCGCAAGACTTTCAACAACGACTCTATCCTGCGCATCCGTGTGGAAAAGGGTATTTTCAAACAGGGCGACAATGCCTTGATAGACAAGGAAATATTCAAGAAAGACACGACGGTGAAAGCCTTAAAGGATTTTCCCATCGATGCCGTCTATGGCAAGAAGTTGACCGCGCCGAAGGAATATACTGATGTGCGGGGCTTGGTGTTACAAGATTACCAAGAGCAATTGGAGAAGGAATGGGTGGCTACACTCCGCCGTAAATACACCGTTGAGGTGGACGAGTCGGTGTTGAAGACCGTGAATAAGCATTAAAGTGAGAATACATGGATAAAGTACCCCTTGTTTACATAGGATTTTTAGGATTATCGCTGTTGGCGGGCATGAATGTGAATGCCAGCCAACAGGCTCTTTTAGATGAAGTAAAAGACTCTACCAAGGTTGTTGCCGAGGAGAAAGTCATTCCCGAGTCAAGCGTCGTGGATGAAGTGATATGGGTGGTAGGTGATGAGCCTATCCTCAAGTCGGACGTGGAGGCGATGCGTCTGCAAGCGGAGGCAGAGGGCGTGAAATGGCAAGGCGACCCAGACTGCACCATCCCTGAACAGATGGCAGTGCAGAAATTGTTTCTTCACCAGGCAGCCATCGACTCTGTAGAGGTGTCGGAGTCGGAAGTGTCACAAGGCATTGATGACCAGATTAATCGTTGGATTCAGTTGATTGGCTCACAGGAGAAGTTGGAGGAATACCGCAAACAAACAGTTCAGCAGATGCGACAGGAGATGCACGACGAGTTTAAGAACAGTCGTTTGATGCAGAAGATGCGTGAAAAACTTGTTGAGGACGTCACCGTGACCCCTGCCGATGTGCGTTTGTACTTTAAGGACTTATCAGAGGATAGCATCCCCTTCGTTCCCACGGAGGTAGAAGTGGAGATCCTGACACAAGAGCCGCGAATCCCCATAGAGGAAATAAACCGCGTGAAAGACCAGTTGCGCGAATATACAGACCGTGTGACGAAAGGTGAGACGACCTTCGCCACTTTGGCACGTATGTATTCCGAGGATCCGGGTTCCGCCCGCCAAGGCGGCGAATTGGGTTATGCTGGGCGTGGCAAGTTTGACCCTGCCTTTGCCTCTGTGGCATTTAATTTGACCGACCCCAAGAAGATTTCCAAGATTGTGGAGTCAGAATATGGCTTTCATATCATCCAACTCATAGACAAAAGGGGTGACAAGGTGAATTGCAGGCATATCCTGCTCAAACCGAGGGCATCCTACGAGGTGGTTGAC
The DNA here is from genome assembly GCA_017428055.1 of Prevotella sp. Classification (GTDB taxonomy): domain Bacteria; phylum Bacteroidota; class Bacteroidia; order Bacteroidales; family Bacteroidaceae; genus Prevotella. The sequence goes on from JAFRRN010000039.1 coordinate 18,447, forward strand.
CAAGCTATTGCTCGACTCGACTCAATCGGTGACGACATTAGGGCTGGGAAGTTCTCTTTTGAGGATGGAGCAACAGCCATTTCCGACGATAAAGATACGAAAAACAACCGTGGCTTGATGTCAAATTACATTGAAGAGACACGTACACGCACGTCCAAGTTCCAGATGAAAGACCTTCCAACGGAAGTAGCGCGAGTGGTTGATACAATGAAGGTTGGCGAGGTGTCAAAGGCTTTCAAGATGATAAACAGTAAGGGTAAGACCACGTGTGCCATCATCCGCCTACGGAGCAGGGTGGATGGTCATAGGGCTACTATCGCAGGGGATTTCCAGGTGATGAAGGATGTAGTATTGGCTAAGCGTCGTGAGGATGTGTTGCACGAATGGGTGGTGGAGAAAATCAAGCATACCTACGTGCGTATGAATAGCCGATATAAAGATTGTAAATTCGAATATCAAGGTTGGGTGAAATGATGGGCGACACAAGGAGGCGGCGACGGCTCTTCTCATATCGGTTGTTGCTCATGTCTGTCTTGTTGCTGGGGATGGGAACAGCTCTGTCTTGGGCGGCATCCCGGAAGAAGGGTAAGCAAGACAACAGGGTGTATCTCATCCATGCGGATGAGTTGCGATATGATGTGAATGCAGGTTATCCTCCTGCCCAGATTGTGAAAGGTCGTGTGTCTTTTCGTCATCAAGGTGCTACGCTAACTTGCGATAGTGCCTATTTTTATCAAGAACAGAACTCTGTCAAGGCTTTCGGGCATGTGCATTATCGGCAGGGCGACACCTTGTCGCTTGATTGCGACCATGGCGACTATGACGGTCAGGAGCAGATGATGCGGGCGAGGAAAGACGTAGTGCTAAAACACCGCAGACAAACACTTTATACCGATAGCCTTGATTACGACCGACTGTATAGCAATGCCTATTTCTTCGAAGGTGGGCGATTGGTGGATGGCAACGACAGGCTTAGCTCTGATTGGGGGGAATATAATACGGAGACGCGCGAGGCGGTCTTTTATTATAACGTACGACTTACAAACGGGAAACGTTTGATAACGACCGACACGTTGTATTATGACACCAAGATTTCCACTGCCCACGTGAAGGGACCTTCGCACGTCACCCAAGGGAAAAGTGCCATTGACACCGAAGATGGATATTTCGACACACGTACCGACCAAGCGCAGATGTTTGGGCGGTCAACGGTGGTGGATGGCATGAAGACTATCACGGGCGATAGCCTATACTACGATGACCAGACAGGTCAAAGCGAAGGGATTGGAAATGTTGTTTACATTGACAAGCTCAACAAGAATGAATTGCATTGTGGGTGCCTCCGATATAATGAGAAAACGGGATATGGCTTCGCCACTGTTGATGCCCTCATCAAAGACTATTCGCAGAAGGATACCTTATATGCCCATGGTGATAGCATAAAAATCTTTACGTTCAACATAGGAACAGACTCTGTTTATCGTAAGGTGCATCTTTATGATAAGGTTCGTGCATATCGGGTGGATGTGCAGGCTGTATGTGACTCTTTGGTTTTCAATTCACAAGATTCGTGTATGACGATGTATAAGGATCCCATCGTGTGGAATATGGATAGGCAGCTACTGGGGGAGGAAATCCGCATGTACATGAACGACTCCACCGTTAGGGAAACACGTGTCATAGGGCAGGCTCTCTCTGTGGAGCAAGTGGATGAATATGACCACTTTAACCAAATCTCCTCGAAGGAAATGGATGCTTATTTCGAGCATGGGGTCATCCGTCGTGCCGTGAGTTTCGGCAATGTTTGTGCGGTGTATTATCCAATTGATGAGCAAGACAGTTCTATCGTGTTGATGAACTATACTGAGACAGACACGTTGAAGATGTTTTTCTCCCCAGAAAGAAAGCTGGAGAAAATATGGATGCCGGCAGCTACCAATACGGCTTATCCCTTAACACAAATCCCTCCCTCACGATTGAAATTACCACAGTTTGCATGGTTTGAGTATATCCGCCCGCATGACAAGGATGACATCTTTGAATGGAGAGGAAAGAGCGAAGAGATGAAACTCAAAGTGGTGGAACGGAAATCTCCACCCAAACAAACGATTGGTGGTAATACTGATGCCAGAAGAATGAGTGAACGATAAAATGACAAGTCATGAGTGATGTTATACAATTATTGCCAGATTCAGTCGCAAACCAAATTGCAGCGGGAGAGGTCATCCAACGGCCAGCCAGCGTCATCAAGGAGTTAGTGGAGAATGCCGTGGATGCTGGTGCCAAAAGTATTAACGTGTTGGTGGTGGATGCTGGTCGAACATCGATTCAGGTGATAGATGACGGTTGTGGGATGTCGGAAACCGATGCACGGTTGGCATTCGAGCGTCATGCCACTTCCAAGATACGTCAGGCAGACGACCTCTTTGCCTTGACAACAATGGGATTCCGTGGTGAAGCGCTCGCGTCTATTGCGGCTGTAGCGCAAGTGGAACTGACGACACGTCGGGAAAGTGACGAGGTGGGTACCCGATTGTCAATATCGGGGTCGCGATTCATGGGGCAGGAGGTGTGTGCTTGTCCTGTTGGCAGTAATTTTAAGGTGGAAAACCTATTCTTCAATGTACCTGCCAGAAGGAAGTTCCTGAAGTCTAATTCTACAGAACTCAATAACATCTTGACCGCTTTTGAGCGGATAGTCCTTGTTTATCCCCATATTTCCTTTACTTTCCATAGCAATGGTGTGGAATTGTTCAATCTCAAGCCGGGCAATGCCAAGCAACGTATCGTGGATGTGTTTGGCAAAAAGATGAGCCAGGAACTATTGCCTGTTGGTGTGGAAACCACGATGTGCAAACTTTTCGGATTTGTGGGGAAACCAGAGTCTGCCAAGAAAAAGAATCCCCGACAGTTCTTCTTCGTCAATGGGCGATATATGAAACACCCCTATTTTAACAAGGCTGTGATGACTGCTTACGATAGGTTGGTCATGGCGGGCGATCAAGTTCCATACTTTTTGTATTTTGAAGTTAATCCCGAGGATATTGATGTCAACATACACCCTGTCAAGACGGAAATCAAATTTGAGAACGAACAAGCCATCTGGCAAATCCTCGCAGCAGCCGTGAAAGAGGCGATAGGGTTGTTTAATAATGTTCCGCAGATAGAGTTTGACGTGCAAGGACGGCCAGACATCCCTCTTTTTGACCCCCAAACCGATAAAGGCTTGCCACAAGTGAACATCAATCCGCAATACAATCCCTTCAAACAAACAAAGCCACGCCCGCAGACGAATGCCATTTCAGACTGGGCGGAATTGTACGATGGGCTGAAGCCTCCCTCAAGCAATGAAACGGATTTGTTTGGGCAAGACCAAGAAAGTCGCTCCGAGGAAAAGATAGGAATGGAGAGGTCGCCTGTACATTATCAATATAAAGGACGGTACATCATGACCGCAGTTAAGTCTGGGCTTATGATAATTGACCAGCATCGCGCGCACGTGCGTATATTATATGATAGGTATATGGAACGACTTGCCAACAGACAAGGCAATCCACAGAAAGTCTTGTTCCCTGAGACATTTCAATTGTCTGCTTCTGAACAGGTGATTTTGCGACAGATATGGGATGAATTATCTTATGTGGGATTTGACTTGTCTGACTTGGGTGGTGGTAATTTTGTTGTTAATGCTGTGCCAAGCGATGTCTTCGGAGCGAATGTCGTGGTCTTGATGCACGACTTGTTGAATGAGACCATCGACGTGGGAACGTCTGTCAGTGATGGTATGCGACGAAAAGTTGCCTTGGAATTGGCTCGTCACTCTGCCATACCCGAGGGACAAGTGCTGAATAATGATGAAATGGAGAATATCGTTAATGACCTTTTTGCTTGCTCCAATACCAATTTTACACCGAATGGAAAGGCTATCCTTTGCATTTTAAAACAACAGGAAATAGAGCGTTTGTTGGGTTGAATGGTGCAAAAAAGTGTGGAAAAGTTCTCTTTATACCCTTTTTTTTATCAAAAAAGTGTTTTTTTTCGTAAAAAATGATGAGTTATAAAAATAATTACTAATTTTGTACTCGATTTTGTACGATTACGTGCAATTATGTGTATAACATTATTAATATAAAACATAGTATTTTGTAAGTTATGAAAAAATTATTAATTGTTTTGGCTTTTGCCAGCGTCTCAATGGCCTCTATGGCACAAGACGATCCTACGCTCAAGTACAGCGTAGCAACTAATTCTTTCTGGAGCAACTGGTTTATCCAGGTAGGCTACAATTACAATGTGTTCTATTCAAATCAAGAGCACGCAGCAGCTTTTGATAATGATAAGAGTCCATTTAAATCTTTCCGCGCCAGCCATGGTGCCGCTGTTGCCATCGGTAAGTGGTTTACTCCAAGTCTCGGTCTTCGTACCAAATTCCAGGGGGTTTGGGGAAAAACTGTACTCGGTGCCACCAGAGATAAAGAAAATAATTCTTACAAGAACAAGTACTGGACTTTGAATGAGCAGATTCTTTTCAATGTAAGCAACATGCTCTGTGGTTACAACCCCAACCGTGTGTGGAGCTTCATCCCCTTCATCGGTGGTGGTCTGACTCGTAACATGACCCATGATGTTTATGCGATGCAGTTGAGTGCAGGTTTGTTGAACCAATTCCGTTTGAGCAATCGCGTTGCTTTGAACATTGAGCTTGGTTACAACCGCCAAGAGTCTGATGCTGATGGTGTTTGGCAGTACAGAACAGAGCGTGGATGGGGCAACAAGGACAACTATCTCTATGCTGAGGCTGGTTTGACTTTCAATCTTGGAAAGACCGCTTCTTGGGAGAAAACTCCAGATGTGGATGCTATCAAGGCTCTCTCACAGGCTCAAATCGATGCCCTCAATGCTCAGTTGAACGATGCTAACTCTGAGAATGCACGTCTGAAGAACCTCCTCGCCAGCCAGAAGGCTGCCGAGACTCCAAAGACAGTTAAGGAGTTCGTTGCCGTTCCTGTTACTGTTTACTTCCACTTGAATAAGACCAATAGCGGTCCTTCTTACGCTGCTGACCTCATCGACGTGAAGAACCTCGTTGATGTTGCTAAGGAGAAGAATGCTGGCTTGCTCGTTACAGGTTATGCTGATAGCGCAACAGGTAAGGCTGACCACAACCAGTGGTTGTCAGAGAAACGTGCAGAGCAGGTTGCTAACGAAATCGTTAAGATGGGTATGAGCCGCGATAAGATTCAGACAGCTGCCAAGGGTGGTGTTGCTATCCTTTCGCCCATCAACCTCGACCGTCGTGCTACTGTTGAACTCAAGAAGTAATTTTTATTCATGATAAAACAAGAGGTATTCCTGAAATCATAGGGAATACCTCTTTTATTTAGTTACTAATAACCTTTTGACATGACCACGAAAAGAATCTTTTTATTGTCTTTGTTGGCTTTTTGCCTGTTTGGTGTTAGCCGCATGGATGTTTTTGCCAATGAGGATGAGGAAAAAACACAACGATCTTCGTTGCCTAATGATAACCAAATGGTTGTTGCCGAACCTGTAGACTTGGGTTTGAGTGTGTTATGGGCAAGTTGGAATGTTGGTGCGAATACACCCGAGGGTGATGGCAATTATTACGCTTGGGGAGAAATTGAGCCGAAGAATTATTACGATTGGAACAACTATTCTCTATGCAAAGGCAAGGTGAATACCTGTGAGGACTTGGATGAGATAAGCGGTACGCAGTATGATGTCGCCCATGTCAAGTGGGGGGGCAAGTGGCGTATGCCCACTCGTGCAGAGGTGAAAGAGCTGTGTAACCGTTGTAATACCACATGGACTGTCAAGAATGGCAGGCTTGGCGTAAAACTTTGGCGCAAAATCAAAGGTAAAGTGGTAAGCATTTTCCTCCCTGCCTCTGGTTTTTATATTAAAGGTGAACTTCGTGATTTAGGAAATGGCAAGGGACCACTCAAGTTTGGTGCTTATTGGTCAGGTACACAGCGCAACCTCCGTGGCGGGTATGCCTTCGCTTTGGAATTTAAGGCACGATTGGAGTATCCAGAACGGGCTGGTTGGAATGATAAAAGTCGTTATGAGGGTCTGCCCATTCGCCCTGTTATGGATAGGTAATAATTAGTGACTTATGGCAATAAGTCACTTTTTTAATGCTACTGCTTTGATTTACAATTATTTTTCGTATTTTTGTCCCAAGGATTTACTTTTAAATACCTAACAAATGATTTGGAACGAAACAATGGAGTGTATGGACCGCGAACATTTGCGTGAGGTCCAAAGTATCAGACTGAAAAAGATGGTTGATTATGTGTACCATAACTCACCTTTCTATCGTAAAAAACTTCAGGAGATGGATGTTACGCCAGATGACATCCACGACATTGACGACATCGTCAAATTGCCCTTCACCAATAAGTTAGACCTCCGTGATAACTATCCGTTTGGCTTGGCGGCAGTTCCCATGAGCCAAATCGTGCGAATACATGCGTCATCAGGCACCACAGGGAAGCCTGTTGTTGCCCTGTACACCCGCAAGGACCTTGCCACATGGTCAGAGGCCATCTCACGTGCCTTCATCGCTTATGGCGCATCTGAGAAAGACATCTTCCAAGTGTCATACGGCTATGGATTATTTACTGGTGGCCTTGGCGCTCACGATGGTGCCACCAATATTGGTGCAAGTGTCATTCCCATGTCATCGGGGAACACCAACAAGCAAATCACCTTGATGCACGACTTTGGTGCCACAGCCCTTTGCTGCACGCCCTCGTATGCCATGTATTTAGGAGAGGCGATGAAAGAGTCCTCTTATCCTAAAGATGAATTCAAGTTGCGTATAGGTGCCTTTGGGGCAGAGCCTTGGACGGAGAACATGCGGAAGAAACTTGAGGAAAGCCTGGGCATTAAGGCCTATGATATTTATGGCTTGAGTGAAATTGCTGGCCCTGGTGTTGGATATGAGTGTGAATGCCAAAAAGGTACTCACCTCAACGAAGACTATTACTATCCAGAGATAGTTGACCCGGAGACAGGGGAACAGTTGCCCGAAGGTACTCTTGGTGAACTTTGCTTCACCCATCTCACCAAGGAGGGTATGCCCCTCTTGCGTTACCGTACTCATGATCTCACCGCCTTGCACTATGAGAAATGCGAATGCGGCAGGACTTTTGTACGTATGGACCGTATACTTGGACGTTGCGATGACATGCTCATCCTTCGTGGAGTCAATGTGTTCCCGACGCAGATTGAGGCCGTCATTCTCAGCCTGAAGGAATTTGAGCCGCATTACCTCCTCACCGTTGATCGCATCAATAATACCGACACCGCCGAGTTGAAGGTGGAGGTGAAAGAAGAATACTTCTGTGACGAGATGGCACAGATGGTCAGGCTACAGAAAAAGCTTGAGAACGAGTTGCGTAGTGTTATAGGCATCGGTTTCAAGGTGTTGCTTGTCGAGCCGAAGAGCATTGAGCGCAGTACGGGTAAGGCCAAGCGCGTAATAGACAATCGAGTATTATAACCATAAACAATTTATCATATATGTTAGCAAAACAATTATCCATCTTCTTGGAAAATAAGTCTGGACGACTTACCGAAGTGACCGAGGTTCTTGGGGCTTCCAATATCAACCTCTCTGCCATGAGCATTGCCGACAATAGTGACTTCGGCATTCTCAGGTGCATTGTTTCCGACCCTGATAAGGCATGTAAAGTGTTGAAGGATGCTGGCTTTGCAGTGAAGGTGACAGATGTCATCGGGTTCACCTGTCCTAATACGCCGGGATCGCTCGCCGTTGTGCTCAGATACTTGTCAGACAATGACGTGTTCATCGAGTATATGTATTCCTTCAACCATGGGAATTATGCCAATGTCGTCATCCGTCCATCTGACCTGAAGGTATGTGATGAGCTGTTGGAGAAGAAAAAGGTTGACCTCCTGGCAGCAAATGACCTTTACAAGTTATAAAAATTGTGAAAAACGAGTGCAAATGTTTGGCGTTTCCATTCGAAAGCCTTATCTTTGCACTCGCTTTTGAGCAATGGGCGTTTAGCTCAGCTGGTTTAGAGCATCTGCCTTACAAGCAGAGGGTCGGCGGTTCGAATCCGTCAACGCCCACAACATCCTGTAGACCCACAATGGTTGCAGGATGTTTTTGTTTGTCCAGCACAAACGTATTTTTCCGTCTTTTTTTAGGCTATTTGGTAATTATTTTTGTATTTTTGCATCGAAATCATTATCTTTTATAATAACTAATTTACAAAATGACAAACGTATGAGAAGATTATCTACCCTTATGGCTTTCTTGGTGGTCGTGTCGTTGGGTTCATTCGCCCAAGATAAGAAGACATGGGACTTCACCAAGGGACTGAGCACGGAGACCGTTGACAACCTTAATGCTGATGAGGCCAACTGGAAGGCTAATGGAACTGACAGCGACGGCAACACCAATAACTGGCAGAATGCCGTGAAACCCTCTCCCAATGAGGAGCTATCTGCTAACGGCATGGTGATCAAGGAGACGGCAGGATTGCTCTTTGACATTGGTAACAACAAGGCGAATAGTATTCATATTGCGCAAAACAAGATCCGCCTGACACGTGCCAACACCACCATTACGTTCCCCAAGTTGAAGAACGGGCAGACCGTTACCATCGTGGGACGTTCCGCCAATGGCTCCGCTACGGATCGTGGCATCTCGCCTGTTCAGGAGCATATCAAGTTTGTAAGTGGCGAGCGTACCGACGATGCTTGCATCTTCCTCGGCAACAATGTAGAAGGGTCGTTAGGGACGTATTCGTTCACTTGGCAGATTGAGACCTCTGAGACAGACCCCGTAGACGTGCAGTTCAAACTCACACCCAATGCGGGCATTGATTTTACGTTGTTCATGATTGATGAGGGTGATGCTGCCGTGACGAGCAACATTGCATACCTGTATGAGCCATCAGCCGGTGACGATGCTATCCTCAACCATTTGTTAAGTATTGAGAATACTAAAGTCACGACTTTCAATGTGTCTGAGGAGATAGGCATGAATGCCGAAGCATTCCAGGGCTATGACGTGACGGTACTTGCCCCTTCCATCCCTGCCGGTAATGGCCTTGTGGCAATCGTGAAAGAGGCGATGCCATGGACACCCGTCCTCAACCTCAACCCCTCGCTCTATGCCACTTGGGGATATGGCGAGCAGGTGGCGCAAGAGATGCCCATCGGCATTGTGACCGACAGAAAGAATGCCCTGTTGAGTGGTGTGGAGTTGATTGAGGTTGACGGCATGTATATCGTGGAACTCTCGGGCGAACCTGTTACGGGTGTCAGCTTGGGTGACTATTTCGTTGGCGATGCCTCACCCATAGTCGCGGGAGACAATATCACTCCATTGACGCACATCCACAATGCGGGGCATAATAGCTACATCTACTTGCCAGGAAGCATGACCCCGACTCCCACGATGTTGCAAATTATCGACAATGCCATCACCATGCTACAGGACTCAAAGAGCGAAATCACCAAGGCACCCGCTCCCAATATCAGTTTTGAATACAAAGACCAGAACACCAACGTGACCATCACCCCATCGCGATTCCTGCCGAAGACACGCCTGTTCTATACCATTGATGGTACAGAACCCACAGAGCAAAGCACGGAGTATACGGAAGTGTTCAACTTGACATCTCCCACCACAGTTAAGGCTGTTGCCATTGCCGAGGGTTATCTGTTGAGTGATGCCGCCGCACAAGACATTGAGATTAAGTCACAGCCCAAGACCCCACAGGTTTCCGTAGTGGAGAATGAGGGTTCGACAGTCATTACTATCACGTGCGAGACAGAAGATGCCGATGTGTGGTACAACTTCAAGTCTACCACCGATACCATCGTTTCTTCCAAATACACCGAACCTATTACCATCAACATGCCTGCTACCATCACGGCTTTCTCCGTGGCGGGCGGTGCCGTTTGGTCAGAGGTGGCAGAGCAGCGCGTCTATGTCAAGAACCCACGTGTGGTCATTGATGTGGCAGCACATTTCCGTGCCGCCAAGTGGGATGACCTCGCCAATGGCGCAGGCCTCTTCTCATGGGGCAAGAGTGCCTCCTCGATGTATGAGGAGAGTGGCGAGGACGTGACGGTGGTCGTTGACCCCGAGACAGGAGAGGAGACTATCATCTACGGCAAGGAGAAAGAATATGAGACACGTGATGAGGCTGGAGAGAATCCCCAATGGACCATCATGTCTAAAGGACAGTCGGTGTTGTGGCAGAGCAATGGTCCTTCTACGACTGTCATCGGCTCCAACGAGGGTGGCTATTATCCCGCCACGGCAGAGGACATCGACGAGCGATTCCCCGTGACCAGTTACGACATCCAGTTCTATAAGATACAAAGTGGAGAGCCTGCCAATGCTGCCATCCAGTCGAAGGGTACCTACAAGGCACCGCTCGATGTGGTGACGATTGCCAACATGCAGGGCGGTCCCATCCTTGTTCAAGTGTCTGCCGATGGCGAGAATTGGACAACCATTGGAGAGGAGATTGCCGCCACGGGTTATACTCGTATGTGGAAGAAATACACCAACAGCTATGACGGCACCGACGAGGTGTATGTGCGTGTGGCACAGGAGACAGGGTCTCTCGGTGCCAAGATCTTCGACATCTATGTTGCCAACGCTGGTGAGGAGTCACAGAAGCTCCTTGAGGAAATCAATAGCGAGTATGCTGAACATGCAAGTGGCATCGAGGAAATTTCTACTAACGGTAAGGCTGCCAAGGCTCAAGGAATCTACAACCTTGGCGGCATTCGCCAGACAAGCCTCAAGCCCGGCATCAACATCGTCGTGAATGGCGATGGCACCGTGAAGAAGGTCATGGTGAAGTAAATATGAGTATAGGAGTTTTTACCCCGAATGAGAGAATTAGAGAATAAACCCAAAATTCTCTAATTCTCTCATTCGGGGTAATAGTTTATTCATGGGAAGGCTAATGCCTGAATTCCTTTTTCCTTATTTATGCAATATTTACACCCTTTTTCCGTTTCTATTCATATATGAAATGGAAAATAGCATATCTTACCATCATATTTTTCGCCTGTGCCGACCTTGTCTGCGCACAGACATTCACGCTTCAAGGGCGGGTGACAGACGACAAACTCAACCCCATTGAGTTGGCATCCGTGTCGGTTGTCAAGCAACAAAAGGTGGCTCTCACTTCGCTCAAGGGTGAGTTTTCCTTGCAATTGCAATCGGCAGACAGCGTGGTGGTGTCGTTTTCCATGATTGGTTATAAGACGAAGACGCGCGTCCTTCGTAATCCCCGTGGCAAGCAGACATTACAAATCATCCTCTTTGAGGATGACTACACGCTCGGCGAGGTGAGCGTGAGCGAGATGAAACGGCAGACGGGGCAGACGCAAGAACTGAAGAAAGAGGATGTGAAAAACATGCCCTCCACCACGGGCAACGCCGTGGAGGAGATGATTCAGATGCAAGCGGGTGTCTCCACCCATAATGAGATGTCGTCGCAATACAACGTGCGTGGCGGCTCGTTTGACGAGAATAGCGTATATATAAATAATGTGGAGGTCTATCGCCCGTTCCTTGTCCGTTCCGGGCAGCAGGAGGGACTGTCTATCATCAATTCAGACATGGTGGAGAAGATTGGTTTCTCCACGGGCGGCTTCGAGGCGAAATATGGCGACAAGATGTCGTCAGCCCTCGACATCACGTACAAGAAACTGAAACCTGAAGGAACAAAGAAGAGTGTTGCCGAGGCAACGGCGATGGCAAGTCTGTTGGGGGCGAGCGGCTATGCGGGCATTGGGAATAAGAATTTTTCGTGGCTCAACGGCATCCGCTATAAGACCACCCGATACCTTTTAGGGTCGTTGGAGACCACGGGGGAATACAAGCCCAATTTCTTAGACTATCAGACTTACCTCAACTACACGCCCAATGAGCGGTGGCAGGTGGACTTCATCGGCAACATTTCCGAGAACCATTACAACTTCAAGCCCAAGGATCGGGAGACTTCCTTTGGCACGATGGAGAATGTCAAGTCTTTCCGCGTCTATTTCGACGGTCAGGAGAAAGACCTCTTCCGCACGTTCTTTGGCACGTTGGGCATTACCCGCCATTTCACGAAGAGCACCAGCCTGTCGCTCCTTGGCTCCGCTTTCTATACCAAGGAACAGGAGAAGTTTGACATCCAAGGGCAATATTGGCTCACGCAGACAGAGACGAGCGAGAATCTTGGCGTGGGTACCTACTTTGAACATGCCCGCAACTACCTTGAGGCAAACGTGAAGAGCGTGAAACTCATGCTCAAGCACAAGACACAGAAACATGCCATTGAGACAGGATTCACCTATAAGATGGAGCATATACAGGAGAACAGCGTTGAATATGAAATGCGCGACTCCAGTGGATATAGTGTGCCACACACGGGCAAGGACCTGTATATGATTTATTCTTTGAGAGCCAAGAACGAACTCAATGCCAACCGTATTGAGACATACATCCAAGACACCTACCGCTTTAGCTTGGGAGGGTACGAAGGTGACGAGAACGGGGAAGGCGAGGTTGCCCCCACCTTGTTCACGTTGAACTATGGCATACGCTTTAGTCATTGGAACTTCAACAAGGAGTCGATTGTCAGCCCCCGTGTGTCGCTTGGCATCATCCCGTCGTTCAACCAAGACCTTACTTTCCGCATTGCGGCGGGTCTCTATTATCAAGCTCCATTCTTTAAGGAATTGCGCGACACGTCTACGGTGAACGGCATCACCTATGCCACGCTCAACCGCAAGATCAAGAGCCAGCAGTCCATCCAGTTCATAGCGGGAATGGATTACCGATTCAATGCCAACAAGCGTCCGTTCAAGTTCACGGCGGAGGCATACTATAAGGCTTTGTCAAACCTCGTGCCTTATAGTGTGAGCAATGTCAAGGTGGTGTATTATGGCAATAACGAGTGCAGCGGACATGCCTTGGGTCTCGACCTCAAGCTCTATGGCGAGTTTGTGCCAGGCACGGACTCGTGGGTTAGCTTTTCCGTGATGGACACGAAGATGAAACTCAATGGGAAGAGCATCCCGATGCCAACCGACCAGCGGTATGCCGTCAACCTTTTCTTTACTGACTATTTCCCAGGGACTGACCGTTGGAAGATGTCGCTCAAGTTGGCATATGCCGACGGCTTACCCTTCTTTGCGCCACACCAGGAGTTGGAAACACACTCCTTCCGTGCCCCTGCCTATAAGCGGGCGGACATCGGTATGAGTTTCCGTGCCTTGGACAACGAGAAGCGTAGCAAGAAATATCCCTTCAAGAATATTTGGATAGGAGTTGATTGCCTCAACCTCTTCGGTATCAGCAATGTCAACAGCTATTATTGGGTGACGGATGTGACCAACCAACAATATGCCGTGCCCAATTACCTAACGGGTAGGCAGATTAACGCACGGCTATTGTTTGAGTTTTAGGATATTGAAGATTGAAGATTAGGCTTGCGCCATCAATTTTCAATTTTCAATTTTCAATCTTACCAAGATTCTGAATACCTTACCGGGATTGGCAGCCCATTCCTGCATGGCGGCATGGGCATCCTCGGGAGTCACCACCTTGCTAATCAATTCGTCAATGGGACAAGTGCCTTTCTCCATGTAGTGAATCACGGCACGGAAGTCTGACGGCTGGGCATTGCGCGAACCACGGATGTCAAGCTCCTTTTGCACAAAGTATTTCGTCTGGAAAGTCACCTCCGTCTTGGCATAGCCGATGCAGATGACCCTACCTGTGAATGCCACCTCATCAATCGCCATCTGGTACGTTGGCGCACTGCCCACAGCCTCTATCACCACGTCGGGACCGAACCCCGATGTCATCTCCATCAGTCGGGTATGGACATCCTCGGTCTTGGTGTTGACGGTATAACTCGCACCCATCCGTTTCGCCAATGCCAACTTCTCATCATCGATGTCGGCGGCTATCACCGTGGCACCACGCTGGGCGGAACGCACCACCGCACCCATGCCCACCATGCCGCAACCGATGACCATCACCACGTCGATGTCGGTCACTTGCGCACGGGAGACGGCATGGAATCCCACGCTCATCGGCTCTACCAATGCACACTCACGGGCGGAGAGCAGCCCGGCGGGGATGACTTTCTCCCACGGCAGGGCGAGATATTCACGCATGGCACCGTCACGCTGCACACCCAATGTCTCGTTGTGTTGGCAGGCATTCACGCGCCCATTGCGACACGAGGCGCACTTGCCGCAGTTGGTATAGGGATTGACGGTCACCACCATGCCCTCTTTCAAGCCTTCCGGCACTTGGTCTCCTATCTTCTCGATGACCGCTCCCACCTCATGGCCGGGGATGACGGGCATTTTCACCATGGGATTGCGACCCAAATAGGTACTCAGGTCTGACCCGCAAAAGCCCACATATTCCATTCGGAGCAACACCTCATTGGGTTGCAACACGGCATTTTCTATCTCTACCACCGACATCTCTCGCTCGGCGGTTATCTTTACTGCTTTCATTTCTTGACTTTGTTTTAAGTAACTACTCAATTAAATGATATCTTTATATCAACATTTACTAACACAAATCTACCTAATAACACGAACCGTTCATTATATTCGTGTTCATTTGAATTTTTGAACTTGAATCCCTACATTTGTCAGAACTCCTGAACTCCTTGAAACTCCTGAACTCCTAACATTCTCACTCCGACATATTCTTGATATAGGGCAAGTCCACAAGGTCGCGGAAACCATAGAATCGCTGGGCATTGCCGCCAAGGAATGCAGCCTTCTCCCCATCGGTCAGCTCATTGCTCTTCGTCACGAAGTCGTATGACATACGGTAGGTGATGGCAGTGATGGTACGCGGATAGTCGCTGCCCCACATCAGTTTCTCCACTCCCACCATGTCAATCGCCTCGCGGATGGCGCGGATGGCGCTTGGGAAGGGATAAAACTCACTGTTGTAGAGCCAAGTGATACCACCCGATTCCACCATTACGTTCTCATGGCGGGCAAGCTTCATCTGCTCTTCCCATCCCTTGACCGTGGGCATCCCGAAATGGCCGATGGCGATTTTCAGCCGTGGGCATTCCTGGATTACCTCTTTGATTTCCCCCACTTGCATGTCGCCGTCTGCCAACGTGATAGATAAGATCACGCCATGCTCCTCCATGACATGAAACATGTGCATCATTTCGGGCGAATTGAGCATCACCCGCTTGCGGTCTGTCAATAGCCGATGTCCGGGGATGGCGATGCCGCGGAAGCCGTTGTCTATCAATTTCTCCGCTTGCCAACTAAATCCCTCATGGAAATAGTCGCACAAGCCACAGACGAAGAAACGCTCGGGATAATGGGCAGCCACCTCTTCTAAATAGTCGTTCTGCATCCCGTCGATGAACTCCTGCACCACCACGGCGGCAGACACCTGCGCATAGTCCATGTTGGAGAGGAACACCTCGGCGGAGTTTCTGCCGTCAATCATGAAAGGCGGCAACATCTGCACCTCCTTACCGAGAAACATCGAGCGGCCATTCTTCATCGTCTTGATGACCTTGCCGTTCCATTTTGTGTCTTGACGCAGCCACAAGTGGCTATGTGCATCGATAATCTTCATGCCTAACTGTTTTTCCATCTCACACGTTTTTGGTCACCTATGATGTCTTTTACCTCTTCCACCAATTGTTCATCCATCGGCTCGTTCACAAATCCGATGTTCTTCAATACATTCTGTGGGTTGGCACTGCTGAACAACGTTGTGGCAATGCGGGGGTTGAGGCTCGTGGAATATTGCATCGCCAATTTTTCTATTGGGTAGCCTTTTGCCGCACAATGGGCGGCGGCACGGGCGCAGGCCTCTTTCAATGCCTTGGGGGCGGGATGCCAAGAAGGGGTGCCTCGTTGTGAGAGCAAGCCCATCGACAGCGGCGAGGCGTTGATGACACCGATGCCCCGTTCCTCCAAGAAGTCGAGATAGTCTAATAGCATGTCGTCGTTGAGGCTGTAATGGCAGAAACACAACACGCTCTCCACCACGCCCTTATCGCTATGCTCGATGACCCATTTGATGTTCTCGGGCTGCAAGTCGGTGATGCCCACATGCTTGACAACGCCCTTGTCGCGCAATGCCACCAGCGTGGGCAGCGTCTCATCCACCACCTGCCGCAGGTCGGCAAACTCAATGTCATGCACGTTGATGAGGTCGATATAGTCTATATTCAACCGCTCCATGCTCTCATAGACGCTCTCCGTGGCGCGGCGGGCGGAATAGTCCCACGTGTTCACGCCATCCTTGCCATATCGCCCCACCTTCGTGGAGAGGTAATACTTGTCGCGGGGGATGTCCTTCAGGGCTTTCCCCAACACCATCTCTGCCTTCAAGTGGCCGTAATAAGGCGACACGTCGATGAAGTTGATACCATTCTCCACGGCGACATGCACCGCCCGAATGCCCTCCTCCTCGTGGATGTCATGAAATACGCCACCCAACGATGATGCGCCAAAGCTCAAGTTTGACACCACCATCCCTGTTTTTCCAATCTCGTTGTATACCATTAGTCTTGTTATTGATTTGTCTCCACAAAAGTATATAAAAATCTTGAAACTGCGGAAAAACACATGAAAATAGTTTCATTAGCACGTCTCTTCGTTAATCATCTCTCTCTTCCACAATAAATACAGGCATCTACCTCGTCGGTTTGAATAGGTCATCAAGCGTCAGTTGGCATTGCACATGTCCGCTATACATGCCAGGCTTGATGCCAAAACTTGTGATGAGTGTCAGCATCAGCGATTTGCGTGTGTTCGTCTGACGGAGAAAAGTTTCAAGTTTGTGGTCAAAGTCACTGTCGTCAGACTTCGTGATTTCATATTCGGTGCGAGAAAACTTCATCTCACAGATGTTGATTGTCTGGTCCGCACGGTCAATGATCAAGTCTATCTGTGTCCCTTTGTGATTCGCTTCAGGCTTACTGGTCCAGCAACAGGCTCGGCTTCGTATGCCGGCTATGCCGAGGGCATGCTTGATTTGGTCGATATGGGTCAGGCAGAGAATCTCAAAGGCATAGCCACTCCATGCCCTGTGCTGTGCGCTATTGAGTGAATTTGTCCAAAAAGCCTCGTCTTGGTACTTATTTTCTGTGGCATAATGAAAATGGAAGAGTGTGAAGGCATCCATGAGTTGGAATAGGGTGTCACGCTTCGTCTCGCCGAACGGAATATAACTGCGGATGAACCCGCATTTTTCGAGTTCTACCAATGTCTTCGTGAATTTGGCATTATTATTGATTTTAGTTTGTTCGAGGATTTGCTTACGTGTCATCCCTTTTGCCTTCCTTGCAAGAGCCGTGACGATGGAGATGTGGTCTCCAGCTTTCTTATACAGTGAGTGATAGAGATTTTCAAACTCATTTTTCAGTTCCCCATTACGTGCAAAGAACAGACGGTCGATATTCTGTGCCACGCTCTCCCTGTTGTTCATCAGTGAATAGTAATAGGGAACTCCACCCATTACCATATAACACTCTGCTATTTCCTTCTCGCGATAACCAAAGCCGTATGCCTTGAAATAGTGTTGGCTTTCCTCTAACGTGAATGGAGCCAGATATATTTGGTGGGTCTTGCGATTATGCAGCCCACCTCTATTATTGATGATGTTGTCAATCATCCATGATGTTGCCGAACCACATACTATCAGTTTGATGTCATCGCGCCCATCGGCCCATCCATTCCAAAACCGCTCCAAGGCTGCTGTGAACTTGGAACGGACGGTGTCAAGCCATGGAAGCTCGTCGATGAAAATGATTTTCTTCCCAGTGGGAAGTCCCTCCAAATAGCTTTGCAGCGCATCAAAGGCCTCTATCCATGATTGGGGTGGCAAGAGGGAAGGGCTGACTCTGCGCAGGGTAAAGTAGAAGTTCGCCAATTGCTCGCCCATATTCGCATTCTCCATCCCTGTCATTGAGAAACATGCTTGTTCTCCAATAACCTGTCTAATGAGGAAGGTCTTACCCACACGTCGGCGTCCATAAACGGCGATAAATTCTGACTTTTCCGTGTCTATGTATTCTCTTAATCGTCTTGCCTCTTGTTCTCTTCCAATGAGTACCTGCCTCATACTTGAATCATATTTAAAGTTGAAAACTGCTGCAAATATAGTAAAAGCCATCCGTTTCAGCAAGTTTCAGGGTTGAAAACTGCTGAAATGCCCTCACTTTTGTTCCATTTCAGCAGTTTTGGAATAGGTTATTCATGTTGTTTGATGCCTCATGGTATCGATTCCACAAAGATACACAAATAATGTGGCATGGATGGTTTTTTCACGAAAAATCTTGAAACGACGGAAAAACGCAAAAAAAATCTTTGAAAATGATGGGGATAATAAAAAAAGTTGTATCTTTGCAGCCGAATTACAAGTGATAGGGGCGTAGCCCAGTTGGTTTAGAGCGCTGCAGTCACATTGCAGAGGTCATCGGTTCGAGCCCGATCGTCCCTACTTGAAGCACCGCCTTGGCATACAAAAGCCAAGGCGGTGCTGTATTTATAGCCCATCGAAACTATTTGACCTTTAAGTTCACCACCATCGTGGCTGTGTATCGCTTGCCATCGTGGGTGTATTGGATAGCTTGGCGGACGGTGTATGTCCTGCCACGGACGAGCCTTCCGGGATATTGTCCCACGTAACAACCGTATTTATCGGGGTAGAACTCGGCATAGATGGCGGCTGAATTGTCGTAGCCACATACGTTGCCCGCCGTGGTGAACCAATGTCCGTAGCACGTGTTGGAACTGGTACTGGTGGTCGTACCCGTGGTAATGCCGCCGTTGGCACTCACTCCGACGAAGCGGGGGTTGGCGGAGGCGGTGCGTCCCACGGCTCTCATCTGTGCCGTGCTCAATCCGAGGGCTTGGCTCACCGCCGCCATGTCGTATTGCACACGTGTACTGGTGTAGCTGCTGCCGTCGTATGCCAGTTCGGCATCGATATAGACGGTGGTGTCGCGACGGGCATAATCCTCGGGGTAAGCGTCAAACTCGCCATAGACATTGGTGTTCTCGAAGGTCACTTGGTAGGGCCATTGCTCGTCGTTGGAAGCGTCGTCGTCCCACGGATGTCGCCAATAGGAGGTTGGCGCACCCATCACCACGAAGAACAATCGGGTACATCCCTCGGGGATGGTGAGGGTTGCCGTACCCTCTGCATCGCGCCCAGCCTCCCCGTAGGTGCGTGTGCCGTCGTTGGAATGAGCCACGAAACCGTATCGCCACCCAGCCTTATCGACGTTGATGGCACGATAGCCCTTGCTCCCCGCGATTCCCTTGAACGATGCCTTCACCACCGTTCCCGGAGCTGCCGTGTTGAGGTTGATGATGTTATATCCGTAGTTTTGCGGGCAATAGGCGGAGTCCACCTCCCACGTCCCGTCACTCCCCGCCGCCTTGTGCAAGTGTGCCACATGTTGGCCGATGCGGTGCTTGGCGGCATCGCGCACCCCGTCGATGTCCCACGTTGCCATTCGGGCAAATCCCTCGTACATCTCGTCGTTCAGTTCCTCTTGCGAGAGTTTGTTCAACCGCCTGTATGTCTCCATTGGATCCTCGGGCTTGTTGGCTTGCCGCCATAACTTCCCGATGAAGTCCTGTCCGTGTTTCATGCACCAATAGTCTTGCACGAAGCAGTTTTGGTATCGCCAGTCCTCGTGCAGGATGTTGAGGTGGTGGAGTGGGAGATGCCCCTCGAAATACTCGCCATCGGTGAACTGCCGTTCGGGATAGCACTTATAGCCCTGCCAGTTGGCGCAACTCTCCCACCAACCGTTGCCTCCCGAGGCGTTTGTCCCATAGCCATAGTTGTAGCCATGCTGCTGTCCGAGGTCGCAACTCACGAGGTATTGGAATGTATGGCCTATCTCGTGCGCCACCGTCATGCCGCCTCGTGAGGAGATGGCACCTGGGCTGACGTTGAGCAAGCCCACCTTCGCGTCCACGCCCGAACCCTCTGCTTTCCAGTCGGTCTGGTAGAAGACGTACATCTCTATCTTATATGTGTCGGTCGTTGACTTGCCTGGCACGAGGAATCCCAATTCGTCCACGTATTTCGTCCATATCTTCTCCGCATTGGCGAGCATCGCCTTGGGGTCGAAACGATAACTACCCGCCTTGGTGGGGTCATTACCAAATCCCTTTTCCCAGAACACCACGAAATGCTCGCTCTCCATCGAGCGGGCGAAACTCCATCTGTTGGCATCGTTGGTGTAGTCTACGGAGTTGTACGTGCTGGGCTTATAGAGGATGCGGCCGGGGTCTTTGGTCATGATGCTGCCGCTATAGATGCTCTCCGTGCCGAAGAGCGTGGACAGGCGATATTCCATATATCCCTTGCTAAGAGACGACCGATAGATTTTCAGGACGGGAATGGTGCCGTCGCGCTCCTGCATCCGAAACTCGATGGAGTCGGCATTGGCGATGGAGAATACCTTGTTCGCCTTGAAGCGGTTGTCGTATTTCACCCAGATCGTGTCTTGTGCCATGGCGTTGCCGAGGGCGAAAACCGACAAGAAAGTGATGAATAGCCTTCTCATGTTCCCTCCTTTCATCTTCCAACCACGGTTTTCTTGCCATTCAAGATATAGATGCCCTTGGGCAACAGAGAGGGATTGGACACGAAAGTGGCGAGGTCGCACACCTTTTGCCCATTGAGATTATAGACGGCATCCGATTCTTTTACCTCCACAGGGTCTGACTCGACATGGACAATGGCATCGATGGTGCGCTTCTCGAAGCGGATTTCCCCGATTTCATCGGCAGAATGGGCAGTGCCATTGATGATGAATGTCTTGTCTTGCCGCATCATCTTCGGCCCGGTGAACGTGCTTTCGTTGGTGAGCATCACCTCGTATTTCGTACCCGAGGAGAGTGTCGTCACCATGTACAATACGTCAATTTCCTCCGCCATTACGCCCTGCCAAGTCCCGAATGTAAGGCAAAGCAAAGCCAGCATCTTTCTTTTCATGGTCATGGATATGTTTGTTCAGATTGGTTGTTCGTTGCAAAGTTATCATTTTTTCTCGAACAAACGTGCAATTAAAAAATGAATTATTAACCCAAGGTATTTTTGTTATTCATAAAAATAATGTATTTTTGCAAACAGAATGAATAAAAAAGACTAAAGACATGACACAATTAACCGTCTCTATTGAAGATGTATCGATGCTTGAGGAAATACGCAAGGCAATCAGCTTGTTGCAAGGCGTGACATCTGTCACGTTAAAACGACAGAGAAAAACAGGCATGGAACGTGCCATCGAAGACATCGAGAAAGGCCGAGTCTATGAGGCAAAAAGCGTGGAAGACTTGATTAGTCAATGTAAAGCATGAAATAACACATTCTTAATGACCACTAAAGCTACACATTCAGACCTCTTCGGGAAAAATAGGCGATAAGCATTTCGATAGATAATGTCAATTTTTTATCACGAAATGGGCGCAAATGGCGGGCGGTTTTCCAAACGAAAAGACTTTTGGGCGTAAATAACGCAATGGTGGCGCGTTTCGTAACGCGCTCATTATCAACGTATTGGCAATTGAAGGCATTTTTCGGTGGCGATAAATGCGACATTTTAACATCTTTTGGGGGGCATCCGCCGCCCAAAAATGCCACATTTACCGTCGGCGGATGTGGCATCCGTCGTCGATAAATGCCGCCCAAAAAATGTTAAATGCACATATCCGCCCAGTTTTTGGGGTTTTGGGGGTCTTTTCGGGTGATAATTCCGCCGTCGGCCATTCTATTTCACAGAAAATCCCAGACATGATTTTGTCAGGTTTTTTCCAAGGAAATTCAAGTAATCTTCCGTCATTCACGTGGTGAGAATGTGCGGGAAGTGATGCTCCGCCATGTTGAATGGGCATTGCCAAGAGAAGGAAAACGGTTTGTTTAGGCATGTTTTTTTGCGCATAATGCCCGTCAAGGAAGGTATAGAGATATTCCTTGCAATGAAAAAGTGGTAAGGTGCTTTCGCCTTTCCGCTTTTTTTATTATCTTTGCCCGCACAATAATAACCTAAACGAAACAATTATGAACGGAAAGACTTTGTTTTCGACTTTCGCCTTGGCTTGTCTATGGATTGCAAGTTTGCAGGCGCAAGACGTTTATTATGACGTTACCAGCGTTTATCTGAAGAATGCGGGCTTTGACACGCATTTCGACTATACCGTGGACGATGAGGGCGACGTGGAGTCGGAGATGCTTGACATCTATGGATGGACGCATACCGACCCGTCGGTGACCAACCTCATCGCCGGCATCTACCAGTTCGGAACGAAAAAGACATTCACGGGGTGGCCCGTGCCTGCCGTGGGATCCGACGGCGAGGCGGGCGGTGGCGGCCTGGTGTTTTCACCGGGATTCCAGTCGTCGCAGTCGTATTACCAGACCATCATGCTGCCCCCGGGCAATTATCGCATGGTGGCAATGTACTACAATGCCAGCACCCAGCCCAATGCCTATAATGTCACGGCGTGGATCCCCTCGGCGGGGCGGCGCACACAGAGCCGCCTTCGCACTTTCCCGCAAGGCGTGTGGACGGGCGACACCTTGACCTTCACCGTCGCCGAGCAGATCTCGGGCAAGGTGCAGGTGGGATATACCGTCAACCAGTCGTCCACCACCGGCACGATGGCGCAGATGATTCTTGACTTCGTGAAGATAGAGCGCGACACGCCGATAGATGCCGTCGATTCGTTGGCAAAGAAAGCGTTGCTCAAGCAATACATCGATGAGGCGTTGAATGTCTATGGCGACGGTTCGGGCATCGGTGCCGATGCGTTGAAAGACGTGATTGACGCGGCACAAGCGGTGTATGATGCCGACGAGGTCTCGTTTGACGACATCGATGAGCAGGTGGCGCTCTTGGTGAAGGCGTTGGATGAGTACAACTGGGACAATAGCGGCAAGAGCGTTGTCACAGACCCCCGTTTTGCCCGTGGCTCTTCGATGGCGTTTGGGCGCATGAGTACCAAGGGATTCACCACCAGCGAGATCAAGGAGCAGGGATTCTGCTATGCCACGCATGAGAACCCCACTGTGGAGGATGGCGTGACGACCAGTTTCCTGTCTAACAATGGCAACATCTATTACATGGAAGACCTCACACCCTGCACCCAATACTATATGCGGGCTTTCGTGAAGACCAAGGAGGGCAAGGTGAAGTATGGCGACGACATCAAGTTCTACACCATCGCCAGGGGAAATATCACGTATTGGTACAACAACGGGGGCGACGATGCCGCCAACAACCGCGTGAACAAGGCGGCGACGGAGGCATGTGAGATCTTCAATAAGCTCACCGCCACGCGCAAGGCGTTCAGCATCGGGTATAGCGCGGGAACGCCCACAGCCGACTGCTACTATGCCGACAACCCTTGGATGAACATGGGTGCCAACTCCTCGTACCAGCGCACAGGTACCATCATGCACGAGATGGAGCATGGCCTGGGCGTGATACCTTACTCGACACAATGGAGCAAGACCACGTTGAGGTCGGGCACGCAGAGTTATAATGGCGGCACCGTGGGCTCCGGGCAGTGGTTAGGCGACCGCGTGAGCGCGTTCCTCGACTTCTGGGACAACACCACTGGCTCGCGCCTCAATGGCGACTACCAGCACATGTGGCCGTATGGCATCAACGGCGCGAGCGAGGATAATGGGTCGAAAGTGCTGTATTATGCTAATGCCTTGATTTGCCAGGCACTGGGCGAGGACGGCTTGGAGCACAATTACTCGTCGTATGCCGACCCGTATTATTCATTCAACCATGACGATGAAGTAAAGTATTACCTGAAAAGTGAGAATGAGGGACGGGGATTATATACATCGTACCTCATGGAAGGAAAGAACGGACAACTGAAGATTGCCGAGATGTCGAGCGACGACGCTGCCGCCAACGACTCCGCCGCATGGTACCTGTCGTTTGAGCCTTCCACGCAATACTACACCATCCGCAATGCTGCCACGGGCAAATATATCACCTACAACAGCTCGCGGTTTGTGGCTGCGGAGCGCACGTCGCCCGTTGCCAACGACTGGCTGCACCTCATGCGGGGGCGTGTAGACGTGACAACGGAGAAGTATCGCGGCTACTGGATGATCCATCCCATTACCGATTGGAATCCCAATTGCATGGTTGCCAACGCCTCGGGGTCGGTAGGGCAAGCCACTTTCAACCTCGCCAATAGTGCCACGACGCAACGTTGGCTCATCCTCACCGAGGAGGAGATGCGCAAGATCAACGCATACACCGACGGCATCAAGGCCATTGAGAGCGGTGATGACGCACGGGAAGCCATTGAAAGCCAAGGGATGTTTGACCTCCAAGGTCGTCGTGTCAACAACGCCAATGGTCAGCGGAAGGGCATCTATATCGTGAATGGGAAGAAAGTAATCAATTAGTAGAGGTTTTTATATGACACGAAAGGTAATAGGAATAGGCGAGACAGTCCTCGATATTATTTTCAAGAACGACCAGCCCATAGGGGCTTATCCGGGCGGTTCGACATTTAATGCCATCATCTCATTGGGGCGTTGCGGCGTGAATACGTCATTCATCTCCGAGGCGGGAAACGACCGCGTGGGAGAGCAAATCATCAAGTTCTTGGAGGAGAATGGTGTGGACGCTTCGGGCGTGAGCCGTTTTCCCGACTCGCAGTCGCCCATCTCGTTGGCGTTCTTGAATGAGAGAAACGATGCAGAATACCTGTTTTACAAAGACCACCCACACGACCAGTTGGACTTTGTCTGTCCTGACATCCAGCCTGACGACATCGTGCTGTTCGGCTCTTATTTCGCCGTCAACCCCGTGATACGTCCACAGGTGATGGGATTGTTGGACTATGCCCGTAATCATGGTGCCATCATCTATTACGACGTGAACTTCCGTCCGTCGCATCGGCATGAAGTGCTGCGCCTCACCCCCAACCTGTTGGAGAACTTGGAATATGCCGACATCGTGCGTGGTAGCAATGAGGACTTCTCCGTTCTGTACAAGATGGACGACCCCGCCAAGGTCTATAATGCCGAGGTGTCGTTTTATTGCAAGAAATTCATCTATACACAAGGAAGCAAGCCCATCGAACTCCGTGCGGAGGAGGGTTTCCACAAGTCGTATCCCGTGGAGAAGACACAGACGGTCAGCACCATCGGGGCGGGCGACAACTTTAACGCAGGGTTCATCTACGGTTTGCTGAAATATGGCATCACGCGCCGCGAAATCGAGAGAGGACTCACCGAAGAGCAATGGGACAAGGTGATAGGGCAAGCCCAGATGTTCTCATCGGAGGTCTGCAAGAGCCTCTTCAATTACGTTCCCGTGGAGTTTGGGGAGAAGTTGAAGAATATTTGATGTTTCTATAGGAAGATGAGGATAGATATTATCACTGTTTTGCCCGAGATGATTGAGGGATTCGTTCATGAGTCCATCTTGGCACGGGCGGAAAAGAAGGGGTTAGCGGAAATCCACTTGCACAACCTACGTGACTACACCACCGACAAATGGCGGCGCGTGGACGATTATCCCTACGGCGGCTTTGCGGGTATGGTGATGCAATGCGAGCCG
This sequence comes from Prevotella sp., assembly GCA_017428055.1. GTDB lineage: Bacteria > Bacteroidota > Bacteroidia > Bacteroidales > Bacteroidaceae > Prevotella. Next base: position 44,096 of record JAFRRN010000039.1, read on the forward strand.
ATTGACCGCTGTATCAGCACGTTGAAGGAACAGCGTAGCTACGATGAGGTCATCTTCACCTCGCCTGACGGTGAGCAGTTCAACCAACATGTTGCCAACGAACTCTCCTTGATGGAAAACATCATCCTCCTCTGTGGACATTATAAGGGAATAGATCATCGCATTCGCGAACACCTTATCACACGGGAAATCTCCATCGGTGACTATGTGTTGACGGGGGGCGAGTTAGCGGCGGCAGTCATGGCGGATGCCATCGTGCGCGTGGTACCGGGCGTGATAGGTGACGAACAGAGTGCCCTTTCCGACTGTTTCCAAGATGACATGCTCTCGGCTCCCATCTATACCCGCCCCGCAGACTATAAGGGATGGAAGGTGCCAGATGTCCTCCTCAGTGGCAACGAGGCGAAAATCAAGCAATGGGAATTGGACCAGGCGATGGAACGCACCAAGCGGCTGCGCCCCGATCTTCTCAAATAATGAATAAGGTTGTGGATGTCTTTGAAGGGGAAGACCTTAAGTTTTTTCCTTATTATCCAATAATTCTGTCAATCGGATGATTTCGTCTCTGTATTGCGCCGCTTGCAGGAAATCGAGCTGTTTGGCGGCTTCTTTCATTGATAGCGTAAGCATGTCTATACGCTTACGCAATTGTTCGATGGTCATGCGCTCTTCGATGGCATCGGCAGCGAAGGCGATGTCGTTTGGGTTGGGTGCGTATGGGCCATACGAGCGTTTCAGTTCCTTTTGGTCTGGCGATAATTGTTCTTTCGATGACTTTAAGGTGTTGTTGATGGCTTTGATGATTTGCTTGGGCGTAATATGATGTTCCTCGTTGTATTTTAGTTGGATGGAACGTCTGCGGTTGGTCTCGTCAATAGTCTTTTTCATGCTCTCGGTAATCGTGTCGGCATACATGATTACCTTGCCATTGACGTTGCGGGCTGCCCTTCCTGCTGTTTGTGTCAGGCTGCGGTGGCTTCTTAAAAAGCCCTCCTTGTCAGCATCGAGAATAGCCACGAGAGAAACCTCTGGCAGGTCGAGTCCCTCGCGCAAGAGGTTGACGCCCACCAACACGTCAAACTCTCCTTTCCTTAAACCGCTCATAATCTTCACCCGGTCAAGTGTTGCCACGTCACTGTGGATGTAGTTGGCACGAATGTCGTGATTGAGGAGGTATTCGGTGAGTTCTTCTGCCATCCGTTTGGTTAGTGTCGTCACCAACACCCTCTCGTCGTGTTCGCACCGTTGGATGATTTCGTCCATCAAGTCGTCTATTTGGTTCTCGCTCGGACGCACCACAATCTCGGGGTCGAGCAGTCCGGTCGGGCGAATCAATTGTTCCACGACCACGCCCTCTGCCTCCATCAACTCATATTCGGCAGGTGTTGCAGAGACGTAAATCACTTGGTGAATCATATCTTGGAACTCCTCGAAACGTAAGGGGCGGTTGTCGAATGCCGCCGGGAGGCGGAATCCATATTCCACGAGGTTTTGCTTTCTCGCCCTGTCGCCGCCGAACATCGCATTGATCTGTGGTACGCTGACATGGCTCTCGTCGATGACCATGAGATAGTCGTCGGGAAAGAAGTCCAATAAGCAATATGGACGCTCGCCAGGCTCTCTTCCATCGAAGTATCGGGAGTAGTTTTCGATACCCGAGCAATGTCCCAGTTCCTTAATCATCTCCATGTCGTATTCCACCCGTTCCTTGATGCGCTGCGCCTTAATGGGGTCGCCGAGTTCGTTGAAGAAGTCGATTTGTGCCACCAGGTCGTCTTGTATCTTGCGGATGGCGGAGTGTGTTTGTTCTTGTGTAGTGATGAACAGGTTGGCGGGATATAGTTGGTATTCACTGAAAGAAAGAAGGTGGTGGCTGTCGATAGGGTCGATTTCCTCAATCTCGTCAATCTCGTCATCCCACCATGTTATGCGCAAAGCGTGTTCGCTGTATGCCATGAAAATGTCAACATGGTCGCCCTTGACACGGAAGTTGCCGCGTTGCAGGTCGATGTCGTTGCGTACATATTGCGATTCGACGAGGCGGCGTAAGAACACGTTGCGGTCCAGCCGCTGCCCTTTCTTGATGGTGATGATGCCGCTCTCGAGCGCCGATGGTCCCCCCATGCCATAGATGCATGAGACAGACGATACCACCACTACGTCCTTGCGTCCTGACAGCAGGGATGAGACGGCGGATAGTCGTAGGCGGTCGATGTCATCATTGATGGCGAGGTCTTTCTCAATGTAGGTGTCAGTGGTGGGGATATAAGCCTCGGGTTGGTAATAGTCGTAATAAGAGACATAATATTCCACTGCATTATTGGGGAAGAACCCTTTCATTTCTTCGTATAATTGTGCGGCAAGCGTCTTGTTATGGCTGAGGATAAGGGTGGGCTTGTTGACATTGGCGATGACATTGGCAATCGTAAAGGTCTTGCCAGAGCCTGTGACGCCTAAGAGGACTTGTGCCTTGTCGCCCCTCTCCAACCCGTCTGTGAGTTGGCTGATGGCTTCGGGCTGGTCTCCTGTGGGCTTGAATTGTGATGAGATCTTGAATTCGGTCATTTTGCAAAGGTACGTATTTTGTCCATAATAACCGTTGTTTTCTTGAAATAAACGTTATAAAATATTCGTTATTTCCCTAAAATCCTTAAAATACCTTGCAAAAGAAAGGAAATATATGTACCTTTGCAAGGTTTTTGTATTTGGATCGTGAAAATGAAGAAAAGCTTTTCCATTTCTGTGTTGTCTGTCTTGTTGTTTGCGAGTTGCGCCCATGAGTTCAACCAAGTATACAAGTCGTCCGATTACTCCTACAAATATGAATACGCAAAGGAATGCTATGCCCGAGGCAAGTATATCCGTTGCACCACATTGTTACAGGAACTGGTGACGATGATGAAGGGTACGGACAATGGACAGGAATGCCTCTTTATGCTTGCCATGGCGGAATACAAGGCGAAAGACTATGAGACGGCAGCGGAATATTTTAAGAAATACAGCACGTCGTACCCACGGGGCGACTATGGCGAGCTGGCAAAATTTTACGTTGGCGAGAGCCTTTACATGAGTACGCCGGAGCCCCGGCTTGACCAGACGCCGACAGTGGCCGCGATTACAGCCTACCAGTCTTTTCTTGACATGTTTCCCGAATCGGAATTGAAGCCACTGGCGCAAGACCATTTGTTTGAGTTGCAAGACAAGTTGGTGCAGAAAGAATTGCTCTCCGCCCAACTCTATTACAATCTTGGGACTTATTTCGGCAACTGCAACGGCAATGGCGAGAGCAATTACCTATCGTGCATCATCACTGCGCAAAATGCGTTGAAGGACTATCCTTATTCCTCCTTGCGTGAGAGTTTTGCCCTGCTGGTGATGAAAAGCAAGTATGAACTGGCACAGAATAGTGTGGAGGCGAAACGTATGGAACGCTATCAAGATGCGGAAGACGAGTGCTATGGATTCATTAATGAGTATCCTGATTCCAAGTATGTGGCAATGGCGGAGAAGTATATCAATCGTTGCAAGCAGTTCACGAAGGAAGAAAACAATGACTCAAATTAATTTTTTATAGATATGGATTACAAGAAATCAAAAGCCTCAGTAAACACAGTGACGCGCAATGTCATGGACTTGTGCGAGGAGACGGGCAACATCTATGAGACCGTTGCCATCATTGGTAAACGTGCCAACCAAATATCCATGGAGATCAAGCAGGACTTGACCAAGAAACTTGCCGAGTTCGCATCGTATAATGATTCTTTAGAAGAGGTGTTTGAGAATCGCGAGCAAATCGAAATTTCACGCTATTACGAGAAACTGCCCAAACCAACGTTGATGGCAACGGAGGAGTTTATCTTGGGTAACATCTATTACCGCGATCCCTCCAAGGATCCCAAGGACACGATAGAGTTATAATCATGTGGCAACGTAAACAAACAGTATTCCTCGTCTGCGCACTTATCTTTACAGCGGTGTGCTTGAGTTTGCCCTTGCTTGACGTGGAACCCAAGGGGATGGGGGTGAGTGCGGTGTTGTACAACCTCATTTATATCGATGGCGATGGAGTGGCACATTATGGCAAGGCATTGCTCTTTGCCTTCCTCCTGCTCACATGCCCGTTGAACCTCTTTGCCATCTTCATGTTTAAGAACCGCAAGTTGCAGGCAAGCCTTTGCACTTGGTGCATGATTTTAAATCTTGCTTGGTATGTTTATCTTGCGTTTTGCGTCATCAATGAGTTTATGCTCGCTGGTACGCCCCATTTCCATATTGCCGTTTGTTTCCCCTTGATAGCCATCGTCTTTTATTATATGGCACGGAGAGGAATCATGGCTGATGAGAAATTGGTGCGGTCGATGGACCGTATCAGATAAACAAAAATGTCGCTGAGAATCATCCCGGCGACATTTTTGTTTAGTGATGGTCAATGTGATTAGATTCCTAAGCCTTTCTTCACGGCGTCAGCACCTTTGTCAACAGCGTCAGCAGCCTTGTCCTTGGCATCCTGAACAGCGTCAGCAGCCTTGTCTTTCACATCCTGAACAGCGTCAGCGGCAGCGTCTTTCACAGCGTCGGCAGCGTCGCCAACAGCTTCCTTGGCATTGTCGATGGCACCCTCAACGGCACTTTCTGCGGCGTTGGTCACCAAACTCTTGGTGTCAATGCCTAATGCTCCGAGAGCCTCTGATGCGCCTAAGAGTGTCTGGACGGACTCTGTTGGGATGTTGGTGATGTTGGAAACCAAGCCACTAATCACAGCATTCGAGCCAACAACAGCCTTGATTGTCTCAGCATTGTCCTTCAAGAAAGACTGCACCTTGCTCACGTAGCCTAATGCCACTTCAGGATTCTTGCCAATGTACTCGGCAATCTTGGTCTTCACCGTTTCCAACAAACCTTGGATGGAGGGCAGGTCTTTCGACTCCAAGAGACCAGCGAAGTTGCTTGTGAACTCGTCTGCTGCGGTGTTTGCTTCCTCTGTAAGGACAGCCAATGTGTCAATAGCCTCCTCTACGGGGGCGGCGTTCTTGTTACCATTGCAGCTCGTGATGGTGATGGCGGCTGCGGCAATTGCCATCATAAAGATTTTCTTCATACTTTCTTTTGTTTTAATTAATTAATAAATGAGTAACAATTTGTTTTGTAAAACACCGCAAATATAGTAGAATTTGTGATTGGTTGTTACATTTATTTGCAACATTTAACTAAATCATGACAATTCAATGACGATATTAATCAAATTCTTGCGGAAAGTCTTTCCAACTTTCACGTCTTTAATGAGATTGAAAGGAGGGTAAAAATAGCATACATTGTCTACGACCTTCATCAGGTAGTCGATGTTGACGATGTAACTCTGGTGAACCTGCACGAAATCGTTAGACAATGAAATGATGTCCTTGTTGTATACGCTACGCTTCAACTTGATGGGTTTGGAAATTCCGGCAACATTCATCATCCAGACCCTTTGCTTGTTGTCATACTCAAATAAGCCGATGTCCTTGAGCTTAATCAACAAGAAGTCCATTTGGTTGATGTAGGTCATCAAATGTCTTTCTGCTTTGGCGATGGTGCCGATGGTGGCTTTCTTGGTTGGACTCCATGATGTCTCCAGCCGTCGGATGATGGTATTGAGGTTTTCACGGTTGACGGGTTTCTGCAAGAAGTCGAAAGCATGGTTGCGGAAAGACCTTAACATGTAGTCCACGTAAGAGGTGTATGCCACGATACGGCATTTCTCAAACACTTTCTCGTCTAAGCTCTCAAGGAACTCGATTCCCGACATGTCGGGTAACTCGATGTCGAGAAAGAGTAGGTCGGGATCGTGAATCATGATAGCCTCCAATCCTCCTTTTCCATCGTTGCATGTGCAGACGACATCAATGTGGGTGTAGTGTGCGAGACATTGCTTGAGAATCTGGATGTCCTCTGGGTTGTCGTCCACGATGACGGTCTTTAATATTTCTTTCTTTGTCATGATGGTATATGTTTTGATGGTTGGTATCTACAGATGGCGGCGTGTCTTTTCGTTCCACATCCTTCACTTGCCAAAAGAGGCAGGAATGACGAGTGTAGACTTGCACCCGATGATGTTTCCCTTCTCGTCCTCGATATTCTCGATGTCGTAGTTTATTTTCTCATGATGTATCTTGTTGTGCAAGGCCATCGTGTTTCGGATTACGCGCAGTCCTGTCCCCGTACTATTGTCTTTGGAACGGTTACGGATGTCGAATCCGTTGCCGTTGTCTATCACATGAATGGTGGTGGCATCGTCCGTGAATCCCACCTCTATCGTGAGTTCCTTGGGACGGTCCAGCCCCCGAAGGCCATGCTTGATGGCGTTCTCCGCGAGGATTTGGATGAATGTGGAGGGTATGCGACGGGTGTCTTGCAACTCACCCTTGGGTATATGGATGTGATAAGTGAAACTATTGCCCATTGTAGCAGTTGCCACCTCGATATATTGTCTTGTAAATTCCAGTTCCTCTCGCAGGGTGGTGTGTTTCTGATTAGAGGCGTTTATCCCGTCATGCATCAGCTTGATGACGCTATTGATGGTCTTCTGCGAGTCTTGAGGTATGCCTGACAAGGCGTGTTGAAGCACGTTGAACGTGAAATGAGGCGATATGATATTCCGCGTGTTGTCGATTTTCAGGTTGGCGATTTCTATCTCACTCTCCTTTCTTTTCTTGTTTTGGTATAGATACAATGCCAGTAAAACCAATGCCATCAAGAGAATGCCGCCAGCAATGAGAACGAACAAGAGGCGGTTGTGTTCCATCTCAGCATCCTTTTCCTTCATCCGCAGTTGGTTGTGGAGAGCGAGGGTGTCCATGGCGAGGCGCATCATGATGTCGGAAGAGCGCATGAATTCGCGGCTCTTGTCGATGCTGTCCTTGCGGGTGAGGTTCAGCTTCTCATAATAGTCGGCACGTTGCTTGTTGCCTGTGCTGGCATAATAGTCGTGGAGGTAACGGTTGCGGATGTCAATCATGTTCTCGTCAGTGGTCAGTCCCGCAGGCTCGTTGGCGAGGATGCTGCTGATTTGGCTCACGTTGCCTGTCTTTAGGATGTTGCCGATGCGGATGGTGTTGGCATAATAGATGCAGTCGCCTACATTATTGGCGCGGAAGAAACTGTCAGCGGGTTCCAAGCATTTCATCGACTCCTTGTTCTTTCCGAGGTTTAGATATACGTCTGCCATGTTGAGGTGGCAGAGACAATCTTCAAATCCGCCTTCCAACCTGTATGATTTAATAAGGCTGTCGAGACATAGGAATACGGAGAGTGCTTTGGCAAAATCTTTTTTATAGTATTGTAGGTTGCCATAGTTGTTGAGGTATGTCAACTTCATGTTGGCTTGCATGTCGTTGAATCCTTCTTTAGCCTTGGCATAATAGTTTTCAGAAAGATCAAAGTCTTCTAATTGGCAATAGATTCCTCCTAAACCCATGTAGAAGGAATAATTCTCTTCCTTGGGTAGGTTTAGCGAGTCGCTGATGACCAAGGCGCGACGATACCATGCTGCGGCTTCGGGCAAAAGGCTCTTTTGGATGTACATGTCGCCGATGTTGGCACAGATGCTCGGCACATTGTGGGACATGTCGCTCTCCGCGAATAGTTGGTATGCAGCACGGTTGGCTTCCAATGCCTTGTCATGGTTGATGTGGTAGAGATGAAAATAGTTAGCACGAAGGTTATAGGCTTCAGCCAACAAACCATTTGTGCGAGGTGAGGAGGGTTGGCTTTTACCGAAATGAATAAGGCGGTCGCACACATTGAGAACAGAGTCGGGTTGCTCCAAAATATAGAGATGCCCCAATTCTATCAAATAATCATAATAGGTAAGACTATCCTTGGCGTTTACCAAGGCTGAATCAACCATCGCACGGGCGTGGGGAGACTGTACGTCAACGGAGTCGCTGACGGTCTTTAGGCGTACAACCTCCGCTTCCGACCGCTCGTTGCCCCATGATGTACCCTTGTGACATGATGTCAAGGCGGAAGCCAATGCCATCAAGATGAGTGTTAGCTTTGTTAATTGTCTCATATTCAGTTTCTTTTTTAGGTGATGCAAGTGTCATTCCGCCAAGCCATCCACCCCTTTCGCTATTGATGATTCGCCCTGCAAAGATAAGCGAAAAGTGGCTTTTTTGCAAATGGCATTACTCCATTACGAGGGCAAACGGCTTGTGTCTGTGGTTATTTGGTGAATAATCGTGTTCGTTTGGTCGAAAATTTTACTATCGGTTATGAGTTGAAATAGATTATTGTTCGTTAGAGAGGCATCTTTTATAGCCTATTTTCAATTATCATTGAAGTTATATTTCTGTCAACAAAGATACACATTTTTTATATATAAGAGTAGGGTTGGCGAAAAATTCTTTCCGACAACCCCGATTTTCTTTCATTTTTCTTTCGACACATGCTCGCTTCAAAAGAGTAAAATGAACATTGTGACAAACTATTATTGTTAAGGGATGTTCTATAAATTAAGTTGTTAATAATCAACAAGTTACTTGCGTAATTCGAGAAAAAGTCGTACCTTTGTGGTATAAATCAGACGAAAAGATGGATAAACCGACGATATACCGCAAGCCGATGGGCGAGAGCC
>JAFRRN010000040.1 GCA_017428055.1 Prevotella sp.
TCCTTGGCAAGTCTGTGCTCACCACGGACAGCATCCGAGACCTTCTCCTCCCTCTTAAGGAGGCTGATAATCCCGATGATGGGCAGCTCTATTTTGACTTCAAACCCGATTAACATAAATTAAGAGACACTAGTGAGTTTTCACTTACATATAGACTCTAATATGATTAATAAATCGCATTATCGAGACAATATTTCCATCTATTTTGGCTTTAGCCGCACACCCTTTTGGCCAAGGCCGCACGGTCTTTTGGCTTAAGCCGCACGGTTATAGATGCGGCATCCGTTCCCGATAACCGCGATGGTTAAGACGTTGTTAGGCATACTTTGTTTTGAGTGTTGAATGCCTTGGCTTAAAAGCACTCAACACTCAAAACTAAAAAAACGCTTTATTTTCTTTTCCTGTATGCGAAGGCGAAAGCCGCCACAATGGCATATCCTATGAGGGGGATGATGAAAGGGATGGACAGGTTGCCCGTGTAATCGGCCATCAATCCCATCAATAAGAAGCCACATCCACCCACGGGTGTCATCATCAGGAGCGAAGAGGCACTCTTCGTCAGGTTGCCTAATCCTCGCAGGGCGAGGGAGAATACGGTGGGGAACATTATCGCTTCAAAGAGGTAATTGAGCATCAAGACATACACCGAGTACTTGCCAAGGTTGGCCAACACCAACAACATGCAGCACACCGTGCCGATGGCGCAGATGAGGAGCAGTTGGGCATCACGCATATAGCGCATGATGAAACTCCCCACAAACCTACCCGCCATGAAGATGACCAACGCCAGGCTGATGACCACCGATGCCATGTTCTTGTCCATCCACCCGTTGCCCGTGACATAGTTCACGAAATAGCTGTTGATGGAAATCTCCGCCACCTCGTATGCCAGCAATGCCAACAGGCCGAAGACGAACCATTTGTGATGCATCAACTCCCTAATGCCCTTTAGCCCCTGCACCGAAGTACCATCGTCATCATGTGCTATCTCGGGCAGTTTGACGAAGGAGAACACCACCGCCACGGCAAACACCACGATGCCCATGACGGTATAAGGCACCGTCACGTCGCCGCTTGTGCCGTCGGTGCGGAACAGGAATTGCCCCACGATGAATGTAGCGAGGAAACAGCCCATGCCATTGAATGTCTGCGAGAGGTTCAACCGGCTCGATGCCGTTGCCTCTGGCCCTAACTCTGTGGCGTAAGGGTTTGCCGCCGTTTCCAGGAATACCAGTCCACACCCAATGACAAACAAGGCAGCGAGGAATGCGTAAAACGTTCCCATCTGCGCTCCGGGGATGAACGACAACGCCCCGATGCCAAAGACGGTCAGCCCAAACACCACGCCACGGCGGTAGCCAAAGCGATTGATGAACATTCCCGCCGGGATGGCCATGAGGAAATATCCTAAATAAGTCGTCACCTGGATGAGTGACGACTGTGCGATGGAGATGTGCAGTTCATCTTGGAAATGCTTGTTGAGTACATCGAGGATGGCTCGCGCAAATCCCCATAAGAAGAATAAGGTGGTAATCAAGATAAACGGTACGACGTACCGTTTATCTGTCAATGCCGTGCGTTTTCCGCTCATTCCTTCTCGGTATCAATCACCTTCCAGATGCCTGCGGCGATGGCAGCACCCACAAAAGGACCAACGATGAAGATCCAGAGATTGGCGAGAGCCGTTCCGCCTTGGAAGATGGCAGGAGCCAGGGAGCGGGCAGGGTTCACGGATGTACCCGTGTAGCGGATGCAAGCCAAGTGAACAAGCACCAAAGAAAGACCGATGGCAAGACCGGCGAAGTTGTTGGTTGCACCATTTGTCTTTGCCGTTGCGCCCAATACCACTAATACAAACACACAGGTGAAGATGATTTCAGCCAACAAACCGCCCATCACGCTTACGCCATTCTGAAGGTCATTGGCACCCGTGCCAGCCAAGTCCTCCACACCCGAGGTGAGCAGGAACAACAAAGCCGACCCGATGAATGCGCCGAGGCACTGGAACACAATGTACATTCCACAGTCCTTGGAACTCATCCGCCCGCTCAGGAACACGCCGAGGGTAATGGCGGGGTTGATGTGGCAACCACTGATGCCGCCAATTGTGTAAGCCATCGCCACCACTGCCAAGCCGAAAGCCAAGGCAGTTCCAATCACCGTTCCCGCATTGGCGACCGTCGCACAATCGGAAGAACAATTCAGGCTCACGGCTACGCCGCAGCCCATCAATACCAGCACCATCGTGCCAAACATCTCTGCTAAATACTTTTTCATGTCTCTAACAATTTAAATTAAACATGTTTTTTATATTAACGCTTTTTCTCTCAAGTTATTGCCTATTCCCCTGTCATCTTTCATCGTAAAGGAGGTGAACTCTGCCCACTTGCCTGAAGCATCGCCCTCGGCAAACATACCGATGACAACACCCGTGAAGCCACCCGCTACCTCTGTACTGAGCAAGGAGCAATTCATGCTGCACATCGTGAGATACTCCCCACCGTCGGCAGAGCAGGAGAATGTATAGTTGCTTTCATCACCATCGATGCGCAGCCGCACTCGTCTTGTGCCTTTGGGCAAGGTCGCCTGTGCCACGGGATAACTGATGGATTTGAGCCTCATCCATACCGTCACGGTGTCTCTTTCTACATAGAAATTGATGAAGCCATCGTTTATCTGGTACAACGAGAGACCAGCCTTGACTCCCTCCCATGCGGAAATCTCCGTTTCCACTTGCATGTTGGCACTCTCTTGGCGAATGCCATAGAACGTTGGGTGGTCGTTCTCTGCCAACGTGCCATGTGGGCGAAGGCGAAGGGTCTTACCCTTGACATAGTTTTCCTTGATGGGATTCTGTATAAAAATAGCCTCTCCCTGCGCTCCTGTGGGGAGCATCAGGGTGGTTAGCGTGGTATTCCAATCTTTAGGAGAAGTTGGAGGGTCTATGGGTTTTCCATCATTGACCACGGGCCATTCCCCGCCTTTCCATTCCACGGGTGCAAGGAATGTCTCGCGCCCAAGGTGGTGGTAAGAGCCGCCATAATTGCGGTACGCCAAGAACACCAGCCACCACGAGCCATCCTGGGCTTGCACGAGGTCGCCGTGTCCCGTGCCTTGGATGGGGTTGCTTTGACCCGCCAACGAGCAATGGGTCAGCAGGGGATTGTCGGGGTTGGGCGTGTATGGGCCTTCGATGTTCTTGCTTCGTGCGATGGTAAGGCGATGAGCCAACTCCGTTCCGCCCTCTGAAATAAGGAGGTAATACCATCCGTCTTTTTTATAGATGTGTGGCCCCTCAGGGTATCTGCCCCCAGTTCCTTGCCACAGCGGCTTGCTCTCGGTGAGCTGTTCGCCCGTTTGGGGATTGATTTCGCACAACGTGATGGTATTGTCGGGATTGCTCACCATGTAGCATTTGCCATTCTCGAAATACAACGACGGGTCGATGCCCTGCTGCTTCAACCATATCGGCTCGCTCCAAGGACCTCGCGGGTCTTTCGCCGTGACCATGAAATTGCCGCCATTTCCCACATTTGTCGTGATCATATAGAACGTGCCATCGTTGTAACGGATAGTGGGCGCATAGATGCCCAACCACGACGTGGCTCCTTTCAACGGAATCTGCGATTCCCTATCGAGTACGTTGCCGATTTGTTCCCAATGTATCATGTCTTTGCTTTGGAAGATGGGGACACCCGGGAAATACTGGAACGAACTATTCACCAAATAGAACGTGTCGCCCACCCTGCACACGCTGGGGTCTGGATGGAAACCTGGGATGATGGGGTTGCGGTAGGTATTTGCCACCAGAGACGTGACGAACATCAAAGAGAACAAACAAGAGAATAGGTGTTTCATCATATATCAATCCGAATTATCATGTTTATGAATGGTGAGACAACGTGTCTCTACTGCAAAAATAGGGAAAAATCTTGACATATTGCATCTTTCAACAAATAATTTGCGTATGTCATTAAAAAAAAGGACATCATTCGCATTTAGTACATGCGACAAATACGAATTGTACATGCCGCATGTACGAAAGCTAAATGATACCTTTAAGTAGTATCAAGGCGGTAATTGTCAGCGAGAAGGGATAATGACCTTCTTGCCATTGACGATATACACGCCTGGCGACAAGACACCAGTGACCTTGCGACCACCGAGGTCGTAGATAGTGTTAGCCCTTTCGCCTTGACTGGCTTGCGCGATTCCGACCGTGCTGCCATTTCCTCCATAGAAATACAAGCGGAAATGGTCGAACATCGTCCAATAATAAGTAGCTGCCCTGGTACACTTGATGCCGACGCGAAGCGAACCGCCCTGCTTGTCGAGCAAGGCACTGACGCTGCTGTCATACAGGCCCTTGGCAAAGTATTTCTCCGCCCCTGTCATGCAATTGGGAATATAAGTGCCGTCTCCCATCTGTCTGTCACTTCCCCATCCACCGTCATTGAAGAGGGCAGCGGGTTGGCGGTCGTCACAGATATGCTTGACGGTTGCCGTGGTGCTATTGATATAAAGCGAGGATGTTATCTGTGCCGTGCCTTTGTTGTATGGGGCAAAGATGTCGTCGGAACTGCCTGGTCGCTGGAAAGCGTATGCGCGTAACTCATAGTTGCCCGACGGCATGTCGTCAAGTACTTGGTAATAATCAAAGGTCTTCTCGTAGAACTCCGCTCCCTGCGCATCATAGCCTGGCGCACCGTTGGTGGATGTCCATCCCGTTGTGGCATCGCTGTTGAAATCTGGATTCTCAAGCATGAAGGTGAGGTCGAAGGGCTTTGCCGTGTCTGTAGCCGATACTTGGGACAGGAATGTCACGGCGGCGGCACGTGCCTGTTGGGTAAGGACGCTTACTTCGATGCCTTTCGTGCAGGTCACGGCTTGGCTCTCGATGCTCGCCAACTCATTGCTCAAGGTGGCATCAGCTCCCTCCACATCCTCTTGGTGGGGTGTCTCGGCGAGTTTTCGAATGCGGGCAAGCATCTCGGCAAGTTCGGAACGGGCATGATCCATGTTCCCATTGTCGAAGTTCTCCGCCTCCTCGGCGGTCAAGATGAGCCAGCGTTGCGTCTTGGCTTTCAAAGCTACGCTCCATTGCGCCGTGCCAGTCTTGCCATTCGCCAATGCATTCAGCACAGGCGGGTTTGCAGAACTTTCGGGGTGGATGATGTAATAGCCCCGATGCCCATCCACATCCACGCGTCCACGCATGAGGTGGAAGTTATCAGCGGAGGTAGCGTTGACGTGGTTGGCGGTCTTGATGCCGCTGGCGTATGTCATGTAATAGCCTGTGGCGGCATTCCGCAACTGGTAATATTGATTGGCGGGCGTGAAACTGAGATACCATGCTGCGGCATCGTCATTGGCAGCCTCCTCGGCAGTCATCGTCTTCCATTGCAACTGGTGGGTACTGGTCTCCACGAGGTATGCGCTACGAAGCCCACGGCTCTCATCCTCGTTCTTGATATAGTATTTCACGCCATCCTCATGGTTGAAGGCATAGTAAGGCAAGGCATAGCCTATCTCACCCGACCCAGGCAAGCCGTCCTCGTTGAGGGCTTGTGCCAAGATGCCCATCATACAATAGAGGTTATCGTTGTGCGTGTCTTCGTGTGCGCCGTTGCAACCGTATGGCCAAAGGTGCATGTCATCACCCGTGATGTAGCCCGTCGTGTTGTTGTCCCAGAAGCGCACAGCCTCTGTCACGCGGTCGCCTGCCCATCGTCCGTCTGTACGATAGTCGCCTGACCACCAGTTGCCATGGGTGCCTACGCCGATGCCATGCAAAGCCTCGTGCATGATGGTGCCCACTTGCTGATACGACGAACTGGCTCCCACGCGCATAGAACCACCGTAACTACAATCGGCGGTCGGTGTGCCAGGACTGTAGCTGACACTGATGCCAAAGCCGTGGATGCTGCTCAGGTTGTTCCAATAATAGTCTATCGCCGTATTGATGGCATAGTTGATGCGGTCGTTGGTTTCCTCGTCGCCACCATTGTTGTACCAATGGCCGATGGTACCCTTGGGTACGGTGACAAACTTAATGACATCGCCATACCCCACGGCATAGTCTTTCGAGATGGCGTATGCGCGCATATAATATATGGTGGCAGGCTTGAGGTTGCGCAACCAATAGACGCGTCCCTCTTGGTTGATGTACTCGGTGGTACGGTGGTCGGTCACCTTTGGGTCGGGTTGTTCGCTCCAACAGAAACCTTGTTCGACGATGTTTGACCCCTTGACAGTACTACGACCAAATGCCCATGTGGCTCCACGGACGAATTGTGGGTCGGTTACTACGGTGGGTGCCGTGCCACTCTCTCCACCATTCTGCACCTTGAAGGCAAAGGCAGCATCAGCCAAAGCGACGATGGCAGCTTCTGCCTGTGCATCGGTTGTCGTGTCTGCATCATAGACGGCTTGGGCGGCATCGATGGCTGCTCGGTAGTCATCCTTCTGTGATGCTTGCGATTGGCAGATCTCGTCTCTCGATGCTGTAATGGCGGCAGCGAGTCGGGCAAACACCTCCTGCGACGTGTCGGCAGAGGCGTAGGCCGCTTCCAATGCTGTTGCAGCAGCGGACCATCCATCGGTGGTAGATTGTGCAAGCAGGGGCTTGGCTGTAGCGATGGCATCGGTCAGAGCCTGTTTTGATTGGGCATTCATGCGTTGGTCAACGAGTGTCTCGGCCTTAGCAATCAATGAAGCGAACTCTGCTTTCACATCTTCAAAGCTATCGCTGATATATTCCAGTTGGAAATTGTCCACGGCAATCCAATTGCCCGTGGCACCCTTGGCAACGAAGCCTATCTCAAGCACGTCACTTACCTGTACAAACTCAAGCGTATAGTTGGCGCGTACAATGACTGGTTCGGTGTGTGACCCCGCGAATATCCATGCACCAGTCTGTGTGGCTTGGGGTGTGTTTTCTTGGATGTTTTGCGCAGCAGCCTTTAAGCGATAGCGTCCTGCGGGCATATCCATGAGTTTCTGGCTGAGGCGGGCATCGCCAACGGGGTTGCCCCGTCCTGTCCATCTTTCCACATACCAAGACCCCTGTTTGATGCTGAAAACTGAGTTGGATTGTGTACCCATGCCAGAAGATGTCCATCCCGTTAGGTCGCCCGTCTCAAAGCTGGGATTCTCGATGCTATTGGTCATGTCGAGTGGGGTTTCCGCACTGGCGTTAGCACGGAGGTAGATGCCTACAGCTTTCTCCATGCCAACGATGGCATCGGCTTGTTCTTGGGCAGTAGCATCGCTCTTGGTGGCTACGGCACGTGCTGCCTCAATGGCATCTTTCAACTGTTGGCTTTCCTTGCCTGTCACATCGCCGTATGTTGCCACAGTCTGTTCAATGGCTGTTGCCAGTTCGGCACTAAGGTCAGAGCCTACAAGCGTCAAACGGAAATTATCCACGGCAATCCAATTTCCCGTGGCATCGACGGCCTCAAAGCCAATGGCGATACTGCCCGAAACAAAATTGAAAGCAACGGCATAGGTGTTGCGGACGGTTACGGTGGTCTTATTATCGCCAGCGAATATCCACGCTCCCCTTTGAGAAGCCGTGGGAGAGTCTTCTTGGATGTTCTGGGCTGCAGCAGTCAACTCATAGTTTCCTGGGGGCAGGTTGCGTAACACTTGGGACAGCTTACCTGATCCCACGGCACCTCCCCGTCCTGTCCATCGTTCCATGTAGGTGTTACCATCCTTGATGGAAAAGACGTTGTTACCTTGGGCGGACATGCCTTTATGTACCCAGCCATCGGCATCCTTTTCAAAACTGGGATTTGTAATGAGTGATGTGTAGTCAGTCTGTGCCTCCATTGAAATGGCACAGATGAGGGTAGCCAATAAGGCTATCATTGTTCCCTTTTTTGTCATAATGAAATAGGTTTAAGTTAGTAAATCATCCAAATCTTGTTATTTGTTTTCTTTATCTTTATTCCAACACAACTTTATGCTGGTTCACTATGCCGATGCTTTTCGTTTGAGATTGAAAGTTGTGGAAAGAAGTTGATGACCATTTACGTCCATTCAGGTCGTAGATGACGGCGGCGTTTTTCACTTGCCCTTTCCCGCGAAGAACTGGCGAAATACCATTGAGTATGCCATATCGGATGAGTTTCACCTTAGATGCCCGAAACTCCTGTTCAGCGGCACCGTTAGCAAGGTCTGCCTGAAAGCCGAGCAACACCTCTTGGGGTTGGTCGAGTTCAAAGTAGATACCGCGAAACGTGGTATTATCATTTCCCGCATTTGCTATAGGGTCAAAGGCTAAAGATTGTGTGGGAATATCGTTGGTGACAAGAGGTTCGGTAGCAGCAAAGATGTAGGCTTGGGCAAGTTGGTAGTTTGCCTCGTATGCAGCACCAAAATAGTAATGCCCTACATCAAGGTTGACCTTACGGTAGACACGGGCGTTGGTGAGGTCACCCTCAATGTTGTTTTGTCGGTCATCCCAAACGCCAAGTGTCAGGCAGTCATAGCCAGGATAGCAGTCAAGGCCGTTGCGGGTACCATCACCGCCTGCGGGTATTCGATAGTTTTCCACTATCCAATTGGCGGGCGTTCCATAGCGGGTGGTAGTGGACTGACCACTCACCCGGGCAAAGCGGCTGTCTTGCAATAACAGGCTATTGGTGATGTCGGTCTGTGTCTGGTCATCGGCATTGTCGCTATAAAGCAGCTTCACTTCGTCCACACGAAACTCTTGATTGCTGTATCCCGCTTGCATATTGGCTTGGAAAACAATAGCCACATCTTGCTCTTGCTCAAGAGTAAAAGAGACTCCATAGTAATTCCCATCTGCATTGCAGCGACTCATCGGCAAGTAGGCAATGGATTGTCTTATGATGGAAGAGGTGGCAAGAGGCTCGGAGGCTACATAAATGTAGGCCGTTCCCAATTGGTACAAGGCGTTAAAGGTGGCACCAAAGTAATAATGTCCTGCGGGCAGATGCACAGTGCGGTAAATGCGGGCATTGGTCATGTTCGCAATAGGGGTTCCGTCCTCGCCACTCCATTTGCCCAGCATCAAGTCGTTACGTCCGGGGTAATTGTCTATACCGTTTTTCGTTCCCCTTGAAGAGTCCAACTGAGGAATAGAAAAGTTCTCGACAATCCAATTAACGGGTTTCCCGAAACGACTACCCATGTCGGTAGCAGAGAAATTGTTTTTTTCGAGCAGGTACTCCAAGGTGACATCTGTCCGCCCCACTTCATCGGGAGTACCTGCAAGATTAAAACCCGCCTGTTTCAGTTGATTGTAGGCGTTATGGAGTTGGTTGATAATCTCTGTTTGCTTTTCTTCGCTGGCTGCCATATACTGACGAGCATCTTTGAGTTGTTGTGAAAAAACCGAGACTTTCATGGCATTGGGCTTGCCAGTATTGTTCGATGCACGAGAAGCCAATTCGTTGGCTTTCTGTTCGTATACTTCGATTACTTCCTGCAACGACAAGCTTTTGGGAGAATTAGGGTCGAAAGTAATCTCTACGACGGGAGCAATCTCGTTAGGATGGCCGTCTGGCAAATTGATTTCCAAGCCATCCACTCCTTGCTCAAATGCTATCTCACCATACCCCAACAAGCGTACTTTCTTCACTTTTCCTGAATAGTAAGGCGAGACTTTACCCAAGCTTTCAAAGGTGAATTGGGATTGGGAGGGCCAACGCATGATGGTGGCATACACCGTGTCGTGGCGTTCTACATAGCGCACATCATTGGCAGAGTAATTGATGCCCTCATTGAAGCCTTGGGCATTGAGTGGGTTGGCACTTTCAAAGAGAGGACCTTCACCATACACTTTCCACGGACGAGTGCCGTAAATGCTCTCGCCATTGATGTCCATCCATGCCTTGATGCCCATGACGATGGCACGTTCTTTCTCATCGATGACACCGCTGCCACGAACAGGGATGGAAAGTAGCAAGTTTCCATTCTTCGAAACGATGTCGACGAGCATTCGGATAACGTGGTCTGCAGACTTATAGCCTCCGCGCTCGTATGTACCTCGCTCATAGTGCCAATCGCCAATACAGGTGCAAGTTTGCCATGGCAGTTCCTGGCAACGGTCAGGAATGCCTCGCTCCACGTCCCACATCATCGCCTTCTTGTGCATTTCTTGAAGGACTTTACCCGTCACGACGACTTCTGCCTTTCCCGTCCCGTCTTGCTTGATGCTGTTGTTATAATAATGTTGAAGGATATTGAGTCCTATTTGGTCGTCGCAACCCCAGAAGGGGAGAACGGTATCGTCGAAGTAAATGATGCTGGGGCGATACTCGTTGACACATTGTAAGACTCGGTTTTGAAACTTCTGTTTGTAGTATTGCGAGGGGAGACTGGCTCCGCCACCCCAATTCCACTGGCTGTGGATGGTACCCGAGTTGTCCCATCCCGAACTATGGGTATGTCTCTGGGCATAGAGTTCCTGTGGGTCAAGCCCTTCCCACCATTTCCCAACACCGTCGGCTTTGGTGAGATTGCCGTCATAACGTTGCGATGGTTCCATCCATGTCCATGTGTGGCTGGCATGGAATGACACGCCTAACCGCAGTCCATATTTTTGGCAAGCCTTTGCCCAACCATCCACGATGTCTTTCATTGGACCGATGTTCATACAGTTCCACTCTTGGTAGGGACTGTTCCAGCAGTCAAAATTGTCGTGGTGGTTGCCCATTGCCATGAAATAACGTGCGCCGGCACTGTGGTAGAGGGCAATCAACTCATCTGGATCCCAATCCTCTGCCTTCCAGTCGCGGCACAATTCCTTGTAGCCATAAACATTAGGGTCGCCGAAATGAGATACATGCCAATTATATTTCCAATCGCCAGGATAGTACATAAAACGGGCATACCAGTCGCCAGCCTCGGCTTGGCACTGGGGATCCCAATGCGCCCAAATGCCGAACTTCGCGTCGCGATACCATTCGGGACACTCCCATCCCGCCAGGCTCTCCCAATTGGCGGTGTATTGTCCTGTCTCCAAAGGCACGTCTTCCATCTGTGCCCACGCTGGCATAGCCAACCATGCCAAAGCCAAAAACATGTTTCTTGCTTTCATTGTCAAAAGGTTATCTTATTCTGTTGGATTATGGCTACAAATTTACATATTTTTCACTAAACAATAATTCAAATAATAAGAATTATTAATATCCAATGAAAAAGTTATCTTGCAATGCCGACAACATAAAGAGAAGATACCACGCATCCACGATGGGTCGTATGGAACCTTCGCTGTTAATGAATACTTGGCAGTATATATGTCTATCTACATAGCATACTTTATTTCATCACTACCTTTTTCCCTTCGATGATGTTGATGCCATTGGAGGGTTTCTCTATTCGCTGGCCAGAGAGGTTGTAGATAGTAGAATGAGATGGGGATTCGGTCATCATCATGCCCTTGATGCCTGTGTAAACATACTTATCGGGCTTGACTTCCTTTTGTTCGGGGGTGACAAGCAAGGTGTTGTCTATGACAATATCGCCGCCTTTGTAGGCATCGTCGGCTATGAGTTTCACCTTGATGATTGCACCGCTATTCCCACTGATTAGCGCGTTGCTACCCGAATAGAGCAGGAATCGAGTAAAGTCGCCCATTGTGTTCGCGTCGAGCGTGTGCTTGCGCCAAGTGGTACGGTCTGCCATGTCAATGTCAAGCTCCCCGCCAGTCTGCTTGATGGATAATCCTTTGGGCAAGTGCAAGTCGAATTGCACCAACGTAAACTCATCGTCGGGATTGTCCAAGTCAATTAGCATCTCCGCCTCCTCGCCTGCCTGGATGTCAAATGGCTCGATGGCGAGTTGGGCATTGGTGGGCGTCGGAACGACGCTGCCACCAATCTGGTATGTATATGCCTCTGGCTTCACTTCCGTCTGGTCGGGGCTGACCAAGAGGGCATTGTCGATGGTGATGTCCCCTCCGTTGAAAGTGCCATCAGCCACAAGTCTCACCTTGATGATAGCACCACTATTCCCACTAATTAGCGCGTTGCTACCCGAATAGAGCAGGAATCGGGTGATGTCGCCCTTTGTGTTCGCGTCGAGCGTGTGCTTGCGCCAAGTGGTACGGTCTGCCATGTCAATGTCAAGGTCACCACCAGTCTGCTTGATGGATAATCCCTTGGGCAAGTGCAAATCGAATTGCACCAATGTCACATCCATATTGGCATTATTCAAGTCAATCAACATGTCCGCCTCCTCGCCAGCCTTGATGTTGAAATCTTCGATGGAAAGCGAGTTGCTTGCTTTCACAGCAGCCCTTCTCTTGGCATTGTTCCTTCCCAAGATGATGTTGGAAAGCGACACGATGTCCGTGCCGTTCACGCTCCCGTCTCGGTTCACGTCCGCCGACTCCGTCTTCGCTTGCTTGCCGAGGATGATGTTTGCCAAAGCCACAAGGTCGGTACCATTCACAGAGCCATCCATGTTCACGTCGCCGTCTTTATAATCGGATGTCCCATCATCAATCTTGGCAAAATTGTCTGGCCAACCCGCCGTGTTACTATATTTTGTTTTCGTGCCTTTTGGAACATAGAGAATTGCATTTTCGGAAATACCATTAAAAACATTACTTTCAATGTCAAATGGATTATCTATCAATGAATAAACGGAGGTGAGTGCTTCGCAGGCCTTGTATTTGCAAATACTTTTATATCAGCCACTTGTATGTTAAACGGTAGAAAAGTGATGTTGCTGATTCTTGAATGAAGGAACAAGAGTAAGATTAACATTTTTAACTTTATTAAACCTCAAAAATGTCGAATTTGTGCATTGTGGAGCCTTTTTCTATCAGAAAAGAACAACGGTATAAATGGTAGCACTCGAAGAAACTCGTAAGAATCCTGCCCCAAGTCAAATCCTTCAAGGGTGTAACTCTAAAATAGCTTTAGAAAAACTCACTAGTGTCTCTTAATTTATGTTAATCGGGTTTGAAGTCAAAATAGAGCTGCCCATCATCGGGATTATCAGCCTCCTTAAGAGGGAGGAGAAGGTCTCGGATGCTGTCCGTGGTGAGCACAGACTTGCCAAGGA
>JAFRRN010000001.1 GCA_017428055.1 Prevotella sp.
AATGTCAATTGCTTAGAATCCACCTCACTTCCAACTCTCAATTTGTTGTCCTTCAACCGCTCCCCATTATCATACACCTGCATAACTTCTGTACTAATAGGTTTTCCGTCATTATCAACAAACTGGAATTCGGCAAATGAATGGCTATCATTCTTTGCATCTTCGCTGAAATCAAAATCAAACGTTTTTGTTACAGGTGTAATATTTGCATCTACCCACAAAAAGGAAGGGTAATATTCAACCGTTCCAAATGAGATACTATTATCTTTACAGGAGGATAGTAATAGTATTATACTCAGGAAAAAAATATAAGAACAATGTTTCATCTTACAGTTATTTTAAGTGAACGTTCAGGTTTACTCTCACATTTTACTACAATATTGTCTGTGACAAGAAAATCAAATTGCCCACCTCCTGACATGGATATTGTAAGTTGTTGATTCGAGGCAATTGGTAATTTGTGTACATCTTTCTCGGAAGTAACATACACACGTAAACGATTTCCTTCCAATGAGCATTTCTCAACCTTGTACGGAGAACTCCTTGGAAAACTTGCGTTGAAATTCATCCCTTTTATATTTCCATAAATCGGTATGTCAAAATACTTTTCATTCCTAACATTGAAAATAGCATTGTTTTGCAAGCGAATTAGATTAATGTCCACATCTGCTGTTTCAACTTTCCAAAGATGTGATTGATTGCTAATTATTTTATCAATATTGGGATCTTTTGCACAATCATTTAACATCACATAAAACCCAAATACATTTCTATTCCCATACTTTTCTCCCCATTGAGGAAGTAGTTTTGTTTTTGTTCTTTGTAAATTATCCTCATCTTGACCATCGGTCATCAAAAACATATAAGTAATCCTATTGCTATTTACACGATTATTATAAAAGTCATTTATTGGAACATAGTGATAAGTCATTGTTTTTTTGCTCATTGGTAAAGCATTTATTTTTTTCTTCAACATATCCTTTCCGCTTTTAGTTGCTAATGCAGAAATAGGTGTTAATAATGGGTTGGTTGAAGAATCAAAAGCAAAGGGGATTATTATTATTTCAGTTGTTTCATCTGAAATGTTATCAATAGCACCTATCAGATTATCTCTCACTTTATTCCACAACTTGTAAGAAACCATTGAATAAGAACAATCCAAATAATAAACCCTACGTTCTTTTTGGATTTGAGCCATTAGAACTAAAGGAATGTATATACAAACAATAGTAAAGGTAAATTTCTTCATACCCTTTCCATATATCCTGCCTCCAGCCCCAATAGCAGTTGTTAATTGTTTAGGTTCATACATACACATAAAAAACGTGGAGCCAGTTTCTTGCCCGGTCCACATTCTGAAGGCTCTCGCATTGCCCTGATAGTCCAACCGAGCAACGCTGAAAGCCCCACGCCGATGTATTTAGAAATGCCACACCCTGAAGTACAGAGTACAGGACATGTATAGTCTACATCTCTAAGGGGCGTTCCCGTTGCTTTGGTTTTGACCATCAGTTCGAATTTGCGAGATTCTCAGAATGTCAAACCCAAAGCGTCCAGAAAACGCCTTTATGATATATGTGTCCTCCCTCGTTGATGCCCGAAGAGACCTCCTTTTGAGTTTGGACGCTACAAATATACGATATTATTTCCATATTTATCCTGTTTTTGTCGTTTTTTTCATTCTGATTGATGGTTGCAAAGATAAAAAGGATGGAGGGAAAGGGCAAAAGAAAAGGGGCTTCGATGTACGAAACCCCTGTTTTATTGTATGAAACCATATTGTTATTCACCATTGAGGATCGTCACGATTCGCTCCCCGTGCTCATTCTCATGGATGTTCACGCGGACGGCATCTTGGGGGAGCAGGTCTTCGATGAGTTCCGGCCATTCGATGAAACAGATGTTGCCGCTATAGAAATAGTCCTCATAGCCCATATCGTACACCTCCTCAATCTTCTTGATGCGATAGAAGTCGAAGTGGTATATCGAACCGTAGTTGCCCTCGTATTCGTTGACAATTGCAAAGGTGGGCGAGGTGATGACATCCTCCACGCCCAATTCCTCGCATATCGCCTTGATGAAGGTGGTTTTTCCCGACCCCATCTTGCCGTAGAAGGCAAACACCTTGGCATCACTCATGAGGTCGATGAACTGGCGAGTTGCCCGTTGGATGTCGTCCAATGACTTGATCTGTATTTCCATTATCTTCTTCTTGATGTCAACGTGACGATGGGGATAATCATCTCTTCCATGGAGATGCCTCCATGCTGGAATGTGTCCTTGTAGTAAGAGACGTAGTAATTATAGTTGTTGGGATAGGCGAAGAAGGCATCCCCCGTGGCGAACACGTATGACGTGCTGAGGTTGGGGGAGGGGAGTTGCGCCTTGTGAGGCTCCTTGATGGCGAACACCTCCTTGGGGTTGTAGCTGAGGTTCTTGCCTAACTTGTACCGTAGGTTGGTATTGGTGTTGCGGTCGCCGATGATTTTCAGCGGCTTTGATGCGCGAATGGAGCCATGGTCGGTGGTGAGGATGACCTTGTAATCTGTCGATGCCAGCATCTTGAAGAGGTCTGCCATGACAGAGTGTCGGAACCAACTGAGCGTGATGGAGCGGTAGGCGCTCTCGTTGTTTGCCAACTCGCGCACCATCCTCGACTCCGTGCGGGCATGTGAGAGCATGTCGATGAAGTTGAACACCGCCACGTTCAGGTCGTTGTTCTTCATCTGGTTGAATTGCTGCATGAACTTCTCTGCGTCTGTGGAGTTGTTGATTTTGTGGTACGAGAATGTGTCATGCCTACGGAAACGTTCTATCTGCGTCTTGATGAGCGGTGCCTCGTTGAGGTTCTTTCCCTCCTCCTCATCCTCGTCCACCCATAGGTCGGGGAACAACTGCGCTATCTTGTTGGGCATCAATCCGCTAAAGATGGCATTCCTCGCATATTGCGTGGCGGTGGGTAGGATGCTCAGGTAGAGTTCCTCGTCTATGTCGAAGGCATCGCTCAGTTCCTGTGTGAGCATCCGCCATTGGTCGTATCGGAAATTGTCGA
Source organism: Prevotella sp. (assembly GCA_017428055.1). Lineage (GTDB taxonomy): Bacteria > Bacteroidota > Bacteroidia > Bacteroidales > Bacteroidaceae > Prevotella. The sequence goes on from JAFRRN010000001.1 coordinate 3,053, forward strand.
TGACGATGAAGAATACCTTTTCCCTCTCGTTCAACAGGGGGAACACCTTTTTCTTGAACACGTCGGGGCTCATCATCGGGCGGTCCTTGGTGGGTTGCGGTGCCACCCAATCCATGTAATTGTTCTTGATGAACTTGCCGAAGCCCACGTTTGCCTCCTCCTTTTGCGTCTTGAGGATTTCCGTCATGTTGCTGTCGGCACTGCTCAGTTCCAGTTCCCAATGCACCAGTCGCCGATAGACATTCTGCCAGTCCTCAAATGTCTTGCAGTCAGAGATTTGCATGGAGATGTCCATGAAGTTCTGTTGGTAGCCGCTTTGTGTGACCTCCGTGACAATCTCCTTGCGGTGGACATGCTTTTTCAATGTCAACAGGATTTGGCTGGGATTGACGGGCTTGATCAGGTAGTCGGCAATCTTGCTGCCGATGGCTTGGTCCATGATGTTCTCCTCCTCACTCTTCGTACACATCACGACGGGCGTGGAGGGCGAAATCTCCTTGATGATCTGCAATGTTTCCAGTCCCGAGAGGCCTGGCATCATCTCGTCGAGCATGATGAGGTCGAAGGTACGTTGCCGGCATTGGTCGATGGCATCGTTGCCATTGCTGACCGTCACCACCTCATATCCTCTCTTTTGCAGGAAGATGATGTGCGCCCTCAATAGCTCCATCTCATCATCCACCCATAGTATCTGTCCGTTGCTCATAGTTAGAATCCTCCTAAATCGTAATATTCATCCTCGATTTCATTACTGTCTTCCTTGACTTCTTGTTTCTGTTTGCTGTTTTGGTTGACGGGTTCATCGTCGATGATGATGTCGTCATTCTCTTCCACTTGGTTGTTCACGGGGTCTTCGATGATAATGACATCATCGTCTTCCTGCTGTTGCCCTTGCTGGTTCTTGGGGTCTTCCACGATAATGACATCATCGTCTTGCTCTTCCACTTGGTTGTTTACGGGGTCTTCCACGATGATAACATCGTCGTCTTGTTGCCCCACTTGGTTATTGATGGGTTCCTCGATGATGATATTGCCATCGTTGTCGTCTTGTACCCCCGTATTCGTGACAGGCGTATCGATGATGGTCGTGCCCTCATCCACGACGGCATTCCCTTGGGTGTTGCCCGTTGCCTCCTCTTCCACCACGATGTCGTCGTTGCCGCCACCGCCTTGCCCTGTCCCTTCCAAACCGTTGTCGAGGAACGTGCCGTCGTCCAACATCCTGTCAACCTCCTCTTCGGTGGTTGGCAAGGGGATGTCGGGTTCTTTCTCATAGCCTATCTCGGCTGGTTCGGAGAGCAACTTAAACGTACTCACTTTCAGCGGTGCGAAGTGTTTGGTATAGAAGGCATCGTAATCGTCGTAGCTGAATTGCTTGCCGAGGAGCGGCTTGTTTTGTTCGCTGATGACGTATGACCGACTCTTTCCCAATCGCCTGACGATGTTTTCCTGCTGGTATAGTTCGCGGGCATATTGCAATGCCTCGTCGAAATTACGGAATCCCGACACCTGCATGAGGTGCAATCCATAGTCGTCTTGCTCAATGGTGATGTCGAAATTGCGCACCATGTAACTGGTGAAGTTGTACCTCGCCAATTCGTAGAGCAGTTGGTTTTCGTTCACGGAGTCTGGTTTATAGGCGACCATGAACACGAAGTCGATGTTGCGGTCATTGGTGAACTGGCGGGCGTTGATGGAATCGCTGTCACTCAACACCACGCTTCGGCGACTCCACACGTCGCCGAGGTCGAACTTCCCGCCATGTAATTGCTTGCCCGCTTTCACGCCATTGATGATCATACCCGCCATCTCCGCCAACTTGCTCTGTGGGAATTTCTCCACGAGGGTGGTCATGTCTGCCAGGCACCCATCGCCATCGCCGTCGTTGAGCTTGCCCAAACCGTTGATAAAGATAAACTTGTCGCGGTTGGCACCCAATGGGAAACGCTCCTCGGAGATATGGGAATTACCTCTCACCTCATCATAGCGGTCGCCCTTGAAGGCATCGTAAGTGGCGGCATACAGCGAGTCTTCCATGTGTTCGCCAAAGATGGCGTTCTCCTTGAAATAAGGGTCGGAGAGGATGCCCGTCCATTGGCTTTCGGGAAACTCCTCCTTGAGTTTCTCCACGTAGGTATCGGCGATGGCTGGCTCGCCCTTCCTGTTATATAATAAGAATAGGTGATAGTACACGTCAGCCATGTTCTCGTAGTCGGGATATTGGTCGGTGAGGCGGCGCAGGGCTTTCTCGCCCAAGGGGAGATTGTCGAGCTTGTCCTTGAAGATGACACCCGAATTATATAACCCATCCTCCAAGATGAGGTTACTGGCAAGCAGTTGCTCCTCGGTAAAGGGAATCTGCGCCAGGTAATACTCCCGTTTGTGTGGGTCGTTTTGCGCACTGTCCTTCACTTGCTCCAAGGAGTCTTGTATGGCTTCCACCTGTGCGATGGAGTCGAGTTGCTCTTGGGTCAGTTCGGGCATTTTCCCATTTTCTCCCAATCCTGCCACGACGGTCTTGTTGATGCGCTGCCAGTTATCGACGTTCTCACGCTTGCCCCATTGTTTCTCAAAGGTCTGCTTACCTTGCACCACCGCCATTTGGTTGTAGAAGTACCACTTCCCGTTTTGTTGCTGTCCCACTTGCGGCGTGTTGGTCTGCGGGGTATTGCGGTTTCCTGTCGCCCCATTGCGTTGCATCACCTGCTGGGCATTCTCCTCGGCTTGCTTGCGTTTCTCCTCTTTCTCTTTCTTCTTCAGGGCTTCAATCACGCGGTCTATCGCCTCGTTACGCTCCTTCTCGTCCATCTTGGCGAGGGCTTGCAGGGAGTCTTGCAGGTGGACGGCATCGGTGAATGGGGCTAATTCGTCCAACACCTTCGAGCGATAGGAGAGTTGTTCGTAGTCGTCGCGCTCCTTATCCAGGAGACCTATCGCCTCGCCATAGCACCTCTGGGCATCGCTGAACTTCTCTTTGGTCCAATATAGGTCGCCCAGCTTCAGGAGCAACACACCTTTCTCTATGCCGCTGCGCGTGGCTTTCTCGTTTCCTTTCTCGTAGGCACCTATCGCCTTGGCGGTGTCATTCTGCGCCAGGTAGATGTTGCCCATGGCATAATACACCTGGTCAAGATAGTCCTTGTTGTTGTCCGACCGCGCCATGCGCTTCAGTTGGCTAATCATTTTCTTGGCTTGGCCACTCGCCAACACCTCAGTCATGGCAATGCGGGCATTAAACTCCACCTCGTATGGCGGGTTGAGGCGGCACACACGTTTATAGGCTTTATAAGCCAAGTCCTTGTGTCCCACGGCGGCTTCGAGTTGCCCGAGTAGGAAATACTCGCGGGCTTTCTGCTTGTTGCGCATCTCATGCTTGATGACTTTGCGCAGGTAGGGGATGGCTTGTTCGTAATCGCCCGTGTGGATGTAATAGTCGGCGTAGGCATAATCCCACTCTTTCTGTGCGTTGCGGTGGATGGAGTCGCGTTGCATGTTGCGAATCACATCCTCGGCATCATAGATCCAGTCCTGCTCGATGTAGCATTTGGCAAGCCACGCCCGCGCCCTGCCGTAGATGGCGGGTTGCGTTTGGTAGAGCCGGCTCATATAAGAAAAGGTGGAGGCTGCCTCGTCGAAAGCACCCTTGTGGAACTGCGAGCGTCCCATGAGCATCCAAGCCTTCCACAGGAAGGGGTTGTATTCCTTGCGGTTGAGCCATTCAAGGTCCTTTTCCGTCTTCCTTCGTTTCTTCGTCCATTCGGGTCTATGCTTGATGCTATGTAGCTTGATGGCCTTTTGGCTCTTCTCTATCGCCTTGTCGAAGTTGCCCTTGCCAATCTCGCGGCTCGCCTTGTTGCCCACGGCATATAGCGGGATGATTTCCGTAAAGTTGTCTTTGTTGCTTTTTTCCTTTTCCTCCGACCCGTCGATATATGCCTGCGCACCATTGAAATAGGTGTTATAGCGGGCGTTGAACGAATGCCACCATCGGCTCTTCGCAGTGTTTTTCTGCGTAGAACAGCCTCCTGCCAACACGATGAGTGCCAGCAGTAGGAACGGCATGATATGTCTACTTGTGCGCAACCGCATATTTATTTAACTGCAAAACCATGCTTTTTATTGCCTTCAACACCGTATAAATCCAAAAGAAATATGGGAAAATGGCAAATGAACCTATTCGCCAATCAACATCAGCAGCTCATCTTTCACTTGGTCGGGCACATTGATGCCACGCAGGGTGAGGCTGCGGCTCCAGTCCTTGACCTCCTCGGGGCGCATCGTTTCCATGACGTATGCGAACTGGCTTGCCTCTTCGTCGGTGTAACTGTCAGAGGAACGTCCCTTGAAGGCATCTAATTCCTCGTCATCGAAGTATTCGATTTCCTTGATGGATGCCTCCATCATGCAAGTCTGTTCGCACTTCTCGCCCGGTGTGCCATCACATGTGGCGCAGTCGCCTTTCGCCTTGACTACATCAGTAGGGTGGTATGCCTTGGTGGCAAGGTAATAGCCGATGGCGACGATTGCCAAGGCGATGATGCAAAACGTGGCATATCCCATTGGTATTATCCCTCTTCCTCAACGGTGAACCCTGCCTGTCGGAGGTCATCCCAATAGGCGGGGTATGACTTGGTGACCACCATGGGGTCGTTGATGCGTAAACTTTCCATGCGTAGGGACATGGGGGCGAAGGAAAGAGCCATACGGTGGTCTTCGTAAGTGTCTATCGGCAGGAGGGACGCATCACAACGCTCGCCATCCCAGATGAGCTCGCTGTCGTTTTCTATGTGCAACACGACACCCATCTTGCGCATCTCTGTACATAACGCCTCGATGCGGTCGGTCTCCTTGATTTTCAAGGTTGCCAGCCCCCTGAAGTGGAAAGGAACGCCAAGGGCGACGCAACAGACCACGACGGTTTGTGCCAAGTCGGGCGAGTTGATGAAGTCATAGTCCAACCGTGGCACCACGCGCCCATTCTTTTTCAGCGTGACGGTGGTTGGCGTGTTTTGCTTCCGTGACTTGAAAACGGTTTTCACACCCAGCATGGAGAAGATGTATCTCACTACGGAATCACCCTGCTTAGAGCCGTCCATCAAGCCATTGAGGTGAACGATGGCATCATCGTCACGGCTCAAGGCAACCATCTCATACCAGTAAGAGGCGGCACTCCAGTCGTTCTCTATGAGATATTTGCGCTGTTGATACCTGCCAGGGTTGACCACGACGGTGTCTCCTGCCGTCCAGTCAGCCTGTGCGCCAAACTCGCGCATAGTCCATAAGGTCAGGTCAATATAGGGTCGGGAGATGATGTTGCCCGTCATCTTCAGTTCCAAGCCGTTGCGTAGCACGGGACCAATCATCAGCAAGGCAGAGATGTACTGGGAACTGATGTTGCCCGGGACTTCGATTTTTCCCCCATCAAGGGCTTTTCCTCGGATGCGGAGTGGGGGATAACCCTCCTCTCCAACATATTCAATATCGGCACCAAGATACTTGAGGGCGTTCACCAGCACCTCGATGGGACGGTGTTTCATCCGCTCCGTGCCTGTCAGCACATGCTCTCCATCGGTGACGGCGAGGTAGGCGGTCATGAATCGCATGGCAGTCCCTGCCGCCTTGATGTCAATCTCGTAAGGCATGTCTTGCAAGGCCTTGATGATGACATTGGTATCGTCGCAGTCGGAGAGGTTTTGCGGACAGCACGAACCGCCAGAGAGGGCATGGATGACCAACGCCCTGTTGCTGATGCTTTTGGAGGGTGGCAGCGTGATGGTGGTATCTAAATGGATGGTAGCTTGTATCTTGTATTGTTTCATGGTATGGCTGTTATTTCATTTTACATTCCACCACGCGGATGGGAAGCTTGACAGGACCCTCCTCGCCACGCCCTTTCATCGGCATCTTCTTGACTGTGGAGGACTTTTTCCTTGGCCCGGGCATGAGCGGACTGTAGTATAATACGCTACGAATCCTGTCTTTTTGGTCGCTTGAGATCTTATAGCCAAAGCTGATGGCATAATCCATGATGTTGGCAGAATAGAACGTCGTGCCGTCGCAGGCGGAACGCTTGATGAGATCTATGATGTCGAATTCTTCTTTCGTCGTATGGTCAATATAATAAGTTTGGTATGCGTTGTATTCCACGCGGTTGTAACTTGGCGTGTCCTCGCAATAATCGGTGTCGCCGCAAGAGTCTGCGGGCTCGCCGTCACGCTCAGTATACATGTGGTGAAGGCCGAAATAGTGACCCAACTCGTGTGCCAGCGTCACATTAACGTCGCTTGAGTTGTATGTGTAACCACTCTTCCCTTTGTCGGCAAGGGTATACCTGGTTGACTCCTGGTTGATGTACAGGCTGTTGATAGACGAACAGTGGGGGTAGTCGAGCATCGACTTGGTGATGGTGGTGTACTTCACGGTCTCCAATCCCGCCAATGCAGAGTCGCTCTCCACGACGTATGGCATGTGGCTGATGCCCAAGGTGATGCCCCCTTTGTCCTTGTCGGCTGCGAAGTTATACACCATGATATTTACATAGTCGTTGGGATCCCAGATGTATTTCTTGTACTCTCCCGTCGTGTTCATCATGAACTCGTGAGGGTCGATGGGGTAGGTGTCGTTCCATTTCACGTATTCCACGCCGGGGGTGGAGAGGGTGTTGCCTTTCTCGTCTTTCGTGGCAAGGAAGAACTTGATGTTGATATTCTCGCTTTCACCGTATATGCCGCCCTTGTAGATGTCGTTCACGTTCTGGAGGATGGTAGAAAGGCGGCTCGTGGGAACGTATTGCAGTTCGTCGCCCTGGTCGGCATAGAGCACGTGGAATATCACGGGAATCTTGTAGGTATAGTTGTCGTCGATGGTCTCCTCGGTGTCATCGTCGTCCTCATGTGAACTGTTTGTCTCCGTCCGTCCGTCATCTCCCCCGCAGGAAAGGAATACCATGCAAAGCAATAATAGTAAATAATGTTTATTTGATTTCATATCTCCGTATTTTCGCACAAAATTACGAATTAAAATCAAATGTGCAAATTTTTCGTGCTTATATTACGATATTCTAACAATCACCCACTTTCTGGCTGGTGGGAAACAGGTACATGATGCGTTTCCTTGCTACCCTCTCCTCGGGCCAATATGCCTGTCTTTTCTGGTAGATATATCGTTTGTTGCCCGTCCAAGCATCTTGGACGGGTCGTCCAAGGGCTTTGGACGAGGTGTCCAAGATGCTTGGACAAACTACAAACCGATGCTTCGTCGGCGATGAAGCGATAGGTGATACAAGTTTTCAGGCACGAAAAAGCCCCTTTCTCGATACTTTCTCGATAAAAGGGGCATGTAAGATATACCTGAAAGGCAATGACTATCCGAGATATTTCATCAAGATCTTGGCGTTGCCGCTATCGCGAAGCTTGGCTATACTCTTCTCCCGGATCTGGCGGACGCGCTCGCGGGTGAGTCCCAGTTGGTCGCCAATCTCCTCCAATCCTTTCTCATGACACCCGATGCCGAAGCATTCGCGGATGATGGTGATTTCCCTCTCCTTGAGTACCTTGTTGAGTACGGAGTTCAATTCCAATGCCATCGACTCGTGGTCCACATGCCTGTCGGTCCTGCTGTCATCGCCGGAGGGCATGACATCCAACATGCAGTTGTCCTCGCCGTCCTGGAAAGGAGCGTCTATACTCACGTGGTGGCCGTCTGCCATGAGGCTTTGGCCAATCTTATCCTCGTCGAGTTTGATGGCATCCGACAATTCGGAGACCGACGGATGGCGCTGGTGCTCCTGCTCAAACTTGTTGATCTCATGGTTGATTTTGTTCAAGGACCCCACCTGGTTGAGTGGTAGGCGGACGATACGGCTCTGTTCGGCGATGGCCTGGAGGATGCTCTGCCGAATCCACCACACGGCATAGGAGATGAATTTGAACCCACGGGTCTCATCAAACTTCTGGGCGGCCTTGATCAACCCAATGTTCCCCTCGTCGATAAGGTCGGTGAGGGTGAGTCCTTGGTGCTGGTATTGCTTGGCGACAGACACGACAAATCGCAGATTGGCGGTCACCAACTTGTCTTTCGCACGTTCACCTTCGGGACCTCCCTTCTTGATTTTCTGTGCGAGTTCAATCTCTTCATCGATGGTAATGAGCGGAGCCCTGCCGATTTCGACAAGGTATTTATCCAATGCTTCACTTGATCGGTTGGTAATGCTTTTCTGAATCTTTAACTGTCTCATCGTGTTTAGAAAAACTTTGTAAGTGTTTGAAAATCAACTAAATATCCTAAATATCCTATTTAAAGCGATGCAAAGTTACACTTTTTTTCAATACATTGTTGAAAAAAGCGAACTTTTTTTGTTAAATAAACTAAAAAGGGGGATGAGTCACTTCATACTGCTATTCTGGCAGAAAGGCTGAGTACTACCACGTCAATCCTCATCCCTCAGCCATCTTTTGGCTCTTTCGAGGTCTTCGAGGGTGTCGATGCCTATGGTTTCTTCGTGGGTGACTCCCACCTTGACGCGATAACCGTTTTGTAGCCAGCGCAATTGTTCAAGGCTCTCTGCCACTTCCAATGATGATTGTGGCAACTGGGTGATTTGGTGGAGCACCTCCGTACGATACGCATAGATGCCAAGATGCTTGAGAAAGGGATACTGTTGGAGCCATTCTTTCTCGTCATACCCACGGACAAATGGTATCACGCTGCGTGAGAAATACATGGCAAAACCGTTGTTGTCAACGACAATCTTTGGGGAGTTGGGATTCTTTACCGTCTCCATGTCGGTAAATGGTTTCCCCAAGGTGGCGATTTGAGTCGTGTCGTCGTTGTCGAAACACGCACAGAGGGTGGTGATTTGTGATGGATGGATGAAAGGCTCGTCGCCTTGCACGTTGACCACCACGTCCCATTGCCCGCCAATCTTTTGGACGGCTTCCTCGATGCGGTCGGTGCCGCTACGGTGGTTAGGTGATGTCATGACGGCGTTTCCGTGGAATCGCTGCACCTCTTCGTATATGCGCTCGTCGTCTGTGGCGACATACACGGTGTCGATGACCCGCCTTGCTTGTTCGTAAACTCTCTGGATGATGGTCTTGTCGCCCAAGCGAGCCAATGGCTTGCCAGGGAAACGAGTGGAAGCATACCTCGCGGGTATGATGCAAATAAAACGATTCATGGACACACTCTTTATCTTGAATACCTAAACCCTTCCATCAAAATGTACTTCTTCTTCATCATACGTTGGTAGATGTTGCGGAGCCAAAGGGGATGAGCCGCTATGAAGGCGATGCCGATAAGGAGCATCACGATGTCGGAAACACTGTTTCCCCAAAGGGTTTGCATGGTTGTCACCATGACCATGGGGACGATGAATGCCACCATCTGTGCCGCTATTTGGAAATAGTTGTTTTCCATACCGCCCTTACTGATGAACTTGGTGTTGAGCGGTGTGGTCACTTTGTTGTACACAGCCATCTGGAAAAGGATGAAGTATTGGAATCCCGCCGTGAACACGCCGTAAGAGATGAGCATGAGCAGAGACCATTTTCCCGTGAACACCGTGGGGAGCATCAAGAGGAAGGGGAAGAACAGGATGATGGAGTAGAAAATGTACTTGGCATGTAGGAGCTTGAGGATGTTCTCCCTTCGTACCATCAGGCAATCGATGTAATTGCCCTCGTTGCACATGATTTTGATGACGAGCATCGCCCCATAGATCACGTAATTGTACAGGCACCAGAAATTGGTCATGAACTGTGAGTCGTAGGCATCGGTGAACGCAATGAGCAGACTCATCATCAAGACGATGGCACTGGCGAAGATGAATCCTTTGCGCACGTTCTTGTTGCGCTGGGTGGACTTGATCTCCAGTTGGATATATTGTCCCACGTCGCCCCGCTTTTCCAAGAAAGCGAAATGTCGCGAGGCGTAAGAATGTGTTTTCTCTGTCCTCGACAGTTCTTTCCAGATATGACTGAATTGCACTTTGCGGTTGATAAGTGCCAGTATCACGACCAAGGCAACGAGGAGGAGGTAGGGTAGGATGCTTCCCTCTGATATGGCTGTGCCAATGTTAGCATAGAACTTGATAAAGAACTTCCATCCTTTGATCATGGCAGGGAGGAAGATAGCGGTATAGACACCGATGGGCAGGAGCCACCAAAGCAGATGGTCATTGATATAGGCACGTGCGATGGAATACCATTGGCTATTGGCGAGGAAGAGCAAATAATAACAGAAGAGGAATCCTAACGACACCCAGATGCCCTCGGAAAACAACACCGACATGAACACGAATGGCACCAACATGGCAAACCATGTGACATTGCCCCAATTGAACAACGATCGGAAGATGAACATGTCGATACATGTATATTTGGGGATGGGCAGGAGGATGTAGGGCTTGATGATCTGCGCAGGAGTCTGTTGGGCCAAGAAGCGTATGAAAAAGTCCAACGTGAGGATGAATGGCGATATTCCAAACATAAATTCCACCGCAGTCATCGACCTGCTGTCGTTGGCTGCCATGGAAAAGATGACGGCAAAGAAGATAAGATAGATGATCATAAACGCATAGACGATGCCTATGAGTATCTTTGCAGCCTTATTCTGCTCGAAGCTGAAGGCCCGCTTCTCCGCAAGGATGCGGTGTTTTCGCAACGCCTTGAATAATTCCAGTTTGTTCATGGATGTCTATTTGAGATTATCTGAGGTCAATCACCTCGGCTTGTGGGAAGTCCTTCGCGTTGAACGTGAAGATGTTGTTGGGTTGGTTCTTGGCTTGGAAATTGGAAATGTTAATCGTTGTCCAAGTCGTTCCCTGCCGCATTTTCACTTGTGAAGGCACGTATGTTGTCTTGTTGATGTTGATGTACATCTCCTGTACGTTACGTTTCTTGTTTTGCGCAGTGAGATGTACTTGGTAATAACCATTGACAGTCTTCATGTCCATGTTGAATCCCGTCTTGTACATGCTAATAAACTGGTAGGGATTCATGGCTGCCAACTGCGACTCCTTGGGGGTTGTCACGTTCACTTCATCGGTGGATTTCAAGTACGACCATTGTGTCTTGCCGTCAAACCAGACGATGGCATCGGGGGTCGTGGCATGAAACTTGTTCTCCTTGATGGCAATGGTGCCGCTCGTGTTGCCATATTTGGCACTTGTAATCTTGAAGTTGGCACTCGCCCCTCCCTTTCTTCCCACGACGGAAGCGGTCTTGTCAAGTACCTTACGTGCATTTTGCGTACCTTGCGCCATGGTGTTCAAGGTAACAAATGCCATCATGCATGTTAATAATATTCGAGTGATTTGCGTTATTTGTGTCATGATAATAAACAGTTTATAACCATTTGATTCATGGAATCCGTATTCGTTTAAAAGACGAATACATTTTATGATTTGTTAGCTTTTGAGATTCGCAATCAATGTGTTGAGCGAATTTTCATCGGTGATGAGCACGTCGCGAGGTTTGCTACCCATAGCCGGCCCGACGATTCCCGCTGCCTCCAATTGATCCATCAAGCGGCCGGCGCGGTTGTATCCGATGGAGAAACGCCGCTGGATCATGCTGGTGGAGCCTTGTTGGGATATGACGATGGCGTGTGCCGCTTCCTCAAAGAATGGGTCGAGCGTACCGACGTTGGCTGTGCCGTTGCCTCCGCCATCGCCATCGGCCGATGCCGGCTCTGGCAATTCCATGGGGTCGATGGGTCCGGGTTGTGCTGCCACATAGTTATTGATACGCTCCACCTCGGGTGTGTCTACAAATGCGCATTGCACACGGATAGGATCCGTGCCGTTGATGATGAGCATATCGCCTCGTCCCACCAACTGATTGGCGCCGGGGCGGTCAAGGATAGTGCGTGAGTCAATCATGGATGTGACCTTGAATGCCATTCGTCCGGGGAAGTTGGCCTTGATGGTACCCGTGATGATATTGGTGGTGGGGCGTTGCGTGGCGATGATCATGTGGATGCCGACGGCACGTGCGAGTTGGGCGATACGTGCGATGGGCAACTCCACTTCCTTGCCTGCCGTCATGATGAGGTCGCCAAACTCATCGATGATGACCACGATGTATGGCATATAGTCATGCCCTTTGGTTAAGTCGAGCTGCCTGTTGACAAACTTCTCGTTGTATTCCTTGACGTTTCTCGCCCCAGCCTGTTTCAGCAAGTCATACCTCGTGTCCATCAACTTACACAATGAGTTCAAGGTACGTACCACTTTCGTCACGTCGGTGATGATGGGTTCCTCCTCGTTCTCGGGAAGCGTTGCCATGAAATGGTTGGCGATGGGGGCGTAAGTGGTGAACTCCACCTTCTTTGGGTCTACCAACACGAATTTCAACTCATTGGGATGTTTCTTGTAAAGCAAGGAAGTGATGATGGCATTGAGGCCTACGGACTTACCTTGACCCGTGGCACCAGCCACCAAGAGGTGGGGAATCTTCGCCAAGTCAGCCATATAGACATCATTGGTGATGGTCTTACCCAAGGCGATGGGCAAATCCATCTTCGTCTCTTGGAACTTCTTGGAATTGAGGATGCTCTCCATAGAGACGATGTTGGCTTTCTTGTTAGGCACCTCAATACCGATAGTACCTTTGCCGGGGATAGGGGCGATGATACGGATGCCAAGGGCGGAGAGGCTCAAGGCTATGTCGTCCTCCAAATTACGTATCTTGGAGATGCGGACACCTTCGGCTGGGGTAATCTCGTAAAGGGTAATCGTTGGCCCGACGGTTGCCTTGATTTCCTTGATATCCACCCCAAAGCTGTTCAATACCTCCACGATGCGGCGGTTGTTGGCCTTGATTTCCTCCATGTCAATCTCGGGTTTCCCGTCGTTGTCGTATTTCTTGAGCAAGTCAAGCGTAGGGAATTGGTATCTCAAGAAAGGCTCACGGGGATTGATGGGAGCCTTGATGGCGTCATCGTTCAGTCGCTTCCCTTTGGCTTCCTCGCCTTCTTTTCCCACCTCCACGGTCAGTGTGGATTTCTCTTTGGGCTTGTTGGTGGGCTTCCTGTCAATGGGCTTAATGGGACGCTCCTCATTGGGAGTGAACTCGGTAAGGTCAACCACGGGCGACCGGTGGTTTTCTAACGTGTCATCATGGGGTGCTTGGTTGCCTGGTTGGTCGTCCTCTTCGTCGTCATCATCATCTTCATCCCCATCATCTTTACCATCATTGGTAATAGTCAAGTCTACCTTGTTGGAAAGGTATTTCATGGGATTCAGTAACTTACGGATGATATTGATGGTCTCGGCACTGATGTAAGTGAGGAATGCCAATGCCGTAATGAACAAGATAACGGTCAACCCTGGCGTTCCGAAGAGATTTTCCAACTGTTGCACGCAATAGATCCCATGGCCTCCGCCAGGATTGAAAACGAGGTTGCCCATGAGTGGGGCCAGGAACTTGGCAAAGGCAATGGAACACCAAATCATGACCAATGCCATGCCGAAAAACCACTTCCAGAGGTTTACCTTATAGACACCCATCAAACGAAGTCCTACCAAGATAACAAACACAGGGATGAAAAATGCCGCTATCCCAAAATTCTTCGTAATAATGATATATGAGAGAATGGCTCCCAAAGAGCCGCAATAATTGGCAAACTGGCGGTCTGTGTTCATCCATTCACCAGGCCGTAGGTTTTCCAAGATGCTTTGGTCTGCCTGTCCGGTATAGAAATAGGAAAACATGGCAATGATGACATACAATGATGCCAGTACCAATAACACCCCTAATGCAAAATCTGTTTTTTCGTTGCTGAATATATTTTGAAAACCAATTGTTTCGCTAAAACTTTTAGGTTTACGTGTTTTTTTCTTCTTCGCCATCTTATAGAGTTCGTATTTTTAGTGCAAAATTAGCGCAAAAAACTTATAATCTTTTATATTTTCGTAACTTTTTTCTATTTTTGCAATTCATTATTGATTTAGATGAGAAAAATTATTTACGACAAGTTCGACAAATTGGCCATCAAAGATTTTCCTGTGGAGCAATTTCCCGGTCGCATCATAGTTGTTGAGACAGAGAGTGAGGCAGAAAAAGCAGTGGAATACCTATTATCACAAGACATTCTTGGGATGGATACTGAGACAAAGCCATCGTTCACGAAAAGTGACATCCAACACCTTGTGGCACTCTTGCAAGTGTCTACCCACGACACATGCTTTCTCTTTCGGTTGAACAAGTTAGGAATGCCACCATCCATACTCCGTCTTTTGGAGGATACGACGGTTATGAAAGTTGGTCTTTCATGGCATGACGACATCCTCTCGCTTTTGAGGAGAGCGACATTTACCCCTGGATATTTCATAGACATTCAGAATCTTGTGTCACTAATAGGCATAAAAGACCTCTCCTTGCGTAAACTCTATGCCAATATTTTCCATAAGCGAATCAATAAGCATCAACAGTTATCCAATTGGGAAAGGAATGTCCTTAATGATAAACAGATGATCTATGCAGCCACAGATGCTTGGTCTTGCATCATGTTGTATGAGGAGATTCAACGCTTATTGGCAAGTGGGGATTATGAGTTGGCTGTGACAAAGCAAGTAATAGAACAAGAACATGATGATGAGTTATAAATCTGTATATATTAAGAAAGGTAAGGAGGAGTCGCTGAAACGGTTTCATCCATGGGTGTTTTCTGGTGCTATCCTCCGCCTCGACGAGGGGGTAGAGGAGGGTGAGACGGTCAGGGTGTTGACTGCGCAAGGTGACTTCATCGCTGTGGGGCATTTCCAAGTGGGGTCAATCGCTGTGCGTGTGTTGTCGTTTGACGACGTTACCATAGACGATGCATTTTGGCGGAAACGCCTTGCGGAGGCTTTCTCCGTGCGAAAAGCCGTGGGATTGGTAGACCATGGGAAGAACAATGTCTATCGGTTGGTGCATGGGGAAGGTGACAATCTACCTGGTCTTGTAATCGATTGTTATGCGCAGACGGCTGTCATGCAGGCACATAGTGTGGGTATGCACGTTTGTCGAGATTCCATTTGCAAGGCATTGGTACATGTCATGGGCGACCTGATTGCCCATGTCTATTACAAGAGTGAGACGACTCTGCCTTTCAAAGCAAGCCTTGGACAGGAAAATGGGTTCCTCTATGGCGGGTCGAAAGATGACATTGCCATGGAGAATGGTTTGCTGTTCCATGTGGATTGGATGCGTGGGCAGAAGACGGGATTCTTTGTTGACCAGCGAGAAAACCGTTCCTTGTTGGAAAGATATGCCAAAGATAGAAGTGTCTTGAACATGTTTTGTTATACGGGAGGATTCTCCGTTTATGCCATGAGGGGAGGAGCAAGACTGGTGCATTCGGTGGACAGTAGTGCCAAGGCAATAGACTTGACTAACAAGAACATGGCATTGAACTTTCCTGATGACCCACGGCATCAGGCATTCTGTGATGATGCCTTCAAGTATATGGATGCCAATGACGACAAATATGACCTTATCATTCTCGACCCGCCCGCTTTCGCCAAACACCGGGCAGCCCTTCATAATGCCTTGAAGGGATATACAAGGTTGAACGTGAAAGGGTTTGAGCGTATTCGCCATGGTGGAATTTTGTTTACTTTCAGTTGTAGTCAGGTGGTAACGAAAGACCAGTTCCGTAATGCCGTGTTTACAGCGGCAGCCCAGGCTGGACGTAAGGTGCGCATCCTTCATCAGTTGCACCAGCCCGCCGACCATCCCATCAACATATACCATCCCGAGGGGGAATACTTAAAAGGACTTGTCTTGTACGTTGAATAACACATTATTATATTATATAAGGCAATATGTTGCCTACCATCGGTTATTGGATTCCGAGGGGAAGTATATCGTTGCGCTTTCGGGAGGGGCAGACAGCGTATGTCTCTTGCTGGCGATGAAGGAGATGGGCTACCACATCGAGGCTGCCCATTGCAACTTCCATTTGCGCGGGGAGGAGTCTGAACGGGATGAATCGTTTTGTGAAAGGCTTTGCCAACAAGAGGGTGTTCCTTTCCACTGCATACACTTTGATACCCTTGAGTATGCCTCCTTGCATCATGTGAGCATCGAGATGGCGGCACGTGAACTGCGCTATTCATATTTTGAGCATTTGCGTGTTGACCTTGATGCCGACGGAGTATGCGTGGCACATCACAAAGACGATAGTGTAGAGACATTCTTCATCAACCTCCTTCGTGGCACGGGCATACATGGACTCATGGGAATCTCGCCCAAGAACGGACATATCATCCGTCCTTTGTTGTGCGTGGGGAGGAAAGAGATTGAACAATATCTTCAAGATAAAAAACAAACGTATGTAACGGACAGTACAAATCTGCGAGATGATGTGGTACGCAATAAGATTCGTTTGAACCTACTACCTGTCTTGTCCCATATCAATCCCTCTGCCCGTGACAGTATTTTACGAACATCATCCCGTTTGAAAGAGGCTGTGAAACTGTTTGACGTCGGATTGGCTTCCATCACCAAGGATTGCTTGATTTCGCAGGAAGAAGACCTATTGACCATTGATTTCTCCAAGTCAAGACAATATGAATATGTGTTGTATCACCTTCTGTCCCCCAAAGGTTTCAGCCCTTCGCAGATAGAGAACATCGCAAAGGCCGAAGGCTCGCACACTGGAAAAGAATGGGAGAGTGCTACCCATGTGGCTTTGATAGACCGTGAACGGTTGCTTGTCTATCCAAGGGTCCACCATCGCCGTCCGATGGTGATTCCTGAAGAGGGCAATTATGTATTCACGAAGAAAGAAAGTATCTCATTTATGAGCGGAGAGAAAGACCATAATTTCCGAATCAGCAAATCCCCGGAAACCGTATGCCTTGATGCGGCGAGGGTGGCTTTTCCCCTTATAATCCGTTTTGTCGAACCCGGTGACCGCTTCGTGCCCTTCGGGATGAATGGCAGTAAGTTGGTAAGCGATTACATGACCGACCGAAAGAAGTCTGTTTATGACAAGCAACGGCAGTTGGTCGTGACCGACTCCAAGGGGGAAATCCTATGGCTTGTAGGAGAGCGCATCGCCAATCCATATAGGATTACAGATGAGACAAAAAAGGTATTGACCATAGTCTATACGTGTAACCAAACGTGATTCAATCCATTATTTTAGGGCAAATTAGTTACAAAAAGTGATTTTTTTGTGTTAAAAGTTTGGCGAAACGGATGAAATCGTTTATATTTGCAAACGAAATATATTATTATTAACATTAATCAACAAAACAAACGCCTATCGAAACATCATTACTTAAGAAATCAATACTCTTAAAATAATGAAGAATCTCCATGACATGAGCGACGAACAATTGGCTCTGTCGTACATAGACGGTAATAACCGGGCGTTTGATTTGTTGCTTTCCCGCAACGAGACGAAGCTTTATTCATACATCCTCTTCGTGGTACACGACCGCGACACAGCGGATGACATATTCCAAGAGACCTTTGTCAAGGTCATCACCAAGCTGCAACAGCGCAAATACGTGAACAGCGGGAAGTTTAGCGCATGGATTATGCGCATTGCCCATAATGTCATCATGGACTGGTACAGGGAGCAAAAGTCTGACAGGATAGTTGACGCAACACAAGAGAACGACCTTTCCAACATTGGCAACGACCACATCCTTGATGGTAACATTGAAAATGAGTATGTCAACAAACAAGTGCTTTGTGACGTGAAGAGACTTATGGAAAACCTTCCCACGCCACAAAGGGAAGTGGTATTCATGCGCTTTTATCAGCAAATGTCTTTCAAGGAAATCTCTGAAGCCACCAACGTTAGCATCAATACGGCACTGGGACGTATGCGCTATGCCATCCTTAATCTACGACGGATGGCGAAAGACTACAACATCGCCCTGCAATTGGATTAAAAATGCAAAGGGGTAGTTACCTTCTCAGTTCTTTCAAGTCATGGATGACAGACTTGGGGTCGGAAGCCTTGAAGATGTAACTGCCGCTCACTAACACGTCTACACCCGCCTCAACAAGCCTTGGGGCGGTATCGTTTTGTACGCCACCGTCCACCTCAATCAAGGCATGGCTATCTGTTTCATCTATCATCTTCCGTAGACGGCGCACCTTGGAAATGGTGTTTTCGATGAAAGCCTGGCCTCCAAAGCCAGGGTTGACGCTCATCAGCAGTACCATGTCTACATCCTGGATGATGTCTTCCAAGACACAGACGGGGGTAGAGGGGTTGAGCGTAACGCCCGCTTTCATGCCTTTCCCGTGGATTTCCTGAATGGTGCGATGCAGATGGGTGCAAGCCTCATAATGCACATTCATCATCATGGCACCCAATCGAGCCGTTTGGTCAATGTATCGCTCTGGCTGCACAATCATGTAATGCACGTCTAAGGGCTTCTTGCAGAGCTTGGCCACAGCCTCTAACACGGGAAAGCCAAATGATATGTTAGGTACAAACACACCATCCATCACGTCGAGGTGTAACCAGTCTGCCTCGCTCTCGTTCAACATCTCTATGTCTTTGCGCAAGTCGAGGAAGTCTGCGGCAAGCATTGAGGGTGAAACCATTGTTTTCATGATGACTGTGAAAAGATTAGTTCAGACACAACCCTTCGTATTTCCCGTTCATCTTGATGACACGATAGGTATAGGCAATTTGTCGGATGATACGCAACGTTCTTTCGGATGGTCTTAGGTCTTCTTGTGTAAAATACTCCATAGGCAACTGTTTTTTCAATTCTTGTTTATTTCTCTAACGTATAATGTGCCTAAATATTATGTGAAAAGTAAAAAAATATGCAATTACATTCGCCAATTCAATTAAAATGTTTACCTTTGCACAAAATTTTTTAAATTCAATGAATAAATACGTTTTTTTGATGTTGTGTCTTATCGCTGGCGGGTTATCGACGGCAAAGGCACAAGATTCTTATGATGTTTCAGATGTCATAATGGGTGTAAAAGCCGGTGCATCGTTTAACCACTTCTCTAATGCCTCCTCCAGCAACGGTATTTTTATCGGTCCCATGATAGGTGCGGATGTGGAAATCTATGTGACAAAGAAGTTTATTGTCGCAGCAGAACTCTCTATGATGAAGAAGGGAGCAAAGAAGATGTCTTTTGATAGGATCAGTTATACGGATCCTGAGGGGAAAGAACAATTTGTAAAAGACTATGCGCGTGGTCCTTATGATTATAAATTATGGTATATTAGTTCATCTTATTTTGCCAAATATATCCTCAATGACCATTTCCGCGTGTTTGGTGGAATCACGGCTGGACGTCTTTTCCGTGCCAAGGTTTATGACCGGCATCGTGACCGTGTGCGTAATATCCGCACTAATCTCAACCGTGGAGCCGTAGGATTGACCGTTGGTGGCGAATATATGTACAAGAACAAGTATTCCGTGGAGGCACGTTATACTTGGGATATCAATTGTATGGACCGTTCCAAACGTGCAGAATTAATCATGGGACACGCCCACAATTCCACGTTGGCTTTGACCTTTGGCTATCGTTTCCAATTATTCTAAGACATTTTGAAATCCTAAAGACATAAAGAAATCCCCGATAAGCCATCGCTAATCGGGGATTTCTTTATGCTTGCATGGTAAGGTTATTTCTTCTTCAGCAAGTCGCGGATTTCTGCAAGCAACTCTTCCTGTGTAGGACCGGCTGGAGCGGCGGGCTCTTCCTTCTTAGGCATGAGCTTGTTCATTGCCTTGATCATGAGGAAGATACAGAATGCGATGATGAGGAAGTCGATTACGTTTTGGATGAATTGGCCATACATCAGCGTAGCACCAGCCAATGGCTCGCCTCCTTCAACAGGGTTAGGTATCATCATCTGATACTTCAGACCAGAGAGGTCGATGCCACCTGTCAGCATTCCGATGATGGGCATCAGCACATCATCAACGAGCGAACTCACAATTTTACCAAACGCGCCACCGATGATCACACCGACAGCCATGTCCATCACGTTGCCTTTCATGGCAAACTCTTTAAATTCTTTAATAAATCCCATAATAATAAAGTTTAAAAGGTGTTATTTTGTCATCTGTATTTTGCAATTTCACTTTTAAATGGTTATAAATGGCGGGCAAAAGCCCTCATTCTTCCATCTTTAATCTTTATTAAGATTGATTTCAGATGCAAATATAGAAATTATTTCGTAACTTTGCGGTCGAAAAAGAAAAAAAATGCTTTCAATGTATAATTTTTCTTACTTCATGTTCGTTATATGTGTAGGATAGCACAAGCAAAATTAGAAAAGTTTTTATATTAATCCTATTTAAATAACAAAAAAAAGAAATGACAAAAGTAGCTATTAACGGCTTTGGCCGTATCGGTCGCCTCGCATTCCGTCAAATGTTCGAGGCTGAAGGTTATGAAGTAGTGGCAATCAACGACTTGACAAGCCCCAAGATGCTTGCACACCTGTTGAAGTATGACACCGCTCAAGGTGGTTTCGCCGGCAAGTTTGGCGAGGGCAAGCACACTGTTGAGGCAACAGAAAACTCTATCATCGTCGATGGTAAGGAAATCACAATTTATGCAAAGCCTAACGCAGCAGAGCTTCCTTGGGGTGAACTGGGTGTTGATGTGGTACTTGAGTGTACTGGTTTCTACACCTCAAAGGAAAAGTCGATGGCACATATCCAGGCTGGTGCCAAGAAGGTTGTTATCTCTGCACCCGCAGGCAAAGACCTGCCTACCATCGTTTACAATGTAAACCACAAGACTCTTACACCAGAGGACACCGTTATTTCCGCTGCTTCCTGCACCACGAACTGCTTGGCTCCCATGGCTGATGCGCTCAACAAGTACGCTCCTATCGCCAGCGGTATTATGTCTACCATCCACGCTTACACGGGTGACCAGATGATTCTCGACGGCCCGCAGCGCAAGGGTGACCTCCGCCGCAGCCGCGCAGGTGCTTGCAATATCGTTCCCAACTCAACGGGTGCTGCCAAGGCTATTGGCCTCGTTATCCCCGAATTGAACGGAAAGCTCATCGGTTCTGCACAGCGTGTTCCCACACCTACGGGTTCCACCACAATCCTTATTGCTGTCGTTAAGGGCAAGGACGTGACCGTAGAGGGCATCAATGCCGCCATGAAGGCTGCAGGTTCTGAGTCGTTTGGTTACACAGAGGATCAAATCGTTTCTTCCGATATTATCGGCATGAAGTACGGTTCGCTCTTCGATGCTACCCAGACCATGGTCAGCAAGATTGATGACGACACTTATCAAGTACAGGTTGTCAGCTGGTATGACAATGAGAACTCATATACTTCTCAGATGGTTCGCACCATTAAGTACCTCGCTGAGCTGAAGTAAGAAATATCTGAATTTGTATAATTTGAATTTGAGGGTGTGTTTCCACACCCTCTTTTTTTATCTGTCAAGGCAATTGTCCAACTCTTGCGCTATCTTTTCCCTATCCAGATCTTGTCCAATGAATACCAGTTTCTGCATTCGGTCGCCATATTGGTCATCCCAATCGCGTAACAATCCCGGCTCCCGTTGCATCAATTGCATCAGTTCCGCCTCAGGCATGGTGGCATACCAGTTGCCCGCATTGCGTAAGTTGAATTGTTTTCCCGCCTGTTCAAAGACATAGCAGATGTCGCTCTCGTCGGCAAACCAGCATATTCCCTTGGCGCGGATGATGTTCCTGGGCCAGCGTCGGGCCACAAACTCATCAAACAGGCTGATGTTGAAAGGTCTTCTTTGGTAATATACGTATGTGCCGATGCCGTATTCCTCTGCTTCCCCCTCGTCATGTTGATGATGGTGTTCGTGTACATGGTCATTATGGTGGTGGGGATGCTCTACGTGTTCCTCCTCATCAACATCTTCTTCATGATGGCTTTCTATCTCATGAATCCACGTGGCAGATGTGGCTACGGCATCAAAGTCAAACATGTTGGTGTGGAGAATCTTGTCAAGGTTCACATTGCCATAGTCGCAATCGATGATTTCCGCCCGTGGCTGGATGGCACGTACTATCTGGCGGATGCGCTCCAGTTGCTTGGGCTCCACCTCCGATGCCTTGTTGAGCAGGATGATGTCGCAAAACTCAATCTGTTGGATGACAAGGTTCTCGATGTCCTCCTCGTCAATGTCCTCCTTCATGAGGTTGTCACCGCAACCAAATTCGTCTGCCATCCGCAACGCATCGACCACCGTCACGATGCAATCCAACCGTGGCACACCGTCTTTTGTCACTTCTGGCACCATCGACGGGATGGAACAGATGGTCTGTGCGATGGGTGCCGGCTCGCAGATGCCGCTCGCCTCAATTACGATATAGTCGAATCGTCCCATGCCGATGATGTCTTGCAACTGTTGCACGAGGTCCATTTTCAACGTGCAGCAGATGCATCCATTCTGCAAGGCTACAAGGCTGTCGTCCTTGGTATCGACAATCCCCCCTTGCTGTATGAGGTCGGCATCGATGTTCACCTCGCCGATGTCATTGACGATGACGGCAAACTTGATGCCTCTCCTGTTGTTGAGGATTCGGTTGAGTAATGTTGTCTTGCCGCTGCCCAGATAACCCGTGAGCAGCAATACGGGTGTTTCTTTCACATTCATGTCTTTTCTCCTTATTATATATTGAGGTCTCGTAGGGGCGGATCAGCGTATCCGCCCGCATCCTATGATGGTTTTTGTCACGGGCGCATACGCAGATGCGCCCCTACAACTATTTGGAATATCTCATGAGTTCTTCCTTCGTGAATGTACCCTTCTTGAATAAGAGGAGCGTCTTCAGCGTCAGATTGTCCTTTGCCGTGGCGATGGCGTTGATGGTCTTTGCCTCGTCGGAGACGGGATGCAAGCCGTTGGTGGTGACAAATTGCACGTCTTCCCATCCGGATAATGGTATCATTGCCAATTCTAACTCCCCATTGTTAATAATATACGCCTTGGTTTTCTTGAGATTGATGACCCGTTGCGTGATGGGCATATTCTCTTTCTTGGGTAGTGAATAATGGCCGAGGCGCACCTGTGAGCATCCTCCCTTGGTGTTGATGACATCCTCGCGGAGCATTCCGTCGGGCAGGGGGGTGTCTTTGAGGGTCATGGTGAACTCCTTGTCAGCCTGTGGCCATACGGTACGTGTCATGGTGCCGTTCTCAAAGCCTTGGATGGTGTAGCGGCGTAGCGGGTCCCATTTGCCATCTTTCGTCTTCACCACATAGTTCATCGAAACCTCCCCGTTGGGACCGTCTGCCATCCACGGGAAGAGGCTGTTGTAGGCGAGGCGGTTGTATTGCTCGCTGGCGCGGAACAGTTCAGGCCAATCGCGCTCAATATTGTAGTCGCAATAGGCGCGGATTTCGGATGCGCCGCTATTGGAATAGTTGGTCAGCAAGATCTGTGGCTTGCCATACCAATGGTTGTAGACTTGGTTGGGCTGCATCTCTTTCCATGCCCCCTCGTCTTCCGTGACTTTCCAATAGTCGTCGTTCTCGGTGAGGAGCAGGGGCAGGAATGCCTTGGCGCACCAATAGACTGAGCCACGGCAGCTATATCCCTGCAACACGGGGTCGAACAAGCCAAACCATCCCGGCGTTGGGATGCCGTCTTGATAGAGGAAGTCGGGGTTCTGGAGGAACTGCAAGAGGCATCCCGAGGCGATGCGCCGCATCCATCCGAGGTTGGCGTATGCGCCATCCACCCAGGGAAGGGGGGCGGTAGCGGCAAAACGGTATAGGTTGGAACGTCCCCACATGATCATCCGTCCGTCGCGGTCGAACATATAAGGATAGCTGGTGAACATCTCGCGATAGTTTTTCTCAAATTGTGCCGCTAATTCGGGATAGTATTTCTCGCCGAAGAACTTTGACCACAGCTTGCCATACAACTGGTATGCCCACATCGAATAGTAGTCGTAATTGGGATTATCCCAATACCAACCATCGCCACGATAGTCGCCAATGAGCAGTTTCACGTATTTCACCAACAACTCGTCGTTGATGGGATAGCCCTTGGTCTTGAAGAATGACATCGGGAACACGTTGAAGAAACGCCAGTTCTGCGAGATGGTGGGGCCGTCGGCATAACTCTCGATCATGGAATAGAGCGAGTCGCGCACCGCTTGGGGCAGGGGATCCCACACCACGTCGCCGCAGATGAATAAGGAGATGCCCAACGCACCAAACTCCACGAGGTCCTGGCAAGGCCCGCGCTTGCCGCGATGCCCCACGAACTGCGCGCTGGTAGAGTCCACTAAGAGCGTTAGTTGGCGACGGTAATACTGTGCGAGATTGATGCCATTGATCTCAATGTTGGGGTTTTCATGGATGAGCGTCGAAGCCATGAACAGTGTCCGTGCCATCCCTTCCAACGTGGCACCGCGCACACGGCTGGCATTGCTTTCGTCTTTGGGATAGCACACGTCGCCGAGACGTTGGAAATACATCGGGTCATCGAGGCTCTTGATGTGACGAAATGCCCCCTCCAAGAGGTATTTGTCGGCCTCTATCCAATGTTGGCGCGTCATTCCCGTGTAGGGACTCTTTTGGTAGTCGGGGTTCAACACCTTGAACGTGTTGTCCTGGGCATGTGACGGCATGAGCCATCCTGCCAAGAGTAATGATAAGAATAGGTACTTTTTCATGTTATTTTGTTAATATTATCGTCAAAACGATGGGTTTTTGTTGATATTTCCTTATTTTTGCAACCGTAACAATTCTATATACTGTATCATGAAACGAATGAAATCCTTAATGATGTCCTTGGCATTGAGCCTCCTCATGGTGGTGGCTCTCAACTCATGCCAGACCAAGCAACATGCCGTCAACCAGTTGGAAAGCTTCTCAAAGGAGCTCCGTGACAATGGCCCAAACTATGATGTCAATGACTGGAAAGAGGCTGCCAATCGGTTCCAGAAAATCCGTAAGAACATCGACAAGCACGATTACACCGCCGCCGAGCGCAAGGAAATTGGCGAGTTGGAGGGCAAGTGTGCCGGGTATTTTGTCTCTGGCGTGAAACAGAAACTCACTAACGGCATCCTGGGCATCGGCGGGGAGTTGAAAGGAATCCTTGAGGGAATCCTCGAATCTGTCTCTGGCTTGGGCATCTTCACAGATTGAAGTAGGGGCGGGTCAGCATATCCGCCCCTGCGACAATTCATTGGATGAGGTCGATGATGTCGTCTATGAGCTTGCCGACGCTCTCCGTGGTGGCACTGTCGGCATTCTTTCCCACTTGTTTCTTGATGAGCCTGCCCATGGAGTTGACCAACTCCTCTTGGATGTCCCTGCCCAAGTCTTCATCAGGCTCGACGGCAACGGTGTCATCTGTCACGGTGGCATCGTCCTTTTGTGTTGGCGTGTTGTCGAAACTGATGTTGGGAATGGGCAGGATGTCCTCCACCGAGGGCATGTTTTCTTTCATGTAGTTGGCAATGTCGTCCTCATTGGCGGTAAATACGTGCGAGACGAGACCGTAGGAGACGGTGTGTGTCTTGCCCTTCATGCTGACACTGCATTTGGAGAACAGCCAGTAATCATGGTATTCCAGCATCTCATCGAGGATCTTGTCTGATAGTTGGTTGACGAAAAACTTTCCTAACACATGCACTCCCAGCCCCACGATGTTGTTCGTGTTGGCAGCTTGCTTATCCAATGCCAACACGATTTTGCCCTTGATGGCATTGGCATGTTGCTGCTTGGTGGGGTTGGTGACATAGAAAAACACCGCAAAACCCAATAGGATGATGGCGAGGAGAAACCAGCAACCTGAACGATTGGACGGCTTGTTGCCATTGTCAACAGGGTCTTCTGGCATAGTTGTCTTGGGCGGAATGTAGGGTGGGGGGGTAGAATTGTCGTTGGTGTTGAAGAGGAAGTCGCGCAGCTCGTCCACCTTCCCAGCCGTCGTCCAGTCCTCCATCCCCTCCGCCCATACGGGCGTTTCGGCGAGAATGCCTTTGTCTTTCAACTCATAAATGGTGAAAGGCCCTTGTTGTTTCCCTTGTTCAATGATAAAGTATTTCATGCTATCATGTTTTATTGCATGTCGGGCATAAGGAAACGCCCTGCCATGCGGCTTGTTTAGAATCGATGACAAAGATACGATAAAAGGTTGAAATATCAGCCAAATTTCACAACATTAATGCACTTTGTCATCATAAAGGGGCTTTTTTGAGGAAACCACGCCCATCCCGTCAAATCATCAGATTGTCAAATTTTTGTCACAAAATGGGCGTAAATCCTTGCCACTTTTGCGAGCAAGACCAACTTTGGACGGAATGAGGCGGTTTTTTGGATGTTTGCGTAAGGGATTGGTTATCAACATCTTACCATTTTGATTGCGTCATTAGGCGTTTTAAATGCCCCCAATTAACATTTTTTCTGATACCTCCGCACCCCGTAAATGCCCCTTCTGCGAGGGATGGATGTGGCATCCGCCGGCGACGGATGCCACACAAAAAATGTTAAATGGCTATTTTCGAACGGAGAAACTGGTTTTTCCGAGGATTTCGGACTATACAATCATCCCAAATGATTCTATTTCACGTTTTTTCCCAGACATAATTTTGTCAGTTTTTTTTCATCAAAAAATATTTGTCAACCACAAATAAAATATGGTGAAAAGCATCATGGATTGGAATAATATGTGTATCTTTGTGGTTGAATCATTGATTGAATTTATTAACTTATTACCAATATGACGATGATGAAAAACAAATTCTTTTTCATGTTCGCGGCACTATTCGTGCTGGCGGGCAACAACAGGGTGAATGCGTAAGCATACAGTTACGACGTGAACCATGATGGGCATGTGACCATCACGGATGCGATGCTGGTGATCAACCAAATCTTGGGGATTGCCAATGAGAACGACCCGGTCAACATCCCTGCCGAGGCAATCGACCTGGGATTGCCGAGTGGCATCAAGTGGGCTGCGTATAATGTCGGCGCGACCAAGCCCGAGGACGCCGGTCTCTATTACGCCTGGGGCGACACGGAGGAGAGGGTATATTACGATTGGAACCATTATGTCCATGGCGACGGCTCGAAATCCACTATCCATGACATCGGGAGTGACATCAGCGGTACGGAATATGACGTGGCTCATGTGCGCTGGGGCGGCAACTGGCGGATGCCGACACCCGTAGATGTTAAGGAACTGATTGACAATTGCACATACGAGTGGACAACACAGAACGGCGTAACCGGTGCGAAGTTCACCAGCAATATCAATAGTGCCACCATCTTCCTCCCAGCCGCAGGCAACCGTTACAGCTCATTACTTCAGGATGTAGGCACGCAAGGCCTATATTGGGAGAGCAAACAGTCTCCCAGTGACAACACCTATGCCTATCTTCTCTTTTTTGATAGCGGTGAAGTGTCGTACAGGTATGGCTACTCCCGCTTCGCCGGATTCACCATCCGCCCTGTTACGGAGTAACAAATCCGGTGTGAATTTTGTTGTCTTTATCCCATTCATTGCTTTGTGGTCTTATTGCAAAGCAATGTTTTTTTGTGGTATTGGTTGAGGAAGATGTTGTATCACCCATTCAATATATTAAATGCCTTCGATTCCATTCAAGAGGGAGAGTACCCACATCTGTAACCAAGCCTTCGGGCTTTCTATTAAAACATAGTATCTATTATTGTTGAGGAATTACCGATAAAATCAAAAAAATGTTTGCATAATTTCATAATAATCAGTACCTTTGCCCCTGCAATTGGTTCATGCACTTGATTAAAAAGGGAATTGGGTGAGAGTCCCAGACAGTCCCGCTGCTGTATGTAACCCTTATGCGAGGGCAAACGAGATGCCACTGACGGTTGTCGGGAAGGTGTTTACCTTCGGGTTATAAGTCAGAAGACCTGCCGTTGCGTTTGTTGTTTTAGGCTCCGAGGAGGGCTGTGAAACGTTTATCAGATGGGAAAAGAGAAAGGTGGAAGGGTGATTTATCGCTTCATGCTTTTGTGTTTGTGTTCCATGGCCATGTCCAAAGTGGCGGCACAGGAGGACACGATTGTCGGCAAGGTGCATACCGTCGGCGAGGTGTTGGTGGAATCCCATGCCGTCAATGCCAATGTGTTGTCGTCCGCCCCTATACAATCTTTCGGCAACAGGCAGTTGCGGGAATTAGGCATCATGTCTCTTGCCGATGTAGTCAAGAGGTTCGCCGGCGCAAGTGTGCGCGACTATGGCGGCATAGGGGGGCTGAAGACGGTCTCCGTGCGCAACCTGGGCGCACACCACACCGCCGTGAGCTATGATGGCGTTGCCATTGGTAACGCACAGGCGGGGCAGATAGACATTGGAAGATATACGGCAGACAATCTCTCTCATGTCTCTTTCGCCATCGGACAGGGGGCAGACATCATGCAGAGCGCGCGCCACTATGCCTCGGCGGGGGTACTTGACATCGAGACGCAACGCCCCCATTTCGAGAAACATCCCTATCATGTCAGTGCGAATGTCAGGGGTGGGTCGTTTGGCATGGTCTCTCCCTCCGTCACCTATTGGCAGAGAATAGACAAGAGGACATCCTTGTCGTGCCATGGGTCATATATGCGGGCGGACGGAGTCTATCCCTTCACGCTGGAAAACGGATATGTCAAGACACGCGAGAAACGCTACAACTCCGATGTAAGCTGTTGGCAGGGAGAGGCAAACCTGTTTCACGCCTTTGCGAATGGCAATGAATGGCAGACAAAAGTTGCTTATTACCAATCGGAGAGGGGATTACCTGGGACGGTCATCCTATACAACCACGATGCCAATGAGCGTCTTTGGGACAAAAACTTTTTCGTTCAAACGCTATACCAAGCATCTTTTTCCAAAAAATGGCGGTTGCATGGACGGATGAAATACAACTATGCGTGGGACAAATATGAGGACACCAATTCCAAATACCAGGGCGGGAAACAGACAGACATCAACCGCCAACACGAATATTATGTGTCAGCGACATTGGGCTGGCAACCCACAAGCCACTGGTCGTTTGCCTTGGCGGAAGACGTGATAGCCAATAAACTCCACAACAATTTCGCCAGCAACATGCAACCCTTGCGGCTTACGTCATTCACGGTGCTGTCTTCACGTTACGGAGATAGTCGATTCCAAGCAGACGGGAACTTACTCTTTACCTTTGCGCATGAACACTTGAAAAACGGCATCGCCCCCGATGACCGCAAGCGGTTGTCGCCATCCCTGTCGCTCTCTTATCGGCTGATAGATGGCGAGACGCTCTTCGCGAGGGCGATGGCCAAGGGTACGTTTCGGATGCCGTCGTTCAACGACCTCTATTACCAGCGGATTGGCAACAACAAGTTACAACCCGAGCGGGCAATGGAATACAATGTGGGTATGACATGGAGCCATCGTTTCGCAAAAGCCATCGATTTCCATGCCACTGCCGACCTATATTATAATAAGGTGTATGACAAGATAGTCGCCTTCCCCTCGACCTACGTATGGAAGATGGTGAACTTCGGAGAGGTGGACATCACGGGGCTTGACGTGACGATGGGTGTAGATGTGTCCTTTTCCAAGGGAATCAATATGCAGTTGCTCGCCAACTATATGTTGCAGAACGCCATTGACAAGTTGGATCATGACCAACAAATCCCATACACACCCAAGCACTCGGGCAATGGGTCGGTGGTGGTGCATACCCCTTGGATAACCCTTGGCTACACATTGATGGCACAGGGAAAACGCTATTCCAACGTGACACATCGGTCGGAATACCGCCTGCGTCCCTTCTGTGAGCATTCCATCACGCTCTCCCATGACTTCCTTTGGCGAGGAAACAAGGTCTCATTGTCTGCGAGTATACTCAATTTGACGGATGAACAATACGAAATCGTACAATACTATCCCATGCCAGGCCGCTCTTGGCAGGTGGGAATCAAAGTTGGCTTATAGGCTCATTCACTTAATAAACATAATAAAGAAAATGAAAGTTAGAAGTGTTTTATTGTCCGCTATGTGCGGGTTGTTGGTAACAGTGGGGTTCACGTCGTGTAGCGATGATGACGAAGACATGCCTTGGAACGAAGGGGCAAAGGTCGAGTTGCCCAAGTATCGTGCGTTTGTGCTGACCGAAGGGTCGTATGGAAAGAACAATTCCCATCTCTTCTATGTCAATCCTTCGGTTGACACGGTGATGGTGAAAGACATCTACACGGAACAGAATGGACGGGGATTGGGCGACACCGCCAATGACATGCTGGTCTACGATGGTGACATCTATGTGGTGGTGAATGTCTCCAAGGTGCTTTTGCGGTTGAATGGCGCGGGAGTGGAAAAAGCTCGCTATGAGAGATTCGACCAATTGGGAGAGCCACGCTACGCCGTAGCCGCCGATGGCAAGTTGTATGTGACATGCTACGGCGGTTATGTGGCACGTTTCGATGCCAAGACATTGGCGTTTGAGGCCAGCGTACAAGTGGACGCCAACCCAGAGGAAATCGTCGTTTATGACGGTAAACTCTATTGCGTGAACTCCGGCTTTGGCTATGGCAACACAATTTCCATGATCGATGTCGCCAAGTTTGACAAGGCAGAGTCTATCGTGACATTGCAAAACCCCTGTGGAATACAGGAGTCAGAGGGGCATTTCTATGTGCTAACCAATGGCGTGTACAACTATACAACGTACACGTATGATGAGATGCCTTGCTGTGGGGAGTACAATCCCACCACCAAGCAGACAACCAAGATTGGCGATGCCACACGTATGATGGCGTATGGGGGCAACCTCTATTTCGTCAATTCCACATCCCCCGACTGGGTGAACTATACAACAACCTTCAGCCAATACGACCCCGCAGCGGGAAGACCCACCACATGGACGCTGAAGAACATGCCCTCGCAACTGTCATCATCCATCATCTACATGATGGTGCGCAACCCATACGACGGCAGCTTCTACCTTGCCACCACGGATTATGTGCATGACGGCACCCTCTATCATTTCGATGCCGACTTCTCCTATATGTCCAAGAGTTTCACCATTGCGGGCATCAACCCCAATTCCATGGTGTTCCTGAAATAAAATCGAAGATGGAAAAATGAAAGATGATGATAGGCCGCCACAGCAAGATTTATAATGTGAAAATGCCATGAGGTATAAAAGAGGTCACAAGCAAACCGTTTGTGACCTCTTTATGCTTATTCTATACCAACAGCAATCTGTGATGCAAATTCCCTTAGAGTAATGACCATGAATTTTGCACAGTCAATCTCTTTCAGAACAGAGAAATGCGAATCGTTAGTGACAATGTATTCTGCATTGGCCGCCACGGCACAATCAACAAATTTGTTGTCATCGACATCGCTTTTTATCAGTCCGAAATGGATATACACCTCCTGATAAATAGTCGTGTGCAGACGGGCAATGGCTTCCACTACATGATGTGCAATCTCGCAAGTTGTCTTCTTTGTCAAAATCTCTTCGTATTCGTCCAATATCTCCGTGTTCACACACAGGCTGATTTTACCCCCCATCACGTCGTTCCATATTTGGTGATATGGGCTGTGTGTTGGTAATACTTGTAGAAGACAATTGGTGTCAAGAACGATGCGACGCATAACGGTAAGGGGTGCGCATGTGTTCCTCACCCCATTGTTCTATGGTTTTTTCATTGATAACTCCCTCTTCCCAAAGGGCATCAATTGCCTTTTGTGCCTTCTGCGCGAAGTAATGAGCCAACAAGTCCTTAAACTCATTCAACTCCTCTTCGGTGTTGATGTTGTTTAAGGCATTTATCAATTCCAGATGTGCTATTTGACTATACGACATTGCTGTTTCCTTTTTATTCAGTTGCAAAAATAGTAAAAAAAGGGTAATAGACGAAAGAAATGCAAGGAAAATGAAACCTATGCACACTTAAAGGGAAATGGGATAGGCGATAACCAATTCCGTGAAGTCGGCTTTGGTTAAGTGGGCATTGATGTTGAAGCCTATCGCGATGTCGTTCCATTTGGGAAATTTGTAGCGGATGCCGATTTGCTCATAGTAGGGTTTCTCGATGATCTTGGCATGATGCCCCATTTCCCGATAGAGATAATAGCCCAAAGCCATCGCGGCGGATAGGTTATGGT
Source organism: Prevotella sp. (assembly GCA_017428055.1). Taxonomy (GTDB): domain Bacteria; phylum Bacteroidota; class Bacteroidia; order Bacteroidales; family Bacteroidaceae; genus Prevotella. The sequence continues at coordinate 35,134 of JAFRRN010000001.1, forward strand.
AAAACACATGGTGCTTGACGGATAGGCCGAGGGAGTAAGGGCTGTGGCTGATGTCATACCCTGCCTTTCGGTCTAAATCCTTGATATGCGAGGCATACGTGCCATAAAACAGGTCGATGCCGATGCCCGAAGCCCATCGTCGGGCATAACGACACATGATGTCCGCCTTGGCGGAATAAGCCATGTAGAACTTAAACCGCTCCGTACGATAGTCGGCAGAGTCGGGCGATGTCATGAATTGGGTGGTTTGCCAATCCTCCAACAGCGTCTTACCGCCCACGCCCAACGTGACATTGGCATACCAATAGGGCTTGAAGGGTTTGCGTATGCGGTTGGCATTGCGGTTTTCCACGCTGCCGTAGTAGGGCATGTACCTCACTCCCACGACGGGCGAGAGGTAGTTGGCACCCTTATTGGGCCGCGCCAACGCCCCGTTGCTATGGTGGAAAAACTCCACTCCGCCCATGACACCCCAGTCGTGGGCGATGCGGTAGGTGGCATGGAGGCCCGCCGTGAAATATACATTGAGATGCGAGCCGATGATTTCGTCATCGATATTGGTTTCCCTGTCATATTTTTTCATGCACCATCCAATGCCCGTGCCAAGGCTATAGTCGAGTATCCAATCATGGCTACGGTACAATGGACGGGTAAACAAGCCGTAAAGGGTCACGGCATTGCCCAACCGCGAGTCATAATCCACCTCCTGCGCCAGTCCCCAGTCGGGGTCTGGATGGCGATGCATCGTTACGTCGTTGATATGATAGCGCAAGCCGAAAGACAGGTTGGGATAGTTGTAATCACTATCAAAAGCGTCGCTGTCACAAGGCGAGGCGGAATGGTTGACTTCCATGCCGATGACATACGATGCCCCCGGCTTGACAAACTTTTTGGTATATTGGTCGATATTGATGTATCGACCCACGCCAACGTTCACTTGGAAGCCATAGTGATTCGTGGAATCACGCCCTTCGGCAAATGCGGGGGAATACCCAAAGACGAATAAAAGGAAAAAAGAAAACGAGAAATGAAAAATGGAGAATGAAGAATCACGTGGCAAAGAACCAATAGCGCAAGCTGATTCTTCATTCTTCATTCTTCATTCTCCATTTAAAAGATTCTAATAGGCTGCCTCAAACTCATGCAAGAAGCGCACGTCGTTCTCGGAGAACATACGCAGGTCGGCAACGCGATATTTCAAGTTGGTGATGCGCTCCACGCCCATGCCGAAGGCGTAGCCCGTGTACACCGTGCTGTCGATGCCGCAAGCCTCCAGCACATTGGGGTCTACCATGCCGCAACCGAGGATTTCCACCCATCCCGTATGCTTGCAGAAGCCGCAGCCCTTGCCGCCGCAGATGTGGCAGGAGATGTCCATCTCCGCACTGGGCTCGGTGAATGGGAAGTAACTGGGGCGCAAACGGATTTTCGTATCGGCACCAAACATCTCGCGGGCAAACGACAGAAGCACCTGTTTGAGGTCGGTGAAACTCACGTTCTTGTCCACATACAGCCCTTCCACTTGGTGGAAGAAGCAATGCGCACGGGCACTAATCGCCTCGTTGCGATACACCCGCCCGGGGCAGATCACGCGGATGGGCGGCTGGTGTGTCTCCATGTAGTGGCTCTGGTCGTTGGATGTATGCGAACGGAGGATGACATTCTTCGCCACGTCGTTGGGGTTGGTCTCCACGAAGAACGTGTCTTGCATGTCGCGGGCGGGGTGGTCGGCGGCGAAGTTGAGTTTGGTAAACACGTGCAGGTCGTCGTCTATCTCGGGTCCCTCAGCCAACGTGAAGCCCATCCGTTGGAAGATGTCGATGATTTCGTTCTTCACGATGGTCAGCGGATGACGCGTACCGAGTTTGACAGGGTATGCCGTGCGGGTGAGGTCAATGTCGTCGCCCTCGCTCTCCTGCGTCTCGCATTGCTCCTTGAGTTCGTTGATGCGTGTGATGGCGAGTTGCTTCAGCTCGTTGATCTTGATGCCCACCGCCTTCTTCTGGTCGGCTGCCACGTTGCGAAAGTCGTTCATCAAGGCATTGATCTCGCCCTTCTTACTCAAATATTTCAATCTCAGTTGCTCAATCTCCTCCGCATTCTTGGCGGAGAGGTTGCCCACTTCCTTCAGGAGTTCGTCTATTTTGTCAATTAACATATCGTGATTGTTTTCATTAATTTCCGTGCAAAGGTACGATTTTTCGGGCAAAAGAAGAAAAATATCAAGACAAACTTGGATTATCCACTTGTATATTCGTCTTTTTTGTCGATAATCCACTTGTCAGACAAATGTCAGTGAAAATTTTTGGATGGTTGCGTGTTGTTTCGTACTTTTGCGCATCAAACAATGATGAAATGAAAAGGTTTTTATTCTTGGCAGCCCTATCCTTGTGCCTCGATATGGCATCGGCACAAACGGACAGCGTCAAAACGGAGACCCTGCCAGAGGTAGTGGTCAATGCCGACGGACAGATAGAGACGGCAGACAAGGTGGTGTTGCTGCCAACGGAGTTGGAAAGGAAACATTCCGCCAATGGCTTCGACCTGCTCTATACGATGCAGACGGCCGGTTTGGAGGTGTCGCCAAGCACGCGAAGCATCACCACGCATCATGGCGGGGAGGTCGTTTTGTGTGTCAATGGCATGGAGGTACAGCCCGAGGATGTGGCAACGCTCCGTGCCAGGAATATCCGGAACATCGAGTACATCCGCACTCCAAGCGGCAAATATGCCGGCAAGGCGGGACTCATCAACTTCATCACCGTGAAGATGGAGTATGGCGGCAATGTCTATCTTGCCGCCAATGAGGGGTTGGCGTATAAGAATGGCGAGTATTTGGCATTTACCGATTTCACGAGGAAGGGTCTCACCCTCTCATTGACGGCTACGGCAGACTGGGCGCACGACCACAGTTATCAGGACGGACATGATGTCTTTCTGTTTTCGGATGGCACGACGTTGGCAAGAGACATCACCAACGACTCGTCATATAGTAAGACTAATGGACAAGCCATCCGTCTGAAACTGACATCCGCCGGCAAAAGCCATCGCCTCAATTCATACGTCAGCCTTGCCCGACAAGCCCAGCCGAGCGCGGTGTCTGCCATGAACGCCAACTACGAGGGACGATACGGGGGGCAGACCGTCAGGCGCATCTCCTCGGACAGCCGCCAACTTGTCCCGACGGCCTATGCCAATTATTCCCTTTGGTTGCCAAAAGGACAGACCCTGGACTTCACGGGAACGGTCTCCTTCGGGCATAACAATTATCATAGCCTATACATCGAGACGGGCCAACCGTCCATCTGTTCCGACGTGAGGGAAGACCATCATGCCATCAAGGCGGCCCTGCAATATGGCAAATCATGGAAGCAATGGCTGGCATTCTCGGCCTCTCTCACCCATGACCACAACCATTACAAGGATGTGTATATGGGGTCTTCAGTTGGCGAGCAGCGGCTTTCCACCGATGTGACGATGGGTCTTGCGCAACTAAGCGGTTCCCAAGAGAGATATTTCTACTATGTCTCGATGGGTTTGTCAAACTCTGCCGTCCTGTTGAATGGCACTCGACATCATTATTGCGTGCCCGTGGCGTTTTACGGAGGCAACTACGCCATCAACCCAAGACACTCGTTGTCGCTGAATGGCCTCTATACGCACACGCTTTTTGACCCATCAAACAAGAACGACATGACCATCAACACGTCTTCTTTCGAGGCAATGAGGGGAAATCCTGACCTTGCGCCGCTCAAGGTGCTTGGCAATACGCTGTCATACAACGGGCAACTGGGAAAGGCGAGGGTGTCTGTCTCGTATGACAACAATATCTATCTTGACAACATCGTGCATCGATTCGACGCAGATGAAAGCACTATCTACAACACCCGCACCAACGATGGCACTTTCTATGGCAATATGTTGTCGGCTACTTGTTCATATTTCCTGCTCTCTGACAGATTGCGCATCAGCGCGACAGCCATAGAAGAATACAACATGCTTCGGGGCAATGAATACGATTTGTCACGAAACATCTTCCGCCTCAAGGCATCGGCAACCTATCTCATCGGCGAATGGACGGTGAGGCTCAATTACTGTTCACCCTACACGACCCTCGACATACGGGAGCCGTACTTGGTGCATCGCCGGCCCGTATATGAGTTGTTGGCCAGTTGGAACCACCATTCGTGGACCGTGGAGGCAATGGTACACAATCCTTTCCGGCGATACGACAGACGACATGTCACGATGGATTACGGTTGTTACCGTAGAGACACGTGGAACTATCATGAGCCAGGGGGGTGCAATGTCAACCTCAAACTGACATATAGCCTTGGCTATGGCAAGAAGTCGGAGCGTGGAGACACGGAGATAAACAGGCATTTAAACAGTGCCATCATGAGAAATTTCTGACAAGAAGAAAGATGAGAAAGGCCATTTTCATATTCATTGCCATCGTCGCAATGGCAGTTTGCTTCGACTGGATCCAGTATTGCACCGAAGAAAAGAGCGACAAGGAACAGTTTTCCCGCGACTTGACCTTTGCCGATATGTATGAGTACAAAGACAGGGACTATGGATTTGTCGTCCGTTACCCCGCATTCTTCACCGAGCAACCCGACTCGCTGAAAGAACACAAAGGCAGCGCCCGCTTCGTTTACCGTGGCAAATGGGTAACAGTGGTGCTTGAAGGATATGTGATAAGAAACCATGGGCAATCCGTCGAGGCGGGGATGGATTCGCTTGCCCAAGTCCTGCATGCCAGCGAGAGGCGGCATGGGAAGGATTATTTCATCCTCTCGGGTTCGCAATATGAGGACGGTAGCCGGATGGCAGGGTATAACTATCACTCGAAGTTTGTCAAGAATGGCAAGCTGTGGTTTGTCTATACGATGGTCTATCCTGATGAATACCGTGTGGTACTCGCCCGCCTGTTCAAGGAGATTGACGGTTGGCAGGTGTGGGAACAACCACGGATGAGGCTGAAGCAAGGGGAGTCGCAAACGCCCAAGGCCACACCTGAAGGAGACAAAGACGGTAAATGAACATGACTGTCGGTGTGGGATGTCGAGGCAATGACCATCATAGACCATCACGTAATGGCGTGTATTGACATGAAATATGTTGACAAAATGCTGTTCGGGAAAAGTCGCAAAGTAGTAGTTAAATAGTCTTTAATGCCTTGTCTTTTACCCTCCGCCGGGGGTGAAAATATGCGTTTAACATTTTTTGGGCGGCAGTTATCGGTGATTACCGTATGGGTAATCGCCCGTAGATGTGGCATTTGTCGGCGGCGGAGGTATCAGAAAAAACGTTAAAATGCGGCATTTACTGGGGTCGGCAGATACCCTTGTTTTCGCAAAGTGGTGACATTCAGCAAGTTATGAAATGCGCAAAAACGGGCTTATTTCCAACCAAGTCGGAGGTTGGTGGCAAATAATGCAGCCACGGAGGCCCATTTTGTGACAATTATTTGACAAAACGGCTCGTCTTTTCTGACGGGTCAGCTCATCGGTAGTCATGCCTTTCCGATGCTTTCCATGTGCCAATTCACGTCTATTATTTCGTCCTGTTGATGAAATCGTATGCAATTGAGTTGTGTTTGTCAGGATTTTTTGTTACTTTTGCAGCCAGTTTTTTAAGAATGTATGCAGGATAGTTATGAAAAAGGAATACTTGATTTACAAGCTCAGTGATGAGGTAAAGAACTCGTGTAAGATAGACAACTCGCTCTTTGGGCAGTTTGGCGTGAAGCGCGGATTGCGCAACGAAGATGGCAGCGGCGTGCTCGTGGGACTCACCAACATCGGTAATGTGGTGGGATATGAGCGGGACGGCGAGGGGAAGTTGCAACCCACCCAAGGCAAACTCTACTATCGGGGCTACGGACTGGACGACCTGGTGGAGCCATTGCTCAGGGAGAGGCGGTTTGGCTTTGAGGAAATTGCCTACTTGCTGCTGTCGGGCAACCTGCCGGACAGGGAGGAATTGGAGGCTTTCAAGGAACTGCTCAACGAGAACATGCCGCTCGACCACCGTACCATCGTGCATATCATCGACCTGGAAGGGTCGAATATCATGAACATCCTCGCCCGTTGCGTGCTGGAGATGTACACCTTCGACCCCAATCCTGATGACATCTCGCGCGACAACCTCATGCGGCAGGCCATTGAGTTGATAGCCAAGTTCCCCACCATCATCGCCTACGCATACAATATCTACCGCCACTCGGAGAAGGGACGGTCGCTCCACATCCGCCATCCCAAGGAGAACATGTCGATTGCCGAGAACTTCCTTTACATGATGAAGCATGAAGACTACACGGAACTGGATGCGCGGGTGCTCGACTTATTGCTGATTATCCAGGCCGAGCATGGCGGCGGTAACAACTCGACGTTCACCGTACGCGTCACCTCCTCCACATGTACAGACACGTATAGCTCCATCGCTGCCGGCATTGGGTCGCTGAAAGGCCCGTTGCATGGCGGTGCGAACATCAAAGTGGTGAAGATGTTTCACCACCTGAAGAGCCAGATCTCTGACTGGAAGAACATCGACGAGATAGACACCTACCTCAATCGGATGCTCAATAAGGAAGCTTACGACAAGTCGGGGCTCATCTATGGCATCGGCCATGCCGTCTATACGATGAGCGATCCACGTGCCGTGGAACTGAAGAAGTTAGCGGGCGAGCTGGCGAAAGAGAAAGGGCGCGAGGAGGAATACGAGTTCTTGAAGTTGATAGAGCAGGAGGGCATCAAGTGCGTGAGCGCCAAGCGGAGGACGCGCAAGCCCATCTGCGCCAACCTCGACTTCTACAGCGGCTTCATCTATGAGATGATTGGCTTGCCCGATGAGATATACACGCCCATCTTCGCCATGGCACGTATCGTTGGCTGGATGGCGCACCGCATCGAGGAACTCAACTTCGAGGGCCGCCGCATCATCCGCCCCGCCTACAAGAATGTGCTTGACAGCAAGGAGTATATCCCCATCGACGAGAGGTAAGGCACAATTTCAAAAACAGCGTCTGGGGCTGACTTTGCCCATAACATGCCGTGACATCCTTGGCGATTGAGGGAATATTTCGGATCAGGCACATGTTATGTGCCATAGTTGCAAATAAGCATTCTACGGTTTTCTATCGTATGATTTTCACTTGTTCATCGCCCACTTTCAAGATTAGCAACTGCGGGGTGGGGGGTAAGGAAAGGGTGGCTTTGCCTTCGTGGGGCATCGCCTGTCGCAGCACCATTCCCCTGGCATCGTAGAGGGTGGCTTTCGTGGTTAGTGACAGCCCTTCTATGATGATGTTGTCGCCTTCCCTTTTCCACGTCCATGATGCTTGTGCCATCGGGGTGATGCCCGACGCAATGCCGAGGATGGCGTTGATGGAGAGGCTTTGGCAGGAAGGCATGTAGAACGTAAGTGTTGGCGTTTGTATTGTTTGCGTCTTTTTCCCGGACGAGGAATTGATGGTTACTTCCCATCCTTTCACTTCCCAGTCGCCGAGGCTCTTCCCTTCGAGGGTGACGCTTCTGCCCAAAAAGAATTTCCCATCGAATATGCCTTGGGAAAGAGGTACGCCATTGAAGGTGAAAAGCATTTTCTCACGGTCGCCATCCGCCAAGTCCTTGTTCAATGTGAATGGTGTCGGTGTGCCTAACTTATAGTAATTTGCCAGTTGCTGGTAGAAGCTATTGGTGCGGTTGGCGAGCCATTGCCGTGCCGAATTCAGTTCGCTATTGTAGTTTGGCCACCATTGGTTGATGAGTTTGCGGTGGTTAGGGTATTCCGTCTTGATGAGTTCGTACATGGGATCCCATATCTCGCGTGTGCCTTTCTCGTTCATGAAGTCGCCCATGTAGATGGCGGTGCGGTCGATGAACTCCCGCTTGAAGTTTTCGTCCTCCATCATTTGCCGGAAGAGCAGGGTGTGTTCGGGCTTGTTAGCCCATGCCCTGCCGTAATCGAAGTTGGGATTGTAGAGCCATTCGATGCTCTTATATGTTGCCGACGAGCCATAAAGGCCCAGCCCGAAGTCGGTGTCCTTCGCCACGAACCGCCATTTGCCGCCCTTACTCCTCGGTCGCCACATCACGATGTTGTTGCCTGGGAAGTCTTGGTTGTTGTAATAAAGGTTCATCGCCATGAGGTTGATGAACTCCGTACAGTCCATCCATTGCGCGTATTCTGCCATGGTATGCCCTTTCTCGGCATAGAATTTCTTGAACGATTCATAATTCTCGGTATCGCCTTCTTTCAGTTCATCCCAGTTCTCGACCATGTCGATGTCCTCCAAGTGGTCGTAATTGGTGAAGATGTTGTCGGCGGTGCTGCGCTCGCGGATATTCAATATGCCCTTGTACGTGCCATTGATATAGACGATGGTGGGTTGCCATGCCTGCCAGTCGAGGTCGGTGTGCGTCGCCATGGTGCGCTGGATAATGGCATCGCGCATATAGAGATAGTCGAAGTCGTTGCCCGCATTGCGTAGGATGATGGATTTAAAGTCTTTTTGCCCTGGCCGTTGTTCGGGGAAGAATTCGTATGATAGTCGTTTCTTCCCAAACCGCTTGTTGGCATATACCACTTGCGATTTGAGTTGTGCATCGCGTGAGGCACCCCCTTGTATGCGTGTCTCGCAGAGTTGGTTGACGACACTCGGTTGCCCTGGCTGCGTGAAATACTCGAAGTTGACAGGCCTTCGCCAGTTGTACGAATAGTTTTTCTTGCCGCTCTTATAATTCCCTTCCACGTAGATGCCTATCTTGCTGTCGTTGAGGAACTTGTCGTCTGTCACCATCGAGATGACGGGTAGGGTCATCTGGCGCGGGAAGAAGATGTAGGAATGGGTGGTGGAACGAGGGGAAAGGTAACCTTCACAGAACAACTTTGCACGGATGGTGCGTGTGTTGCTGATATTGATGGGACCATAATAAGGAATGCTTGTATTGGTGGGTTCACTACCATTCGTGGTATAACGGATTTCCGTTCCTTGTGGCGCATCGTCAGGAATGGAGAGTGTAAGGTATATGGTGGTGCTGCCTATCACCACGCGTCCCTCCTCGCTGAAGATAGGTTCGCCAAGGATGCCATCCGCTATGCCGTCGTCATTGCTGGCATTGGGAGAAGGGGTGCGTTGGTATCCCCACAAGTTGCCGCCATCGATGTCCCTGCCGTATGCGACATTGGGGGCTGGTTGCTTGGGTATGTCATTGAGTTGGTCAACGATGGCATTCCCACAGAACAGGTACACGCTCCCTCCTTTACCCGATTCCAATCGGAAATTGGTGTGCCACTTGGTTGCCTCTTTGTCACAATACACCAGCGCATATTGTCTTGGTGGAAGCATACGATAGGGCAAACGCCAGGCTTCTTCCACGTTATCGGAGTTGCCTATTAGGTATTCCTGGAGGTTGACGGCGGTGTTTCCCGTGTTGTATAGTTCCACCCATGAGTCGGGGAACTCATTGAGGTCATCCATCACGACATCCACATTAGACTGCATGATCTCGTTGATTACCACTTGCGCGTAGCACCATTGGCACAATGACAAGAGGATGACGATGGGGAGGACACGTTCCTTCATTCCCGAAATACTATCTATGTACGTATTTCTTATGATTCTTGATGATGATGTCTTTTCTTGGCAAGATGGGGTTTGTTTGGGGCGAACCTATCCGTTGTCCTTGTAGGTTGTATAGGTTTGCCCCATCTTCAAAAACCTCCATCGCATGGATTTTGGATGGCACTTTGCGCAAAAGGGAAGCGTTGGCGAAGCTCACCCATTGGTGCGAGCTGCTGGCAATGGCGCGAAGGGCAATGCTGCAAGTGCCGTCCTCCTGCACGTCAAACGGTATGTATCGCCATTCCCATCCACGGCCAACATTGTTATTGGCGTAGGTGGCATCGGCAGAGAAGTTGGTCTTTCCGTCAGTACTGATACCATATCCCGTATCACCCTTAGCTGGAAATGACACAGATTGTTCATTGACATTCATGGAAGCAATGACAGAAGAGGAACTACGCCCTGCCACTTTAAGTAGGTATGAGCCAGCGGGAAGGGTTAAATCTTGTTGATAGGAGATGCTCCAAGATGAACGTCCCCAATTGCTTCCACTTTGTTCCATGTAGGTAGATGTAGCCGTTCCGTCCCAGTGTTGCCCTTTGTTGGCGTTGTTGGTGCCGCCGCTCTCCGTCCATGTGTCAAGGTATGTGGCGGTGACATCCTCGGTATAGGTGGTTTCCACGGCGGCATATTCCGCCATTTTCAGCTGTTGGATCATGTCGGTCAAAGCCTCGTTGGATGCCATTGGGTCGTTTACCAGTGCTAATGCTTCCTTCACATCCACGTCAAGCATCTGTGCATGGAGTATTTCCAATTCCAATTCGGCATGTATGCGCTCATGCGACTTCTGTGCAAGGGCACTATTGATGGTTAACACCTCGTCATCTGTCAGCGTGATTACCGACCCATGGCGCGGGGTAAACATCCCACTTGTCTGTGTGTTTTGCTTGAATGTAAATGTGTTAAGGTCTGTACTGGTGCAGAATTGGTAGTAGCCACGGCTATAGCAATCGTACATTAACACCCATGTCTTGCCGTCGAGGAGTTTGAAAACTCCTGCGCCTTCCACGGCGACATTCGTCTGTTGCAAGCCATTCGACAGGTTTCCCCATTGGCTTCCGGGCGTTGTTCCGTCGGGTGCGGTCAATGTCTTGGATGTCACTTTGAGGATGCCGCCCTTGTCTTCGTTCTTGAAGAAGCCATGATAGAGACCGTCGGCATCATTATATACAATGTCCATGTCGATGGTAGACATGCCCAAGTCGTATAAGACGGTTGGCTCTCCCTCGAGGTCGGTGAAGTCTTCGTTGGCATAACAGTAGAACACCTTGTCGTATGGGATGCTTCCGTCGTTGGTGAGCAATGAGAAATAAATCATGTATTTGCCAGCCTCGGGGTCCCATATCGTTTCGGGAGCCCATACTCGAGTCACGTTGGCGAAGTGAGTGCCAGCGTATTTGTCGGGGAAGTGGACGGTGGAATGTTGCCAGTTCACCAAGTCTTTCGATTTCATCAACACCATTCCTCGGTTGCTCGACCATCCCTCAGCACATTTCATGTCGGTTGCCACCATGTAGAAATAGCCGTCGTTGCCACGGAGGAGGTGTGGGTCGCGCAAGCCTTTCTTGATGGAAGTGGTGTCTGAGGAGATCATCATGTTGCCATCATTCATCGGCGTATAGTCGAAGCCATTATCCGACAAGGCATAGTAGATGTTCTCATTGTCATTGGATGGGAAGTAGGCAAACAGGTATTTCGTGTGGGGTTCTGCTTTCTTATACAATCGCACATTATCTATATATAATAAGGTGTTGTTAGCTGCACCCACGCTTGACGAGGAGGAATACCCCAAAGATATGGTGACATCTGTTGCTTTATCCAATGTCAAGTCAAAATGTACGTTCTCCCAAGAATTGGCAGTGGTGGGGTATCGGTAATCGCTCTTCCCGTCATAGCTGATGCCTGTCAATGATGAATTTACGTTGCCCCCGCTCGTATTGATGGAAGTGCCATTGTTGGCGGTTTCGTTGGGACAATCATATTTCATGTCGAGAAGCAAACGATAAGTACCAGCGGGGAGGTTGACGGTCTGCTTGATGCAATTGCTCCCTTTATCCCATGAGTTGAGAACCGTCAACACACGCTCGCCTTTCATCTCGTCGCTCATCATCCCTGTCGTCTTGGCGGCATAGTTGCCGACATTACTTGGGCTAACGCAATAGAGCATGGACGAGTAAGGCATGGAATACATCCGGCAATAGTTGGACCCTCCGCTCATCGTGTTGCCGTTTGTCCATCCCTGCACGGGGAGGATGTTTGGCCATTTGGCATTGACGGCATTCACCTCGTTGATGTAACAGCTTTCGTATGTGACACCATTCGACGTGATGTTCGTTCCCATTGCCCCGTAGGTTTCATCTTGCTCGAAGTTGGGATTGTTAAGGTATAAGGATGTTACGTTTTCATATCCCTTCGTGAGTTCTTCGTCTTCGGTTTCTGGAAACGTGGCGTTTACGAGCTTGATCTCATTGCTTTCGATGTAGCATCTCATAGGTTTACCCACCGTTAAGTTGGCGGTTTTAACCAATGTGTTTCCATTCTCCACGGCATTGATGGTAATCGTCGTGTTTTGGTTGGCTTCTACATACACCGCATCTGCGTTGTCTTTCTCTTGGATGGCTTTGACATTGGTGCCTTGGATAAAGTATTTCAACGTGTTTCCGATGCTATGGTTTTCTTCAATAATAAACTCGGCAGAGGAGTGGGAGCCATTGATGGAAGTCTCTGTAGAAAACACAGGTGCGCCCTTGTCGCAACTAATATTCGCCAACTTGCACTTTTCCGCACTCAAGAAGTTAGAAAGCAACAGGTAGTTTGTGCCGTCAGGGTCGGCGGCAATCACGCCATTCCATCCCGTCGGAACTTGGGCGGACAATACTTGTAATTGCTCATTCATCGCCTTGGTTTGTTCCGCAGAGATGTTGCTATAATACACAAGGTTTCTCCTGTCTACTACATCGCCCGCTTTAAACGAGCGGCTCGTAGATGAATACATTGGGTAGAGTTTGGCGGTATTGATGGAATTGTTGTTCGCCTTGTCGCCAAAGGCAATCTTCTTGTCATTGTGTCCGATGATGCCCACGGCATTGTCCACATTTACCCAGTTGCCTTCCATCGTCGTGAATGTTGCACCATCCAATTGCTTGTGTGTGCCTTCGGTGTATAATGTTCGCTTGGTCTTGGTCAACTCATCCACGCTGATGGCGGTCAATCCTCCCTTTTCAGACGTGATGGTACCCGCATTGTTAGCACGAACATAGTCTAAATAGACGACCGCATTGCCCGGCGTGGAATAGATGGCGAAGCGGTTGTTGAGCGTCGCGTCATTCGTATTCAGCTCGCCATTCATCGTATAGCTGTTGCCTTGTAGGTTGTAGATGCCACTTACCACGGGCGTGGCATTCGTTCCCTTGCCACTCACCTCATACCATCCGAGGATGTTTCCCGTGTTGTTGGCACGGAAGGGCACGATGATCTTATTCATGTCAACGCTATTGGCAGCAATATATCCCGTGTAGCTCTTCAATCCCGTACTCCAACTGAATGTCGTAAAACGGTCTTTCGTGGCAGCACGAACAACGTTTTGCGTGGTGAACACCTTGGCTTCTGAATATTTATTAGTAAAGTCATCCCAGTTGGTAGGGGTCATTTCACTTGTTGACATCACCTCGTGCATCAGCCAAGTCATCATCACGCGGTGTGCCTCCACGCCCATTCGCCTTGCCCCCACATCGGCACGGAGCAACCAACTGCCGTCTTGGGTGGTTTGTTGGCGTGCCTTGATAAACTTATAGGCAAGGTTTTCCAGCATGAGCGCATCGGCATCTCGCAAGAAACAGGCGTTGGTGGTGTAGCTCGTGATTTGGTCGAAGAGGAACAAACTCCAGTCGTTACCGTTGGGCATTGCCAATTCGCCGTCTGCCAATGCCAGCCAATTCAACACTTCCTGTTGCACTTTCAGGTTGTTGTGCATCAAGGCATTGGTCTTCCATGTCTCTTTTCCATGAATGCCATTTTGGAATAGCCTTAATGCCAATGCCGCTTCGCCTAACTCTTGCATCACGACATTTTGGTAAGAGGTGTGGAAATAATTGTGGTTTTGCAACGTGTAGTCGCTATATAGATTTTGTCCCTTGTAGAGGTTGGCAACGGTCTTGTTGTCATATTCAAGGTCGATGACGGTGTTGTCGTTGGCATCATCGGCATGTGAATAACTGTTGACGGCAAACTCACGCAAGCGATTAAACCACTTACTTGCCAAGGCATCATCCGGGAATAATCCCAATGTAGCAGCCAAAATATCAGCTTCCCATCCGTTTTCCTCAGACTTTGTATCACCATTATACCCCGTAGGGATGTTTCGATTCAACTCATAGTTGCATTCTGCTTTCAACAAATTCTTGATATAGTTCTTTTGTGTGTCGCTCAATTTGTCCCATTGGAAGAAAGCTGAGTACGCTACAGACATTGCCCACAATGAACTTTCCCATACATAATCGCTCGTGGAAGTCGATCCCCAATAGTTGTTCCCAGCGCAAACCTTGAGCTTATTGGCTTTGTGTGTGGAATAAGCGAATACCAGCGACTTCATCGCCATGTCCTCAATCTTGCTCCATGTGACACCTGTGGGCAAGTTGACATTCCCTTGTCCGTATTTCACCAAGAAGGCGCAAATCATACTTAGGTCAGCATTGGGGCGCACCCCTTGCTCGTTGTTGCCCATTGTGTTCTCTCCACGGAAACATCCGCAAGCCTCGTTGACGCTATTGGGCGATGTGCATTCCTGGAAATCGTTGACCATGTATGTGGTGAAGTTGGCGAGCATCTGCAACAGGTCGGCTTTCATCGTCGCCTCGTCAACGAATGTATTGGTGATAACACCCTCGGTTACGCTTTCCACATCCGCCTCGGTGGGTTCTTCGGGTTCGGTATAATCATCGCTCAATTGATATAGACGCACGTTGTCGAACATCACACAACTGCCTCCCGATACCCAATTCACTTCCATTCCGATGTCGATGCTGCCGTCCGACGTTGTCTCGAAGACAAGTTCCGACATCGTCCATGCCAAGGAAGTCATGAATCCTTGCGAGCCTTGGGTGAAAGCGACAGACGTATTGTCTCCTCCCGCAAACAGTTTGAATGATGACGTGGCGGTGTTCGCATAACCGGAACGATTGCCAACCACCAATTTATACCTACCTTTGGGGAGGTTGTTGATGGTTTGCATAAGGGTAGTCGTCCCGCCCGACCATCCTTGGCGAAGGTAATAGGCGTATGAACCATCGGGAATGGTAGTCACTTTCCCGAAGTTGTTATCCGTATAGCAATCGGTAGTGACTAACAATTGGGTTACACTCGTTCCGTTAACCGTCCATCCCGTGGGATGATTCAACTGATAGCCGCGCAATCCATCGGCGGATTGCACCACCGCTTGTAACGTGTTGATGTCGTCATTCTCAAAGGAAGGATTGAGTATATACTTTGCCGTCACGTCTTCCATGTCGGTTGCCGCTTTCCTGACTTGCGAAATGGTTGACTCGGGCAATGGATTATCCATCCATGCCGCATAACTTACTATTCCAATGAAGAAAGGTAAGGTGGCGATTGCCATTAAAACGATGTTCTTTTTCATGGTCGTTATTGGTTAGTTATTGATGATTTTCTTATTGGGCTTGTTCTTGTTGACGATGATTTGAACTCCTTTTCCTGTGTTTGTCAGTCTTCCATTGAGGTCGTAAACCTTGCTTTCGTCATCAGTCAAACCTTCCATGACGGTGACCCCCATTGCCTCTTTCATCCATGTGGGCCATTCTTTGGTGAACGTTTCGCTGATGGCGGTCTTTCCCTTGATGTCCTTGATGGTCATGCGAAGGGTAAGACGGTCGGTGTTATCTAAATAATAAGATAGGAGGGCATCGGCATTCCCATCAATGAATATGCTGAATGAGGAATTGTCAAACAATTCCCGTTCGTCTATTTCCCTAAATGTTTTCCATGTCCCGTCGGATGCTTGGCATTCGAGTGTCAACACATCCGTTTGGTCGATGTTGTCGTTCTTGATGGTCAACTTGCCCGTATGGTCTTTGTTCACCCATGTAAGAGATGAAATAGCAAACTCCGACTTGTCGCTCTTGATGCCAAATCCCCACCAATTGGGAACTTTCTGGATGTCGGCATTGTAGGCGAAATGTGGCTTCACGTCGCGATAGGCTTGTCCTGCGGGATTCACCCACCAATTGTTTGTATTATTATCCCATGTCAGTACAGCCAAGTGCCAGTCGTCCCAATTGTATATGCAATATCGCTCGATGAACGGCGCATCTTCCAACATCTGGATGATTTGCTTGATTTTCTCGCCATTGACACTATACGAAGGCTTCGTCTCGGAGGTCCATGACGCACCGTTATTAAACTCGGTGAGCCATATCGGCCTGCCTGTTGCGTTATAGATAGCTTTGAGTTGGCTATACCAGGAGTCAACGGTAGATGCCTCGTTGCTGCCCCAATAGGCATGGAAGGTAACGAAGTCGCAACGGTAAGCCATATCGTCCACGTGTCCGATGTATTCCTTCAGCCAGGAGGCATCGGTGGGGCAGGGCGACCCGATGCGCATTCCCGTGGTTTGATAGCGCGGTGTCCATGTCGTCGCCGTCCATGCACTTACCGTGCCATGCTTATTCTCGTTGCACGAGCAGTTGGTATGTTGCTCCGAATGCTCAGGCTCATTGATGGAAAGCATGTGTGTGCTCTCGGTCTTGGCGGCGATGCTCGACACGGAAGGCCAATACTGATGTGTGTTCATGGGGACATATTCCATGTCGAGTTGGTTCGACTTGTCTGCGCTCCATGTATAGAACCACGTGGTCTTCACCAATGCTCCTTCCGTATTGATGGCATCTTGCCCTTCCGTGCTGCTCCATCCTTTCTTGGAAACATAGTTCCATTTCTTGATGTTGACGTATGAGATACGGCGATTTAAGGCAGTAGGTAATTCATTCATTACGAGGTCTTGATGGTCGGCAACAAACACCCGGCTATACCCCGTTCCGTCCTTGTTTGTGGCGACCGTTGCCATGTATCCACGTTTCAACACGAAACTCTGAATGCGGTTGTTGGCTTGGTCATTATCGCCCAAGGCATTCGTTCCCGTGTACAAAGGATAACTTTCGCCCGCGCAAAGGGCATCTTTAAAACCGATAAACGGTAGGTATGTGGACTGGTTTTGGGGTATTACAACCGCACCATCCAAATAGATCGCCACCCTGCAATTATTTCCGTTCTTGGCTGGTTCGCCATGAATGGTGATGTTTCCCAAGTATTTGTTGACCACGGCGGATGGCCTTACATTCTCCAATATCAACCATGCGTCGTCATGATTGAGTTGGATCTGGGTGTTTCCCATCGGCACGGCATTCGTCACATGATAGTCAATGGCACTATCAAGCACCAAGACATCTGTCTTGATGGAATCGACGTAATACTCCCATTTGCCATATTTATTACGTTGACCATTGTTATCGTCGGAAGCATCCACGGGAAAAAACAGCCATTCCGTCCGCTCTCCGGAGGGCTTGTCATAATATACACCGATGAAAGTCTGTGCCTCCTGTCCCGCATCCACGCCAAGGAACTTGCTGGAAGACCTCTTGTTGGATAAACTACCGGAAACTCCAGCCGTCAAAACCCACTTGAAACTGTCATAACTATCGTCAAGATTAGTGGTGAGCCACACGCTCCAAGTGTCATTAGAGGCGTTAGACGCTTGCAAATATTTGCCCGTCTTTTCTTGTTGCAGCCAATAATACCCGTCGGTGTTGCTCGCCAAGGCAGTGAAGATGAAATCCGTACTGTCATTCTCATTCCAGTTGGCAATGGCGGCATAGCCCTCCCTATCGCCGCGCGAACAGAGGAAGCGTTTATAATAGGTGTTGTATATATAATACCTCGCACCCGACTTAACCACCATTGCCGGCTCATTCGAGACAGCTTGGATGTGAACGGCGCACAACCATAAAACACATGTCAGTAATAGTCTCATTATCATAAATGAATAAATCGTTTCGCGTTAAGGATTGTCAAACTTGCTTGGGAAGAACACTCAAGGTATCTATTGTCATTGCGATAACCAATATGCAAAAATACTAAAAAAATTGGTTATCCAACGATTTCCAATGGCTATTTTTTGTTTTCGTGGCACTTTGCCCGGTCTTGCGATAGATTTCATGGATGCTCGCATTTAAACCCAGGCAGGGAAAAGATGTGGGCGAAAGGCGTTTATGACACGAATTGCCGTGTATGTCGCCATGGGATGTCGGGATGAAATGATGCCTTCGGCGGTACCCGATGGGGTGGATGTCGGGAACAAATGCCACATTCACGACCTTGCGGCTATAGCCGAAAGACCTTGCGGGCTTGGGCAAAAGGCCTTGCGGCCTTGGGCAAAACGGAAAAGGTCGTAGAGCTTCCTCAATGAGAAATAGGCCTCCTCTTGCAGGCGGAACAATGCCCATGACCATCTGAAAGGCATATAACC
The DNA here is from genome assembly GCA_017428055.1 of Prevotella sp. Lineage (GTDB taxonomy): Bacteria > Bacteroidota > Bacteroidia > Bacteroidales > Bacteroidaceae > Prevotella. The sequence goes on from JAFRRN010000001.1 coordinate 53,301, forward strand.
GAATTTCATCTTATGGCGAATGTCGAGGCATGAGGTGTCTATGTCTCGCCAGACCCGTTTGATTTCCGACAGCCCGTAAGCCCTCTCGGAGGCGGAAAGCTGCTTGCGGTGGTTATAATAGAACATATACGAGTCGATGAGGATGAGCCATCTGACGTTCTCATAGAGCGTCAAGACATGGTTGGGGACGTGGAGGTCCATGAGTTGCCGCCTCATGCTCTCGTTCGCTTTTAGGTAATTAAACCGTGTAGCGTCGATGCGGTGGGTGACCGAGGCGGCATGATGTCGGTATTCATAGATGCCTTCGCAGCATCTCACCTCCCTCGATTTCACATAATGGATGCGTGTGGTGTTGTCGTCGCTATATGTCTTGCACGTCTCATCGTATGGATATTGCCGGTGGATGCTTGTCCGCACCATGTATATACCGTGGATTTTCCAAGTAAGGCTTAACTCAAACGCCTCGTTGCCCGATAGCTTTTCAAAAGTTGGCATGGGATAGTCAGACACCTTGTTGCCCTGCTCGTCACAATTCACCACATGGAACAACACACAATCCACCCGCTCGTGGGCATGGAAGACGTCAACGGCACTCCGCAAGGCATCGGGGGAAAGGCGGTCGTCGCTATCCAGGAAGCACGTGAATGTGCCTCTTGCCGCCCTTAGCCCCACATTCCGCGCATGGGCTTGCCCCTGGTTCTCCTTCAACCGGATGGTTTCTATCCGTCGGTCCTTGCTGGCATATTCTTGCAGGATGTCCCAAGAGCCGTCGGTTGAGCCATCATCTACACATATCGCCTGAAAATGCTGAAGGCTTTGTTGCAACAGGGAGTCTAAGCATTCACGGAGGTATCTCTGCGCATTGTACACCGCCACCAAGACCGTGACATCTACTTGTGGTGGCAATGGGTTGCTTCCTCTCTTTTCACCATCCTCCTTCATACGCGAATCTTATTCATGAGTTTCTCCCACAGGTGTGTCTTGGTATGCAATATCCGCAAGGAGATGACGGTACTCACTAACGTGAGCAACAAGCCGCCCACCCAGTAGGCCACGCCGTGTGTGGTAAGCGTGAGGATGTATGTTGCCAGGCCGATGGGTATTTGCACGATGGCATATTGGACGACATGGCGCGACAAGGCATATCCATACTTGAAGCGCATGTAGGTTGACAGCATCACGAAGTCGAAGACCGACGCTGCCGTCAAGGCGATGCCCGTACCTGTCAGCCCCCAATGGCGATACCCCAAAAGGACAAACGCCACCACCACGACATCGTATATGCCCTCCATCAACAGGTAAGAGCCCGAGTCGCCCTTGGCAAGGGGCAAGTAGGAGATGGGCAGCTTGATGGCTCGCATATACATTGCCAGCACCGTGATTTGCATCATACCCAAAACGGGCATGAACCGACCGGTGTAAAGCATGGGCAACAGGATGGGAAGGGCCGTCATGAATGCCACCAACATGGGCGAGACCAACAGCAACGAGACCTCAATCTGCTTGTTCACAGTGTCATTGAGGAGCGTCGCGCCACCCACATTCTTGCACACCCCCGAGAGGCGAGGGAAGTAGTCGGTCTCCATTGCCGAGAACACCATGCCCGCATAGATGACGGTCATCACATATCCCGCATTATACAACCCGACAATATCTGACCCCTCGCGGTTGAGAAAGGAACGGATAATGAAGTCTGCGCCGCTTCCCAAGATTCCCGCAACGACAAACGCGATGCCCAGTCCCACCATGCCCAGCCCCTCCGCCATGAGCTGGCGGCTAAAGGAAAAGCGCAATGGATAGAGGCGGTAGGAATAACCCACCGTCAGCAACATCTGGATCAACGCCAGCAGGAACAACGTGGGGACGATGGCCGACTCGCCCCATATATAATATAAAGGTATGACCACGAAGAGCGACAGCAATACATTGCATACCGAGATGACCGCCAATTGCCGGAGGCGGCGGGTGCCTTTGAGGATAGCAGCCTCGCCACCCGTCAATGCCATCAAGGCAACGACGGGCGAGAGCAGGATGAAATGCAACGTGTGGTCGCCCCAGCGGAACGTCCATTTGTCCAACCAAGGACTCATGGCGACACACACAAGCATTCCCAACATAGCGGTTAATAGGCTCCACGACCGTATCAGCTTGATGGAATGGCGCAACTTGGCATCGTCGCCATTCTCGTAAGCCTCGGAAATCTCACGCACGGCACTCATCGACAGGCCGAGGTTGGTGGAGTCGCCCACCAACTTGATGGCGGAATTGAACAACGAAATCAGCCCCATTCCCTCGGGACCGAGCAGCCAAGCCACAATCTTGTTGCGCACGATGCCCACCAAGATGTTGATGCCTTGGACCCCCCCGAAGAGCCCAGTGTACTTTAATATGTGGGAATAGTTGTCCCGCTTTTCTTCCTCGTGCATCATTTATAATAACGAAGCAAGTGGGAAAATATTATGTTGATGGGAATTGTAATGGGCAAAAGATGGCATAGGAGCCTTGGAGTTCCACATGAATCTCACTTTTTTCCTTTTCCATGGCTCATCATTCATATATTCTTTGTATTTTTGTGGCATCATATACATCAACTATCATATCGTTACCATGAAACAGACCATCACTTTTGTCGTTTTTTTGATGTCGCTCACCATGAAGTCATTAGCGGCAGAACCATTCGTTGTTTACCAACAACAGGAAAACACCATCAACCTACAAGCCGCTACCTTGTGGATGACCCCGCAGGAACATCCATGCGTGGGACACGCCATGCAATCCCTGCAAGCTGATTTATGGAAAGTGACGGGGCGAAAGCCTGAACTTCACGTCGAGCAAATGAAGGAGGTGCCGTCTACTTCCATTGTGGTGGGGACTGTTGGCTGCAATAGCCTCATCGACAACTGGGTGAAGAAAGGAATCCTGAAGGACTTAAAAGGAAAGACGGAAAAGTATATCATCAAGACCATTGACGACCAACTCGTGATAGCGGGGAGCGACAAGCGGGGTACAGTATATGGCATATACGAGCTTTCGCAACAAATCGGGGTATCACCATGGTATTATTGGGCAGACGTTCCCGTGGAGAAACACGGGCAGTTGTTTGTCAAGCGAGGGGAGTACACCGACGGCGAACCCGCCGTGCGCTATCGTGGCATCTTCCTCAATGACGAGGCTCCCTGCCTCACATCTTGGGTGAAAAACACGTTTGGAACGAACTACGGCGACCATCGCTTCTATGAGAAAGTATTTGAACTGATATTGCGCCTCAAGGGGAATTTCCTTTGGCCGGCCATGTGGGGATGGGCTTTCTATGCCGATGACCCCCTCAATTCAAAAACTGCCGACGAGATGGGCATCATTATCGGCACGTCGCACCATGAGCCAATGGCAAGAAACCACCAAGAATATGCCCGTCGAAGGAATGAATGGGGAGCATGGAACTACCAAACCAACCAACAAAAGCTCGACCAATTCTTCCGTGAGGGCATAGAACGCATGAAGGGAACCGACGACATCGTAACCATCGGGATGAGGGGAGATGGCGACGAGGCGATGAGTGAGGAGGCCGATACGAGGCTGTTGCAACAAGTTGTGGAAAACCAACGCAAGATTATCAAGCAAGTTACCGGCAAACCAGCCAACAAGACACCACAGGTATGGGCTTTGTATAAAGAGGTACTCGACTATTACGACAAGGGTATGCGCGTGCCTGACGACGTTCTTATCCTGTTGTGTGATGACAACTGGGGCAACGTGAGGCGAGTACCCAGCGAGAAAGAGCGCAAGCACCCCGGGGGATGGGGGCTGTATTACCATGTTGACTATGTTGGGGCGCCACGCAATTCTAAGTGGTTGAATGTGACACCTACGCAAAATATGTGGGAACAGCTCACTTTGGCTTACGATTATGGCATAGACAGGCTATGGATTCTCAACGTCGGCGACCTCAAACCCATGGAATATCCCATCACCATGTTCATGGACATGGCATGGAAGCCCAAGGAATACCAGGCGAATAACATCACCGACCATACACTTCGTTTCTGCGAGCAACTGTTTGGCAAGCAACAGGCAGGGGAGGCCGCCCGCATCCTTAACCTTTGCTGCAAGTACGCGGGACGGTCTACAGCCGAGATGCTCGATGCCAAGACATATAACGTAGAGACTGGCGAATGGCGACAGGTGGCAGACGACTACATGCGGTTGGAGACGGAAGCCTTGCGCCAATATCTCACCCTGCCCGAACCCTACCGTGATGCTTACCAGCAAGTCATCCTGTTCCCCGTCCAGGCTATGTCAAACATCTATCAGATGTATTACGCCCAAGCCATGAACCATTGGTTGGCAGCCCATAACGACCCCGATGCCAATGTGTGGGCAAGGAAAGTGAGGGAGGCTTTCGTGCGCGACTCCGTGCTTTGCGCTGCCTATAACCATGACATCGCGAATGGCAAGTGGAATGGGATGATGACCCAAAAGCATATTGGCTACACGTCGTGGAACGATAACTTCCCATCCGACCGTATGCCGTCTGTGAAACAAGTTGAGGAAGGATGCGGTGGGGTTACCTTCACGGAAAAAGAGGGAATGGTGGTCATGGAGGCTGAACATTTCCATACGTCCACTGCCACTCCCCAAACATCATGGACCATCATCCCGCATTTAGGCAGAACCCGTAGTGGCGTGACGCTAATGCCATATACAGAACAGACGGGGGAAGCCTCACTCACATATCGTTTCACGATGGATGGGAAACAGCCAGAAATGGTGGACGTGCATGTCATCGTGAAGTCTACGCTCGACTATCTCAATAAAAATGGCATGGCGTTTACTGTGTCCATCGACAATGGCGAGCCACAGAGAATCGTCTTCAACGACCGACTGAACGAAGCAAAGGAAAACATCTACTCGGTGTTTTATCCCACCGTGGCGAGGAGGATTGTGGAAACCACCAGGCGTTTACCCCTGTCTTCGCAATCCACCCATACACTAACCATCCATCCCGAAGACCCCGCCATCGTATTTGAGAAGATTGTCATCGACGCGGGAGGCTACCAACCCTCATTCCTCTTTGGGCAGGAATCGCCCCTGAGTAGGTAAGTGTTTCACGAGTTCTTGGGTTTATTAGTTGATTAGTTTGTGAGTTTGTGAGAACTCACAAGCTGATAAACTCATGACCCTCATCGGATAAAATTAGTCCACACGGCCTGTTCCCTTTGGGGATGTCCGTCATGGGCGACGTCGAGTTTCTTGATGAGCCATGCCATATTGCGACCAAGAGTTCTCATAGTCTGCATTCCCTCCTCATCCTGGGCAACCTGACGCGGGGACTGCCCGTATGCCATGTTCCAGTATTGGGATGAGACGATGGGCATGTTCATGATCGTGAAGTATTTGTTCAAACGGTCAAATGCCGCCGTAGCCCCACCACGGCGACACACCACGACGCTTGCCCCGGGCTTGTATTGCAAATATTGCCCCATGGAATAAAACATCCTGTCAAGGAAGGCACATAACGAGCCATTAGGACCTCCGTAGTATACGGGCGAACCGATGACAAGCCCATCGATGCCGTCTCTCACAGCCCTGAACACCCGATAATACAGGTCGTCATTGAATGTACATTTGCCAATGCGACCACACATGCCACAGGCAATGCAACCCTGTACTGCCTGTTTGCCGATACCAATAACCTCGGTCTCGATGCCCTCACCATTCAATGCCTTTGCCACTTCACTCAAAGCGGTGAAAGTGTTGCCGTTATCTTTAGGACTTCCATTAATCATTAAAACTTTCATCGTCACTATTCATTAATCAGTTGTATTATAAATGATGACAAAGATAAGCATAAAGTTGATAATTACATCAGCGTATTTCAAAAAAAACTTACAAAATCATCAATATGCAAACAAAAACGGTTCCCTCAGTCTCTCTCTCGATGACCATACATGGTACTTCGACACCCCTTGCGACGGCTGTACGCAGAACATCGTGGACGGTAACGACGTTGTGGTATATGCGATAGTGATCCAGATGAGGCGCAGCGCAATCCCAACACTTTGTCAATAACGGAATCCCATATAATGGGTAAACAGCTCCCTCACGTGAATAATTCCCCCAAAGGGAATGATTTTTTCAGGTTTTATGTTTATCTTTGTCATGTCATTGATGATTTCGCTTGTCTTGAAATGCAGCATTAAAGTAAGTGGAAATTCTGACATGGCAAAATCCTTGGCAACTTTTTGTTGTTCAGGTACTTATAAAGAATAACTAATGTGCTGCGGAATTTAGGGATATAATAATCCCTTTACGTTATGGAATTATTAAAGAAAAAAAAGGCTATTATTCGTTTTATGATCGCTGTTAGTCCATTATTGGGCATTTGTTCTTGCTCTTTTGGAAAATTCATGAAATCCATTTCAGATATAAAGTATCTTGACGAATCTCATTTTCAGCAAAATTGGATAAGGACAGATGGTGTCTTCATCGCAGAAAGTACAGAAGATTGTCTTATTGACATTGTGTTCTTATTTGGTGATGGTGGTTTTATGGCATCGACTTCATCGTGTTTGGTCCAAGGAGATAGTGGTCAGACAGTTATTAATTGGGATAAGCTCCATTCATTACATGGATATAACAAGAAGAAATCTCGATGGGATTGGGATTTTGGGGTTTATAAGATACACGGCGATACCATAGAGGCAAACCAATATGAACCGTATTACTTTCTTGTAAGACCTCTGTATTTCTACTGGTGGATGAACAAGTATCAATTCTACATAGTCAATGATGAAACCGTTGAATTGTTTTTTTCTGCAGAAATGTTGGGTAATAAGGATCTATATGATAAAGCGTTACAATGGGGAGTTCTCGAAAAGCCAATCAGATTTCATTATGTGAAAGCCGACTCATTGCCATCATCCTCTATGAAATATAAAAAGAGTAAATGGATGTGGCATTCGAAAGAAGCGTGGAAAGATTATATGAAAAAAAATGACCATTAGAGGGTTATATAAGAAAGATGACATCGTCATAAATATTTAAATGCCAAAAAATGACGCAACAAGAGGAGTTGAAATGTGTTATGGTGTTGTTCTTTGTCGTGACTCACGATGATTACGAAAGAATGTCGCTTGGGATTTTCCTCCCCAAGGTGAATAACGCCGTCACCCCGTTGTACGCCTTCACGGATAACCTCGGCAGCATAACCCGCCTGTATACCGAGGCTGGCACGGAGAAGTTCCGTGCGCAGTACGACCCGTGGGGAGTGCAGGTCGTCAACAAGAACGATGTCAACTTCGCCCGTGGCTACTGCGGTCATGAGATGCTGAACGACTTCCAGCTCATCAACATGAACGGGCGTATGTACGACCCCGTGCTGGGTCGTTTCCTCTCCCCCGACAACTTCGTGCAGATGCCCACCTCGGCGCAGAGCTTCAATCGGTATTCATATTGTTTGAACAACCCGCTGAAGTATATTGACACTGATGGGGAATTCGCTTGGATTCCTATCTTGGCCTTTCTCGATGGAATGATGAATGTCATTGCGAATTCAAATAATATAAACTCTAGCTGGGATGCCCTCAAATACTTTGGTGTCGGTTTTGCATCAGGTGCAGCTGGTGCTTACGTAGGTGGGGTGGTTGCTAGTGCTATTGGTATTGGCGGTGCCATTGGTGGTGCGGTCTCTGGTTTTGTAGGTGGTGCGGTCTCTGGCGGTATCCTTGGTGGTGGAAATGCCTATTTTGGTGATGCCCACTTTTGGCAGGGATTTGGTCATGGAGTCATATATGGCGGGATCATTGGTGGGATAGGTGGCGGGATTATTGGCGGCGTGTGTTCGGTAGCGAAAGGGAACAATTTTTGGACGGGTGCCGCCAAGCAGGCAATCATTAAGCCAGAGGTGAATTGGGATCCTGATGTCATCCCTGAGCCAATGAGAGGTACACAGACATTCGAACCCCAATGGCATGATTTGCCAGAAACGCCCATGCCAGAATGGGTACAGACTCCTTTAAATGAAGGGCATCAGACTCTCGATAATGTAGTATATGAATGTGTTGGAAATGGAGAAACACTTTTAAACAATAATGCGTTTACCGTAACTCCTAATGGAATTGTATTACCCAAGAATATTTATATTCCACAAGAATTAGTTGAAAATCCATATAGAATAGGTAGTTTTGGTAAAATAATAGATGGTAAAAACATAGAGATTTTAAGAATAGACAATGGAACGTTTACCGGTTTTAAAGGACCCAATAATAGTCATTTCCATTTAAATGGTAATAAGGAACATATATTTGATATTAATAGATGGCCATGGAAAAGATAATATTATATAATTTTTGTGAAATAGATTGGCATGATGCAATCATTGAAAAAATAATGATTGACAGGAACAATCCTGGCATCAATGACTCTATTGTTATTTTCATTATTTGTGCTGATAATACAAAACGAAATCTACGTTTCAATAATGTGTATTGGGCTGATTTGAATATGAATTTTGGGGTGGTAGCTTCTGAAAGTATAGTAAAAGCTATTTCAAAGGGAAGAGACTGTATTTATGTAAAAGAGCTATATGCTAAATGGAAAGGAATGATAAATGATGTGGATTTAAACTATTATGAGATAGAGACTAACTCGACAGGTAGCATAATAAAAATAATAGCAAAAGAAGTGTTAATAATTACAATTTAATTAGCAGAGTTTTTTTGACAAGTGTCATACATCATTTCGTCCTATAATTATTTGATGTCCAGTTTAATTATATACATCAATAAGATGCACACCGACGACAACTACGTGACCTACAACGACCTCGGCAAGGCATCCTGCATCGAGGGGAGCCATGCGGGCATCCGCTACGACATCGTGTACGGACCCGACGGCGGGCGGTGGGAGTCGTCGCTCTACAAGACCGGCTACCAATGGCCCGACACAGTGCGCCGCTACGTGGGTGACATGGAGATCGTGTCAAGCGGGCCTTCGGAGGTGTGCCGCTTCTACTACCTCGGGCATGGGGTGGTGCTGCGCAAGGTGAACAACGCCGTCACCCCGTTGTATGCCTTCACGGACAACCTCGGCAGCGTGACCCGCCTGTACACCGAGGCCGGCACGGAGAAGTTCCGTGCGCAGTATGACCCATGGGGAGTGCAGGTCGTCAGCAGGAACGATGTCAACTTCACCCGTGGCTACTGCGGACACGAGATGCTGAACGACTTCCAGCTCATCAACATGAACGGCCGCATGTACGACCCCGTGCTTGGTCGTTTCCTCTCCCCCGACAACTACGTGCAGATGCCCACCTCGGCGCAGAGTTTCAACCGATATTCTTATTGCCTGAACAACCCATTGAAGTATGTAGACCCTAATGGGGAGTGGTTTGGGATAGATGACTTAATAGCAGCTCTTGTTGGCGGTACACTCAATGTATTGGTAAACGCCTTTTCTGGGGATATACATAGCTTTGGTCAAGGACTATCATTGTTTGGGGTCGGCGCATTAGCTGGTTGGCTTGCAGAATATGGAGGTCCCGTAACATCCTCTATTATTCTTAGTGGCGGAAACAGCTTTGTAAATCAGGGATTTAATAATGGATTTGACAATATAGCAATTGACGACATCCTCTATTCCATAGGGATGTCCTTGATGACAACAGGTTTGAGTTCTCAGTTGTCCAATATGGTTTCTCCCATAATGGAGAAAATTCCCCATCTTACCTCTCCGATTTTAGACCAGATGCTTCGGCAAGGTTTTTGGTATTCTGTGTCTGGATTTACTTTGGAAACTATATCCTCATTAAGTAATGGTGAATCGATAAGTAATTCTTTAGAGGCAGGGTTGAGAGGCTTTGGAGAAGGTGTCGCCCTTGGTGCTGTTTCAGGAATGGGAACTGGCTTGAGAATTGCACATGCAGAAAAGGTCAATCCATGGACAGGAGAAAAAAGGCATGGACATCATTCCTATCCAAAATTCCTTGGTGGTGATGTTAGGCAACCCCTGACCAATATTTCAGAATCTCGACATGTCGAACTCCATAAAGATTTGAACACTTATCTTGATGCTATACGTGATAGTTATGGTAATGGCATGAGACCAAAAAGAGGCAACTCTGGGTTTAATATTCAAAAGAATTTTAGCCAAGAAATGAGATTTAACACTATCAAAGATTTTTATGACTTACATCAAATAAAATATTGGGATGCACGTTGGTATTTATATAGAAATAATGGAATCCTAAAACAATGGAGACCTTGGTAATAAAAGAAAAATACTTATATTATGGAGAAAGGAAAAGAAATAATAGTTGCAAAAATACTATTTTGTTATGATACTCCTCACATGTGGGAGAATGGGACTAACAGACCTGGTCTTTGTCCAGTATGTCATAATGTTATAGAACAAATCCCCAATATGGATTACATAGTCAGAAAGAATAGATATAGGGATATTGCGGTTACATATGACGGTTTTTTTGTTGTTTCTCAAAAATTTAAGGCTTTTTGTGATGAGAATAAATTTGATAGCCTTGAATTTGTCCAACTTCCAAAATCTCCTTCCTATTATTTCTTTGCTCCTCATAAGATTTATGAATTGGATTATATTCGCAGGGGTACAGAATTCAAAGGGTATCACGAATGTTGTGGAAGATTTGATTCCATTGCAGGTTGCAGCCCAGCTTACAAACACATAAACAACAATATTAAGAATGATGATTTCATTTGCAGGTCAGATGTATTTTTTGGTAGTGACTTGAATGCTGCGCCAATTATTATTATAGGAATGAGGACTCTTGAAAAAATAAAGTCCTATGGTCTCTCCGGTATGTACTTTAAAAATGTATATTTATAAAGGCACATTACGTTGTTCTTCCAAAACAAGAAAGGCTTTTATGGAAAAACCAGACAAGGTCTTTTGTTTGCACAATTCGTAATGAAGGATGGTCGCATTAGGAATATGATCATCAATTCTGTAGGAGTAGCAGATTATGTTATTGAGCATAAGCTTTATTATTTTGTTGATGAATCTGATAAAAAGTCTTGGGTGGTAAATTATTATGGCAGGCGAAAGGACATGATCTATTCTCAGGCAGATTGATGTGGCATATATATGGATGGGGACAACTTTTTCGTGTCCCCAAGGATAACCCATCAACAGAATTGTTATCGTAAACGGAATATAATTACAATATACTGTTTCACTAGTGTCCACGAAAATCTGTTAACATTTTCAGATGTGACACTTTGATAGTTAGACTAATCCTCAAACTCTATCCATAACTGTTTGTCTGATTCCTTAGAATCTTCGATTGGCTCGTCTTTCAGAAGTTCCTTCAAT
>JAFRRN010000041.1 GCA_017428055.1 Prevotella sp.
GATGCCGTAGGCATCAGATATGTGTAGCCAGCCATCCAGAGATGCCGTTAGGTACATTGTGATGGTCGATGCGGAAAGATGCCGTAGGCATCGGATATGTGTAGCCAGCCATCCAGAGATGCCGTTAGGTACATTGTGATGGTCGATGCGGAAAGATGCCGTAGGCATCGGATATGTGTAGCCCGCCATCCAGAGATGCCGTTAGGTACAATGTGATGGTCGATGCGGAAAGATGCCGTAGGCATCAGATATGGGTAGCCAGCCATACAGACATGCCGTAGGTATGTCGAAATGGCTGGGATGATGAAACAATAGAAAGATTAAGCCTGCCTTTAGGTAGGCGATAAAAATACAGACAAAATGGCAAATACATACACACAAATCTATATGCACATCGTCTTCGCTGTAGGACGACGTGAATGTCTTATTGCTAATGAATGGGCAGAAAAGCTATATAAATACATGGCTGGAACTTGCAAGAATAGAAAGCATTTCGTCCATGCCATCAATGGCGCGGCAGACCATGTTCATCTACTTATTGGGATGCATCCGGGAGAGTCTGTCTCTGAATTGGTGCAATCGTTGAAAATACAAACATCTAAATGGATAAATGATAAATATCTACACGGTGCCTTTAGCTGGCAAAGTGGATATGGTGCTTTTTCGTATAGCAGGTCGTTTGTGCCAGCTGTAAAGAAATATGTGGAGAATCAACGTGAACACCACAAGAAAGTCAGATTCGAAGATGAGTTGAAAGCCATCTTTGATAAAGCGGGAATAGATTATAAAAAAGAATATATGATGAAAGGACATGCAGACATATCGCCTACCTAAAGGCAGGCTTTTCCCTGTATGCCATTGCACCCAGCCATTTCGCCGTACCTACGGCACGGCTGTATGGCTGGCTACCCATATCTGATGCCTACGGCATCATAGATTATCAACATAATGGTGGACAGCATGAGGTTCGATAGCAATGATAGGAATATGTCTATAGCATTATAGAACAGCATTATGGTGGTGAGAAAAAATGAGGTGTAGTTGCAATGATTGGTGGTTAGGAAGATGCCGTAGGTACATCGAAATGGCTGATAAATATAACAAAACAATAAACATGCCTGCCTTTAGGTAGACAATAAATAATAGAATAATGGCAACAATTTATTATCATGACATCGGCGACTATCTGAGCCGAGAGGAGAAACTGACACGTATACGCAATAACCATTCCATTAGCGGAATGCAATGGGAGACGCTTGCGCCTAATGAGAAACAGGATTGGATAAATTTGCGGGATGAATCTTTTGATGATTTAATCTCAATAACTCCAGATAAGAATAAAGGTCAAAGTACTAAATCCTTTTTTTCTATGGTAGCCATTGGTGTCGCAACGAACAGAGACTCTTGGAGTTGTAATTTTAGCAAGAATGAAATAGAACATAACATCAAAAGTTGTATTACACACTATAATGAACAAAGAGAAAAATACCATAGGGAAGCAAGCCAAAATTCTTCTATCAATATAGAAGATTTTGTGAATGCAGATGCTACAAAGATTTCATGGACAAGAGCATTAAGAAGATATTTAGGAAATGATACTGTTATTCTTTTCGATAGGAATAAAATATTTTACTATCAATATCGACCTTTCCAGAAACAATATGTGTATTATCAACGTTATCTTGTAGAAAGTCCTGGAATTTGGGAAAATGTATTTCCTACATCGGCTCATCGTAATTTGGTAATATGTGTAAGCTGTGTTAAAACACCTACAGTGATACTTACCAATTGCTTAACCGACCTTCATTTTGATGGCGATTCACAATGTTTCCCCCTCTACTGGTACGAAGAGAACAAGAACAAGCAGAAGTCGCTCTTTGATGCTGAATCGAGTGACGACTATATCCGCAGGGATGGCATTACCGACTGGATATTAACAGAGGTACGCACGAGATACGGCACTCGGAACATCACGAAGGAGATGATATTCTATTATGTCTATGGCCTGTTGCACTCAAAGGACTATCGCGAGCGGTTTGCCGCTGACTTGAAGAAGTCGCTGCCGAGGATTCCTATTGTGGACAGCCTTGATGACTTCATGGACTTCTACAAGGCTGGCAAGGCTCTGGCAGAGTTGCATCTGAACTACGAGACGGTGGCTCCTTGTCCCGATGTGGTGGTGCATGGCGACCGACAGATTGCTGATGATGGTGCATATAATTATTTCCGGGTGGTGGACAAAATGCGGTTTAGGAGTAAGAATGACAAGAGTGTCATCATCTACAACGGCAATATCACGATAGAGAACATCCCACAAAAAGCCTACGAATACATCGTCAACGGCAAGAGTGCCATCGAATGGATAGTGGAACGCTATGCCGTCACCATCGACAAGAAGTCGCTCATCAAGAACGATGCCAACGACTGGGCGCGTGAACACGGGAAGCCCCGATACATCCTCGACCTCCTCCTCTCCGTCATCAACGTATCGGTACAGACCGTGGACATCGTGAACAGCCTACCCAAATTGAAGTTTGACTGACCCAAACATATTGCAATTATTGTTATTGACATACGAACACGAATAGCACGAATGAAACGAAAATTCGTTGGTTTCGAGTTATTCGTGTTCGTTTACTTAATAATTTGGCATCATTGATTGTAAAATGGATGGTATCATGCAAAAAAAAGGTAGATTATTTGGAATAATGGTAAAATAGATTTACCTTTGCATTTGTAGTAAAAATAAACCATCATTATGAGAAACGCAGAATGTATTAGAAATCAAGAATTGGAAGTGATGGATGCACCTAACACTTCCGAAGAAGCCCAACAACGTATATTAGAAGCAGAGCGAGGCATTGCCAATGGTGAAGTGATACTTCATGCCGATGTGATGAAACTATCATACGAATTGTTGGAGAAGTATGGTTGTTAAGTGGTTTGCTAAAGCCCAACAACATTGGGATGAACAACTGAATTATTGCATAGAGACTTTTGGATTGAAAACTGCCTTGAATAGCATCCAAGCAGTAGAGGAAAAGATAGAGAGAATATGTAAATATCCAAAGTCAGGTACACCAGAACCTTTATTAAAGGGAGAAGAACAGATGTATCGGTTTGTTCGCATCCAAAGTCGAATCAAACTTATCTACCGTTATGACGAGGAGCAACAAATCATCTATATAGTAGATGTCTGGAACACGAGAATGTTTCCAGAGAATTTAACAGATGGGATGAAGTAGCATTAATTCAGAAATAAGAAACTATACTTCGTTTGAGATAAACGAAATGGACTTTAAATCAAAATACGATGAATTACAAGGAGTTTTTCTATTTCCAGAAGTCAGACCGGTCGGTGCTGATAGTCTTGCTGTCCGTGGCGATTATCGTTTCTGTTTTGCTTTATGGCATTGGTGGAAGCGATGAGTCTACGCCTCTTGTGCAGACGGATAGCGTGGTTGTCTCTGGTGTTGACAGCACGATGGAAAAGGAGCGTGAGGTATCTCCCCAAGCGGATGCGGGTTACTATCAAGTGGAGGAGAAGCGGACGGAGCTTTTCCCTTTCGACCCGAATACGGCGGACAGTACGCAGTTATTGCGATTGGGCTTGCAAAAATGGCAAGTAAGGAGCATTTACAAGTATCGCGCCAAGGGCGGTGTTTACCGTGAGCCCAAGGACTTTGCCCGCCTATATGGCTTGACGGTGAAGCAATATCGGGAATTGGAGCCTTATATCCGTATCTCCAATGATTACCTTCCCGCCTCCACGTTGTACGAAAAGGAAAAGCCAAGGACACCAAAGAAAGATGGCGAGGAGACTCAATATCCCATGAAAATAAGGGAGGGTGAGCGGATAGACCTCTCTCTTGCCGACACGGCGATGCTCAAGCGGGTGCCGGGCATCGGCAGTTTTTACGCCCGTGAGATTGTGCGCTATGGGCAGCAGTTGGGTGGCTATGTGCGTGTGGAGCAGTTGAGAGAGATTGACGACTTGCCCGATGACGTGATGAAATATTTTGAGATTTCCCATCCCAACGTGCGAAAGCTCCACTTAAACAAACTCACGTTGGCGCAATTGAAAAGCCATCCATACCTGAATTTCTATCAGGCGCGAGCCATCATAGACTATCGCCGTTTGAAGGGAATGCTGAAGGGAGTCGATGATTTGCGGATGATGAAAGAGTTTGCCGCGAGCGATATTGACCGCCTATTGCCTTATCTCGAGTTTTGACACGAGGAACGAATACGAAACAAACGTTTATGGATGGTTGTCAATGGAAGTTGACATACGCACTCTCCATCGTCTTTTTCAAGTCGTGGGCATTGAATGGTAATGGGCCTTTACCCAACTCGGGAATGTTGAACGACTTGAGGCAATCGTCGTAGGATGTCGGGTGTTTTTGTGGTAGGACAAAAGGCTTGTGGGCTTTCCCGTCTTGGCTGACATAGCAGAAATAAGGCTTTCCGTAGAGTCCGTCGTCTCGTTTGGAGGCGAAGACAAACCATCGGCTATTGCTCGACCAGCTGTGATAGGTGTCGCTCTTGTGGCTGTTGACGATGGCAAGGCTGTCTATCGTTCCCGTTTGCAAGTCCATCATGCGCAGGTCTGCCTCGGGATGCCAAATGGGAAACGTGCCATAGTCGGCTACCGTGAAGAGCAGGAAACGTCCGTCTGGCGATACCTTGGGGTGGCTTACGCTCCATTTGCCCGTGAGCCGATGGGCATTGACGAGCGTGTCTACCGTATTGCCGATTGTCCCATCCCATTCATTGAACGGTAAGCGGCAAAGTGAATATTGCAGTTGCTTGATGTCTTGGGGTAGCTTGACATTCCTCGCCGCGCAGTAATAAATGTGTTTCCCGTCGGGCGAAAAGGTGGGGAATGTCTCTTGCACCGTGGAGTCGGCGAGCAGCGGGCTGCGGATAATGGCATGGGTCTGGAGGTCTGCCACATAGATGTCTGACTCCTTGTCGAACACCTCAAGCCGCTTGCTTGGCATTGAATGGAATGCGGGGATGATGGTATTGGTGGAGAACACCACGTATCTGCCCGACGGACTGAATGAGAAATAGACGCTGCCACTTACCATGTCGTCTGCCTTGATGTTGAGTTTGCTCAATGTCCCTTGTCGGTTAAGGATGGCTCCACCGTTTTCGCCACGAATATACATCATGCTCAAGTTAGGGTCTTGGTTGGCATACGTGTGGCAGTTCATGCAACGGTTTCCCACATCCTTGTACGACGCGATGGGTCGTTCGTCGAAATTCTCCACGCAACGCTCATGGAGTTCCAAGTGGTTGAATATCTCGTAGTCAGGCTCGATGAGCCGATAGGTCAGGTATGGGTCGATGGGGTCGTTTGCCACGTGCCAGGCGAAATGCCACTGCCGCCATCCCTCTCCATCGTACCTTGCGGAGACCGTGACTTGGATGTCGTGTCCCTTGGCAGCTTGCAGCAATGCTTTCCATTTCCTTTCGTTGAAGCATATTTCGTTGCCCTTGGCATTGACACGTATTGACATGTCGCCATATTCGGCAATGCACTCTACGGCATCCACCTCGTCGCGTAACAGGAAGTTCAGTGGGGCGACATTCACGGGGATGGTCACGTCTGTATAATCAGGATAGATATTGGGCGTACCCTCCATCTCTTGTGCGTTCTGGTTTGGCTTGGGCGTACAACCAAGGAGGAGGGCGACGATGGCGGTTAGTGAAAGTAGTCGTTTCGTTATCTTCATGGTTGTGGTGCTTTTGCGGTGTCGAAATAATACCAGTAGGTATCGCGGAACTGTTTGCTGCCACGTTGCACGTTGTATTGGGCAAACCGGTTCAAGACATGTTGTGAATGGATATATCGTGACCATTCCTCTGGTTTGGCTTGCGTTCCGGCGAGATAGATGCACAAAGCCTCTTGGAACAGGTCAAAATGGGGCTCGTTTCCCTTGTCGATGCAGTAACGGTCGTAATCCCTCTTGAAGGTCTCCATGTCTTTCAGGAGGAGGTCGCTGCACAGGAGATAGTGGAGGGCGATGGTGTTTTGGGGGTTGGAGTCTAACAGTTCCATCATCACCATGTGTAGGTTGTCCGACACTTGGAGCGTGTCCTGCCGATTGGTGAATGCCCGTTTCTCCATGAGTTTGCGGTTGTTGGGGATGCTTAGGGCAAGCTTCTTGTATGCCCAGGTCTTGCCGAGGAGGCGTAGGTATTTGTTCATTGCCGCCGTGTCGCCGCTCACCATGTTCGCCTCTGCCAACCGTTTGACCATGCGCACGTTGCGGTTGTCGGGCGAGAACACGTTGCCCATCATCGCCGCCCGCTCGGTAAAGGTTATGTCACCCAACGCCCAGTAAAGCTCGTTCATGTTCTTGATGGTGAGCATTGGTGTCTCCGGGCCAATCTTGTAGAATGTGCCGAGTTCGTTGGGGATGAATTTGAGCAACACGTTGGGCAGCTCTTGGCGTCCGGCTTGCACGAGATTATAAAAGAATTTCATCTCCGGAGTGGGGGTCTTTTCACTTTCCACCAAGTCAATCACACGGTCATAATGCCCGAAATAATATTCATTGTCTACCGCCAATTGCTTTTCCAAGTAAAAGTTGGGCAGGGCGAGTTTGCCCATTTTAGGCCATCCGAAGAGCCAGATGATGGGTATAATAATGATGAAGGAGAATAATTTAAAGGTAGCATACTTCCATTTGGTAGGGAAAAAACTACAAATCCATAGTCCCCCCATGATTCCTATAGCACTGATGATGTTGGACAACCGATAGTCGTGGCGGAATGAAAACACCGCGAAGAGCGTCATCACGATGATGGCAATGGTAAATGCGAAGGTGTCACGGTGCTTGTGGAGGTTGCATTCTTGGAGAACTCGTTGGAGGAAACGGCGAGTGACGTCGCCAAGAGTTAACAGTGACAGGGTCAGGATGAGCGGACCCGCCACGAGGTAATAGTAGAATTGTGTGAGGAAGTCGCCCATTAGCCGTGCCGCCCATCCTGGCTTAGGCAGGTAGGACAGGGCGTGTTCCCATGTCATGAGGAACAGTTGGTTCTGCTCTTGATAGAAGAAATGGTACGGGTAGCAGAACTGGAAGAAAGCGAAACACGCCATTGCCCACAACGCTACCGCCCCATACTGCCGAATGCCTTTTCCCTTGCAGCCCATGCCGTCCTTGTCTTCGTGTGCTTATCGATTTGGCAGAATCTGCCTGAATATCCGCTTGAGGGTGTCGAGGTCTTGCGCCGTCGTTGCCCAACTGGTGACGAATCGACACACGAAATGGTTCTCGCCGTATGGCTCCCAATGCGTGAAGATGACTTTCTTCTCCAACTTCTTCACCACGTCATTGGGGATGATGGCAAATTGCTGGTTGGTAGGAGAGTCGATAAACAGTTGGAATCCCGCCTCTTGTAAGATAATCTTGAGCTTATTTGCCATGAGGATGGCATGGCGGGATATTTGGAAATATAGGTCATCCGTGAACAATGCCTCAAATTGGATGCCCGTCAGGCGGCTCTTGGCGAGCAACGCCCCATGCCGTTTGATGTTGGAGAAGATGTGTCGGGGGGCGTTGTTGTGGGTGAAAACGACCGCCTCGCCACACAATGCGCCAATCTTGGTGCCACCGATATAGAACACATCGCAATGCCGTGCCAGCCAAGAGAGCGAGAGGTCGCATTCATCAGATGTCAGGCCATATCCCAATCGTGCGCCGTCGATGAAGAGATGGAGGTGGTAGCGGCGGCATAGTTGGTAGATGGCATTGATCTCCTCTGCTTGGTAGATGGTGCCATATTCCGTGGGGAATGTGATGTAGACCATCCCAGGTTGTGCCAAGTGGTCGCGGCTCTCGTCGTTTTCAAACCATTCCATGTACGCCCGGAGGTCGTCGGCAGACATCTTTCCCTCGTGGGAAGGTAGGGCAATAACGCGATGGCCGCTGCCCTCGATGGCTCCCGCCTCGTGGATGTTGATATGCCCCGTTTCGGCAGTGATGACCGCTTCACAACTCATGAGCATCGAGTCTATGACAACGATGTTGGCTTGTGTGCCGCCAGCGATGAAATAGATGTCGGCATCGGGCAAGCCGCAAGCCGACTGAATCTTCTCTTTCGCGCTCTGACTCCATTCATCGAAGCCGTAGGTGAGGCTCTGCTGGCCGTTGGTTGCCATCAGATACTCCATCACCCGTGGGTGTGCGCCATTGTTGTAGTCGCACTCAAAGGATATTTTCATACGTGATAGGGGTTGTAGAAGTATTGTTTGGATGGGGCAAACGTATGGTTTAGAGGCTCTCAAGCACACGTTTAAGCACCACCTCTGCGGAAATCTCGCGGTTCGCTGCCTCGGGAATAACGAGCGAGTTGTCGCTCTCTATCACGTCATCGGTCACGATCAATCCACGTCGCACGGGAAGGCAGTGCATGAACTTGCCGTTATTGGTCCAATTCATGTGTTCCGTGTCAATCGTCCATCCCATGTCTTTCGACAGGATCTTGCCATAGTCGGCGGGATTGGTGACCCCTGGGCAACTCCAGTTTTTCGCATAGACGAAGTCGGCACCATCGAGTGCCTTGCGCTGGTCGTATTCCACAAGGGCATTGCCCACAAACTTCGGGTCGAGCTCATAGCCCTCTGGATGGGTGATGACCAAATCCACATCGGCAGCATTCATCCACTCGGCAAACGAGTTGGGGACGGCTTGTGGCAAGGCACGGCAATGAGGTGCCCAAGTCAACACCACCTTCGGTCGCTTGCTCACCTTGTGTTCCTCAATGGTGATGAGGTCGGCAAAGGCCTGCAAGGGGTGTACGGTGGCGGTCTCCATCGCCACGACGGGTCGTCCGCTGTATTTCACGAATTGGTTGACGATGGTCTCGGCATAGTCGAACTCCCTGTCCGTCAGCCCCGCGAAGGAGCGCACGGCGATGATGTCGCAATAACTTCCCATGACGGGAATAGCCTCCAAGAGGTGTTCGCTCTTGTCGCCGTCCATGATGACGCCTCTCTCCGTCTCCAGTTTCCATGCGCCGGCATTCACGTCAAGCACAATGACATTCATGCCGAGGTTGGTTGCCGCCTTTTGTGTGGATAGGCGTGTGCGTAGGCTGTTGTTGAAGAAAATCATCAGCAGGGTCTTATTCTTACCCAGATGCTGGTAGTCGTAGCGGTGTTGTTTCACTTCTAATGCCTCGGCAATCGCCTCGTTGAGGTTGCCCAGGTCTTCTACATGAAAGAATGTTCTCATAATGATATTTTCTTTTGTTATTTCCTGATTTGACCATTTCCGTTGATGAGCCACTTGTAGGTCGTCAACTCTTCCAAAGCCATCGGACCGCGAGGACCTAACTTCTGGGTGCTGATGCCAATCTCAGCGCCCAAGCCGAACTGCGCCCCGTCGGTGAAACTGGTGGGGGCGTTCACGTAGACGCAGGCGGCATCGACATCCCTTTGGAATCGCGCGGCGTTCCCTTCGTCCTCTGTGATGATGCTCTCGCTATGTCCACTGCCATATTGGGCAATGTGGGAGAGGGCTTCATCGAGCGATGAAACGGTCTTGATGCCCATGGCATAATCCATAAACTCCGTGCCAAAGGTGTTTTCATCGGCATGGAGGAGCAGGGTGGGGGGATAGTTGCCTGATAACTTGGCGTATGCCAACTCATCGGCATATAGTTTCACATGGCTATCTTGCAAGGGGGCGACCAATGTTGCGAGGTCGTCCAACCGTGCCTCATGGACGATGAGACAGTCAAGGGCATTGCAAACACTAACCCTGCGTGTCTTGGCATTATTGATGATTGCCTTGCCTTTTTCCATGTCACCCTGCTCGTCGAAGTAGGTGTTGACCACTCCCGCCCCCGTCTCGATGACGGGAATCCGTGCCGTGTCGCGCACGAATTGGATGAGTTTCTTGCCGCCACGGGGGATGCACAGGTCGATGTAGCCAACGGCATTGAGCATCTCGCCCGTCGCCTCGTGCGTGGCGGGCAACAAGGTGACCACTTCTTTCGGGATGTTGTGTTGAGCCAATACCTCTTGGATGATGGCGACACCCTTGCGGTTGCTGGCATCGGCATCGCGCCCGCCTTTCAAGATGCAAGCGTTGCCACTCTTGAAACAGAGCGAGAATACATCGTATGTCACATTGGGACGAGCCTCGTAAATGATGCCCACCACGCCGAAAGGCACACTCACGCGTCGTAGGTACAGTCCATTGGGCAGGGTGCGCTCCTTGCTGATGTGTCCGAGCGGGGTGGGGAGGCTTGCCACGTTTCGCATGTCTGAGGCGATGTCGCCCAACCGTTTCTCTGTCAACATCAACCTATCGTAGAGTGGGTTGGAACGTTCCATCCGCGATAGGTCCGCCGCATTGGCTTGTAGGATTTCATCCTTGTTGGATATGATGGCATCGGCAACGGCACGGAGGATGTCGTTTCGTTGGTCTTCGGTGATGGACGCAAGGTATTTGCTTGCCGCTTTCACCTGTTTGAAGGTCTGTTCTAATTCCATAAGTAACTATTCAAAATATCTTGGAAGTTCAGGAGTTTAAGGAGTTCAGGAGTTCAGACATTAGCATTGTCAGTATGAGGAGTGTTGACTGAACTCCTTGAACTACTGAACTCCTTGAACTCCTGAGGGATAAATTCGGTATGCGGCGTGTCGTCTTTACGCTCGATGATGTCGATGAGGATGTTCTCTCGCTCGCCGTTGGCGATAATGACACGGATGCCTGCTTGGGATGTCTTCCGTGCAGTGGTGTATTTGGAGTGCATACCACCGCGACCGAAGGCACTCTTTTCGGGTTGGATATATTCGCTCAAGTCCCTGCCGGGAGCGACCTCGCGGATGAGTTCTGCCTTTGGGTCGTCGGGATGGGTAGTGAAGATGCCGTCGATGTTGGAGAGCAGGATAAGTGTTTCCGCTTGCATCATCTGCGCGATAAGCCCCGATAGTTCGTCGTTGTCGGTAAACATCAGCTCCGTCACCGCCACGGTATCGTTCTCGTTGACGATGGGAAGGACACCGTTCTCAAGCATCACATTCATGCAAGCGCGTTGGTTTTCGTACTGCTCCCCGGCGTTGAAGTTTTCCTTCATCGTAAGGACTTGCCCCACATGGATGCCGAACTCACGGAAGAGGTCATAGTAAAGGCCGATGAGCTTCACCTGTCCGATGGCGGAAAAGAGCTGCCGTTGCTCCACGCTGTCAAGGGAGTGGTCAAGGCGAGTACGCTGATCCGGCCTTGCAAACTCACCCCTTCCGCTTGCCATTGCACCGCTTGATACAAGGATAATCTCATAACCTTGTTGGCGAAGGTAGGCTATTTGGTCCACAATGGCAGAGAGACGGGTGATGTCTAATTTCCCGTCGGAACGGGTAAGCACGTTGGAGCCTACCTTGATGACGATTCTATTTTGCATCATTTTTGATTGTCCTTTTCCCTAATCTCCACTCTCCTGATTTTTCCCGAGATGGTCTTGGGCAATTCGTCCACAAACTCGATGATTCGGGGGTACTTATAGGGGGCAGTCACACGTTTCACATGGTTCTGCAATTCCTTCACCAGCTCATCTCCGGCTTTTGCCTTCCATTCCTTGCCCAATACGACGGTGGCTTTCACCACCATGCCACGGATGTCATCGGGAACGCCCGTGATGGCACATTCCACGACGGCAGGGTGGGTCATCAACGCACTCTCAACCTCAAACGGACCGATGCGGTAGCCACTCGACTTGATGACATCGTCGATGCGCCCCTCAAACCAGTAATATCCGTCCTCGTCGCGCCAAGCCACGTCGCCCGTGTGATACAAACCGTCGTGCCAAGCCTCGCGTGTCAGTTCCTCATCGCGGTAGTATTCCTTGAAAAGGCCGATGGGCTTCGTGTCGCCGATGCGTACCACGATCTCGCCCTTCTCGCCGTCTTCACACTTGGTGCCGTCGGGCTTGATGAGGTCGATGTCGTATTGTGGGTTGGGCATTCCCATGCTCCCTGGCTTGGGCTCCATCCAGGGCATCGTGCCAAGGGTCATGGTCGTCTCCGTCTGTCCGAATCCTTCTTTCAACTTGATGCCCGTCAGTTCATAGAACTTATCATAGACGGCGGCGTTCAATGCCTCGCCCGCCGTGCAGCAATAGCGCAACGCGCTGAGGTCGTATTTGGAAAAGTCCTCGCGGATGAGGAAACGATATACCGTAGGCGGAGCGCAGAATGACGTGACACGGTATTTCTCCATCTGCCGCAACATGTTGTCGGCATTGAACTTCTCATGGTCGAACACGAATACCACCGCGCCAGCGAACCATTGTCCATAGAACTTGCCCCACACGGCCTTGCCCCATCCCGTATCTGCCACGGTCAGGTGGATGCTATCTTCTTGCAGGTTGTGCCAGAACACGCCCGTCGTCAAGTGTCCCAAGGCATAGAGGTGGTCGTGTGCCACCATCTTTGGCTCGCCGCTGGTGCCGCTGGTGAAATACATCAGCATCGTGTCGGAGTTACTGTTGACGAAGGCGGGACGCTTGAATGGTGGGGCATCCTCAATCTCCTTGTGCCAGTCATGGAAACCTTCGGGAACCATTGGTCCGATGCTGACCAACACCTGTACCGTGGGACTCTCCGGCAATGCCGCCATGATTTGCGAGGTGACATATTCCTCTCCCACGCAGATGATGCCCTTTACCGATGCCCGCGTGTTGCGATACACGATGTCATGCTTGGTGAGCATGTGCGTGGCGGGAATGGCAACGGCTCCTAATTTGCAAAGAGCCAACATGGTAATCCACCATTCCAAGCGGCGTTTCTGGATGAGCATCACCATGTCGCCATGTCCGATGCCCAACGATTGGAGGTATGAGGCGGCTTGGTCGCTGCGCTCTTTCAGGTCTTTGAATGTGAGTTTGATTTCCACGCCCTCGTCGTTAGTCCACAACAGGGCGAGCTTATCGGGCTTTTCCTCTGCCCATGCATCCATCACGTCGTAGGCGAAATTGAAGTTCTCCTTGATGATGAAATGCAAGTTTTTCTTGTAATCCTCTACTGAATTGAAGGCTGTCTGCCTCAAAAATCTTTCTACCATGTTTAATGTTGTAGGGGCGGATCTGCGTATCCGCCCGCATCCAATTATTTATCACGGGC
>JAFRRN010000042.1 GCA_017428055.1 Prevotella sp.
CCTACCAGAATGAGGAGGGTGTGGGTAATGCTTGGCGCAAAAGTGGACTGAAGCGCGAAGACCTGTTCTTAGTGACGAAGGTCTGGATTTCGAATGCTGGCGAGGAGAAAGCCGCCAAGAGCATCGACGAGAGCCTGCGCAAGTTGCAGACGGAGTACATTGACCTACTGCTCATCCACCAGGCCTACGGCGACGTGTTCGGCACGTGGCGGGCTATGGAGAAGGTCTATCGCGACGGCAAGGTACGTGCCATCGGCGTGAGCAACTTCCAGGCTGGACGCTTCTTCGACTTCGCCCACTATGTGGAGGTGAAGCCGATGGTGAACCAGTTGCAGTGCAACACGCTCATCCAGCAGACGGGCATCGAGCCGCTGCTTGCCGAGACCGATACGAAGATAATGGCGTGGGGACCACTTGGCGGTCAGGGTGTTGATGGCATCGTCAAGAGCGAGGTGCTGGCAACCATCGGAGCGAAATACGGTAAGAGTGCTGCACAGGTGGCTCTTCGCTGGCTCACGCAGCGAGGTATCGTGGCTATCCCCAAGAGTACCCACAAGGAGCGCATGGTACAGAATCTCGACATCTTCGACTTCACTCTAACAGACGAAGAGATGGCGCAAATAGCCACCATGAACCAGCACGACACAGGAACAGTAAACTTCAGCGACCCGCAGTTTGTGAAGTATTTGATAGAGACATACGGATAAACAATACAAATCTTTTTATTATGCAGAACTTTGATTACATGACCCCGACGCGACTCATCTTTGGTAAGGAGTCGATTGTTAAGCTGCCAGAGGTGATGCGTCCTCTCGGCAAGCGCGTGTTGCTGACCTACGGTGGCGGCAGCATTAAGAAATTAGGTCTCTACGACCGAGTGAAGGAACTCATGCAGGGCTTCGAGATTTTCGAACTCGCAGGTATTCAACCCAATCCGAAGTACGACCCATCGGTGCTGGATGGTGTGCGCATCTGCAAGGAACAGAACATCGACGTGATACTTGCTGTGGGTGGTGGCTCGGTACTCGACTGCTCGAAGGCTATCGCTGCTGGTGCCAAGTACGATGGCGACCCTTGGGATTTGATTAGTTACAAGGTGAAAGCGCAGGCCGTCCTGCCCATCGTTGATATTCTGACATTGGCAGCCACGGGTTCGGAGTACGATTGCGGAGGTGTCATCTCTCGTACCGAGACCAACGACAAGATTGGCTATATGGACCCGCTGCTATTCCCTGTGTGTTCGATTCTCGACCCCGTTTATACTTTCAGCGTGTCAAAGAAGCAGACCGCCGCAGGCTGTGCCGACGCGATGAACCACACGATGGAGCAATATTTCGCTGCTGATACCACTCTGCTGAACGACGGTTTCTGCGAGTCGATGTTGATGAGTCTGATGGTGAACGCTCGCAAATGCCTTGACAATCCTGAGGACTACACCGCCCGTGCCGAGATGATGCTCTGCTGCACCTACGGCTGTAACGGCATCCTATCTTTAGGCAACAGTCCCAGCGGCTGGCCCTGCCACGCCATCGAGCATGCCCTCTCGGCTTACTACGACATCACCCACGGCGAGGGTCTGGCCATCATCACCCCACGTTGGATGCGCCATATCCTCAGCGAGAGAACCATTGACCGCTTCGTGAAGTACGGCATCAACGTGTTCAGTATCGATGCCTCGCTGCCCAAGCAGCAGATTGCCGAGCAGGCTATTGATGCCACCTACAAGTTCTTCAAGAGCATCGGCATCCCCATGCACCTTCGCGACGTAGGCATAGACGACAGCCGCATTGATGAGATGGCTCACCACATTGCCGTCAACGAGGGTCTGGAGAATGCCTACGCTCCCCTGACAGAACAGGACATCAAGCAGATTCTGGAGGAAAGCCTATGAGAATCATTGTAACCATCATAATGGCAATAATGACTATGGCAACAGTAAATGCGCAGACGCTGACAGAGCGTCAAAAGGGATTGGCTGAGTGTGCTTGCCTGATGGCACAAGGTGATTTGGAGCGGTTGGAGCCTACTGTAAAGACGGCACTCGACAACGGCGTGACCATCAACGAACTGAAGGAGGCGTTTTCGCAGCTCTATGCTTACACGGGTTTCCCACGCTCGCTGAATGCGTTAGGCGTGTTGAGCAAGGTATTGGAAAACAGGAAGCCTGAGTGGCAGGAGGGCAAGCCCTGGATGCGCCCAGAGATTTGGGATGACGCAGCAAAGGCACTGAAACAGGGTACGGAGGTGCAGACGAAACTCTCAGGCCGTGCGTTCGACTACGCTTTCTGTCCGCAGGATGACTACTACCTGAAGTCGCACCTTTTCGGTGACATCTTCGCCGGCGACCAGCTCACACCTGCCGACCGCGAGATAGTAACGGTAGCGGCCCTGAGCGGACTCGAAGGCGTTGATCCGCAACTCGCAGCCCACAAACGGGGTGCGGTGAATATGGGCAATTCGCAGGAACTCGTCGATGAACTCTGTGCATGGCTCGACCATGAGGGCTATACCCTGCGCAGCCGATTCCCCAAAGGCGAACCCAACGTAAACTATGCGCAGTACTTCATCCACGACAGCTACTTGGCTCCCATCCAGCCCGCCAACCTCGGCGAAGGCGAGAAGACCGTGCTGCCCATCGCCAACGTCACCTTCGAGCCGGGCTGCCGCAACAACTGGCACGTCCATCACGGCATGCACCAGATTCTCATCTGTGTCAGTGGTCGCGGATGGTATCAGGAATGGGGCAAGGCTCCCGTCGCCCTCACCCCTGGCACCGTCGTCGACATTCCTGAGGGCGTGAAGCACTGGCACGGCGCACAGCGTGACTCCTGGTTTCAGCACTACACAACTCACGTAGCCACAGGCGGTGAGCAGTCGAACGAGTGGTTAGAGCCAGTGACGGATGAAGTTTATAATAAACTGAAGTAAACAGGAATTAGGAACTTGGGTAAAAGGATTATAACAAACGAAACGTCCGTGTCACGAAAAATGGCACTGACGTTTTTCTTGTTTACTGTTTAAACCCAAATCGTTCGTTAGAATAATTTGAAAACAAATTGGAGAAAATGCTAACATACTTTTTAATGATCGCCATTAGAAAGTCACCTCTACAACTGTGTGTACATTAATAAGCTGCAAATCTTACCATGACTTTTAAAGGGTGTTTTTAGGTAGTAAAAACCGTAGGTCGGTAACATAAAGACACTTATTTGTGCGTTTTGCTTGCATTTTGTAGCCGCATAGTTCTAACGACCGATTTGGGTTTATCATTTATTTGGCGATAAGGTCTTTGCGAAAAGGCTTTACCGCTTTTGCAAATCGGCTTGTTTATTGTTAATAATGTGTATGAATTAAATAATAATGTCAGGAGGGAATGCTTGAGACGCAATTCTTTCTTTCCTTTTTGGAAGGCATTGGATGTTCCCGTTTTTAATGGAATATAGTGGAAGAATAAACTTCCCACAACGTTTCAACTAAAAAAATAGGTTAAAAGATAGGGCAAATACTTGGTGATTGTGAAAGAAGCATCTATCTTTGCCACCATCAAACTATTTTTACCGTTGAAACGTATGAACAAACTGACTACCAAAGAAGAAGAGGTAATGGAGAAGATATGGCAGATAGAGCCGTGTTCTCCCAAAGATGTACAGGCTCTCTATGATGGACCAGTGCCTCACATCAACACTATTGCCACCGTGTTCCAGATTTTGGAGCGCAAGGGATTCCTGACTCATGAGCCGAAGGGGCGGGGCTATATTTATACTGCCGCTATCGCCAAGGAGGACTATGGACGCTCCAAGTTGGGTGTATTCGTCGACCATTATTTCAAACGTTCCTATTTGAAACTGGTGGAAACGCTGGTACAGGATGAGAAAGTGACGGAGCAGGAGTTGTTGGACTATCTGCATGAATTGAGAAATACTAAACAGAAGTAAGCTATGGGGGCATGGATTATCTATATTTTCCGATGGGGTGTGTCACTCACGTTGCTTTACTCGCTCTATGGGCTTTTCATGAAGCGTGAGACGTTACATGGTGTGAACCGTGTTGTATTGTTGGTAATCCTCTTTGTTAGTATAGTGTTGCCCTTATGCCAGATAGAGACAAAAGAGGCAAACTACGTGACGCGAGGGCGAGAGATGTTGGAACAACAAATCATTTTAGAAGAGCGTGTGATTAAGAAAGAAGGTGACTTTTGGGCGACAGATGCAAATAAAGAATATGTTGCCAATATAGAACGAATAACCAACTCGACGATAGGTTTCGATTCAACACCGCTTACGTCAAAAGAAAAAGACGGAAGTAAGAAAAGATGGAATTGGGTTAATACACTGTTGCTTTTGATAGGATTATATGTGTTCGGTCTCGTCGTCTATTGGATTCGTTACTTCTGGCAGTTTGCCTCCTTATTGTTGGTTATCCATCAGGGCAAACGCATCAATATTGAGGGATTGCCCAAGCGGGTACATGCCATCACACATCCCGAAATGAAGACACCATGCAGTTGGATGCGATGGATGATATTAAACCCCTCGGACACAAGCACACGTGCCATCATTGACCATGAACTCGCCCATATACGATTAGGGCATTCATGGGATATGTTATTATGTGAGTTCACATGTCGAATGCTTTGGTGCGTACCCTTCGCGTGGATGTTGCGGCAGGATTTGTGCGATGTCCACGAATACCAAGCTGACCGCCATGTGTTGGCGACTGGCATCAAAGACAAAGAATATCAGCTGTTATTGATACGTAAAGCCACTGACACGAGACTGCAGCCCGTTGTCAATGCTTTGAACCAAAGTCCAATTAAACGAAGATTCAAAATGATGTACCGAAAACCATCCCGACGATGGGCGGCGTTGAAAGCCGCCTATCTCCTGCCATTGAGCATCTTGGCTCTTGTGGCGTTCGCTCGTCCGCAAGCGATGGGCGAGATAGAGAAACAGCTTAAAAAAGCTGAAGTTCAACTGGTTGAAGCCGCAAACCATCTCGGTCTTAAAGGCGATATGGCAATCCTACGGCAAGAATCAGAGGATTTGATGTCCCCAACAATTGAACCCCCTGCCACCTTCTCTGCATTATCGACAGACTCCGTTGTCACGTTCGGTAATGCCTACCTCGTGCTTGAGAATGCACATGTTCCCGATGTCGTACAAGAGGGGCGCACTCCCGTAGAAGTCCTTGATAGTACGATGACCGCTATAGGTGCCCGACGTATTGGCGAAGGGATTTATGTGGGAAAGTTCAAACCCAATTACACCAATGACACCATCCGTGTACAAAGGGTCAGCCTGTGCAACTCAGAGAACCAGCCTACCGCCGAGTATGTCTTTTCGCAAAACGAGGGGCGGGGCAGCTATGTGATAGACATGCAAGTGGAGGATCGCGACTCATTGGGACATGGCTACCATCTGCGCTCAATGACCTGCGCTGATCCAATACAATCTGAGTTCCACGATAGGCGCAACAACGAACTGTTAGGGAAGTTTCTGACTCCTGCCAATGTCACCTTTACCGAGATGTTTCCCAGTCAGAACTTCTATGTGGAGAAGTTTTCAGGAGAGACCCATGTCACCGTGTTTGTTCAAATGGTTGATACCGACAACTGGGAAGCCGATATAGACACTAAAACCATTTGCATTGAAGATGCGGAAACGGGCGATCGCTATATGTGTCGTCATCTGATAATGCCAAATGGAGTGGGGACGGGAACTACCCACCAGAACTCACGTAGGAACAATATACATATTGTAACGAAAGGTTACCATAATATGTATGTACAGTTCACTTATGTCTTTCCACCACTTGATAAGCATGTAAGGCTTATCCGTATAGGTAATCCGAACGACAATGCTTTTCACGATCATCATCCAGTACACCGCTTGAAGGATGTGCTACGCAAACCTAAACGTATCATCGAATAACCCACAATCAACATGAAAAGAATTATTAGCTTATTGGCAGTGTCTGCTCTATTAAGCAGCTGCCATACACAGAAGATGGAATCAGCCGGATATGACGAGCGACCTTATAATACACGCCCGATTATGGAACGTCCTGCTTGGCCCAACTATGATATCGACAACGAAAATTCTTTTGCTGTATTTAGCCAGATATGCCCAGTTGTTGGTCAGAAGTCGAAAGGAAAGAAAGTTATGTTTTTAGACCAAGAGCCGAGCGATGGTCGCTACACTCTTTATCGCAGCCATGAGGCTACATACGTAGTATATGAATACCTTATTTGGCAAGACTGGTGTTTCTTCTGTTTTTATGAGGGTAAGCGCATCATTGATGCCGATACGGGCGATGAGTATCTGTTGCGTGAAGTGGAACATCTTCCTTTGAATCAATGTTTTTGGATTCATGGTCAAACCAATCAATGGGTACGTTTCGTACTGGTCTTTCCACCATTGCCCGATACTGTGAAACGCATCCAGTTTTTCAACCTAGGTGGCCCAGGGCGAAAGTGGTTACATCCCATGCCAGAAAGGAGTGAAATCATCAAGGTGGCAAGCCTACGCCCCCAAATCATTTCGTCTACCCCTAAAGGTAGAATTATCTACTAATCGAGTTTTGGCTTTGTATAGTTAGATAAAAGATCAACCCGGGAATGGTGGAGGTTGCTGTGAAGCTCCCTCCATCATTTTAATGCTTAATGGGAAACGGTTAATCTAACATAGATGTGAGAATTATTGGCGAATGTTTTGCACATTTCCAAAAATGATGTACCTTTGCGATGATTTTGTAACGTAGAACGTTTTACGACTAACTAATTGCACAATGATGAACAATGAATATTGGCAGCCCGAGTTGGAAACCATGCCCCGGGAGGAATTGAAGAAATTACAAGTAAAGAAACTCAAAGATACTATTAATGTGGCATTGCGGTCGCCCATGTATGGCAAGCGGTTAGGTGAGTTAGGCATCACCGCCGATTCCATCCAGACGGTGGACGACATCCGCAAGATTCCTTTCACCACGAAAGATGACCTCCGCAACAATTATCCTTTTGGATTAGTAGGTGGGGACATGAAGGATGCCATCCGCATCCATTCGTCCAGTGGCACCACGGGACATCCCACGGTGGTTGCGTACTCGCGCCATGACATTGATTCATGGGCCAATATGATTGCCCGAAACATGTATATGGTAGGATGCCGCGACACCGATGTGTTCCAAAACTCATCGGGCTATGGCATGTTCACGGGAGGATTGGGTTTCCAATATGGTGCGGAGAGATTGGGTGCCGTGACCATTCCCGCCGCAGCGGGCAACTCCAAGCGGCAGATCATGTTTATCAAGGACTTTGGCACTACGTGCCTCCACGCCATCCCCAGCTATGCCATCCGTCTTGCAGAGGTGTTCAAGGAGGAGGGCGTAGACCCACGAAGCACGAAGTTACACACGCTCTTCATCGGTGCGGAGCCACACACAGAGGAACAACGCCGTAGGATAGAGCGTCTATTGGGTGTCAAGGCATACAACTCGTTTGGCATGACCGAGATGAATGGTCCTGGTGTGGCATTCGAGTGTAAGGAACAAAATGGTATGCACCTATGGGAAGACAACTACATCTTAGAGATTATCGACCCCGATACCCTTGAGCCTGTACCCGATGGCGAGATGGGCGAGATGGTTCTTACTACGCTTGACCGTACGATGATGCCAATTCTGCGCTATCGCACCCATGACCTCACGCGCATCATTACGGGCGAATGTCCATGCGGACGTACCCACAGACGTATCGACCGTATTAAAGGACGCACCGATGACATGTTTATCATCAAGGGTGTCAACGTGTTCCCGATGCAAGTGGAAAAGATCTTGGTGAAATACCCAGGGCTTGGCAGCAATTATCTCATCTCGCTCGAAACGATTGATGATAATGACATCATGACCGTGGAGGTGGAACTTGATGACATTGTCTCCGATGCATATCCCGAATTGCAGAAGATGACGAAAGACATCCAACGGGCATTGAAGGATGAAATCCTCCTTACCCCAAGGGTTAAGCTTGTCAAGAAAGGCTCGTTACCCGTTTCTGAAGGAAAAGCTGTGAGAGTGAAAGATACACGCCCCTCGCGCCAATAGCATTATGAGAAGACATTTCTTGGTCATACTTGCGATGTTTGCCTTCATGGTCTTGCAAGCGAAGGACATCAGGGAAATCTGGCTCTCCATGCCAGATACTTTGGTTATGTATCTCGATAAAAACAAGCGAATCGAGATGATAGACTATATTGACATGAAGGTAAAGGCGGAAGTGAGGAATACCTTGGAAGGCATGTCTGTCATGGACACACTCACCCATGATTTTCTACAAGTCACGCTCTCTGAGGCTTCCACGTTGCAGATGCGTACGTTGGTCGCCGAAGATGGCGACAGCGTGTTTTGTATGGTGAGGACTTTCCGAGGTCCACAAGCGGAAAGCGAAGTGTTCATTTATGGGTATGATTGGCAAGTGGTAAGGCAACTCTCGTTTTCCCCCGCTTCTATCATCGTACAGCCAGATACAATGTCTGATGCCATTTTCGCCGATTTAATGCAACTGATGGATGTGCTGCTTGTCGAAGCACAATTATCTATAGAAGGGAATACCCTCACATTGAGTGCCTCGCCCATCAATCTGAACAAGGAGGAGATGGAAAAAGTTCGCCCCATCTTGCCATCCCGTACCCTTCATTGGAATGGTAAGGATTTCCAATAAATGAAAAGCTGCATCGTAGTATTGATACAGTGCAGAAAGTGTGCTGAGATAAAGAATTTCCCTCAAATCTTCTGTAAACTTTCAATTTTGTTAGAGATGTCGTAAAATTGCCTATTCGCCTCCCTTGAAGATGGTGAAGTTCACGCTTCCGTATGTTCGTTGTTCCACAAAGTGGGGATGGTCTGAGAAGTTGTGTTGCTTGCCATGTTCAAAGATAAAGATGCCATCATCTTTCAATATTTTGTGGTCAAACACCATTGATGGTATTTTCGGCAATTCTGGAAGGGTATAAGGAGGGTCGGCAAAGATGAGGTCGAATTTCTGCTGACATCCTTTTATGAATCGAAACACGTCGCCACGGATAAGTATGCCGTTGTCAGTGTTTAGCTTCTTTAGACATTCACTGATGAAACGGGCATGTTCACGATCGTTTTCCACGCTCACCACGGTGGCGCATCCGCGTGATAACAGCTCGTATGAGATGCTCCCTGTGCCGGCGAATAAGTCTAATGCCTTGGCATCTTCAAGGTCTAAATAGCCATTGAGGACATTAAAGATGTTCTCCTTGGCAAAGTCGGTGGTGGGACGAGCCTTAAAGGTGCGAGGGATGTCGAAATGTCGCCCTTTGTAGATGCCAGTGATAATCCTCATGTTATTATATCTGGATGAATACTTTTTTGCAAAACAAACAAAACTCTAAATGCTTAGCATTCAGCATTCAAAGTTGATTTCTTCTACTTTTTGCACGTAGTGGTGGAGAGCTTCCTCCGTCCATTGTCTTTCGGGGACAATGCCCGAGAGATGTATTTCGTCGTGTTTGGCATCATAGCCTAATTGCTGCCACACATATAATATATAGTAGACGGCATCATGGGCATTGTCGGCATCGAAGCTGTTACAAAACTTGAAACGGTTTTTGTCGAAACTAAAAACTTCCATCCGCTTGTCGTGGAAATATGCGTATAGCTTCTTGCGTACGCCCATGTGACTGTGCCTATGCATATTGTTCCAAATGGGGTAGGCCAGGGGGATATATTGCACGTTGGCGAAATGTTCATCAATGACCGCTTTTAGGTCTTTGTTGATGCAGAAGACGGCAACAGCGTTCAGGTTGGGTATCTCAAAGTGTATCACTTGGTTGCCTTCCATACCCGTGATGGTGTAATGGTAGGACGTTATCATCTCGTCTTCATTAAACTCTTGTATAGGGACGAGCATCAAGGGAGAGTCAATCAGTACTGTTGCCCGTTGGTAGCCACGTGAAAGCAACTCACCGTCTTTCAATGCATTGCGCATGTTGGCTGCCATTGCGATGCCGTTTCGTATAGGATAATCCTCGTATGCAAGAGGGGTTCCGAGTTGGTCATCACCCACGGCGAAAGACAAACAATTGCTGCTGATACGGATGTATAGTTTTTCTTTCATAATTTGTATAATAAAATGTGTAATGCTTAATGGGGTCACAACGGAAGACCATCAAGCATTACACATTAAACATTATTTGTGTGACAGTTTCAGCCTCTTAGTCCAGTTGCTCTTGGGACTAGCATAGTGGTCGATGCTGTTTTTGCCAGCTTCGGCGAGCATGTCCTTGAAACTGGTGCCATCATTAATCATGTGGTAGATTTGCCCCCATTCAGGGATGCCCCCCACATTGCGGTGGTCAATGAACACGTTGGCTTTGATTTTGCGGGAGAAGTGGTTGTTCCACTCTTCTTTCTCTTCAGGATAGTCCTTGTTAATAGAATAAAATTCCACACCTCTTTCCTTACACCATTTCACCGCTTCCTCAAGCAGTTTTCCCTCGCGGATAGTCCACAATATCACTCGGTGTTTCTGCTTGATGAGCATTTGGAGGGTGTCTGTGGCAAAAGGTATCTCCATCCCTATCTCGGGATATTTATCCTCGACGATTGTTCCGTCAAAACTAACAGCAATGATCATATCTGTTCGACATGACATCAGCCAAGCGTTTAACGCTTGACTGATGTGTCATTCTTATCACCATAGTGACTGTTACTATAATTGCCGTATGAACCGTATGTGCCATAGCCACCGTATGATCCGTAATTGCCATAGCTTCCATACTTGCCATACCTTGAGCTGTAGCGTCCGTAGCGTCCGTATTTGCCATAGCGTCCATATCCGTAGTAGTATCCATACTTCTTCTTAGACATGTCGATACCATTGAGAACAACGGACATGTTTGGAAGTTTGTTCTCGTTGCTCAAGCTGTTAATCAAGTTGAAACTCTCACGTGGAGTGTAGTCTGCACGGCACATGTATACCGTAGCGTCTGCCACACGACCAATCTGTAAGGTATCGGTTACCAGTCCCACAGGGGCGGTATCGATGATGATATAGTCGTAATGATCTTTAAGGTGGTTCATGACAACCTCCAAAGAAGAGCGTGAAATCAACTCGGTGGGGTTTGGTGGTACGGGACCTGCGAGCAATATCTCAAGGTTGTTGTTAATACCAGAAGGCAAGATTTGAGAGTTCACATCATCCCATGTTGGATGGTCTAGTTTGAGCAAAGGGGTAATACCGTGATTGTGGTCATCAATCTCAAACA
Organism: Prevotella sp.; assembly: GCA_017428055.1. Classification (GTDB taxonomy): domain Bacteria; phylum Bacteroidota; class Bacteroidia; order Bacteroidales; family Bacteroidaceae; genus Prevotella. The sequence continues at coordinate 11,289 of JAFRRN010000042.1, forward strand.
ACTCTGCCAAACGTGGTTTACGGATGTCAAGACCCACGATTATGACTTTCTTGCCTAAAAGTGCGAAACTTACAGCGAGGTTAGCAGCATTGAAGGTCTTTCCTTCACCAGATGTGGTGGATGTGAACATGATGACTTTCTCACCTTCTTTGAGCATAAATTGAAGGTTGGTACGCATGGAGCGGAAGATTTCCTCCATCTGGTTGTTCTTGTTCTCATGCACGACGATGTCGGCTTTCGATTTGGCTGTCTCGCTTGCCACGGCAACGTCGGCAAGAATTGGCAGCTTCGTCAAGCGAACCACGTCGTCATGACCTTCAATCTTGTAGCGGAAGAATTTGAGAAGGAAGAAAATGACAGAGGGAACTACCAAGCCAAGAAGCAAGGCTATCAACATAATCATATTGGACTTGGGACTGACTTGGCCACCGAATACTGGGTCGTCAACCAATTTACCCTTGTCAGCCGTTGCTGCTAACTCAATCGAGTTCTCCTCACGCTTTTGGAGAAGCATCAGGTAAAGACCCGATTTCACCTCTTGTTGACGGCCAATTTGTGTTAACATGTGTTCTTGCTCTGGTGTTTGGTTCACTTGTCCAGCATATTTGCTATATTGCGATGCAATGGAATTACGCTCGATTTCCATGTTGCGTCGGCTCTGTGCCATAGCACCACTGATGCTTGCACTGAGGTCGTCGAGTTGGGAAGTCAAGGGAAGTACTGTGGGGCTATTTTCAGAAGCACTGCGGAGCAAACGATTGCGTTCCAGAACAATCTCATTATATTTATTAATAAGGTGTGATGCACTTTGGTCACTCAATCCCACATTAGTAGGCAACGTCTGATATTTGTTTGAGGGCTGGCTCATGTAATCTTGAAGACTATTAAGAAGTGCTACTTGTGTGTTTGCATCTTGTAGCTTTTGCTCATATGCGTTTGCATTGCCTAAAGCCTGTGTGGCATTCATGTTCAATGTCACCATCTTATTTCGTTTCTTATATGATTCCAAGTCTCCCTCGGTAGAACCCAACTCGGCATTAATCTTCTCCAAACGGTCATTGATGAATGCCTCCGTGCGGAATGCAATCTCGTTTTTATCCTCATTTGCCTGTCTGTTGTAACAAATGACAAGTTGTTGTAAGTAGTCTATAGCGCGTTGGGGTATTTCGTCTGCCAAGACGAGTTGGGCAATGGTCGTCGTCTTGGATGTAGGCGATACGGAGAGGGCACTTGCATATTTGCGTCCAATGGTGCTGACTGGCGATATTTTCACTTTTAGCACGGCACCATCTTTCATCACCCTGTTTCCATTGGCGACGATGGTAATCACACCCGCTTTGGTCGAAATTGATGCTGGGAGTTTGTTGAAAACCTTATCAATGGCGAATGGCCCCTCCTCTGGTCCATCTTCCACTGGAACAAAATACGACCCTGTAACATGGTAATTGTTGCCTTCACGCTTGATTTGAAGGGGGATGGATGAGGTCATCTTGTCCAAATGAGCCTCGTCAATGTCCACAACAATTGGTTGAGTCTTATAAACCTTGCGATCCTTAATCTTCCCTTCTGCGACGTATGTCACATAGAGCTTAAGATCTTTGACGGCCTTTTCAGCAATGGAAAGGGATTTCAAAATCACCATCTCATTGTCAATACCCGTGGAGTTGGTCATCATTCCCAGGTTTGCAGTTGCCATTAAGTTGGCACGACGGTTTGAACTACCGTCTTCATCTTTAATTAACATTTTTGCGCGGGCCTCATAAATGGGCGTAGCGTAACGCAAATAGAGAGCAGCCGAACCAAGGCTAATAATCAAGGCCAACAAAAACCATTGCCAATTAAGGATGATGGTTTTCAAAATCGATTGGAAATCAAAGGTATTTCTATCTTCTTGTTCCAATACGCTGTCTAACGTAAAATCTTTTCTTTCTTCCATTTTTCTTATAGATATTTATTGTTCTGCTAATTGAAGTAAATATTGCCCATATTGATTCTTCGCCATGGGTAGAGCTATCTGTTTTAATTGATCCTTGCTAATCCAACCCTTTTTTAAGGCTATTTCCTCAAGACAAGCGACCTTTAGTCCCTGTCTTTTCTCTATGACTTCGATAAATGTACTTGCCTCGCTCAAGCTGTCATGCGTACCTGTATCTAACCATGCAAAGCCTCTTTGAAGTTTTTTCACTTTCAAGTTGCCTTGTGCCAAGTATTCTTGGTTCACTGTAGTTATCTCCAATTCCCCCCTACTGCTGGGGTTGATATGTTTGGCTATCTCTACCACGCTATTGGGATAGAAATATAACCCTACGACTGCATAGTTGCTCTTGGGATGCCGTGGTTTTTCCTCAATGCTCAGGCAATTGCCCTCTTCGTCAATCTCGGCAACACCATAGCGTTCGGGGTCATTTACAAAATAACCAAAGACAGAAGCCTTTCCATGTTGTTCAGCGTCAATGACACTTTGATGCAACAAAGATGAAAAGCCTGATCCGTAAAAGATGTTATCGCCCAATACCAGGCAGACGCTATCTTTCCCAACAAACTTCTCTCCAATAATAAAAGCTTGCGCGAGTCCATCGGGACTTGGCTGCTCTGCATAGTCGAAGGTTACACCCAAATCTTTCCCGTCACCTAAAAGCCTTTTAAAACCAGGCAAGTCATACGGGGTAGAGATAATCAGTATCTCACGGATACCAGCAAGCATCAAAGCCGAGATGGGATAATAAATCATCGGTTTGTCAAAAATGGGAATAAGCTGCTTGCTTATGCCCTTTGTTATGGGATAAAGACGGGTGCCTGACCCTCCTGCCAAAACGATTCCTTTCATTTAATACGCATTTTTATCGTGTTTAAAAAATGTGGTAAAAGTCTTTAATATGATTTTCATGTCGAGCCAGAAAGACCAATTCTCAATGTACCAAATATCCCTTCTGATACGCTCTTCCATTTGCCAAAGTTCTTTTGTCTCGCCACGATATCCTGTGATTTGCGCCCAACCGGTAATTCCTGGCTTGCTAAAATGGCGCACCATATATTTGTCTATCAAATCCTTATAATAATTTGTGTGATAAGTCATGTGGGGACGAGGTCCCACAACACTCATGTTGCCAAAAAGAACATTGAAGAATTGGGGCAATTCATCAATATTTGTGCGACGCATAAATTCTCCAAAAGGATATTTCCTGGGATCGTCTTTGGTGGCTTGCAAGTTGTTAGCTTGATTATTCACATGCATGGAACGGAATTTATAACAAATAAAATCCTTTCCATTCAGCCCTGTCCGCTTTTGTTTGAATAAAACTGGACCAGGGCTTTGACTATAGATAATGATTGCAATAATCGGTATTAACGGCAATAACAACAAACAGACAACCAGGCTGAACAGCAAATCGAATGAGCGTTTTAAAATCCTATTGCTCATATAAGTCAGGGGCTCACGAAGATTGGTGAAAAGGTTCATGTCGCCAAACTTTTCCAGTTTGAGGTTAAGATTAAGGTTTCCATACATCCGCGGGACGTAATGGAAGTGAATGAAATGATTGTTACAAAACCTTATAATGCGAATAATTTCATCATTTTCATCATGTGACAGGCAACAGAAAAATTCGTCAACCTTCCCTAAACATAGTTCGTCATGGTTGGCGAAGGAATCATTATTCTCATTTTCATCATCCATTTTCTCGTTAAGTTGGTCAATGCTCCCTAATTTCACAAATTCAGGTGGGCATTTGTCAATGACATTGTTGCTGAAATAACCCTTGACGATGTATCCTGTCGTAGGTTCTGAATTGAGGTCTTGGTAAAGTAAAAGGTTTGCGGGGTCGCTGCCGATAAAAACAACACTTCTCGTGTTACCGCCTCTTTTTCGATAAAGCTTCAAAATAAGACGCTCTACAATTCGAGCGGAAACAATCAGGAAAAAAAGGCATGGGGCATAAATAAGTGTGAATTGAAACAAACGACCGCTATCATTTAGGAATCGGATGCACACAAACATCAGTATAGATTGGGTTAATGATAGTTTTAATGCTCTTGTTAAAATGGAAGAAAACCTTACTTTACGGTAATGGATGATGGAATGGAATGGGTATTCTGCCAACATCATGGCAAAGTTGGCAATGACTAAGGCTTCTTTTTGAGAATCTACAAAATATAGTGGAACAATGTCTGTAGGTAAGTATTTCATTAAAAACAAGACAAGTATATTGAGTAACACGAAGTCACCCACTATCACAAGTAATCGAATAATGTCATTTCCCCTTGTATTATGCCTCATTCTTAATCCAAAACCAACTATTTCGTGTAGTCTTTTGTAAAAACAGCGCAAAGATACGAAAAATAAAACATACCCAAAAGAAGAAAAAGAAAAATATTCGTTTTTTAATATTATTATGCAAGATTTGAAGGGAAAGACCGTCTGATAAACATGTTTTGACACAATAATTTTGTCAATCAAATTGTTTGTTGTACTTTTGCATGAAAATTTCTAACTACGTAATAATCAATTATATTTCAGATGAGTTTTTTTTCAAAATTTTTTGGTGGTAAAACAAAAAAGGATAAGGGAAATGCCATGGAGGATTACATGACACTTGTTAGAGTGTATTTCCAAGCATCGTTGGCTTCAAATTTGGGAAATACAACTTTATCCATGCTACCAGACCTAAGAATGTTTAAGTCCACACTACACATTCCAACAGTAAACAACAGATTGGGGGTGGGAGAAAAGAACCAGTGCAAGAAGATGTTGAAAGAACTATACAAGACAGACGATAGTTTTTTCAAGGAAATAGACCAAAGCATTCACAAGAACTGCCGAAAGTTGCAAGATGTTCAGGTTTATCTTGTTCAGTTTCAGGCATTTACCCAAGACATCATGATGTTAATTGGAAATCTCATGAAGTTTAAATTGCGTGTTCCCTCTTTCTTCAAGAAAGTAATATACACGATGACAGAGAAGACTATCCATGACATTTTCAATAAAAATGACTACACTGACCCTGCGGTCATGAAAACCGTCCTTGCCATTCGCCAATATGACAAAAGGCTTGGTTTTAGCGAAAAGTGGGTAACGGATTTTGTTTATCAAATTGTGATGCTGGCGAAAAAAGAACCTCAAAAGCAAGAAAACACGTAGCCTTATAACCAGTAGAAAGGCTGGTTGCAAAAAGGCATAAATCGAATAAAATCAATGAATTATTTGGTTTTGTCAAATAAAACGTATAATTTTGCACTGAAATTGTGGTTTTATGGATGCAAATGATAAAGCTTTAACTTTATTTACTACCCGCGTGAGACAGTTGATTCTTCAATACGACGTGCGAAAGAAGGAACTATCTGAATTGAGGGAAGCATTGAAGAAAAGCGAGGAAAGCATCAAGGTGATGGAGAAAAAGCTTAAGCAATTGCAAAATGACTACAATAGTTTGAAGATTGCCAAGATGGTCGAAATTACAGATGGCGACATGGAAGAAGCCCAAAAACGACTATCAAAACTGATTCGCGATGTAAATAAGTGTATTACACTTCTGAGTGAAAAACAGTAAGAGTGATGGCTGGAGACAACAGAGACAAATTAAATATCAAGTTGCACGTTTACGATTCATACCTTAATGTCACTATACAGAGGGGCGATGAGGCATTGTGTCGTATTGCCGCTAAACATGCAACAGATGCCGTAAACACCTACGCCGCCCGTTTCAAGGATAAGTATTCTGAAAAAGAAATCCTTTATATGGCACTTATAGACTTAGCCCTACGTTATGAGAAGGAGTCGAGTAGGAATGATACGGCACCATATTGTGATATTCTCAACAAGTTGACTTCAGAAATCGAACAAGCTCTTGCTGACAACTAATGGAATTGAGAATATTAAATATAATAGATTCATGATTAGTATTATTATCACAGCAATAGTTGCCCTTGCCGTTGGTGGGGTGCTTGGCTATTTGATTTTCCGATATGTAATTAAAGGAAAATATAAAGAGATGGTAACGGCTGCCGAAGAGCAAGCTGAAGTGATTAAAGAAAAGAAGATGCTTGAGGTGAGGGAGAATTTCCTGAACAAGAAAAGCGAACTCGAAAAGGAGGCGCAACAACGCAACCAAAAAATCCAACAAAACGAGAACAAACTCAAGCAACGTGAGATGTCGTTGAACCAACGGCAAGAAGAGTTGAATCGTCGCAAGCAAGAACTTGACCAAGGTCAACAGCGCGTTGAGAATGAAAAGAAACTGCTTAGCATCAAGCAAGAAGAGTTGGAGAAGATGCAAAATCAGGAACGCGCAAAGTTAGAGGAACTCTCTGGCCTTAGTGCTGAGGAGGCTAAAAACCGTTTGATTGAGAGCTTGAAAGACGAGGCTCGTACTGATGCCGCCAGTTATGTCAACGAGATAATAGACGAGGCGAAACTCAATGCCAATGCCCAAGCAAAGAAAATTGTCATCCAGACCATCCAACGTGTCGCTACGGAAACGGCTATTGAGAACTCTGTAAGTGTCTTCCACATTGATAGCGACGAAGTGAAAGGACGTATCATCGGTCGCGAGGGTCGCAATATCAGGGCTCTCGAGGCTGCTGCGGGTGTGGAAATAGTTGTAGATGATACGCCAGAGGCCATCGTAATCTCTGCCTTCGACCCCATCCGTAGAGAGGTTTGCCGCTTGGCATTGCACCAATTGGTGGCTGATGGTCGCATTCATCCTGCCCGTATCGAGGAGGTTGTGGCTAAAGTAAAGAAACAACTTGACAATGAAATCGTTGAGACTGGCAAGCGTACCACAATAGATTTGGGAATCCATGGTCTACATCCAGAGCTTATTCGGATTATCGGTAAGATGAAATATCGCAGTTCGTATGGACAAAACCTGTTGCAACATGCACGTGAGACGGCAAATCTCTGTGCTGTCATGGCTTCTGAACTCGGACTCAATCCCAAGAAGGCAAAACGAGCAGGATTATTACACGACATCGGGAAAGTACCCGATGAGGAGAATGAGTTGCCTCACGCATTATATGGTGCTAAGATTGCAGAGAAATATAAGGAGAAGCCTGACATCTGCAATGCCATTGCCTCCCATCATGACGAGGCGGAGATGAATACCTTACTGGCTCCCATTGTGCAGGTTTGTGATGCCATCTCAGGTGCCCGCCCTGGCGCTCGTCGTGAGATTGTTGAAGCATACATCAAGCGACTCAACGATCTTGAGGCTATCGCTATGAGTTATCCTGGCGTAACGAAGACATACGCTATACAGGCGGGTCGTGAGTTGCGTGTCATTGTTGGCGCAGACAAGATGGATGATAAGGAGACGGAGGCTTTGAGTGGCGAGATTGCCACAAAGATACAGAATGAGATGACCTATCCTGGACAAGTGAAAATTACTGTTATCCGCGAGACTCGTTCTGTGGCATACGCTAAATAATATATTCAATATAGAAATAAAGACAGGGGATGTGAAGCCAATCACATCCCCTGTCTTTATTATATCATTATCGATTAATCTTCGATGATGATAGGACTATATTTAGGTACGAGTGCTTTCATAATACACCAACCGATGAGGTAGGCTACGGCACAGATGCAGAAGACAACCATGTATGCAGCGGGCTTCCCCTCAAAGCCAAAGAATGTGAATGCTGCTCCCTGTTCTGCCGCCCAGTCAAAGAAACGGCCAGAGCCAAGGTTGATGGACATGGACCCCAGTCCGCCAGCCATCGTGCCGAGTCCTACGATTGTCCCGATGGTAGACTTGGGGAACATGTCGCCGATGGTTGAGAACAGGTTTGCCGACCATGCTTGGTGTCCTGCGCCGAGCAAACCGATGAGGATGGCAGGCCACCATGCGCTATATGCACCAAGGGGTTGGGCAAAGAGACCCAACACAGGGAAACAAGCGAAGATGAACATGGCCTTCATTCGACCTAAATAGGGATTCATTCCTTTCTTGTCTACGAAATAAGTAGGCAGATAACCACCGCCAATCGATAGGATGGTTACGATGGCATAAAGCGTGAAAATCAATGCAATACCCATTGCCGAGTCTGATGTGTAGCCATATTGGTCGCTGAAATAGGCTGGCGCCCAAAACAGGAAGAACCACCAAACGCCATCGGTCATGAACTTTCCTACAAGGAAAGACCAAGTTTGTTTGTACTTGAAACAATCGAAGAAGGGGATAGTCTTCTCTTCTTTCATGTTCTCACGGTCTTGTGCCTCTGCCAAGTCATTGTCTTGCTCAATATAGTTGAGCTCGGCTTGGTTCACGCGTTTGTTCTTGGCGGGTTTCTCGTAAAGCCACATCCAGAGTCCCATCCAGATGAAACCTAATGCACCGATGATGATAAACGCCATCTCCCAACCCCAAGCACGTGCCAGCAGAGGAATGGTGGCGGGGGCGGCGAGGGCACCCACAGAAGCACCGCTATTAAAGATGGAAGTAGAGAATGCACGGTCTTTCTTGGGGAAGTACTCTGCCGTAGCCTTGATGGCGGCGGGGAAGTTGCCCGCCTCACCGACCGCTAAGATCAGGCGGCATGAGAGGAATAGCCATACGGAGATGGTGGCGATGGCGACGGCAGCGTCACTGCCTGCTTGCACCATGCGCAGTGCCTCGATGGAGTCGTAGCCTTCAATTTTCATGGCAACCCAGCCGCATCCGGCATGTAACACGGCGCCCAATGACCACACGAAGATGGCAATCAAGTAGCCTTTCTTTGTCCCCATCCAGTCAATGAACTTCCCTGCAAAGAGGTTAGCTATGGCATAGAAGAGGGAGAACAGACCCGTGATGGTACCATAGTGACCATCAGTCCAGTGGAATTCAGGAGCAATGAAGTCCTTCCAAGTAAGAGACAAGACCTGTCGGTCCATGTAGTTGATGGTGGTTGCCAAGAAGAGCAACGCACAGATAACCCAACGAAAGTTGGACATTTTTGATGTTTGTACGGGTGTCATATTATCTAATGTCAATTACGGGAATATTATCTTTGTCGTTATAATAGAGGTTTTCTCCAGCCATACCCCATATAAAGGTATAGTAGTAGGTGCCTGCTGCGGCGTGCATCGACCATTCTGGTGACATGATGGCTTGCTCGTTATGCAGCCATACGTTGCGGCTTTCCTGCGGTTGCCCCATCACGTGAGAGATAGTCTGGCCTTCAGGTAGGTTGAAATAGTAGTAAGCCTCGATACGGCGTCCATGGGTGTGGGGGGGCATCGTGTTCCATACGGCACCTGGATTCAACTGGGTCAATCCAAGTTGCAATTGGCAAGGACCTTCCTCCAGCACGTCGTTGACGATGAGCTTATAGACGGTGCGGTTGTTGGCTTCCTCTACTGTTCCCACGGGTCCCCAGACGGCGGCCTTCAACGACCCCTTGCGACCATCGAGGGTAATCCATTGGGTCTTGTAATGCTGGTGGGCTGTAGCCGAGTTCAAGTAGAACTTAGCAGGATTCTTGGCATCCTTTGAGCGAAATTGGATGCTTTTGTTCACATCCTTGTCTTTGCCGATATGGCCGCGACCAATGTAGAGGGCCTCCTTGGGGGATAGGGCGTACTCTTTGCCGTCTACGATGACCCAACCGTCGCCCAATCCGCAGTTCACCACACCGAGTTCGCGATTGTACATGAAGTACTTTTCTTTGATGGTGTTGTCAACATCGAGTCCTAATTCCCAAAAGTTCTCTAATGTAAGCGTGGTGTTCACGGGCATCGCCCCACCAAAGATGAAACGGTCATAATGAGAGTAAGTGAGTAGAATGGAGTCTGGCGACATTACCTTTTCCATGACAAAACGTTCACGGAGCAGTTTTGTGTCATAGTGCTTCACATCTTCAGGATGGCAGGCTGTCTGGAATTTCACATGTTGTGCGCCTACATACCTGTCGGCTTCCTGCGCATTAGCTACAGAAAGCGAGAGGGCGATAGCCCCCGCAATCAAAAATAATGATTTCTTCATGGTCTTATCATATTATTATTTACTGTTTGCTGTGTACCTTTTCGTCGGCAACGATGCGCTTGCGATTCCACAACATCATGCCAAGGGTTACAAGAGTAAGGATACCCATGCCTATCCATCGCATGTACTTAACACAAGCATAGATGACATAACCGAAGAGGGATGAGGCGAAGTCAAGGGCACCACCTTCGAATCCTTCGGGAATCTTGGCGGCAGATGCCGTGGGGTCGGTTTTGTAAACCTCATTGGCTGCCAATGTGAATGCCGATGCCATGTCGGTAACGAAATACAGTCCGATGATGAGTGCCACAAGGCCGATGATGAGACTCTTCACCACGTTTCCCTTTGTATAAGGGAGGATAAGGGGGAAGAGGTAAAACATTCCTGCCAATGAGGCAAGTGGGAGGAATTGGTTACTGGGGATCACAACGGCGATGGCGATAATGACTGGAATCAAGATGACGGAACACACCAGCGTCGTGGGATGGCCAATGACAAGTGCGGGCGACATGCCGATATACACCTTCCTGCCGCCAAAATGTTTCTTGGCGACTTCCTGCGTTTTCTCGGCTATGGGTTTTAGACCGTCGATGAAGAGGGAAGTGATGCGGGGTATGAGTTCCATGACGGCACCCATCGTCACGCCCAAGAACAAGATTTTCTTGATGTCGAGCTGGGCGGCAATACCGATGAGGATTCCCACAATTACTCCGAGTACAAGGGGTTCTCCCAATACTCCAAACTTTCTCTTCAATCCCTCGGCATCAATGTCAAGCTTGGAGAATCCTGGTATGCGGTCGAGCAGCCAGTTGATGCCCACGGCAAAAACGGTGAAGCTCTGGCAGAAAGGCTGCGGGATGGATATGCCCTGCAAGTCATAGTGTTTCTGGAAACGGTCAGCGGTTAGGTCTGCCATGACCAAGGTGATGATATAGCACACGATGGCGGCGAAATACCCCCACATCAGGCTGCCGTCCATCACGAAATATGCTACGGCACCGATGAAGGCGAAATGCCAATAGTTCCAAAGGTCGATGTTGACGGTGCGTGTACACTTGGTGAGCAACATCAACAGGTTGACACCTAAACAGATGGGAATGATAAGGGCACCCACAGCCGTACCGTAAGCCACGGCGGCAGCGGCGGGCCACCCCATGTCAAATACGCCAAGCTGAAGGCCGTAGAGGTTGGAAATATCCTTAAGTGGACTGTCGAAGTTGTTGGTCAGCAGGGCGGTCACGATACCCAATCCCACAAATCCGACCCCCACATAGAGGCCGCTCTTGAGTGACTTCCCAAACTTCATTCCGATACACAAGCCGATGATGGTGAACAAAATGGGCATCATCACACTGGCACCTAAGCTAATGATATAGCTGAATACTTGCTCCATAAATATGTATGTTTAAGTTTTTAATTTGTCTTGCAGAATCACATCCGTCCTTACGGGATGTACAATAAGTTTTGCAAAGATAATAAAAAATGTCAAAACAATGTTACCTTTCAATAATTATTGTGTATAAGGCGATAAAAAAAACGTTCACAGCCATAGCTTCATCGCGAATAAACACGAGCCATGAGCCATGAACGAAAGGATTATTCTTGGAAATAAACTCGCCTCACACGGTTGCTCACGCCCGTCAACACCTCGTAGGGGATGGTGTCGAGCGCATCCGAGAGGACGGTTACAGGCAGATGGTCGCCGAAGATTTCCACGGGGTCGCCCTCTTGGCAGTCAATGTCTGTCACGTCAATCATGGCAACATCCATGCAGATGTTGCCAACATACCCGGCTTTCTTCCCATTGACCAGACAATAGCCATGCCGATTGCCCAAATGGCGGTTCAGCCCGTCGGCATAGCCAATGGGGATGGCGGCAATCATGCTGTCACGTTCCAACAGTCCCTTTCGGCTGTATCCCACCGTCTCCCCCGCCTTGACGTTCCGTATCTGGAGAATCGTCGTCTTCAGCGAACAGACATTGTGGATGATACCATTGGTACGGGCATTGACTCCATATAGACCGATGCCCAACCGGCACATGTCCATCTGTCGCTCAGGGAAATGTTCTATCCCTGCGGAATTGTCGATATGCCGTAATATCTTGTGGCTGAAAGCGGCCTGTAATTGTTTGCTCGCCTCGTCAAATAGTTGGAATTGCCGTGCGGAGAAGTCGTCAAACCCATCATTGTCACTGCCTACGAAGTGGGAGAAAACCGACCTGGGGATGATGGCATCTTGATGTTGGAGGCGCGAGATGAGTTGTGGAATGTCCTCCTTGGGATTAAATCCGAGGCGGCACATGCCCGTATCGAGTTTGATGTGTACGGGGTGTCCTGTCACTCCCTCTTTCTCTGCCGCCTTGATCAATGCCTCCAAGAGACGGAATGAATACACCTCTGGCTCTAAGTCATAGTCGAACATTGTCTTGAAAGCCGTCATCTCTGGGTTCATCACCATGATGTTTGCCGTGATGCCGTTCCGGCGGAGGGTGGCTCCCTCATCGGCTACAGCCACCGCAAGGTAGTCTACGCGATGGTCTTGCAGCGTCTTGGCAATCTCCACGGCACCTGCTCCGTAACCGTCAGCCTTGATCATGCACACCATTTTGGTGGTGGGTTTCAGGAATGATCGATACCAATTGAGGTTTTTGACCAATGCCGTGAGGTTCACCTCAAGGGTGGTCTCATGCACCTTCTGTACGAGAAGCTCGGTAATTTGGTCAAAGCCAAACCGTCTTGCTCCTTTCAAAAGGATTACCTCATCATGCAGGGAATGGAACACTTCGCTTTGCAGAAAGGTCTCCACGGTGGGAAAGAGATATTTTTCCGCAATCCCGATTTCCTCTGAATGACTGCAAAGGGCTTCGCCTATCCCGATAAACTTTTCCACTCCTCGCGTAGCAGCGAGAGTGGAAATCTCATGGAACATCTCGTTTGTTGCATTCGTCATGGAACTGATGTCGCTCAATATCAACGTGCGACGGCGATTCCGATGGTCAGGACGGCGACTCATGAAGTCGAGGGCGATGCCTATTGAGTTGATGTCTGAATTGTAACTGTCGTTAATGAGCGTACATCCATGCTGCCCCTCTTTCACCTCAAGGCGCATGGCGACGGGTTCGAGACAGCCCATCCGTTCTTTCAATGCCTTGGGTTTCACGCCAAGATAGAGGGCAACGATACAACAAGCAATAGAATTACTAATGGAAGCCTCGTCGATGAAGGGAATGCTGTAATCGATGGAAAAGTCATCATGTGCCAATGAAATGGTGGTCTGTTCGTCGCCTTTCATGATTTCCCGCACATAATAGGGGGCATTCTTGTCGGTGAAAGACCATGACAGGCGAATGCCAGGGTATTGCCTCTCCTCCAAAATCTTGTCAACCAACCCGTCATCGGCATGGTAGACAACAGCTTCGGCATCATGGAAAAGGGTCAACTTCTCACGGCACTTCGCCTCTAACGACTCGAAGTTTTCTTGATGGGCAGCACCAAGATTGGTCAATACTGCTATCGTGGGTTGGATGATGTCGCGCAACGCCCGCATCTCGCCCGGCATACTGATGCCCGCCTCAAACACACCCACCTGGCTTTGTTCGTCCAATAGCCATAATGACAAGGGCACTCCAATCTGCGAGTTATAACTACGCGGACTCCGCGTCACATTCAAGTCGGGTGACAACACTTGGTAAAGCCATTCCTTAACCATCGTCTTGCCATTCGACCCAGTTATCCCGACAATGGGGATATTGTACTCTTCACGGTGCCTTTCTGCCAACCGTTGCAAAGCCGCAAGAGTGTTTACCACGCGCAGGAAGTTGGCATCGGGATAGTCATCTATGTTATCAGGCAAATGGTTAACCACAAAGTTGCATACTCCACGGCGATATAGTTCGGGGATATACCTGTGGCCATCATTGCGTTCTGACCTCAAAGCAAAAAACAAAGTTTCCTCAGGGAAACACAAGGAACGGCTATCGGTCAGCAGAAAGCCCACCTTCGCCTCCTTATTTCCATATCGACGCGCACCAATCAGTGCCGCCACCTTATTTATATGATATGTCATGCACATGTATACTTTTGTCATGCAAAAGTACAAATTTTTATTCTATTTCAAGTTTCCAAAAGGTTTATTATTGGGGATTTATGTGTAAATTTGCATCCATGAAGTACTTTGGGGTTATAATATCCGTCTTATTGGCATTCTCGTCATGCTCCCACGAGGGTGAGGCGATGCGCCAGCGGTTGGACTACGTGAGCGAGTGCAACCGCGCCGACACGGTGTTCACCGAGGCATGGCTGCCCACGGTGGACTCGCTCGCCCAATACTTCGACCGCCACGGCAACACCAACGAGCGGATGATGGCGCATTACCTGCAAGGGCGCGTACACCACGACATGGGCGAGGCACCACAAGCACTTGCTTGTTACCGTGATGCTACAAACCATGCAGACACCACCGACATGGGTTGCGATTTCAAAACCCTCAGTCGCATATATGGGCAGATGTCGATGCTTTTTTACCTACAACGAACTCCAGCCCTTTCCATTCAATATGCACGGATGGCGGAGCAGACAGCTTACCAAGCCAAAGACACCCTGTCGGCAATCATATTCGCAGGGGGCATTGCGGGAGCTTATCACGAGTTGAATGAGATGGACTCTGTCCTTGGAATATGCAGGGAGAGTTCCAAGAGGTTTTTGGAACATGGAAGGGAGGATATGGCGGCTGCAGTATTTGGGGTGTGCATAGGAATACTTATCGACCGCCACCAATTTGTAAACGCAAAGCAACTGATGGATACCTATGAGAATAAGTCTGGTTTTTTTGACGATAGGGGAAACATACAAAGGGGCAAGGAAATATATTATAGCGTTAAAGGAAAATACTATCTTGGGGTGGGCAAACTGGACTCTGTCGTGTATTATTCCAGAAAACTGCTTGGGCATAGTTCACGCAACCCTGACTATAAGGAGCCAGCATATAGGGGGCTGATGTACGCTTACCAGAGAATGGGGAAGACCGATTCTGTCGCCAAATATGCCTCGCTCTATACCGATGCCAATGACTCCGCCATCGTCCGTCATTCCTCGGAGGAAATCGTGAGGATGCAGTCACTTTATAATTATTCCGAAAGGCAAAAGCTTGCCGACAGGAAAACCATCGAGGCACAAAGGTACAGGAATACCTTGTTGGTGATGGTTGTCGTTTGCGCATTAACCCTCATGGCAGCATACAGCCTTTGGAAAAGCCATAAACGGAAAATTTTGGCGGTTCTTTTGGAGGCTAACTCCAAATATGCCGATTCCATCAAACAATACTACCACATACAACGTGACTTGGAACTCTCCCGCCTCAACCATGAGCAATACAGACGGTCACAGGAGCGGGAGTTGGAACGGTTGAAAGAGGTTCTTGCCACATATCAAGACGACAACTCACGACCGGAATCATGGGACTTGGAGAATGCCATCCTGGGTTCCGCCATCGTGGAAAGGTTTCATTTGTTGGCAAGCAAGATTACCATACCATCGGAAAAGGAATGGGAAGACTTATTCGGGCTGTTGCATGATAGATTACCATCATTCTACCAACTTATCCAAGGGGAGCAAGCCTCTTTGACTGAATACGAGAGAAAGGCATCCATGCTCATCAGGCTGCGGTTTATCCCGTCGGAGTTGGCCGTCTTGCTCGGTCTTTCCAAGCAACGCATCTCCAACATCCGCCGCGACATCAACCACAAGCTGTTCCATGAGAAAGGCACAAGAACACTTGACGCACATATCAGGAGGCTATAGACACGCGACTGTGTACTAAATGTACTTTCAACTATAACCTACTAAAACACAACCACTTACCTTTCGATTAACATTCAGGGTGTGTAAAAAGTGTACTCAATTAATTTGGCGATTTCTTCTCTTTATCATACTTTTGTGGCAAGAAATAATCAAATAAAAACCTAATTATGATTAACAAAAACTTCATTACAATTTGTTTGTTCCTGGTTTCATCTATTATGATGGCAGAAGGTGAATTTATTAACCTTCATGTTTCATATGATGATGAAATACTTTTAAACCCTTCTTTTCCCAAGTCACCCATCGTTCCACCCACCATCTACCTTGACGACCACACTTTGTACTTCGACACCCCGTGTGACGGCTGTACGCTAAATGTCGTGGACGGTAACGATGTGGTGGTCTATACGACCGTGATTCCCACGGGAACGACCTCGTTGGTGCTTCCCGCAACCCTCTCCGGCGAGTACGAGCTGCAAATCATTCGTGGCAACTACCTCTTCTACGGCACGATTGACTTGCCGTAACTACTTACAGATACATTATATATAAATGTCCCAGCGGGAGGCTTGTCGTGAAAGCATACGCGGCGACATGCCTCCCTAAAAGACAATCACTAACCTAATAACATAAAACAACATGAAAAAATTTATTATCTATTTAGTACTTACCTTACCTACATGTACCTTTGCGCAATTAAAAGTTGACTCATTGGGACATGTCAGCGTGGGAAATAATTCTGTTTCCTATTCGGATTTCTCTGTTGGAGGAGAGGGGTCGAATAGTTCAAAGAGCTATTTTGGAAGTGAGCAAACAACGATGTGGATTGAAAATTTTGGTAATCCAGATGACATAAACCATGAATGGGGCAAGGGAATTCTTGTGACAGGAGCCAATTTCTCATATAGGGGAGATATTGGAGTATGCAGTCAGATGTCGAGTGCCGGAGGAAATCAAGGCAGGCTAATAGGAATTCTCGGTGAAGTGGGAAATGCGACATCGGGTTATAACTATGGAGTGGTAGGTTCATTTAGTGGAACTAATAATGGAGTTGGTGTCTTGGGTAATGTAGGTAATTCACCACAAGATCTTTATGTAGACGGTAGATATGCAGGGTATTTCAATGGAAACGTAAAGGTAACAGGGACTATTAATGGTACTGTAATAAGCTCCTCTGACATAAGGCTAAAAAAGAATGTATCAGAATTAAATAACAATGGAAAAGGGGTATTAGATAAAATTGAAAATCTATTCCCCGTTTCTTACGAATATGATATGAAGCGTATAGTTCAAGACAGCGATACTTCATGCGTCATTATGGTAAATACAATAGATTCTCTGGTGTTAATGCGGACTCACTATGGATTAATAGCACAAGAATTGCAAAAGGTTTATCCCGACTTGGTATATGAGAACGACAACGGCTATCTCTCCATCAACTACACGGAGCTAATCCCCATCATGCTTCAATCCATCAAGGAGCTGAAGGCACAGGTGGACGAGATGCGCAGCCCCTCTGCCGCAAGTGCCAAGGCGATGGTGTTGGAAACGGGAGAAGCCACGGGGATTGATGCTGCCATTGCTGACGCGGCTGGGATGGACCAGAACGTTCCCAACCCCTTCAGCGGCGAGACGGACATCGCCATTTACCTGCCAGAGACCATACGGACGGCGACGCTCTACATCTACGACCTCAGCGGCAAGCAAGTGGAGCAACACGCCATCGAGGGGCGCGGCAATACCACCATGACCATCCACGCCGACAGGATGGACGCAGGCATGTACATCTACTCACTCATCGCCGACGGCAAGGTGGTGGCTACGAAAAGGATGATAGTCGTGAGATAAACTATTTGGCTATGAAAGCGTTACATTATATATTAATTGCCGTCTTTATAGTGTCATATAATGACATAATAGCCCAGACGACCAAGCATGTGGTTTTGAACTTCAACTCGATTGATTTTACTTATACGTTTGACAAAGACAGTAACTTGACGATAGGTTCAGACGTGCATGATGTGTTTATGAGGAACGACATAGATGCCTTTTCCTTGCCTTTCATGGATGTGAACATTCTAATAGGTGGAAATCAGGTATGTACGAGTGTTACCATGAATGCGACATGGGATACTGTCCTCTTGGGTGTAAATTTAGCTGAATGCCCAGAAATAATACCAACTGACCGTATGGAAACCTCCATGAGAGATATTGTCGATTCATCGAACATTATTATTTATCCAGATACTATTCTGGAATATAATGGCACACAATCCATCGGTGGGTATAGGATGGTCAACTTATGCCTGTCTCCTTTTAGATTTGATGCAAGTACTAAAACTTTATCTTTGGCAACCCAGCTTGACATAACCATCGGTGTATGTGAAGGTCAAGATGATATAGGGGGAGAGTGTAGGCTGTCAAGCGAATTACGTGATGACATAAAGGGAATGGTTGTCAACCCTAATGAAATGGATTCATTATATTTCCTGCCATCAACACCAAAGAAGATAAAGAGATTCACTTCGACAAGTAACGAGGGCTTTGATTACGTGATTATCACAGACTCTTTACTTGTTCCTGCCTTTATGCCGTTAGTAGAATGGAAAAACCAGAAAGGAATAAGAACCATAATTGCCACAACACAACAAATTACACGAGATTATCCAGATAGTTTGTTGCAATTGAAGATAAAGCATTATTTGAAAGACTGTTATGAAAATGACAGCATACAATATGCCTTGTTAGGTGGTGATGATAACATTATACCAGCAGTTTTTTGTGATATGACAATAATAAGTAAGAGAAGAATAGCGTACCAAACAAAAATGCCAGTTGATTTATTCTATTCTTGCTTTGGAAGTCCTTTTAATTGGAATAACAATGATGATGATAAAATTGGAGAAATAAGCGATTCAATTGATTTTATACCTGAAATAACTTTATCTCGTTTTCCTGTACGTACAACAGATGATGTTTTAGCTATAGTTAACAAAATTATCAGCTATGAGAAAAGGCCTCCTGTGGAGAATTGGAACAATTCAATACTGATGGGTGGATGCAAACTTTTTGTAGCAAATGACTCCATAGGGGTGAGTGATGCAGAAGCTATTGGCGCAAAGGTGTACAATCTATACATAAAAGATTATTGGCAAGGGGATACTGTAAGGTTTTATGATACAATAACAGATTTAGATGGAGGTGCTTCTTATGATTTCAATAGCACAAATTTACAAAGTCAATTGTCAAGGGGATATGCTTTTGTAGATATCATAACGCATGGTAATTATGACTTTTATTATATGGAACAATCAAATGACATATATGATACAAGCATAGCCGCTACCCTTCTCAATTCACAGCCTACTATCCTTACAACAAGCGCATGTCACACAAATGGCTTTGCAGGCAAATCTCATCCTTGTCTAAGCGAAAGTCTTTTAAGGAATGGAAACTCTGGCATTATAGCGTACTTAGGGTGCGCAGATAAAGGATTTAGTCCTACTTGTAATGTTAATGATATGTCAAATGTTGATATTAGCAATTCGTCTCATAAATTTATTGGCTCTTTTTATGCTAATCTATTCGGGAATGCCAAACTCAAAAAGAATTATGGAAGAATTGTTGACTATACAAAGTATAACACTTTTAAGCTCTCTGCTTTGAAACACAACACGTTTCATAGATGGATTGTGTTTGGAAATAACACAATTAGTGACCCAGAAATGCCTGTGTATATAGCGAAACCAAAGAGATTTCAAAATGTCGATTTTAGTATTGATAATGGTTATCTCTATGTCAACACTAATGAAGACACATGTAGAATATGTGTTTCTCCCAAATACAACGGAACTACTTACGATTATGTTGTTTATGACGATACTACATCAATAATATTTGACATAGGTAACTTGGCTAACGTAAATGTATGTATAACGAAAGAAGGCTATGTTCCATATATTATGGTTATAAAGAACGGTTTTTTATATATTCAAGATAACACGTATGAAGGTAACCATCTTGTCAGTTCCGATTTTATAGAGATGGGTGGTAATGTAACAGATGAAATTAGTCAGGGAACAGTGCAGATTGTGAATGGCTTAACTATTATTACATGCAAAGAAATAAATATCAAGAATGATTTTGAGGTAAAGAAAGGGGCGAATTTTATTATTTCCCATGATTAATCATCAATTGAACTTCACAATGGACAAAATAATTATAAGCACATAAAACTATGATACGGATAATTACAATCATGATACTTCTTTTTTCCAGCCTTTTGACTAAAGGAAAAGACATTATAAACCATAAGTTCCTTTTGGAAGGCAAGGAGTGGCGTGAGAGGGCCGACCACATTGTATACACCTATTCGTATGACGAGGAGGGAAAGTCGAAAGGATTAGACGTGAATACCCATTCAGAATATTATGCCTATTCTATAATGGGTGACACGCTCATCAATGGCAAGAGCTTCAAAAAACTTTATCTTTGCGCCGAGGATACGTCATATTATTGCGCGATGTATGAGGATGGGACACATGTGACATATATCCCCAAGGGCGAGACAAATGAAACCATGCTGTACGACTTCGGTCATCCAGTGGGTGAATACGTGGAATGGGACGAATACTGGCCAAGGCTTTACTTGCTCTATGAGGATGCCATTGAAGTTGGGGGGCAGTCTTTCTGCCGCATGAACTTCACGGACGAGGGCGAGTTCCTTGAAGACTCTGTTCTCGTGGTGAGATGGGTAGAGGGCATAGGGAGCTCGGGGGGACTCTTCAGGAATGACGAGCAGGTTTGGTTGCTTCCCAGTGGTACAGAAGAGGAAGAATACATCTGCACATACTTTGAGTCATGTTACGAGGATGGCAAGTGCATCTTCACTTCCAAAGACTTCACCAAGGATGCCGTGACGGATATCTATCCCGTTGCTTGGGCAACTGCTCCTGATGGCACGGTTTACGACCTTCAAGGTCGCAGAGTGCAGACCCCACAACAGGGTGGCTTGTACATCCGTGGCGGCAAGAAGATTATCTATTAGTTGTGTGTTGAAACAGTCTTAGAGGGAAGGCACGGCAAGGAAAAGTGTATGGCTGTGCCTTCCTTTTTGTGTATAATGTTGCCGCGACAGGCTTGTCTTTCAAAATTATTGTGTATTTTTGCATATCAATTATACAATTATGAAAGACCAACAGATTTACCAGGACATGCCTGAGAACTATTTGCATTGTTTCAACGAGGCTTGTGAACTTGCCGAGACGTGCCTCCACCAAATCGTGGCGAGGCTTGGAATCTCAACCGACTGTGTGGTGAAAGCCGTGAACCCCAAGTACAGCGACGGGACTGCTTGCCGTTATTACAAGTCGAACAAGCCCGTGAGAATGGCTTACGGGATGAGCCATGCCTACGACAAGGTGTTGGCGACGGACATTGTAACCCTACGCCGTGCCATCAGCAGCCATTTCGGCAATAGCATGTATTACAAGCGGCGCAACGGCGAAATGGCCATCACCCCCACCGAACAGGACTTCATCTGCCAGACGTTTCGCGAGAACGGCTACCCCGAGGGTGCATCCTTTGACCATTATGAGGATAAACTGGAGTGGTGAAAGCATATTACAGGTTTTTTCTCTCTATGTGATAATCGGATTATAGTTATGTTATAATCCCATTATATGTATGTTATAATCTCTTTATAGCTATGGTATAATCCTATTACATCATAGCTATAATCTCGCGGAATGATGCTTTGAAGGTTGTGGGAATATGTCTTATTTCCCGAAGAATCACACAAATATGTCCGATGGAAGATGGAAAATGAATTATTATTCGTACATTTGCAAGGACAAATCATTAACAAGACAATATGGACATTACCGAACGGTTTTTACATTACACACAATTTGACACGCAGTCGAGCGAGGAATCGGAGAGCGTACCGAGTACGGCAAAGCAACTGACCTTTGCCAAATACCTGAAAGAGGAGTTGGAAAACGAGGGGCTGAGCGACGTGGAGATGGACGAGATGGGCTATATCTACGCCACCTTGAAGGCCAATACCAAGAAAAAAGTACCCACAATAGGGTTTATCTCCCATTATGACACCAGTCCCGACTGTAGCGGAGCCAACATCAAACCGCGCATTGTGCGGGGATATGATGGCGGAGACATCACGCTCAGCGAGGGCATCGTCTCCTCGCCAAGCAAGTTCCCGGAACTGAAAGCCCATGTGGGCGAAGACCTGATCGTGACCGACGGCACGACCTTGTTGGGTGCCGACGACAAGGCAGGCATTGCCGAAATTGTGCAGGCAATGTGCTGGTTGCGCGACCACGACGACATCAAGCACGGCAACATCCGCATTGCCTTCAACCCCGATGAGGAGATTGGCATGGGCGCACACCACTTCGACGTGGAGAAATTCGGTTGCCAATGGGCATACACCATGGACGGCGGCGACCTCGGAGACTTGGAATTTGAGAACTTCAACGCCGCCTCGGCGAAGATACATATCAAGGGTGTGAGCGTACATCCCGGCTATGCCAAGGGAAAGATGGTGAATGCCAACCGCTTGGCGGCGGAGTTCATCGGCATGTTGCCCGCCAACGAGACTCCCGAGGCCACAGAAGGGTACGAGGGATTCTATCATCTGCTGGGCATCAATGCCAACATCGAGAACGCCACCCTCAGCTATATCATCCGCGATCACGACCGTGAGCGGTTTGAGGAGCGCAAGGATTTCATCGAGAAGTGCGTCAGGCAGATGCAGGAGAAATATGGTGAGAACATGGTGACTGCCGACATCAAGGACCAATATTATAACATGAAGGAGAAGATTGACCCCAACATGCACGTCATCGACATCGTGTTGAAAGCCATGCAAGAGTGTGGCGTGACGCCGAAGGTGGAGCCTATTCGTGGTGGGACGGACGGTGCGCAACTGTCGTTCAAGGGCTTGCCCTGTCCCAACATCTTCGCTGGCGGCGTGAATTTCCACGGCCCTTACGAGTTCGTGTCCATCCAAGTGATGGAGAAGGCTGTGGAAGTCATCACCAAAATCTGTGAGTTGACCGCCGGTTATGAAGACTAAAAAGTAAGATTTCAGGTTTTTCGGTTGTGGGGCAGATACGCAGGTCTGCCCCTACAAAATAATTTTGATATAGTATGAGCGAACTTCCCAGCCTCATCAATGACCTTGCCTTGATTCTCGTCGTGGCGGGTGCTGTCACTTTGTTGTTTAAGAAACTCAAGCAACCCTTGGTATTGGGCTACCTCATGGCAGGATTTCTCGTCTCGCCCCACATGCCTTACACCATGTCGGTGGTGGATGAGGCGAACATCCATGTATGGGCAGACATCGGCGTGATGTTCCTCCTTTTCTCGTTGGGACTCGACTTCTCTTTCAAGAAGATCCTCAAGATGGGGATGTCGCCCGTCATCGCCGTGTGTACCATCATCTTCTCGATGATGATGCTGGGTATCTGCGTGGGCCATGCCTTCGGTTGGGGCAAGATGGACTGCATCTTCCTCGGAGGAATGCTCGCCATGTCGTCTACGACCATTATCTATAAGGCGTTTGACGAATTGGGATTGCGCCAGCAACGGTTTGCGGGGCTGGTGATGAGTGTCCTTATCTTGGAGGACATCCTCGCGATCGTGATGATGGTGATGCTGTCTGCCATTGCCGTGGGAAACAATCCCGACGGCGGCCAAATGGCGATGAGCGTGTTGAAGATAGGCTTTTTCCTTATCCTCTGGTTCGTGGTGGGCATCTTCCTGATACCGTGGTTCTTGAGGGAGAACCGCAACTTGATGAACAATGAGACCCTGCTCATCGTGGCATTGGGGTTGTGTTGCCTGATGGCGGTTGTCTCCACGAAAGTGGGATTCAGCAGTGCTTTTGGCGCGTTTGTGATGGGTAGTATCCTCGCCGAGACGATAGAGGCTGACAAGATCATCCGCTTGGTGGAGCCGGTGAAGAACCTGTTTGGCGCCATCTTCTTCGTGTCGGTGGGCATGTTGGTAGACCCCGCCATCCTCGCGAGGTATGCGTTTCCCATCCTGGCGTTGGTGGTTACCATCCTCTTGGGACAGTGCATCCTGGGCACATGTGGCTTCATGTTGAGCGGACAGACGTTGAAGACCGCCATGCGATGCGGTTTCTCCATGGCGCAGATAGGTGAGTTTGCCTTCATCATTGCCTCCTTGGGCCTCTCGTTGGGGGTCATTGGCGACTTCCTCTATCCCGTTGTGGTGGCGGTGTCGGTCATCACGACATTCCTCACACCTTATATGATTCGGGCAGCGGAGCCTTGTTATCAGACGTTGGAGCGGCGGTTGCCCAAGAAATGGATTCGTCGTCTGGACCATTTAGGCGGTACCCGCGAGTCAACGGTGAAGGAGAAGAACGAATGGAAGTCGCTCTTCCGACAGCTTGCCCTGTACACCGTCATCTATTCCATCTTGTCTGCCGCCGTGACGGCATTGATGATGACCGTGTTCCTGCCATTCATGCAACGTGTCTTGCCAGAGGAGAGGTTTCATTGGTGGGCAAACATCATCACGGGTGTATTGACGGTATTGTTGATTTCACCCTTCCTTCGTGCCATGGTGATGAAGAAGAACCACAGCCCGGAGGTGCATTCGCTGTTGACGCAAAGCCGTATGAACCGCCTGCCCATCCTCTTTACAATCTTGTTCAGGATTGTCATTGCCGCCGAATTCGTGTTTTACATCTGCAACCAACTCACCCAGTTCACCAATGCGCTCATGATTACCATCGCACTGCTGGCCATCTTGGTGATGATGGCATCGCGCTCGTTGAAGAAACAGAGCATCACGTTGGAGCGGATGTTTATCCAAAACTTGCGCTCACGTGACATCGAGGAGCAGGTGCATGGGAAGAAAAAGCCCCTGTTTGAGGGGCATCTGCTCGACCGCGACATCCACATCAGCGATTTCGACGTGCCAGAAGACTCCACGTGGGCGGGCAAGCGGTTAGGGCAATTGCGTATCGGCAGCCGCTTTGGTGTCCATGTGAGTAGCATCCTTCGCGGTATGCAACGGTTGAATATCCCCACGGGGAATACCGTCATCTTCCCCGGCGACCGCATACAGGCCATCGGCAACGATGAGCAGTTGCACCAGTTCGGTCATGCCATCCGCACGGAAATCGTTCCGGAAGACACGGAAATAGAGAAACGGGAGATGCACTTGCGCAAGATGGTGTTGGATGCCGATAGTCCCTTGATTGGTAAGTCGCTGAAACAGAGCGGTATTCGCGAGGAATACAACTGTATGGTTGTGGGTGTGGAAGAGGGTCAGCAAGACCTCACCATCATCGATGCCGACCGCCTCTTTGAGAAAGGAGACATCATTTGGGTGGTAGGGGAGAGTGAGAATCTACAACGGCTGATGGCAACAACGGCTGTTTAATACCATTGCACCGCATTGCTGTAACCACTGCGCTTATCGTATTTCAAGGCATCGGTAAGCGTACTGGCGTTGCAGCGGAATGAGAAATTATAACTGGTATAGGGAGCCAACACCACCGAACATGACATGTTGAAACAGTGGAGGTCGCGCTGAAGGGAGGCGGTGGTCATGGTGATCTTCTTGTTCTCGAAGTCATACCCACTCATGAAATTGATGTTCCAACCGTCGCTCAGGCGAATGTTGCCGCTCATGTTGAGCGTCTGCGTGAACTTGTAGGGGTAGCGCATACGCTTGGTGTTGAAAGTTCCGCCAGTATTCTCACGCATGGAAATGCTATAACCAAACGTCAACGACCAGGGCATGGAGAAATTCATGTAGCCGTCTTCATCGGTCTCCACCTTGCCCCCGCCGCTCTTACGGGAGCCGCCGCGCTGCCCTTTGACCATCACATCGTCCACGTTGCTCTCAATATCGGTGTCGATGCCATCGTCATCCCCCTTGTTCTTGTCTTTCTCCTCATCGTCTCCTCCGCCAAAGAGCTTCTTGATCTTGTCGGGGTTCAACGTATATGAGATATTCTGCGTGATGCCTTGATAACGGCCAAAGCGTCCATAACTCCATTCCGTTCGGTTGCCGATGTATGGCCTACCGTTCTCATCGAGTTCGTATGCGTATGTGGCAAATACGGCATTCGTGTTGAAGGTATAGTTTTTCCACCATTTCAACCTGAGTCTCAAGGTAAGGGAACTCCACGGTTGTTGCTTCGCCGCCATGTTGTATGATATGTTGGCTCCCAGTTCGTCGATGATGCTGATCTTCTTGAAGCCGGAAGAATCCTTGTCGCTCCGTATCTTCATCTCAATATTGTTGCCGAGGTCCAAAGACACGCTACCCGTCTTCCCTTTGCCAGGAACGCTATACAAGGCACTCTGGTAAGGGGAATATTCCACGAGGGAGACGTTGCCGTCGGCGTCGGTCTTCTGGTATGTCTCATAATACCCATAGTGTTTGGCACCGAAATCGGGAGCATAATTGAAATTGACTTGTGGGGTAATGACGTGGCGGATGCGGTCTATCTTGTCGCCAAAAAGCTTCCTGCTGGGTATGTAGGACATATACATCTTTGTGGAGAAACCGAGCGAGAGCCGCCAGTCGTACACGTTGTTAAAGCCATAGATGGTGTCTGTCACCTCCTTTTGTGCCGTCTCATCCCACGAGCGGATGATTTTGTTGGTGTACATGCGGTCTACGAAGTTGAACGATGGCGACACGCTGATGTAATTGAATAGCGTGAAATTGCCTTTGATGGGGATGGTGTGTTGCATTCCATTGCGCCAGTCCTTGATGAGGTTTGAGTGCAGGAACTTGCTTTCCTTGGTGTTAATGGAGTTGGAAAACTCGCCTGAATAACCAATTGAGATTTTCTCATACCATCTTTCCTTTCCCACTAAGTGCTTCCGCTTGAAAGGATAGAGTTGGCTTAGGTAAAGGCTAAGGTTAGGCAGGCTCGTGTTAATGGTTGTGTCACGCATGTTCTGCACGATGTTGGCGTATGCCTGTAGGGAAAGGCCGATGTTTGAGAATGTTGTACTCATGTTCACGGACGAAGTCCTGGTACTCTGTGTCCGTGTCTGCGGGTTGTACATGCTGTTGAGGTTGTTGTTCTCAAAACTCGATGTGGCGAAATTAACGTTTGCGCCAAATGTCCTAAAGGGATTGGCCTTGGTATCTTGTTTGTGGCTCCATTGCAGCTTGAAACTCTCTTCCCGCGTGAAGTCGGGCATACCCTTGTCGCCACTCTTTGTGTCTTGGTAATTGAAGTAGAAACTGCCATTGTATTTGTAACGTTTGCGGTAATTGCTTGCCGCAGAAATACCCCATGAGCCTTTCGTGTATATTTCGCCCAAGAGCTTGAGATCCCATTTGTCGTTGATGGCAAAATAATAGCCGCCATCACGAAGGTAAAAGCCGCGACTGCTCTCATCGCCATACGTTGGCATGATGAACCCACTGCTGTAACTCTTGGTGAAAGGGAAGAATCCGTATGGTATGGCCAATGGCAGGGGCACGTCTGCCACGACAAGATAGGCGGGACCAAACACGACATCTTTGCCTGGCCTGACCTTTGCCCTTGACAATGCTATATAGAAGTCGGGGTGTTCCGCGTCGCAGGTGGTGTACCTTCCATGCTGTAAGAAGAACTCTCCTTTGTCATTTCGCTTGGCGAGCTTGCTGGTAAGGAAGCCGTCTTCCTGCTGGGTGGAGACGTTTTGGATAAGTCCTTTCTTGGTCTTGAAGTTGAAGGCGATGGTGTCGTTCTCGTAAGTGTCACTGCCCATTTGGAACACGGGAGTTCCTGACAGGCCTTTCTCGGACAATGTGTCAACGATGCCAGTGGCGTGTACGAGGCTGCTGTCGAGACTCATATATATCTTCTCGCTCTGTAGGTCCATGTTCTGGTATTTCACGTTTGATGAACCATATAAATAAGCGGTGTTGGAACCTGCAATGTAGATGATGGAATCGGATGCCGTATACTCAACGGGTGAGTCAATGCCATTCTTCCGTTGGCGATAGGCGGAGTCCAGGCGAATGGAGTCGTCTACAGCTTTGTTGTGGTGATATATGGCAAGTTGGAGGGAGTCCATCTGTGTGGTATCGACACCATTTGTCCCCATAGCTAACGAGTCTTGCACAAGGCTGTCAACCATGGTAGTGGAATCCTTGCCAACACCGACTTTCTTTTTGCGGGCAAACATTGGGGTTGTGGCATTCGCCATAAGAATGACAATGGCAAGAAACAACAATGCTATAAATGTGCTCTTTCTCATTCAGACGGCAAAATTAAACAAAAAAAAGCACATACCACACATTACAAGATTATTTAACGCCGAAAACAAGGCTGTTATAGCCATTTGCATACATCGCCATGGATTTGAATATACAATAAAACAACAACCCACTTTCAATGAGTTGTTGTAATATCCTTTAAAGAAGGTACTATGTTAACCTTCTGTTCTGTGGATTCTTTTAATACTCGTTATCCTTGTTGTTTGGGTGCAAGGCCTTGATTATTCGTCCTCCCAAAGGTTTGAACCTGGTTTTGGCGATTTAATGATGTCGTCGTCAATATCCTCTGGCACACCATTGTCATCACCATAGGGCTTGCTGGCAGCACAGACGAAATTGAACACACTCAACTCAATCTCTTCCACAAAAGGCTTGCTATAAACTTTCTTTTCCATATTAATAACTCTCCTTATTTTTGAGTTTATATTTATTATTCTTGTTTTCAAAATCGATGCAAAATTACGATATTTTTAAATAACCAACAAATTATATGCGAAACTTCTTTGCAAATTAAGATTTTTTTACAATTTGGCGTTTACAATGCGGCTTTTAGTCCTTTGATGACGGCGGAGGTGAAGCCAGCATGTTCCATCTCATTGAGTCCACGGATGGTTACGCCGCCAGGGGTGGTCACCTTATCGATTGCTGATTCGGGATGCTCGCCCGTCGCTTGTAGCAGTTCGACGGCTCCCTTGACGGTTTGGAGTACGATTTTCTCTGCGTCTTTCGCCTTGAAGCCTAACTCCACGCCCCCTTCCACGGCGGCGCGGACATAACGCATGGCGTAGGCGATGCCGCAAGAGGCGAGGGTTGTCCCTGCGGGGAGCAGTCGTTCCTCGGTGATGATGGTGTCTCCCAGTTCGTCGAAGATGTTTTTGACGGTTGCCGTCTGTGTAGACGTTGCGCCGATGGGTACGATAAATGTCATGGATTGCAGTTCTGCGATGGCGATGTTGGGTATGGTGAGGAAGAAGGGCAATGTGCCTTCCTCGCCCTTATCCATCCATTCAATTACTTGCGTGGACTTGATGCCCGCCGCCACCAACACCAATGACTGGCGACTATAATTGAGTTCGTCCTTGATGCCAGTCAATACCTTTTCCACCAACCACGGCTTGACCACCACCATGACGATGTCCGCACCTTTGACGGCGAGGCTGTTGTCGGTGGTGACGCTCGCGCCTTTCTCTGCGAAATGGTCGAGGATAGGTTGGTAAGGGTCGCTGACGGTGATGTCTGTGGGCTGGTAGGTGTTTGTCTTGAGCAATCCTTCGACGATGGCACCGCCCATAGCGCCTGCTCCTATGATTGATATTTTCATGATGGGGTTGTTGGGTTAAATGGGGTTAATGGGGTTTATAGGGTGGATAAAACTCTCTCAAACTTGGCGAGGAAGGTGTCTGCGTCGGCGCGGGAGAGGCAGAGTGGGGGGAGTAGGCGCAGGGTGTTGGTGCCCGTACAGCCTGTAAAGCAATGCTCTTGGTAGATGAGTTGCTGGCGCACCTCGCTCTGTGGGACGTCGAGGTCTATACCAATCATCAAGCCACGACCGCGCACATCGGTGATATGGCTATTGGGCTGACTCTTCATCTCATTGAGTCTTTCCATCAGATAGTCGCCTATGACGTGGGCATTATCGACGAGGTTGTCCTTTTCCATCACGTCGAGCACGGCGATGGCGGCGGCGCAAGCGAGGTGGTTGCCGCCGAATGTTGTTCCCAATTGCCCGAAGACAGGCTTGAACTCAGGCGAAATCAGCACCGCCCCCATGGGGAATCCGTTGCCGATGCCCTTCGCCACGGAGATGAGGTCGGGCTTGATGCCGAGCCATTGGTGTGCGAAGAACTTGCCACTGCGCCCGTAGCCGCATTGTATCTCGTCGCAAATCAGCACCGTTCCATATCTCTTGCAAGCCGCTTGTAGCCCTTGGGCAAACTCAGGTGTTGCCAACTTGATGCCGCCCACGCCTTGGATGCACTCCAGGATGACGGCACACACGTCGCCCTTGGCGAGTTCTTCTTCCCAAGCCTGTAAATCGTTGAGTGGCAGATAGGTCACATGTCCGTTGTTGTTGATAGGCGCGATGATCTTGGGATTGTTTGTCACCTCCACTGCCAATGAAGTACGTCCGTGGAAAGCCTTTTGTGCCGATAGCACACGGGTACGTCCGTTGTGGAACGATGCCAGCTTGAGGCAGTTTTCATTCGCCTCCGCGCCGCTGTTGATGAGAAACAGTTGGTAGTCGTCATATCCGCTGACGCGTCCTAATTGTTCGGCAAGGTGTATTTGTAGCGAGTTAATGACCGAATTGCTGTAGAATCCCAATTGTCCTACTTGCTTACTCACTTGCTCCACATAGTGTGGATGGGAGTGTCCGATGCTGATGACGGCATGTCCGCCGTATAGGTCAAGGTATTCGTTGCCCTTGTCATCCCAAACGTGGCAGCCCTGACCTTTGACGATGTTGATGTTGAATAATGGGTATACGTCGTATAATTTCATGGTTGTGTCGTGTTTGATGTTATTTAGAAAGCCGACGGCTTGAGGCGAAGCCCTGCCGTTTCGTCGATGCCGAACATGATGTTCATGTTTTGCAAGGCTTGTCCCACGGCTCCCTTTAGGAGGTTGTCGATGCACGATGTGATAAGGATTTTTCCGTCGAACACATCTACATGGACGAGGCATTTGTTGGTGTTGACCACCTGCTTGAGGTCTATAGCCTTATCAATATAATATGTGAAAGCCGCCTCACGGTAAAAATCCTTGTAGGTAGAGACGATGTCTCCGCTTTTTGAGAGGTCTGTCGGGAGCTTGACGACGCTCGTGGCGAAGATGCCGCGTGCAAAGTCGCCACGGTACGGAATGAAGTCAATGGAGGTGTCAAGGCGCCCTTGCACCTGGCGGAGGCTCTGCTTGATTTCCGGCACATGCTGGTGCTTGAAAGCCTTATAGATGCTCATGTTGCCCATGCGCCATGAGAAATGGGTGGTGGCAGTGGGCTTTTGTCCTGCTCCCGTTGACCCAGTGATGGCATTGACTGCCACATCGTCATTGATGATGCCCATGCTTGCGGCGGGGAGAAGCCCCAACTGAATACATGTGGCGAAGCATCCGGGGTTGGCGACGTGTTGTGCCGAGGCGATTTGCGCCTTGTTGATTTCGGGAAGACCATACACGAAGTCGTGCCTTTCGGGCGTGGGGTGCTGTGTGGCGACGGTCTCCGCCCCTTTCAGACGGAAGTCTTGTGCTAGGTCGATAATCTTGACCCGTCCGGGAATGTCATGTTCGTGGAGGAACGCCTCGCTCTTCCCGTGTCCGAAACAAAAGAAGAGGACATCCACCTCGTCAAAAGGCAGTTGGTCCGTGAAACGCAGTTCCGTCTCGCCATACAATCCTTCATGCACGTCGGTAATGGCATTTCCCGCGTTGCTCTCGCTATGTACGAATACGATTTGGGCGCAGGGATGATTCACGAGCAACCGTATGAGTTCGCCCGCCGTATATCCTGCGCCACCAAGAATACCAATTCTAATCATCTGCTTTCATTACGTTTTGGGTGGCATCACAATCCACAGGATGATGTAGAGGGGAATGCCGCAAAAGCCCGTGAAGAACGTAAGCAGGGCATATCCTACACGCATGATGGTCGGGTCGATGTCAAAATAGTCAGCCAATCCCGAGCAAACGCCACCGATGATGCGGTCATACGACCGATAAAGTTTCTTTCCTGTTGACATAATCTATAACCTTTTAAGTTTCACTTGCATTTATTTGACGATACGAGAGGGCAAAAGGTTGCAAGTGAAACACGATTTCGTGTCAAGGCTCATCGCTCCTCGTCGGAATGGATGCCATAGTACACGCGCAACGGGGTGCTGGAAACCTTGATGAATCCCTTTGCCTCGTCGGCAGTCCAGCCCGTCTGCGTCTCGCCATATTCGCCGAGTTTCGACTTGGTGAGGTCGTCGTTGGAGTCGATGCCCACCGTCTCGAAGCCGTAGGGACGCAACTTGAGGATGGCTGTGCCATTGACATTGCGCTGGCTACTGGTCAGCATCGCCTCGATGTCGGGCATCACCGGCTCCAAGTACTGGCTCTCATGGAGGAACATGCCGTACCAGTTGGCTACTTGGTCTTTCCAATATTGTTGCCACTTGCTCAACGTCGACTTCTCCAATAGGCGGTGTGCCTCGATGATGATTTTGGGAGCCGCTGCCTCGAAGCCTACACGTCCCTTGATGCCGATGATGGTATCGCCGACGTTGCAGTCGCGCCCGATGGCATACGATGCGCCAATCTCCTCGATTTTCTGGATGGCTTTCACCTTGTCGTCGAATCTTTCGCCGTTGACGGCTGCTATCTCGCCCTTCTCGAAGGTAATCTTCAGCGTCGTCTCAGGCTCCGTGGCGGTGACGTGTTTGAGGTATGCTTCCTCGGGCAAGCCTTGCGTTGGGTCGAGCAGTTCGCCGCCGCAGATGCTGGTACCCCATATCCCCACATTATAAGAATACTTCAGTTTGGTGAAGTCGGCGAAGAACCCATGCTCGTTGAGGTAGTCCACTTCCTCCTTGCGAGTGAGTTTCTTGTCGCGGGTGAGCGTGATGATCTCCACGCCGGGAGCCATCACGAGGAATGTCATGTCGAAACGTATCTGGTCATTTCCCGCCCCCGTGGAGCCGTGGGCGATGGCATCTGCGCCAATCTCCTTGGCATAGCGGGCGATGGCGATGGCTTGGAAGATGCGCTCGCTGCTCACGCTGATGGGGTAGCAATTGTTGCGAAGCACGTTGCCGAAGACCATATACTTCAGCGACTTGGCGTAATATTCCTGCGTCACGTCGAGCGTCACGTACTTCACTGCGCCCAGTTTATAGGCATTTTCCTCATTTTTCTTCAATTGTTCCTCGCTGAACCCGCCCGTGTTGGCACATGCGGCATACACCTCAAAGCCGTCGTTGGTGAGTTTCATCACGGTGTAGGAGGTGTCGAGACCTCCTGAGAATGCTACTACGACTTTCTTTTTCATTTCCGTTTATCTATGTTTTTGATTCTTTCGATTACTTCTTTTGGCAATTTGGCAGGCAGCTGGTCTTCGGGGTCGAAGAGCATGGCGGTGCAGATGCAGTACTTGCGGTTGGTGCGGTGTAGCACGTCTTTGTTGATGCAACCCTCGCAGCCGCGCCAGAACGCCTCGTCGTCCGTCAGGTCGGCAAACGTCACCGGCTTGTAGCCCAGTTGGCTGTTCATCGTCATCACCGCCGCCCCGCTCGTGAGGCTGAATATCTTGGCGTGTGGCCAACGTATCCTCGCTAAAGTGAAAGTCACGTTCTTGATGCGCTTGGAGATGCCCCTGCCTCGGTAGTCGGGATGCACGATGAGGCCCGATGTGGTGACATATTCCTTGTTGCCCCATGTCTCGATGTAACTGAACCCCGCGAACTTCTCGCCGTCGAGGGCGATGACGGCCTTTGCCTCCCTCATCTTCGTGGTGAGGTACTCATGTGTTCGCTTGGCGATGCCGGTGCCTCTCACCTTCGCGGCATCCTCTATTGTTTTCAGTATGGTATCGACATATTTCTCGTGTGAGGGGTCGGCGACCATGACTTGAATCTCTTCCATTTCTTGTGTCGTTATGTTTCTTGTTCGTAAATGATGTTATTCGTCTAAGATTGTGGGGATAATCTCACCCAATGATTCCATGATCTCGTTGGGGTGGGTGCCATCCTTGATGACGATGAAAATGGTGTCGTCGCCCGCGATGGTGCCCAATATTTCGGGAATATGGGAATTGTCGATGTTGTAGGCGATGGCACTCGCATAGCCCGGGCGTGTCTTGATGACACCCATGTTGCCCGAGAAGTTGAGCGAGATGAACCCCGGCGTCTCCAACATGTCACGCGCCGTGGTGTGTTTATGCACCCGTTTGTACATCGTCTCGTTGGGCAACACGTAAACGTATTTGCCGTTCATGCTGGCAGCCTTGGCGACCTTGAGCTGTTTGAGGTCGCGGCTCAATGTTGCCTGTGTCAGTGAGAAACCCTCGTTCTGCAAGGCTTGCAGCACCTCTTCCTGGCTACCTAACTCCTTGCTTGATATAAGCATCTTGAGGGTTTCGATACGGCTGTTCTTAACTTTCATTATGTATAAATATTCAATTTGCGGCTGCAAAATTACCATTATTCACGCATATAGCCAAATGTTTTTGCATAAAAATGTAATCTCCTGTGTGGAAAAGAATGGTTTTTTGTGCTGAAAAAAGCGGACAAAATGACATTCGGAGAAATTTGCGAAATAGATTCAAAGAGAATTGCCCGATGGCAAAAAAGCTTCGGATTTTTCGGTTTTTGGAGGTGGAACCCCCCATTTAACATTTTTTGGGGGGCAGTTATCGGGCATAGATGTGGCAGTTATCCTTCCCGGATGTGGCATTTAGGAGTGACAGATGCCGCCCAAAAAATGTTAAATAGCGGCATTTACGGGCGATAATTGTATCTCTGTTTTTCCATTTCCTTGATAGTCAGCACGTTATGGAAAACGCCAAAAATGGCGTTCTTTTCATCCAAGTTCATCTTTGTTCGTAAAGATGCCCGTCATTTGCGCCCATTTTGTGACTTTTATTTGACAACATCGATATAAATGAAACGTGATGATGAGATATGGTGAAATATGCATCATTTAGAGGAATGAAGGGTGAAATTAGTTAAAATAAAGGCAAAAAACGTTTTTATTTAGAAAAATTGTTTATCTTTGTGCGTTTTCTAAACATTAAGCATCCATGAAGAGAGCTTTGGTGACATGCTGTTTGCTGTTGGCGACGGTGTTGCTTGTGGCGCAGCATGTGTATAATGTAGTAGACTATGGGGCAAAGGGAAATGGCATCGATGATGATGCGGCTGCCATCCAGTCGGCCATCGATGCCTGTTCACAAGAGGGTGGCGGAACCGTTATTCTGCCCCGCAACCATGTTTTTGTTTGCGGCCCTTTGCAATTGAAGTCGAATGTGGAGTTGCATTTGGAATCCACCGCCGTATTGAAAGCCCATCCCGATGAGGGAATTTATCATCTGAGTGCCTTCGGCAAGAATGAGGGCGAGGGCATGATGTGGATCTATGCCAACCATGCAGAGAATATTTCCATCACGGGAAAGGGTACCATCCACGGCAACGGCATTGCCTTCATGGGTCAAGAACTCGATGATTCATACGAGCTGAAGCCCGTCACTACGTTTGACCCACGCCCCCATGTGCTGACGCTGACCGACGTGAAAAACCTCACCATCCGCGACGTGACCATCAAGGAGGGGGCATATTGGACGGTGCATCTCATCGGGTGCGACCGTGCCGTGATAGACGGCATCAACCTCTTGAACAACCTCAAGATCCGCAATGGCGACGGGATAGACCTCGACCATTCCAAGAATGTGCGCATCGCCAACTGCTATATCACGAGCGGGGATGACTGCATCTGCCTGAAAAATAGGCGCGAGTTTGAGGAGTATGGACCCTGTCATGACATCACGGTGACCAATTGCGTGATGACCTCCCGCTCATGCGCCATCAAGATTGGCAGTGAGAACATGGACTCCATCCATAACGTGATGTTCGACAACTGTATCATCACCGCCTCCAACCGTGGGCTGGGCATCCAGAATCGAGACGAGGGGACGGTGACCGATGTCACCTTCTCCAATATCCAATTGGACTGCCGCCTGTGGTCGGATGTGTGGTGGGGCAAGGCGGAGCCTATCTACGTGACAAGCTACCCACGCGCCAACGGCAACCACAAGGATGCCAACTGGCGATTCCCCAAGGGACAGATCGAGGGCAGGTGCGGCGAGGTGGCTCGCATACGGTTCAACAACATCTCCGCCACGAGCGAGAACGGCTGCTTCATCGGGGGCGACACGAAAGACAAGGTTCATCATATATATATAAATAATGTGAACTTGACGATGCGGAAGACAACTCCATACGAGGGCGGCGTGTACGATAAGCGGCCCTGCAAGGGCGAAGGGTTCGTCACGGGTAAGGTGCATGGGGTTTATGTGGACAAGGCAAGCGATGTCTTGATAGACGGCCTGCACATGGCATGGGATAAGCAATTCCCCCTGCGGGGATTCCCTGTCCGAGACGAAAACAGTGTTTCGGTGGTGGTGAAAAATGAGATGGAGAGTTTTTTCTGACCGATTCGTATGGAAAGAAACGATGAATAATCATTCAAATGTCAATTTTTAATTTATAACAATTATGCTAAAAGTACGATTCTTAAATTCAAAGAGACTCATGAAGGCGATGCTTTCGATGGCTCTCCTTGTGAGCAGTACAGTGGCAATGGCGCAAAACCAAATGACGGGAGTCATCCGCGACGCGCAGGGTGAGCCCCTCGTCGGTGTGAGCGTCGTTGAGGCTGGTACACAGAATGGTGTCGTAACGGACATTAACGGACGTTACACACTCAACGTGAGGCCCGGTGCCAGGCTGAATGTCTCATACGTGGGATTCGAGCCGCAGACCATCACGGCCGGTCAAAGTGTCACGTTGCAAGAAGACAACCAATTGCTTAACGAGGTCGTGGTGGTAGGTTATGGCACCATGCGCCGTAAGGATGTGACCTCTTCCATTACCACCGTGCAGGCAAAAGACCTGAACCAGGGTGTGTTTGCCGACCCCGCCCAGATGCTGCAAGGCAAGGTGGCAGGCTTGGTGGTGACGGGTACAGGTGACCCTAATGGAACGCCATCCATCACCCTTCGTGGTGCATCGTCGTTGCGCGAGGGCGCGGCCATGGAACCTTACTATGTCATCGACGGCATTCCCGGCGTAGACATCTCGATGGTGGCACCCGATGACATTGAGTCTATCGATGTGCTGCGCGATGCTTCCGCTACCGCCATCTACGGATCAAAGGCTGCCAACGGTGTGATCATCATCACCACCAAGAGCGGCCAGGAAGGCCGTACCAATGTGAGCTATAACGGCTATGTGGCATTCAACAACGCATTGAAGACTCTTGACATGGCAACCGCAGCCCAGTTGCGTGCTGCCGGTGAGGTGGTGACGGGTGAGGACTATGGTGCCAATACCGACTGGCAGAAAGAAGTGTTGCGCACGGGTATTGCCCACAACCATAATGTCTCGATCAATGGCGGAAACCAGAAGACCAAGTACATGGCATCTATCAACTATATGGAGAATGACGGTGTTATCCGTGGTACCGACATGCAACGTGTCAATGCGCGTGCCTTGAT
This sequence comes from Prevotella sp., assembly GCA_017428055.1. Taxonomy (GTDB): domain Bacteria; phylum Bacteroidota; class Bacteroidia; order Bacteroidales; family Bacteroidaceae; genus Prevotella. The sequence continues at coordinate 48,590 of JAFRRN010000042.1, forward strand.
GTCAACCAGCATTCTCAAGGACCACCTCAACATTTCTGTTGGTGTAAATGCCATGCAGGGCAAGCATCATGGCGTACCCGTGGGAACAAATGGGGAGTCTGTTCTCGATGCCATGAACTACTATTCGCCTACCAACCCCATCCGCAATGATGAAGGCTCTTGGTTCAACATGAACTATGGTTCACAAAACTATAACCCCATGTCGATGATTTACGAGGATTCCAATGACCGTACATGGAAACGTATGCAATACATCGGCAAGGCTGCCTTGAAGATTGTTGACGGACTTGTGTGGAATGCTAACTATAGTTACAACTCGCGCCAGACGGTGTATAGCTATTACAACTCCTCACAATCGCAGTTACCTTACGGAGGTACGGCAGGAAAGGCCTTCCGCCAGACACGTATGGGCAATGACCAAACCTTTGAGACCTATCTGAACTTCGATAAGAATTTTGCCGACGTGCATAGGCTTGGTATCATGGCAGGTTACACATGGGAAGAACGCACCAGCGATGATGGTTTCGGACTCGCCGTGTTCAACTTCTACGATGATACTTTGGGTTACAACAACCTTGGTTATGGCAACCTCATGCGTGGTATGACTGATGTTGACAGTGGCATTAAGGAGACCTATCGCAACATTTCTTTCTATGGTCGTCTGAACTATAGCTTTGCATCGCGTTATATGCTGCAGGCAACTATCCGTCGTGACGGCTCGTCGGTGTTTGGCAAGAACCATCGTTGGGGTACATTCCCATCGGCTTCTGTAGCTTGGAACATTGCCGAGGAGGCTTTCATGAAAAACCAAAACGTGTTCGATCAGTTGAAACTTCGCGCTGGCTATGGTGTCAGTGGTAATGCCCTCGGCTTTGGTGCCTACACAGCATTGGCAACTTACGGTCTTGACGCTTCCAGTACCTTCAACTATATCAACTCCAATGGCACGTCAAGTACGTATTCTAAACTGATTGCCACTAAGAATGCTAACCCCGACCTGAAGTGGGAAGAGACAACGATGCTGAACATTGGTCTTGACTTTGCATTCTTCAATAGCCGTCTCAGTGGTAGCATCGAGGTTTACAACAAGAAGACTTCCGACTTGATCTGGAACTATCCTGTTTCTACCAGCCGCTATCCTGTGGGTGACATGATGGCAAACGTAGGTGAGATTAGCAACAAGGGTATCGAACTTACTATCAATGCAGTTCCTGTGAAGTCCAAAAACTTCCAATGGACCACGACCATCAACTTGGCTCACAATAAGAACAAAGTGGAAAAGATTTCCAATTCAGAGTTCAGCGTAGACTATATCAACTGGGGTAATCCCAATATCGTCGGTATCGCTTCCAATGGAGAGGTGATGCGTATCATGGAAGGAGAGCCAATCGGTACATTCTATACATACGAGTTCGCAGGTTATGATGGCAACGGAAACTCCACCTATTACGTACACGACCCAGTGACCAACGAGCGTACTGGTGCCACCACGACCGACCCCGCCGTGACAGATAAGACCATCGTGGGTTCGGCTCAGCCTAAGCTTACCTTTGGTTGGAACAACACCGTCTCATGGAAGGGATGGAGCTTAACCGCATTCTTCCAAGGCAACATTGGAAACAAGATTATGAATGCATCACGTGCTCACTATAGCGCACGTTCACTCACTTCAGGGGGAAAGAATGTGTTGGCAGATGCCTTGACAGATTCTCATTTCAAGAGTGATGCCAACTTCCATCTGCCCTCCGACCGCTATTTAGAGAAAGGAGACTATGTCCGCCTGAAAACTCTCACATTGGGATACACATTCCGTAACCTCGGTGGATGGGCTAAAGACCTCACTCTTTATGCCACTTGCACCAACCTGTTTACCATTACAGGGTACAAGGGACTCGACCCAGAGGTGAATCTCGGTGGTCTGCAACCAGGTCTTGACCTTCGTGAGACGTTCTATCCTCACACTCGTTCACTCATGGTGGGCGTTAGAATCAACTTTGACAGCAAGGTTGAAGCCAAGCCTGCACCAACAAAGACTGTCTACGTGACAGACAATGCAGAGATTGACCGCCTCAATGGTGAAATCAATCGTCTGCGTGATGAGAATGGACAGCTCCGTAACCGTAAGCCAGAGAATACGAAGGAAATCATTAGCACGAAGGAGTTTGTCACTTATCCACATTATGTCAACTTCGCCCTTAACGAGACGAAAGTGACAGACCAGGAGAAAGTGAACTTGCAATATGTTGCAGAAATGATTAAGTCCGTGCCAGACAAGAAATTCAGCATCGTAGGTTATGCCGACAAGCAGACGGGCAATAGCGAAATCAACACCCGACTGGCACAGCAGCGTGCTAATAATGTCTATGAGGTGCTTACCAAGCAATATGGCATCGCCGCTGACCGTTTGGTCGTTGATGCTAAAGGTGGTGTTGACACGATGTTCTTGAACAATTCACAGTTGAGCCGCTCGGTCATTATCTCAGAAATCAAGTAATTTAGCGAAACAGGAAATATGAAAACGAATATCAAATTATACCTTGCAGCAGGTCTGATCTCATTAACGGCCGTCAGCTGCACCGACTTGGATGTCACCCCAGAGTCGCAATATACGGAATATCCTGCCTCCGACATTGCCCAAGAGGCACAGATGGCAGATGTCTATTTCCACCTTCGTGGCACATTGGGCCGTCGCTATATGGAAGCCATGTCCCTTTCTTCTGATGAGTGGGTGGGTATATCTTTCGATGGCGATTACTATGACAGTGGTACATACGCACATACCTGTCTTCACAACTTCTCATTCACTGACCCTTCCATTGGTTGGTATGACGATGTGACTGCGGGTATTACCAAGGCAAACCAGGCCATTTATAACATGGGTGGGCAAGAGGCATCTCCAGAGGGTACGGCACCAGCTCGTGCCATGCGTGCCTACTACACCTGGATCTTAATGGATAGTTTTGGCGACACGCCTATCCTTGACCATCTGCTTGCTGCCGATGAAGCTGTTGAACGTAAGCCACGAGCAGAGGTGGCACGTTGGATAGAAACAGAGTTGCTCGACATTATCCCGTTGCTCTCTGCCGAAAACAACGCCAAAACCTACGGCAAGCCAAACAAATGGATGGCTGAGGCCCTGCTTGTGAAACTCTATATCAATTGGCCGGTCTACACAGCTGGCGACGTGACCAAGTATGATGCTGCCTCTTACAGCAATGAGCATCTTCAGGATGTAGTGAAGTATTGCGACGAAATCATCAATAGCGGTCTCTTTGATATTGCCGCCGGCAGTGACGGCTATCGTTCAAAGTTCTTCCCTGACAATACGGAGCGTGGTATCAAGGACTTCATCTATGTGATGCCTTTCGATGCCATCAAGGAGCAAGGATTCCAATATTGCCGCCCACGCATTTGGCGTCAGGGGCGTAACGATGGCGATGGTGGTCCTGGCTACTTTGGTAGCGACATAGGCAACTCCACAGGTGGAAACTTCTCGATGACCCCAGAGATGAGTGACTTAATGATGTCTCTTTCTAAGGATGACCGTCAAGAAAACATCCTCGCCGGGCAAATCTATATGTTTGACCCCAATACATACGCCAAGACATCTACCCCGTATAAGTATAAAGGTGAGAACATCGTATTGACGAAGAATATTACCCTGAAACGTGTGGATGCCGATGGAAATGTCATCGATCCTGTTCAGACAAACACGGGGAAGGATGTCAATGGATGGAGCCAGGGATACAAGTCGGTCAAATGGTTTGTCATCGCCAGTGACTTCAGCAATGGTCGTAACCAGTCGAATGACCTGCCAATCTTCCGCTATGCCGACATCCTGCTCACTAAGGCAGAAGCTCTTGTGCGTGGTGCACAAGCAACAGATGGACAGACAGCCCAGCAACTGTTTAACATCATCCGCAGTTATGTCAATGCTCCCACCATCGACCACAATCCCTCTTTGCAGGAACTCCTTGACGAGCGTGGTCGTGAGTTCTTCGATGAGAACTGGCGTCGCAACGACATGATCCGCTTTGGTACGTTTGAGAGCAACTATGGATTCCACACCACGCAGTGGCTTGACCCACTTGATGGTCAGGTTAAGCCATTCCCCACGGCTCGTTTCGACAAGGAATGCCGTATCTTCCCCATTCCGGAGAATACGCTCAAGAACAACACCAACTGGAAACAGAATGCCGGATATTAAGAACATCCGAGGGGGAGAGGTGTGATGTGTTGTCCGTACAATATGTTATTTAACAATAAACAATCCTCAAAACCTCTATAAATGCAAAAAAGAGGGAGCAGATGACAGTCTGTTTCCTCTTTTTTCGTATCTTTGTAGCGAGATGGGATTTAGGAGGTTTTTTATATGGTTCTTGCTTTTTATGTGCTTTTGGTCACATGGAAGAGCTTTTGACATTACGACAAGGCAATTGGGGTTGTCAGGGGAAGATGGTGCCATTTGCACAAAAACGTTACAAGCAGCCATTGACCGTATTTCTGTAAATGGCGGAGGGCGGCTGACTTTCAATGCAGGAAAATACATCTCAGGGACATTATGGTTGAGGTCACATGTGGAGTTGTTTTTTGAAGAAGGAGCGGTCTTGTTTGGTTCCACCAATCCTTATGATTACCAATCCTTGCCGATAGCATCTACCGACGATACCCGCAATGACAATGCCTCTATGGCATTGCTCATGGCGGACAGGGTGAAAAACGTGGTCGTACATGGTCATGGCATGATTGATGGGCAAGGTTTACAGCTTGCCTTGAATATCGACAGCTTGCACCATACGGGAAAACGGGTCGATGCCCATTACAATGCACGTCGCCAGAGACCAAGCGAGTTGGTGCGCCCCAAGCTCCTTTTCTTCTATCAATGTCAAAACATATCTATCCGTGACATGCGTTTTAGGAGTAGTGCCAATTGGGGACTCTCATTTGATATGTGTGAGCAGTTGGCCATCCTAAACCTTGATATCGAGAATCGGGCATATTGGAACAATGACGGGATAGACCTCACTGATTGCCGACATGTGGAAGTCAAGGGCTGCCACATCAACTCTGCCGATGATGGGATCTGCCTCAAGTCTTATCATGTCTCATCTCCTCCCTGTTCTGTGTGTGGCGGCATTGCTACCAACCATGCCATCCGTATTCATGATTGCGAGATTCGCAGCAGTGCCTCAGCCGTGAAGCTTGGCACCGCCTCTTGGGGAAGTTTCAATGATGTTCACGTGTCTAACATCAAGATTGCAGACACTTTCCGTTCTTGCATCGCCATTGAGAGTGTCGATGGGGCGCAAATAGATGGTGTCCTTGTGGAAAGAGTATTTGCACAGAATACTGGAAATGCCATCTTTCTTCGTCTTGGACAACGGGCTGGTGACAGGAAAGGGTGTCTGAAGAATGTCACCATTCGCCATCTCTCGTGTGACATTCCTTTTGGACGCCCCGATGAACTCTATGACTTGCGGGGACCGGAGGTGGATTTCTTCCACAATCCCTTCCCTTCCAGCGTCTGTGGCATTCCAGATAACCCTATCCAAAATGTTGTATTGGAGGACATCAACATCAGTTACCCAGGGAGAGCGACACGAGGGATGGCATATATGCCTTTGTGGAGAGTGGGTGATGTTCCCGAACAAGTGGCGAAATATCCTGAGTTTTCGATGTTTGGTGAACTGCCTTCTTGGGGCTTTTATGTGCGCCATGTGGATGGGATTACCTTTCGGAATGTACATCTCACGTTGCGAGACGTTGATTTCCGTCCTGCTTTCGTGTTGGATGATGTACATGGAGAGGTCTTTGAGAATGTGATACCCGATAGTTCGACAGACTTTTTTATTCATCAATAGCAGCGTATGAGGAGAGAGTGGAATCAAATAAAGACCATGTTGACCGTCATAGTGTTTTTCTTTCCTTTGATGGAACGGGCGCAGTCGGTGTGGCAATATGTCGATTCCAAGATTGGCAGCGTGGGCGTGGGGCGCACTTTCCCAGGGCCTTGTATGCCGTTTGGGATGGTCAAGCCAGGGCCTGATTGTGGCGTGTTGCCTAACGCAGGATGGTCACCTATGCCCGAACCCGTATTGGGATTCTCCCAGACCCATGTCAGTGGAACAGGCGGAGGACAGAAATACGGTAACATCTTGATACAGCCCTTCTTGGCGAATGAAGATTCTAAGGTTTCATTTACGAGCATCCTATCAACCCGAAAAACAGAGGAAATCGCCTTGGGGTATTATTCCACCACGTATGATAATGGTATACGCACAGAAATCACGACCGATGAACGATGTGCATATTACAGGTTTCACTATCCCCAAGTCGCGTCGAAAGAAGCCCTTTTCATTGATTGCACCCATTTCTTGGGAAAGGATTCCATTCCCGATTTACGGGAAAGACAACAGTTTATAGGTGCAGAGTTGGAGATAACAAGTCCTTCGGAGGTGCTTGGCTTTACCCGCATCCGTGGCGGATGGAACAATGGCGATGCCTATACCGTGTATTTCGCCTTGCAAACCGACAAGCCTTTCACTTCATTCGTTGACAAGCAGTGCCAACGAGCCCATCTCATCTTCCAAGACTCTTGTGTTAACGTGAAGATAGGCATCTCGTATGTGAGTGCTTGGCAAGCACGAAAAAACATTCCCGATAGAGCCTTTGACCAACAACTTGACTTTCTCCGTAAGACATGGGATGGGCTTTTGTCAAAAGTGCAAATCGAGGGAACGGAACAACAGAAACGCATGTTCTACACCGCACTTTACCATACCATGCTTATGCCTGTGGACAAAACGGGTGAAAACCCTAAATGGACAGACACTCCCTATTATGATGATTACTATGCGATATGGGACACTTACCGCACCTCCTCGCCTCTCTTGACGCTTTTATGCCCCAAACGGGAGGTGGAAATCGTCAACTCCTTATTAAATATATACGCGCGGGAGGGGTATATGCCCGACGCCCGTAGCGGCGACTGCAACGGACGGACGCAAGGTGGTTCGAATGCGGAGATTGTCATTGCGGATGCTTTCGTGAAGGGATTGCAGGGAATTGATTACGGGAAAGCCCTTGAGGCGATGCTCAAGGATGCCACTGTTCCCCCTGGGGGCAATGAGGAAAAGGAGGGTAGGGGAGGATTAAGGGAATACAATGCCCTCGGCTATATCCCGTATGGCATTGACCGTGCGGGTAATCGCACCATCGAATATGCCTTTGATGACTATTGCATTGCGACGGTTGCTAAGGGTTTGGGACGAATAGACATAGATGAGGAGTATTTGCAAAAGTCCAAAAACTGGCGCAACCTATGGCGAACAGACTATGAATGGGATGGGATGAAGGGTTTTATCATGCCCAAGGATGCCCAGGGACGGTGGCTCGACAGTGTACCTTGGGGGCGTTCCAAGGTGTTCCATCCACAGATTCCTTATACTCCCACTACAAAAGTCGCCCCCTGGTACCTGCCTTGGTGGTCCACGTTCTTCTATGAGGCGACCTCCGAGGAATACTCTTTAAGCATCCCCCATGACGTGGAAGGGTTGATTGATGCCTGTGGAGGGGATGATGCCTTTCGTCAACGCCTCGACCTTTTCTTCGAGAAAGGGTATTACAACGTGCAAAACGAGCCATCATTCCTTACCCCTTGTCTTTATCATTGGATAGGTAGGCCCGACCTCAGCTCGCAACGCATTCACCAAATCATCCGCGATAATTACTCCGATGCGCCAGATGGACTGCCCGGCAATGACGACTCGGGGGCGATGTCATCATGGATGGTTTTCCATTTCATGGGTCTTTACCCCAATGCGGGACATGACTATTATCTGCTCAATGTCCCCATTTTGCCTGAATACACGATGACTCTGTCTAATGGCAAGCGATTTCATGTTATCCGTAAGGGAAAGGGCGACGGCTATAAACAGGCTCTTTGGAATGGCGAACCACTACCTCAAGCTCGTCTTACCCACCAACAGATAATGCAAGGAGGCACTCTCCTTATCCTTACTTCCCCCACCAATTCTATTTCTGCCAAGCTGCCCATTAGTCCCATTAATCCCACTATTCCCCAAAAGTCTCCCACCTTCCTATCTATCAGCTACACCCTCAACCGCCAATTCCGCACTTGGCCGCTCTCTCTTCAATGGGAAAACGACACGTTGATTGTCACCTGCAAGCAAACCGTCTACCACATTCCGCGCCACGAGGTGGAACATGCCACGGGATTCAGTTGGCTCTCTCCGCAGACCGATGGCACGGTTTATCATCAGGTGAAGGGAACATTCGCTTTTGTCTCTACCGATGCCTTGGCACAATTGAAGGAAAAAGGCTTCTTCGTCTATGATGACATCACATGGCGAAAGGTGAATGAAGACGATGGCATCTTTCATGTGCGAGCCGATATTGACCGTACAGAGATGTGGATTAGCACCAACTCTTGGCTGCCCTTTGTTGTGGAAATGCGTAACAATCCATTAGGAATCGACTGGAAAATGCAAGGTTATGAAGAATAGAATATACACTTCGTTCATTGTTTTCTTATATATGACATCGGCGTTGGCACAAGATAATGCCGTGTCATCCAAGACTCCCGAACAATTAGGTGGTGTCTACTACGCCTATCCCGTTCCGTCAGTATCGGCAATGCCAACACCCCCCGACGGCTATATCCCTTTCTACATTTCCCACTATGGTCGCCATGGCTCCCGGTGGTTGCCCGATGATACCCGCTATGAGTGGGTCAATGCGCAGTTTGAGAATGTGGAGAATCTTACCGGATTGGGCAAGCGAGTACGTCGGCAATTGCGCAAGATTTGGAAAAATGCACAGGGCAATGGTGGCAAACTCACCCCTTTGGGTGCGCGTCAACATCGGCAAATTGCCCAGCGGATGATGTCTCGTTACCCCAGTCAGTTCAATGGGGATGTCCAAATCATAGCCCGTTCCAGTACGGTTGATAGGTGCCGCCAAAGTATGTTGGCGTTCACAGATGAAATACGGCGGCATCATCCTGACATAGAGATGTCGGTAGAGACCCACCATCGCGACATGCACTGGCTTGTACACAACACGAAAGAGGTGAAAGAGTTGGAAAGGCGCGCCAAGGTACGCCCCCATATCTCGCCAGAAAGGTTTATGCTGTCGTTGTTCAATGACCCCGACAAGGTTTTTGATGCCCCCCAAGAGCAACAAAAGGCATTGTCTTTGAAACTTCTCTCGGAGTTGTTCACCATCGCTACGGACATGCAAGACATCCCCCTCCATGTCACACTCTTCAACCTCTTCACCCGAGATGAGATGGAAGCGGTGTACGAAAGCAACAACCGACGCATGACCATCTGCAATGGCATCCTGCCGCAGAGCGAGGGCATCCCTGCCCGTGCCGCCATCACATTGTGGCAACAAATCGAGGAGGAGGCTGACAAGGCAATCCAACAATACACCCACCCCACGACCCAAGAGGGTAAGAGGGTAGGGGCATTTCTCCGTTTCGGCCATGACACCAACCTCTATCGCCTCCTCTCCCTGTTGCAATTGTCCACCATCCACGCAGAAGGCTTCGACCACATGGACGAGATCCTGCCCATGGCTGCCAACCTACAAGTCATCTTCTATCATGGCAAGACCCAACAGGAAGATGATGTCGTCGTCCAGTTCCTCCATAATGAGTGTCCCGCAACCATTGTTCCCAAACAGCCCAATAACCCCATTAGTCCCATACTCACCACTGGCGGGGATTCCCCTGCCTACTACCGTTGGCAAGATGTCAAGGAGTATATGGCGAGACGCATCCACGACCTTGAGCATCTTCGCCAACTCAATGCCATCAATACGATGGTAGGCACGGCGCAGGCAAACACCCTCTCGGCGGGACTTTTTGGCAAGGGGTCGGAGGAGCATGGGCAGACGCTGCCCGCCGTCCTCGCCCCCAATGGACAGAATTTCTGGACTCCACAGACGCAAGACACCGAACAGAAGTGCATCGCGCCTTACTATTACAAAGACTCTCTGTTGCAAGGATTCCGCAATAGCCATTGGATTGTTGGTGGATGTACGCAAGATTACGGTTCGTTTACCGTGGCAACCCTCGGCGGCTCATTGCGCACGTTGCCTACGGAGAGGGCTACTCGTTTCTCCCACGATGATGAGATTTCACATCCACATTACTATGCTGTTACCCTGCCCGATGAACATTTGACTGCCGAACTGACGGCAACAAGCCATACGGCGATGCTTCGTGTCACACCTATGCAAGACGGGAAGGTACACATCATCATCCAACCTAATAGCGACGAGGGGCAGGGGTTCGTTGCCGTCGATACCCTTGCCCATGTAGTCTATGGTTACAATCCCGTACACCGTATCTATCAGGGGTGGGGCGAGTCAGCGGGTTTCTCTGGGCATTTCGTCCTCCGCTATGAGGAATCCCCAATAGATTTTGGTACATTCGATGGGGAGAGGCGTTATCCCCAACGCAATGTTGTTATCCAACGCCCATCCCCGTCTGACCTCACTTCCACCCACCATCCCGTCATCGCTTCGCCTGTTGGCATCTACTTGACATTCCAAGGGGAAGAGGATCTACCCCTCACGCTCGTCATGGCATCGTCACTCATTAGTAAGGAGGGTGCGCTACACAACTTGGAAGTAGAGGCGAAGGGAAAGCCTTTCTCCCAAATGCAGGACGACCTCGCCAACCAATGGGTGGAGCGGTTGCACACCATCGACGTGGAGGATGCCGATACAGCCCGCGTCAACCAATTCTATGGCGCATTATACAGAGCCTCATTCCTCCCCCGTGAGATCTCTGATGTTGGCGGAAAGGCTTTTACCGACTACTCTATGTGGGACACCTATCGTGCGGTACATCCCCTGTACAACATCATTGCCCCCACCTTGTCGGGATGGATGATGCAATCCTTGGTCGATATGTATGAACGGGGTGGATGGCTTCCTATCTTCCCCTGCTGGAATAGTTACACGGCTGCCATGATAGGAGACCACTGTGCAGCCACGCTTGCTGATGCCTACATCAAGGGAATCCGCGGTTTTGATACTGCAAAGGCATACGAGGCCATGCGAAAGAATGCTTTTGAGACACCCACAGACATTCATGAATACAAAGATGGCATGGGACGCAGGGCACTTGATTCCTACCTCAAGTATGGATATATCCCATTGGAGGATGGTGTGAAAGATGCCTTCCACACAGAGGAGCAAACCTCACGGACACTCGAATATGCCTTTGATGACTTTGCCGTGGCGCAAATGGCGAAGTCATTGGGGCATGAAGACGATTATCATGAACTCATGCGACGGAGCCAGAATTGGCGAAATGTCATCAACCCCTACACGGGATGGGCTGACGGTCGTCACGCCGATGGCTCATGGGAAGGCAATACAGACATCATCAACCGCAAGCCATATATCACCGAGGGTGCCACTTGCCATTATACTTGGTATGTGCCGCACGACATAGAAGGGTTATTCGAAGTTATTAGTAATTCAGGAGTTCAGGAGTTCAGAAGTTCAGACAATAGCAAACCTACTCGGCAAGTAAAGCAAATGTCTGTAACTCCTGAACTCCTTGCTACTCCTAAACTCCAAAATCTCGTGATTTCTCGTCTCGACAGCATGTTCACGCAAGGACGTTATTGGCATGGCAACGAGCCGTGTCACCAAATCCCCTATCTTTTCAATCATGCCAACCGTCCTGACTTGACGCAAAAATGGGTGCGCCATATCCTCAACACCGAATACAACGACACGCCGGGTGGTCTTTCGGGCAATGATGATGCCGGGCAGATGTCTGCTTGGTACGTCTTTTCATCCATCGGATTCTACCCAGTCTGCCCTGCAACGCCATATTACGAATTAGGGTCGCCCACGTTTCGACGGGTGACATTCAATTTGGAGAATGGCAAGAAGTTCACCATTGAGGCAGAGAATGCAGCTAAAGAGAACATCTACGTGCAAAATGTGACGTTGGATGGCTTGCCTCTACCCACTCCCCAAATCACCCATGAGCAAATCCTCAACGGCTCAACCCTCCATTTCATCATGAAATCTTCATCCACCCCATTAACCCCATTAACCCCATAAAATCAATCAATATGATTCAATTAGGACAAGCACACACCAGCGTGTTAACCGTGGAAGAAATCCACACTGCCGCCCACATCGGCTCAGGCGACATGAATGTCTTGGCAACACCCATCATGGTCGCGCTCATGGAGAATGCCGCCATGCTTGCCGTAGACCAAGAACTGCCCCCTGAACAGACCACAGTGGGTGCATTCATCCAATGCACCCACTGCAAACCAAGCCCTTTGGGAGCGGAGATAATCGCCACGGCGCAATTGACCAATATTGACGGTCGTAAGCTCGACTTCCATGTGGTAGCCATGCAGGATGACACCATCATCGGCGAGGGTGAGCATACTCGTTACATTGTTGACCGCGACCGTTTCTTGGCGAAGCTATCTTAATCCGCTTATTATAGTTTCACGGTTATTTCCTTCCCCCTGTAATTCACGACCTTTGTGGAGCCATCGGGAAGGACGATGAGGAATAGTCGTTGCTGCGACATGCCCTTGTATTGCCCATGCCTCTCTCCGATGGTAAGGGTGCGGTTGGCATCATCCCATTGGAAGGGGATTTCTGTGAACTGCCCAAGCTCATAGTTGTAACCGTCGCCCTCGTCTTCGTAGAGGGTAAAGGAGCCATCTGCTCCGGGATAGACGCGCAGTTCGAGGTTATCCCATGCCTTCTCATTGCTAAACTGTACATCGGGACCGAAGGGAACGATGCTACCGGCACGGACATAGACGGGCATGTCGGTGATTGGTGTGGCGCGCATGATGGTCTTGCCGCCCTCATGGCATTCGCCCGTGAAGAAATCGTACCATTTGACTTCTGCTGCTTTCTCGCCCTTTGGAAGGTATACGCTGACGGGGGCAGCCGCCTTACGTATGTCGGGATATATTTCATGACCGTGCTTTTGCTCGTCTTTCCATGTATAGAGAGGGTCTGTAACGGGTTTTACCAAAAAGGCATGGCCGAACATGTATTCATCGTTTAGGCGGCGGGCTTTCACGTCGTTGGCAAAGTCCATCACCAATGGGCGCATCATCATGCCGCTATGTTGCACCACCTCGCCCGCCATCGAGTAGATGTAGGGAAGTAGGCGGTATCTCAGCTTCACGGCATCGACCATTGCGTCGTATGCCCAGTCGCCTTTCTTTCCGAAAGCGTAGATTTCACTTACCATGGGGCTGGAGCAATGGTTGCGCATGAGGGGCATGAATGTGCCCCATTGCATCCATCGTGTCTGCAACTCTTGCACGGCGGGGTTCTTCGGGCTTTGTTCGTATTCCCAATAGAAGAAACCGCCAAGGTCGGTGTTCCAGAATGGTATGCCGCAGAGGGTAAAGTTTAAGCCGCTGGGTATTTGGTTCTTCATTTCCTTCCACGATGCCACGACATCGCCGCTCCATGAGAATGTGCCATAGTGTTGCAGGCCGAAGGTGCCGCTGCGTGTCATTTGTACCGAACGCTTTTGATTCCCTTTCGTCTTGCGTTGATGCTCATAGATGCCTCGGTTGGTCATCAAGGGGAAGGCGTTTTTCACCGAAAGCCATGAGCCGTCGTGGGTCAGGTAGTTGTCGGTCTCCTTGGTCTCGTTGAAGTGGTCAGGCTCTGTGGAGTCTGTCCACCAGGCATCGAAGCCCATCTTGTAGAGGTGGCTCAAGTATTTCCAATAGATGTCACGAGCCTTGGGGTTGAAGGGGTCGTAAGGCAATACGCCCTTGTTGCGTGGCCAAGTATCGAAGGGGAGCAACCCGCCAATCTTCTGTAATTCCTGGTAGGGCTTCGTCCAGGAGCCGAAACTTGCCCATATACTAATCATGAGATGGGCGTTGTTCTGGTGTACATAGTTGACCATTTCTTCAGGACTCTTTAGACGTGGCTCTACAACGGGTAGTTTCTTGAGGTCTTCAGGAAGGTATTTCTCCCATGCCGGGTCGCCCACCTTATTTATATAATAAGGGTTTTGGAAACGCATGGCGTTCCAGTTGGAGTCGCAACCCCAATACTGCCAGTCTTGTACGATGCCGTCAAGGGGGATTTGCAACTCACGATACTTGTCAAGCACGGCTGCCAGTTCGTCGCTCGTCTTGTATCGTTCGCGACATTGCCAGTGTCCCATAGTCCATAGTGGGAACATCGTTGCCGCGCCCGTGAGTTGGCGTATGCCGGCGATGACGCCGTCTTGTGTGCCATCGTGGTAGATGAAATAGTAATCGATACAGGTGCCAACTTCGCTGGTGAACTGTATGCCATCGGGTGAGTCCTTGAAACGGCTTTTGCCCGCATTGTCCCAATAGAGCCCGTATCCCCGGTTGCTGGTGAAGTAAGGGATGGCGATATAGGTGTTGTGGTTCCATAGTTCCATCTCGCGTCCGCGCCAACTCATGGCCTCGTCCCGCAGTTGCCCCAATCCATAGATGTCCTCGTCTTGTTGGATTCGCCATGTCTGGCCGATGCGCATTTTGCCGGCATCAACCCCACCCTGATGCCTGTCTAATGTGGGGATGCCTGTTTCTTGGAGCAACACCTCTCCTTGGCGGTTGCGGAAAGTCACACACCCTGTTTGCTCGTCAATGCTCACCTTGATGTTAAGGCTTTGTTCCTTGCCTTCTTCGAGGATGACGGAGTAGCTTTTCTTTTCGGGCATCGTCCCCTCGCCGGGGTATTTGACGATACGCACTATATCGTCGGAGAGATAGGTCACACGGATAGTTGTGCCGTTTACTACTTTCTTGTCGGCATGTACCAACTTTGCTTTTGCCGCCATTGCGGTCATTCCTGACAGGAAGAGGAGACTGGCAAAGAATAATCTTGAGTACTTCATTTGCTATCTGTTTTTAGTTAATGGAATCAATGGGTGAAAAAGTAGTGTTTGTAAATCGGTCGTAAAGATACAACTTTTTTTCCAATTAGTTGGGTAGTTGTGGTAAAGATTTCCGTTACGATATGTTTGGCCATCGTTGGCCACCGCTTTGCCACTCCCCGGCGTGGCATCAATATCGTGTGCGAGGCGATGGCACGGTGCGGAAGAAGATGGTATAGTGACTGATGAGGCTATTATTTCTGGTGTAAGATTTCCAAGTATTCGTCATAGTCGATAAACCTTCCCCCCATCGACTTGAGGTGGGGTGTCTCAAACTGGCAGTCGATGATGCCTTTCCCCTTTTCCTGCATGAAACGGGCAAGGTGGATGAGTGCCAGTTTGCTGGCATTGGGGACGAATGAGAACATGCTCTCGCCAATGAAACAGTTGTTGACGACGACCCCATAAAGGCCACCAGAGAGGTCGTTACCCTCCCATGTCTCCACGCTTGCGGCGATGTTCATCTCATGTAGCTTTCTGTAAGCTTTGATGATGTCCACACCCAACCATGCCCCGTCGTGTAGAAACCGTTTCTTCGACAAGGAGCAACATGTGATGATGTCTTGGAATGCTTTGTTGAACGTGCAATGGTATTGCCCCTTGTTCATCAATGTCCTCATGCTATGCGACACATGGATTTCCGATGGGAAGATGACGAATCGCTTCATCGGGCAATACCAATGGGGCTGGTCATGATAGCGGAAAGAGAACCAGGGGAAGATGCCATAGTTATATGCCAAGATGAGACGTTCTGGTGAAAGGTCGCCTCCTACGGCAAACAACCCATCCTCTTCTCCCAAACGTGGGTTGGGAAACCATAGCTTATCGTCTAATTGAAATATCATTTTGATTGTAGGGTTATGGGAGGTATGGGGATAATGGGGTGAATGGGGTTGATGAGGTAAATGGGGGAGAGAATCTTCAATTGTCAATCTTCAATTTTCCATCCTCTTCCGCCTTGACGATGTAGGCGTTGCCGCCTTTCTTCAGCTTGCCAAAGAGGATTTCGCGCATCAGCAGGGGCTTCACCATCTGGGCAATCACGCGGTCCATCTCCCTCGCGCCGTATTCCTTGGTAAACCCTTTCTCCAACAGGAGTTGGCGGGCATCGTCGGAAAGTTGCATGTTCACTTTCTTCAACGTGAGCTTCGCTTGCAACTCACGCAACTTCTTATCGAGGATGAGGCTCGCCATCTCGCGGTTCATGTCATGGAACACCACCGTCCCAGACAATCGGTTGATAAACTCGGGCTTAAAGGTTTTCTTCACTTGTGACAGCATCGCCTCGCCCCGTGACACTTTCGATGTGAAACCGACGTTGGCTTGCGAGGCATATTGTGCCCCGGCGTTGGAGGTCATGATGAGGATGACGTTGCGGAAGTCTGCCTTCTGCCCTCGGTTATCCGTGAGTCGGGCATAGTCCATCACCTGCAAGAGGATGTTGTAGATGTCCTCATGGGCCTTCTCAATCTCGTCTAAGAGCAACACGCAGTTGGGTGTCTTGCGGATGGCATCGGTCAACAGCCCGCCGTCGTCATATCCCACATACCCGGCGGGTGCGCCGATGAGCTTGGCTACGGCATGTTTCTCGGTGTATTCGCTCATGTCGAAACGCACGAGCGAGATGCCCAACTCCTGTGCCAGCGTACGCGCCACCTCCGTCTTGCCCACGCCCGTGGGACCAACGAACAGCAAGGAGGCGAGCGGCTTGTCATCGTCGGTCAGTCCAGCCTTTGCCATCTGCACCGCCTCCACCACTTGCTGTACCGCCTCATCCTGACCATAGATCTTGGCGAGCATGTTGGGTTGCAAAGCCTTGAGCGACACGTTGCTCTCCTCCTTCATCGCGGCAGCATCCACCTTGCACACCTTCGCCAGCACCTCGGAGACCAATGCCTTGTCCACCTTTTGCGTCTTCTTGCCCTCGATGGGATGCAGCTCGCGGTAGGCTCCCGCCTCGTCGATGAGGTCTATCGCCTTGTCGGGCAGGAACCGGTCGCTGATATGCTTGGCACTTGCCTTGACGGCATACTCGATGACCTCGTTGGAATAGGTGACATGATGATATTCCTCATATTTCTTTTTCAGCCCCTTGAGGATGCCAATGGCCTCCTCCACCGACGGCTCGGGGATGTCTATCTGCTGGAAACGGCGCACGATGCCTCGGCGCTTGGCGAAATAGCGGTTGTATTCCTCATACGTCGTGGAGCCGATAAATCGGATTTCGCCCCTCTCAAGGTAGGGCTTGAGCATGTTGGAGGCATCGAGGGAACTGTCAGAGGAGCTCCCTGCGCCAATCATGTTGTGTATCTCGTCGATGTAGACGATGGCGTTTCCCTTTTTCTTCACGCCCTCCATCACCTTCTTGATGCGTTTCTCGAAGTCGCCACGATATTGGGTTCCTGCCACCATCGCACCCATATCCATCTGATAGACGAGGCATCCCTGTAGCCTTGGAGGCACGTCGCCCTTGACGATACGGCTCACCAGGCCATACACCAGTGCCGTCTTGCCCACTCCTGGCTCGCCCACGTGCAGCGGGTTGTTCTTGTCCTTGCGGCAAAGTACCTGTATGGTGCGCTCCAGTTCCGCCTCCCTTCCGATGAGCGGGTTGTGGCTTTCCACCATGTCGTTCATACATGTCACTAATTTCTCCCAAGGCTTCTTCCCTTGTTCTTCCCCCTCTTCGCTGTCGAGATTGAAGATGTCGAACTCGTCAATGCCATTATCATCCTCGTCATCGTCGAGTTCTTCGTCCGTGGGAATGTGTGGGGTCTCGTCATGTGGATCTTGGGTTGGAGAATCAACCATGTCGTGATTTTCTTCCTTGTCTTCCTTCTTATCAAAAAACTGAATGACGGTGGAGAGAAACGTCGCAAAGTTGTCGCCGAAGTGTTTTTGTAGGATGAAGGCCGCCATCGACTCCTCCAAGTCGAACATCCCACGAATGAGATGGGGGACGTCATACTCTGTCTTGCCGCCACATTGGGCATAGAACTTGGCTGATTCTATCAGCGTGAGGAATTGCATGGAGAGATTGGGCTCATAATCAAAGGGTATGTCGTCGGAAACATAGTCGAGAATCTGGTGCTCGATCTCGTTGTAAATCTCTAAAGAGTAAGCATCGGTTGACATGTCCACGGCAAAACGAAACTTGCTATCATCAAAGAGCGCAAACAACATGTGCTCGGGCATGACGTATTCGCAACACAGATCCTGGGCCACCTTGCTGGCCTTCTCGATAAGCGTTTGGGCATTCTTAGTTGCTTCCATGGGCTATTCTGGCGTGTAGGTGATACGTAAGGGGAAACCTTCTTGGCGAGCCATTTCAGTTGCCTCGTGTACTTTCGTGATGGCGATGTCGTAGCTGTAGATGCCCACCACCGCCTCGCCGGCGTGGTGAACTTGCAGCATGAGTGTCTCAGCCTCCGCCTCGCCCTTGTGGAAGATGTTGATGAGCATTCTCACCACAAACTCCATCGTGGTGAAGTCGTCGTTGTAGAGGATCACCTTGTAGCGTCTCGGCTTATGCAGGTTGGTTCTCTCTCGTTCTCGGATTGATGATTGTTCTTTTGGCATAGTTTTGCAAAAATAAACATTTTGCGCTGTTTATGCCGCCAATTTTATATACATTAACTATTTGTTCCCAATATTTTTGACTATCTTTGCCTCGTCATTTACGAGAGAGGGTCTGTGTAAAGCTTTTTTTATTATAAACAAGACGAGATGAACGTGAAATTCAAGATGCCCAAGTTCGGGCGAAAGTTGTCAGGAAAGGCTTGGTGGAAGGAACTGATGATGACAGTCATCGCCACCACCATCTCCATCGTGCTGACTTTTGGTACGGCTGCTTGGCTGGATAACAGGAAGGAGGAGAGTGCCAGGCGCGAGTTGGTCATGATGATCCTGCACGATATGGACATGTCGTTGACGGATGCGCACAAATCGGACTCCTCATTGCAAAGGGGCTATGAATGCCAACTGGTCGTCGCGGAGCACCCCGAGGAGTATGCCAAGGCGGTGATGAATCCGATTATCCCCGCCTCCGTCTTTCACTCTACGACGGAGGAGATCGTCTCGTCGAGCATAGAAACCATCAACACCATCGGCAATGTCCTCTTCGTAGAGAATGTCTCCTCTTTCTATCTTACGCGCAAGATGTATGAGGAGAATGTGGTTAAGGCCTTCCGTAAAGACCTCGAAGGGCATTCCATCATGACTGACCGTGATGATTTCATGAAGGTGGATTACATCCTTTATTCTTTTATCAGTTCAAACTACCTTCTCAACATGGACAAATGTTTCAGCCAATGTAAGAAGATGATGAAGGTCTCCGATGGAGACTTGCAGGAATACTGGAGAAAGAGGATGGAGGTGGAGAGGGAATACCATACCGACAGCCTGGAATTAAAACTCCAGGAAGAGCTCATGGACAGGACAGGGCGATTGAGGGAAGCCAAGATGAGAGGTAAGGGGGCAAAGGATTAATGTCGCATCCTTTGGTTTGACACGCCTGAAACGATGGCATTTCCATTCCGCCACATGCCCTCCTTGGTGGGGCGAAATGTCAATTTTTTATCATGAATGGAGCCTCCGTGGTTGCGTTATTTGCCAACAACTCCTCCTTTAGTTGAAACAACGCGGGTTTTTGGCGTGTTTTGTAAGTTGTTGAATACCAAGCCGTTACCTTGTAGATGCCCTCTTTGTCGCCGATAAATGCCCCTTTTTCACCCCATAAATACGGCATTTTAACAATTTTTCTGTGGCATCCGCCGCCCATGAAAGCCCCATTTACGAGCGATAACTGTGGCATCCGTCGTCGATAACTGCCGCCCAAAAAATGTTAAACGCATAAAACCGCCACATGCGAATGACAAAGGGCAAAGTGATTAACACCGTTTAACTACTACTTTGCAACATTTCCCGAACGTCGTTTTGTCAAGACTTTTCATCGAAATAAAATCGCATCCATACTGACAATAAACAATAGAAGAGTAAAGGAAAAATTGAATATTAACACTCGAAGGAAGAGTTCTACAAACATTATTCATAATTTTGTGCCAGTCTTGCATTTGCTGATTGACTCTGCCCTTTATGACCATTATTTAGGAGAAGACTGAAAAATTGCCAGAAAGTTTGGTTGTCTCAACAGAAACCACTATCTTTGCGTATGATAATGCGTAATGATAATCAGCTGAAAATGTATAAGACTACAGGCGAAAACGTACAAACCGCACAATATTCTGAAATGATGGATCTTGGGACTGCTCGCCACTTGCTTCACCAGATGGTAAAGGAAGTCTATTCACGTCCATGACTCAATACGTTATTTAAGAATCAACACTATGGCAAACAAGAATCTCAATGCCGCCAAGGAGGCGAAGAAGGATGAGTTTTACACGCAGTTGACGGACATCAACAATGAGCTGAGGCACTATCGGGAGCATTTCCGGGGGAAGACGGTGCTGTGCAATTGCGACGACCCGAGGGTGTCAAACTTCTTCACTTACTTCGCCTACAACTTCGAGTTTTTAGGTTTGAAGCGGCTCA